>LUGL01000107.1 GCA_002796835.1 Elainella saxicola E1 | reverse complement strand
GCCCTTTATGTCAATATCAAGGTTGCAGGACGGGTAAGCAAACGGGCTGTATATGTGGTGTTAGGCATCAATTTAGAAGGGGACAAAGAACTAATCGGTTTGTGGATTGGCGAAGCAGAAACAGAAGGGGCGAAATTCTGGCTGAGGGTGTTGACAGAGTTGAAGAACCGAGGACTGAAGGACATCCTGATTGCCTGCTGTGATGGATTGGTTGGCTTTCCCCAAGCGATTGAAGCGGTTTATCCTCAGACCCAAGTGCAGTTGTGTGTGGTGCACCTGATGCGCAACTGCTTACGCTATGTTTGCTGGAAGGATGCTCAAGCAGTTTCAGCAGACCTCAAACCGATTTATCAAGCAGCTACATTACCAGAAGCGGAAGCAGCGCTGAATGCATTTGCCAGCAAGTGGGATGATATTTATCCAGCGATTAGCCAGATCTGGATACGGCACTGGGAGAACGTTATCCCGTTGTTTAACTATCCAATGGAGATTCGCAAGGTCATTTACACAACGAACACGATTGAGTCACTAAAACGTTCTTTGCGAAAGGTAATTAAAACCAAAGCAGTGTTCCCAGACGAGGAATCTGTGTTCAAGTTAATGTATTTAGCAATGCATAACATTGCTAAGCGATGGAGTCGTCCTATCCCAAATTGGGGAGCAGCACTGTCATATTTTGTTATCCTATTTCCAGGTCGCTTCCATGTTTAACTCTCACAGCTTACACAAAATTCTGAGCACTCTCTCGGATGGAGACCTTTCCAGGTCATACTTTGCGCCCAACCCACTATGGTTGCCACATTCACGAGTTTGGCACCATTCCAATGCTGTTCTAAGATGCCCCAACATCGCTCAATGGGATTGTACTTGCTATGGTAAGGCGGATAGTAGAGCAAGTGGATCGGTTTATCGATGCGGTCTACAAACTCCAACATGCGTTTGAGAAATTGAGTTCGCACACCGCTACTTTCAGGTCCGTTATCGACTTTGAACTGAATCTGCTGAGTGGTCTGCTGTTGAGCCAGCGTTAGGCTGTCCCACCACTGCTCAATGGTGTCCACAATGAAATCACTGGTTTTGTAGGAATTGCCAAAACTAATGTGCAATTCCCCACTATCCTGATCAACAATGCCACAGGGAATGTACTTCTCTTTGCACCTCAGGTCATGGTCATTGGCTTGGTTATCTCCTCTCGTTTTGCCTCCTCTAGCATAATCTCCGATGTTTACAATAGCTTTGCATTGTCCCACTCAAGCTAGACTGTGCTCCAACACAGGTGATGCCAGTTTGTGCCTCGGCTCAACCCAGTTCAACGGCTGCTCGGCTCCATCCAAAGATGGTTTCACTCAATCTGGCGCTCCCATGGCAATATTTCAAACACATTTCGGCCTGAAAACTGCGGCGCTTGGCTCCACTGAGCTTCGAGGCGGCTAGTCGCAGATCTGCGATTTGGCTACTGCTTAATCGTTTTTGTTCGAGGTCTGCAACCAACACGGTTTAATGGCGAATTGCCGAATTTCGTGAGTGACGGCATCTGCTTTCCAACGGGCACGTCCTAACAAATGTTGAACTCGATAAGGATTGGCATCCCCGACTTGCTCTGCCGCCTGCCACCCATTTTTTCGTTCTACTGGACTCAACAGGGCTTGAATGTAGTTAAATGCAGCTTGACGAGCCTCACAACGAGCAAAGTAAGCGCCTAAACGCTGCTGAAAGGATTTGAGGAGGTTACTCCACTCAGCAAGGGTTTCCAGCTCAGGACCTGTCGGGAATAAGTTCGTGATATCCAGCATTGCTCTACCTACAACCAGACATTCTCAATCCAATTTATCTACAACTGTAATACTAGACCTCTTGCAAATTAGCCCAAACAGCCTTGTTGAGAATGCTCATAGTTGTACAGAGCAGCAATCAGATTGCAGCGTAAGCCAAAGTGTCCGCGACAGTTGCGATAACGCCCAACCAAAATTCTGAAAATCTTCAACCTTCGATTGGCATGCTCAATCACTACCCGTTCACGGGCCAGTTGACGATTGGCTGCTTTATCTGATCGACTGAGCTGTCCTCCTCTCGGCTTCTTTTTCGGAATGCGGCTGTTAGCATGTTGCTTCTGGATGCCCTGATAGCCTTTGTCTTGCAAACTCTCGAGCTGAGAATAGTTCCAGCACTGCTGGATCGAGCGAAAGAAATGCCGCAAAACTGTTGAGATCGTCTCTACCTAGTTTTTTGGCGATCGCCTCAGATAAAACCTTCACGACCTGATGCGTTTTGTAGGTAGGGAACGCCTAGTTGAGTAGTCGCCGGACTTCTTTTGTTTTGAAGTCATAAACAGGCTGCTGTGTTTTCTGATTGATGCCTGTCAGTTGCAGCAGGCCACTCATAAACACTTCCGCTACATGGACCGGAGTAGACTTTGCTAGACGATCAGGGGTTTGCTGGAACGCCTGTTGATATTGTTTGAGATCGCTGAGATTGAATACAAAACCAGGAGGTGGCGCAATCCCAGCCGCTGCAACAACCGTTGCCCAAGTTTGCAAAGACTCTGCTTCTAGGGTGACCACTGGTATTTTCAAAACAGGATCTTTATCGGCACGACGGCACGACGGCGCTGCCGTGCAGAAAGCCCCAATGCATCCCAGAGCTGATTGGCTGCTCCCGGAAAAATTGACATGAGTTGAGCCGGGATACCAAATGCCAAAGCGCTTTGCTCCCACATCCACTTGGGTAGCAACTGCACCATCACCGTCGAGCCATGGCTTGCCCAGTAGTGTAACCAGGCATGAAGATTTGGGGCAGGCTGCTTAGACTGCAACGTGTTAGGAGCAGGCTGGAGTTGGCTGTTCTGCCATAGCTCCGACTGCCCATCACTAATCACCATCACCAACCGTCGCCCAGATGGATGCACCAACTTTGATATGTTGAGGCTGGAAATGCCTGCTTTAAATCGATCGCCATCGATCCAGTGCCACATCCCAAATCTAGAATGCGTTGCGGTTGTTCAGTAATCATGCGGATCACCTGCCGCCGGATCCAGGTTTCACTTGGAGGAGAAGCGATCGCAGTGACCGGATCGTACGTCATTGCTGCAATCGGATTAAGATAGCCGCCTACAATACCATGAAAATTCTGGCTGCTGTAATAGTTCGGATAAGTGAGATTGAGCTGCTGAAACCGAGCAGATGCCTGTGGCCAATCGATCGATTCAAAAAAGCGCGATTGATCAATGCCAATCCAAACTCGAAACAGCGGCTTTAGCAACTGTTGCCCAACAGAAGTTAGATGGATTGCTACAGCAACTCAGCTCCTCTTGCACTCGCTTACTCAAACTCTAGCAAGTCCAAGCCTTAGCAAATCTTAGCGCGGGTTCTAGAGCAGTCACTGGACTACTCATAAATCAGTTTTATTTATGTAAAATCTTATTTTAGTTGCTTTAGATTAATCACCAGAAGCGTGATTTTTGCTGGAATTGTGTCGATAGATAAGAGAGGGATTGAAAACGAGTCGTTTTTGATACCTGTATTCTTATTCCTCACTGCCTGAGAAGAGTCAAAATCTGGCTCAAAAAGCATGAGGGCGATCGTTTACCTAATCATACCGAGCATTACTTTTACCTGAATCTGGAGAAGGATATGAACAGACTGCAACAATGGGCAATGCTACTGACTGGGGTAACTGCTGCAAGCCTGGGTATCGCTATGCCTGCCCTGGCCGAAATTTCTGCAAAAGATGTTGCCGTGATCGCGCAAGCCTGTGTTGCTATCGATCGGGGAGAATTGACAGAAGCCGATCTAACCATGCTAGATGACGCAGAATATGCGGCTTTAATGGATGCCTGTGGTTTTGTGTCTAATGGAACTGTTTCCCAAGTCAATATGGCTACTTTTGAGGAATACTATGTAATTTTTCAAGCGGACATGGTTTCCTTTGAATCGGTAGTTGAAGAACATTCGGTTGAAGTTACTGAAGAATCAACCGTGATTGAAGAAACCTCAACCACCAGCGAAGAGTCTGTAGAAACCCAGGAATATACTGAAGAATCAACAGTCACCGAAGAAACTGAAGAATACAGCGAAGAATCTACTGAAGAAGTTATCGAAGAATCGACAGTCACCGAAGAAACTGAAGAATACAGCGAAGAATCTACTGAGGAAGTTACTGAAGAAACCGAAGAATATAGCGAAGAGGTAGACGAATCTGACTCTGAGGAAGTCAGTGAAGAAGCTGATGATTCTGAAGAAGTCAGTGAAGAAGCCGACGATTCCGAGGAAATCAGTGAAGAAGCTGATGATTCTGAAGAAGTCAGTGAGGAAGCCGATGATTCTTCTGATGAAGAGTACAGCGATGGTGCAGATGATGGCGCAGACGAAGTGGGTGGTGGAGAAGATATGGATGGAGAAGAAGGTTAAAGAGTCTGTTCATCTCGTAGCATAGGCGTCTCGTCTGCCTAATCCGGACAATTAGTTATCCACTCAGCCTCGGTTTTCTGCGGAAGCCGGGGTTATTTTTGTTCTGATTCTCGGCGCAAACTCTTCATCTACTCTCAGGAATTCACCAGAATTGACTCACCTTATTCTCAGGAAATCGCTGCATTGTAAAAGACATCGTACAGCATGGAGAGAATCCAATGAAGCTGGAAGGAAAAGTAGCGCTGGTGACTGGCAGCAGTCAGGGAATTGGTCAAGGAGTCGTATTGCGGCTCGCCCAAGCGGGGGCAAAAGTTGTGATCAACTATCGTTCTCATCCAGAGGGCGCAGAAGAAACGCTGGCGAAAGTAGCGGCGATCGGTGGTCAATGCCATATGGCCCAATGCCCCAATTCCAGCCAGGGATACACGATCAAAGCCGATTTGGGCAGCGTCACAGAAATCCGTCAATTGATTGAAGAGAGTATTGCCCATTTCGGGCAGCTCGATATTCTAGTCAACAATGCTGGCATTGAAAAACATGCTGCTTTCTGGGATGTGACCGAAGCAGATTATGATGCCGTCATGAATGTCAATTTAAAGGGCGTTTTCTTTGCCACCCAAACCTTTGTACAACACCTGATCGCCACTCAGCGCACTGGGAAGATTATTAATATCAGCTCAGTACATGAAGAATTACCCTTCCCCAATTTCACGGCCTATTGTGCCAGCAAGGGCGGCATGAAGATGTTGACTCGCAATTTGGCGATCGAACTCGGTCCATTGGGAATTACGATCAACAATGTGGCCCCTGGGGCAATCGAAACTCCAATTAACACTAAGCTTTTGAACGATCCAGCAAAGTTGGGTGCATTGCTGAAAAACATTCCGCTCGGACGATTAGGTCAGCCTGGAGATGTCGCTGCTCTCGTTGCTTTCCTGGCCTCATCTGATGCAGATTACGTCACCGGTACCACTTTCTTTGTGGATGGTGGTCTACTTTGGAATTATCAGGAGCAGTAAAAATGGCGCAGACACCATTGTTTATTCCCGTTATTCTGGGCACAACTCGCCAAGGGCGTCAGAGTGAATGGGTCGCCAACTTTATCGTTGATCAGGTCAGGAAACAAGAGAATATTGAGACAGAATTGATCGATATCCGTACAGTCGCAATTCCAATCAATGATGCCGGAGAAACAATCAAAGATCCGACCTTTGCTGCGACCATGGAACGTGCCGATGGGCTGATTGTTGTAGCACCTGAATATAATCATGGCTATCCCGGTCTGCTCAAGCATGTACTGGATACCTGCTTGAAGGAATATATCCATAAAGCAGTGGGTATTTGTGGTGTTTCAGCAGGCCCTTTTGGCGGTACCAGAGTGATTCAAAACTTGCTGCCCGTTATGCGCGAGTTAGGGTTGGTGACTATCTTTTATGACCTTAACTTTAGCAATGTCCAAACCCTATTTGACGAATCAGGCAAACTGCTAGACGAAGAAACCTATGCCCGTCGGTTCGATCGATTTATGCAGGAGTTAATCTGGATGTCAGCGGTGCTGCAATATGGGCGGCAAACCATAACCTGACGGATGTTGCATGATCCTTGTCCAAGCAGTAAGAGTCCAGCCTTGATGCATTCAGCAATAATCAGCACATTTAAAGCTGATTGCCTCCCTTAAACCTGCAAGTCGCCATGCCTGCCGTATCGGTGGGTAGATGGAATAGATCTCCGGCATAAAACCCCTGCTGAATTTCTTGCTGGCTTAAACCAACGGAAGCAGAGGTGATATACAAATCCGTCAAGTTTGCGCCGCCAAAGGTCACACTGGTAGGCCGCTGCACGGGTAATTGAATGCGTCTGATTTCCTCACCTGTGGGATCAAAGCAGGCCACACACCAACCATTCCAGAGGGCTGACCAGAGATTGCCTTGTTGATCGATCGTCAAGCCATCTGGTTCAACGCCTTCATGACTCAAATCAACCAAAATGCGGCGATTGTGAATCGTACCCGTTTCGGCCTCAAAGTCATAGGCATAGATTTGGTGTTGCACTGAATCGGTAAGATAAAACGCCGAACCATCTGGACTCCAGCCCAAGCCATTCGAAATGGTCAGCCCTGTTTCCATCACCTGCCAGCGACCATCTGGATCATAACGATAGAGTTCTGCCTGCCCCACTGCCTCACTAATCGAGCCGATCCAAAGCCGTCCCTGAACATCACATTTGCCGTCGTTAAAACGGGTATCAGGATGGGGAAATTCAACCTGATGGATAGAACTCACTACACCAGATTCGAGATTCAGGAAAGCCAGTTCGTTACCCAGTGCCATCAGCAATCGATCGTCCTCAGTCAACACAATGGCGCTGACCACATTCCCCACATCAAAGTAACGATCTTGCCCGGTTGCTGGATCGAACTGGTGAACCCGATGATTGTAGACATCCACCCAGAATAACTGCTGGCGATCGGCATCCCAGACAGGACATTCCCCCAACCGAGCACGAGCATTCAGGATATTTTCAGCCGATGGGTTCATGAGTCTGCTCATCTTGCTCATCTATCCTAAACTCGATATTTTGCCAGTTCTCCAGGGGTAATTGTATTCAACACCGTTTCTGGCGTAAAGTAGCCCAGGGCTTGAATAATCCGAGCGACGCAGCCCGTCCAGCCAGTTTGGTGACTCGCTCCAATGCCTGCTCCATTATCGCCGTTGAAATATTCATAAAATAGGATCAGATCTTGCCAGTGGGGATCGGTCTGGAATTTCTCAGCCCCGCCATATACCGGACGACGGCCCGACTCATCCTTCAGGAAAATATTGACAATCCGTTCACTGATGCATTTGGTCACGTCAAACAGCGTCATGAACTGCCCTGAACCAGTTGGATATTCGATCGTAAAATCGTTGCCATAGTAGCTGTAAAGTTGCAGTAATGCCCGCAGTAATAGAAAATTAACGGGCATCCAAATTGGACCACGCCAATTGGAGTTCCCACCAAACATACCGGAGGTAGAATCACCAGGGACATATCCAACTTTGTATTCCTGGCCAGCATGACGGAAGTAATAGGGATTGTCCAGATGATAGCGAGATAGAGAACGGATACCATAGTCACTGAGAAACTCAGATTCATCTAACATGCGGTTCAGCACGCGGCGCAGCTTGTTCTCATTCAAGATAGCCAGCATCAGTCTGCCTCGTTCACCAGGCTGATTTGGGAGTTGAATATTATGCGTCAATTCCGGATGCTGTCGAATAAATTTATCTGCTGACTCTTTGAAGTGGGGCAATTTTGCAAAAGTATCCCCTGGAAAGACCGCAACCGCCATCAGCGACAGCAATCCTACTAACGATCTCACTTTCAAGCGAGTAGATTGACCATCCGGCATCCGCAGCACATCATAGAAGAATCCGTCTTCTTCATCCCACAGTTCATCATGATGTTCTCCAATCCGATCCATGGCTCCAGCAATCCACATTGTATGTTCAAAGAACTTGATGGCAAAGTCCTCATAGAGCGGATCATGCAAAGCCAGCTCGATCGCGATTTGAAACATTTGTTGACTAAAAAACACCATCCAGGCAGTACCGTCCGCCTGTTCCAGGTGACCTCCAGTGGGCAGGGCCGAGCTGCGATCGAAGACTCCAATATTGTCTAAGCCCAGAAAGCCCCCCTGGAATAAATTATTGCCGCCCTCATCCTTGCGATTGACCCACCAGGTAAAGTTGATCAGCAGCTTAGAAAAAGCATATTTGAGAAAATCAATATCCCCCGCCCCTTTGTTGATATCGCGGTCGCGCGTGTAGATTTCCCAGGTTGCCCAGGCATGGACGGGTGGATTCACATCGCCAAAGTTCCACTCATAAGCTGGAATTTGACCATTCGGATGCAGGTAATCTTCCCGCAGCATTAACATCAGCTGATGTTTGGCAAAACCTGGATCGATCAGGCTGATTGGAATCACATGGAAAGCCAGATCCCACGCGGCATACCAGGGATATTCCCATTTATCCGGCATGGAAACGATATCGTCATTGTGCATGTGAAACCAGTCGCTGTTGCGGATATGCCTGCGTTGGGAAGATGGTGTCCAGGGCGTCACATGACGCTCCCGCAGCCATTGGTCCAGGTCATAGTAGAAGTATTGCTTCGTCCACATCATTCCAGCCAGCGCTTGTCGCATCACATTGGCGCGATCGTGATCTTCCAACACCGAGGGCGGAATCACCGTGGCATAAAATTCATCTGCTTCTTTGACCCGATCTGCAAAAGACTGTTCGAAACCAAGGCCAAAGGGTTCACCCATTTGAGCGGGTTCATATTTAGTCAGGCGTAACCGAATCACTTTGGTTTCTCCAGCACCCACCATGAGTTGATAGTGCGGTGCAACTTTTGTGCCCACATTATGGGGATTCACAGCATCTTGCTGTCCTTCGACAATGAAATGGTTAATACCATCTTTGGCATAGAGACTGGTATTCGCAGTGCCAAAAATGCGTTGATTATTGGTTTCGTTCTCGGTGAACAACAGCGGCACCAGATCATCACAGTAGAAATAATAATCCTTGATATATTGGTCCAGCAGTGTATCAGTAATGTGGGCATGAACAACACTCTGCCCAGTTCCCGAAATTTTAGTCAGCACTGGCTTGGGTCCGCCACTCGGCCAAGACCAGGTATTGCGAAACCACAAGGTTGGCAGAACATGGATGGGTGCCGCTTCTGGTCCCCGATTGGCAATGCTGATCTGAATTAAAATATCTTCCGAGTCTGCCTTCGCATATTCGACAAACACATCAAAGTAGCGATCGTCATCGAAAATGCCTGTATCTAGTAGCTCATACTCCAACTCATAGCGGCTGCGATTCCGATTCGTTTGAACCAGATCGTCATAGGGGAAAGCCGCCTGCGGATACTTATAGAGATACTTCATATAGGAGTGAGTCGGCGTACTGTCGATGTAGAAGTAGTACTCTTTTACATCTTCGCCATGATTTCCTTCCCCGTTCGTCAAGCCAAACAAGCGCTCTTTCAAAATTGGATCGTTGCCATTCCACAGCGCTAGCGCAAAGCAGAGCAAATTATGATTATCGGTAATGCCGCCCAACCCATCTTCACCCCAACGATAGGCGCGCGACCGGGCGTGGTCATGCGGGAAATAGTTCCAGGCATTGCCATCGGTACTATAGTCTTCTCGTACCGTACCCCACTGACGCTCACTCAGATAAGGCCCCCACTTGTACCAATCGACTTTGCTAGATCGGTTTTCATCCAACCGTTGCGCTTCTGCTGTCATAGATGCCTCATCAATATTGGATAGTGGAGATAAGTTGAATCGTACAGATAAGTCAGATAGTGCGGATAATATGTTATCTCAGAACAGAGTTCAATCTACGCCCTCAAACTTTCCTGACATCACAAATTAAGCTGACCATGCTTCTCTAAAGTCACCATAAAGTGTGAGTCCCCCATCAATAAAGAGCGTTTGGCCGGTAATGTAAGCCGCTTCATCAGATGCTAGAAAAGCAACCGCAGCCGCCATTTCATCAGATGTACCAGCACGTCCCATTGGAATATAGCTTTCAACGATCGCTTTCTTTTCAGGATCGGCAGTCCAGGCTTCATTGATCGGAGTAACGGTTGCTCCTGGCGCGATCGCATTTACCCGAATGCCTCGATTCGCATATTCCAACGCCAGCGTTTTGGTCATGTTACCCATGCCACCCTTACTAATGGAATAGCTGAGATACATAGGACGAGGAATGATCTCGTGAACGCTAGAAACATTGATAATGACTCCGGGCTTCTGGATCGCCAACAGGTGTTGGATGGTTTCGCGAGCACAGAGATAGGCTCCTCGAAGATTGACGGCAATGACCTGATCAAACCGATCGATCGGAATTTCGTGCGAGGGATATTCGGTTTGAATGCCTGCGTTATTGACAAGAATGTCCAGACCGCCGAAGGCTTCAATGGCACTATTGGTAATCCGAATCACATCCTCTTCTTTGGCGACATCTCCTTGAGCTAATAGAGTTCGTATCGTATATCCTGCTTCGCTGGCCCTTTGTAATGCGATCGCTTCTGTCTGTTCCGCTTCTTGTGGCTTGCTGCGGTAGTTGATCGCGATGTTGCAGCCTTCCTCAGCTAGACGAAATGCGATCGCCTGTCCAATCCCTGAACTCGCTCCAGTAATCAACGCATTTTTGCCTGTCAAATTCTTCATCACGCTTTCCTAAAGAGACTCTCAGTCACTTAAAAACCCTGTTGAGATTCGCCCAGCCCCCTTAAAAAGTTGCTACATACACAAGTCCGATCCCCTTATCTCCAGGCTTGACTCTATATCTTTAAGAATTACTGAAATGATTTGTCCTTAAGACTAGAATAAAAAGATAGGAAACTGATATGAAACCAGGTAATTTTAGCGATGCAGTTGCACCTCGCTAGAAATCCTATTCCAAGCAGTTCGGCTCGTTAGCCATCCTGGCTTAATTTGAACTTATTAATCTGATGGTTTAGCTCTACGATGAAGCCGTTCTGCCTCATCCATAATTTGTTCAATTCCAACATTAGTAATATTGCGAACATAGTTGATTTTAATTTCCTCTAGCATGTCAATCAACAGTTCTTCAACGACCTGAGTGTTCTGCTTCTTCTGGAGCTCAGCCGCCAATGCTGCTCGAAAATTTTGGATAAGTTGGGTTGTGGCCTCTGCCATCGCCGGATCGGCCAGAATTTGCTTCAAACTTTGATAGGCTTGTTTGGACAGATTTTGAGCCAATTTTTCTGTTGTTTGTCTGGGGAAGTGATTAATCCCAGGAATTGATTTGAGCTGCCGGTAACCAGGGAGCTGATCAAAAATATGATAGAGGTTGTGGTAGATGAAAGTTTCAATCTCTGGCTGTACTTGGGGCAAAACCTGATAAACCGCTATCTCTGTGATATGATTTGCAATCGCCTCTATTTCGTTCTGGTCATTAACCTGTATGTAAGCTCGACGCAGGTCTGGATACAGCAGCCAGCGCAGCGCATCACCTCGACGAATAGCGGCTTGAATTTGATCGATCGCCTGAATGCCCGCAATTTCCGTGAGTTCCTTAGCAAAACCGATCGCAAAATCCCGTTGAGCTTCTGCCTGAAAAACTTCTAGATTGAGCAAACCGACTTGATTCAAGCGGATAGTGACTGGAATCAAGCGCAGCCACCGCCAGACCGGCATAATTAAAAACAGGTCATACCATCGCCGCAGTGCAGCCTCTAATACAGTTAATTCTGGATGACGACGCTGTGTAGCCCCGGTGCGAATCACAAACTCAATCGCAAACAAGATCGTAAACGGTAGATCAATCAGCCAGAAGTAATCTACTGTGTAGCCAAATTGATTAACCCAACGATAGTAGTTCGCATTCATCAAAGGATAAATCTGTTGCTGCCAGAATTCAAATTCTGATAGCCAACCTGCCTGCATCAAATAATCCTGGCTCCAGAAGCGATCGAAGGCAACGAAAGGGGATGCTGCATGAGTCCGAGAATACAGGTTTTGTTGAATAGTTTCCAAGATAGCGTTGCTGTTCTCGGCAAAAGGATTATCTTGAATCAACTGTTGACTGGACGATCGCAACTCGGCCAGAGAGGCTCCAATGCTGGCAGATTCTATGCCTGTTTGAGCAACTTGGATCGCAAGGGCACCAACCTGTTCTAAATAGCGTTGGGTTTCTGGATGGGGATGGACGCCTTTGATCGGGTCATAGATCTGGACGATGCCTGGGACAACCTGCAAATAGAGCGATCGAGCCGTCAAATAGGTCAGATCAAAAAATACGAGGATTAAATTCAACACTGCCAAAATCGCGATTCCGCGCCTAATCCAGGCAGGAAGGGCATGAACCTCGGATTCACTTGGCTTAGGTGTCATACGCAACCCCCGACTCCCTTAAAGGCGCTGAAGTTAGTTCGCGNATCTTACATCAACCGATATCCCAGCCGACCTTTCGTACTTTCATATCAGTTTCCTATTTTCTTGTTTTAATCTAAGAAACGATTAATTTCAGTCACATCCCAAACCGTAGATTCATCTGATAAAATCCGAAAGCTCAAATGAAATCAACAATTTTCAAACAAACACTCGAATAAAATCTATGGGCAATCTTATCCCTACCTTTATTAAAATTAAACCATTCTGTGAATATTTCACCACGTTCGCCGATCGCATATTAAGAAGTTCAATAGTTTCGTAGTAATCAATTAGTAATTCCATTAATCATCAATTCATTAAGGGCATCTATTCATGAATTCTTGCCACTATTCTTCCTTGCAAGCTTCTTCTCTCATTGTGGTCGATGCGTCAGTCGCTAACCCCGAGATTTTACTTGAAAATGTAGGTATCAGTGCCAACATCTTGATGCTTGATCCTGATCAAGACGGGATTGAACAAATTAGTCAGATGCTTGCAACTGTAAAGTCTGTTGAAAGCTTGCATATTTTGGCTCATGGCCATTCAGGGATGCTTCAGTTGGGGACAACTCACTTTAGTTGGCAAACCTTCGATCGATATACCAACCAGTTGAAAGCTTGGGCGAATTCCCTCCAGCAAGGAGCCGAAATTCTGCTCTATAGCTGTGAAGTTGCGGCTGGAACCCTTGGTCAGTGGTTTGTGCAGCAATTAAAGTCGCTTACGGGTGCTGAGGTTGCGGCCTCTAGCAGTTTGATTGGCAATCCTGCCCTCGGCGGCAATTGGAACCTGGAGTATCGGACTGGAACCATTCGCACCGCGATCGCCTTTGCGGATACTGCGATCGCGGCCTATCCCCATGTATTGGCGGTATTGGTCAGCGACCTATTCCGAGGATCTGATGTTACAGAAAAAAGCTGGAAAGTGGGAACAGGTGCCCCAGGCTCAGAACCACTAATTTCGCCTTTTCTGACCGCCAGAAACTCCACGACGGCTGGACTAGGTGGAATTCCAGGAAATCCAGATGTACAGCTCGATCCAGAGGGTGAGGGAGCGCTCCGCCTTACAACCAATCGAGCGGATCAATCGGCTTTTGTGCTGTTTGATCGGGCGATCGGATCTCGTCAAGGTCTAACTGTCACGTTTGAACTCTATTCGTATGGGGGCACTTTAGATCTAACGGCAGACGGTCTGAGCTTCTTTCTCTTGGATGGTCAGGTTTCACCGGATCAAGCTGGTGCATTTGGAGGGTCGCTGGGATATGCTCAGAAGAATGTGACCACGACGACTGGGCTTGTGCCAGGACTGACTGGAGCCTATGTTGGTATTGGGTTTGATGAGTTTGGCAACTTCTCCAGCGCCACTGATTTTTCTGGCGGAGAGGTTGTTCGAACTGGAGGAGCAGCAGAACGGGTTCCAGATTCGATTGGTGTTCGAGCCGGAGAAGTAACCAATTATCAGTACGTTACTGGAACAGGTTCCCTGCCCTTTGGGATTGACGTGCCAACCGCTACAAATCGCGATGAGGCTAAACGCACGGTCAAAATTGATCTCACAACCAACGGCTTATTGACCGTTAGAATTGATAGCAACAATGATGGGGACTTTCTCGATCCGGGTGAAAGTTCTCCTGCATTGACCAACTTTAATATTGCCAACATCAACGGGACGATTCCTCCCGAAACGCTCAAATTTGGTTTTGCGTCTGGTACAGGCAGGTTTAACAATATTCATGAAATTCGCAAGCTGGTGGTTAGCACACTGAATAATCCACCGACTGCAATCGATTTTTCCAAAGCTGTCCCACCCAGTCAGGCACGTCAGTTAACTGGATTTGCAGGAACAGATCCGGATACGGCAGATGGAGATAGCATTGCGTCTTTCTCGATTCTGACTTTACCAGATGCCAGTCAGGGCACTTTATATCGGGGCAATCCAGCTAATGGAGGCACAGCAATTACCTCTCTACCCTCTGGGGGACTGACCTTAACTCCGACAGAAATTCAGAATATTTATTTTCGGGCAAACGGTACATTTCAAGGAACAACCTTTACCTATACCGTAACGGACTCACGCGGCTCTTCTGATGAAACGGCAGCGATTGTCACACTTAAACCTGACGTTGGGGGGGAAGTTGAGGGAGAAATTGAAGGGAGAGTTTGTCTTCCAGGAAAAACCTTGAGAGGAAAAAATAATCGCAACGACAAAATAGATGGCACTGAGAATATCGATCGAATTTTTGGTTTAAGCGGTAACGATCGACTGCGTGGGTTGGATTGTAACGATCGCATCGACGGTGGTCGGGGCAATGATAAACTCCTGGGCGGTGCATTTTCCGATCGGCTGCGGGGCCAACAAAACAAAGATTCCGTCCGTGGCAATGGGGGCGATGATGTTCTTGATTTGGGTCTGGGCAACGATAGAGGCTATGGAGGCAGAGGAAATGATGTCGGTCAAGGACGGCGCGGCAACGATCGGCTCGAAGGTCGAGGAGGGGATGATACGCTGTTTGGCGGTCGTGGAAATGATCGGATCTTTGGCAACAGCAACAATGACAGCCTTGATGGGCAGCAGGGCAATGACTTGGTGAGAGGCGATCAAGGCAACGATACCCTGAATGGCGGTCTAGGCAGCGATCGGCTACGTGGTACAGGCAGATCAGATGTGATTTTTGGCCGACGTGGCAACGACACAGCTTGGGGTGGTGTGGGGGCCGATCGCTTACTGGGTCAGGGCGGCAACGATCGACTCTCAGGCAATCCTCAAGCGGATATCCTCAATGGCGGCAAGGGCAATGATGTGTTGAATGGTGGCACAGGTGACGATCGAATTCGCACAGGCGTGGGCTCTGATCGCATCTTCTACCGATCGGCTCAACAAGGCTTCGATACCATTTTTGGATTTAACGTGAATGTAGACGTCATTGATCTGCGACAAGTCTTCAGAAGACCTGAATATACCAGCGATGATCCGTTTGCTGATTATGTCAGACTATCCAATAGCGCGAACGGTGCGATTTTGCGAGTCGATGGGGATGGCGCTGCACCAGGCAATTTTGTGCGGCTCGCGATTTTGCGCAATGTGGAAGCTGCGACGC
Source organism: Elainella saxicola E1 (assembly GCA_002796835.1). Taxonomy (GTDB): domain Bacteria; phylum Cyanobacteriota; class Cyanobacteriia; order Elainellales; family Elainellaceae; genus Elainella; species Elainella saxicola. The sequence continues at coordinate 18,834 of LUGL01000107.1, read as the reverse complement.
TGAATGCAACCACCAATTTCTTAGTTTGAGCAGAAGGCTTCAATTTGGCAGGTCACTGCCCAAGCGCTATTGAACCCACCATCTGAAGGAATAGGAATTAAATAAGTTCAAGCTTTGTTAGGGCGGATTTTGCTGTCAAATTCGTCGCAGCATGCAGATTGATCTGCTAAACCCGCCTGTACAATTTGCGGATTTATTAAATCCACGATCCTCCGGGTCATCTGGCACGTTATGTATCAAGGGTTTCATGTTCTGGGTATAGCAATCCTATAGGTCATGCTCATGAAACCCTATCTGCTCACCTTTCTCAAATTTTTTCTTGAAGCGGCACGCAAGACTGTTTCTGCAACCTGCTTCTGCCAATTTCAAACTCATCGAACCCATGGAGAGTAGGGAACTCGAATCCCTGACCTCTGCGGTGCGATCGTGTAGGTCGATTAGGCAGGGACGTTATCAGGCAAAGGTTTTAATTGTAGCCAAAAAANGTGCAGACCAGTTGCAGACCTTTAGTGTTATAGAGGGACGATCGACCGCAGCAAGACGCCTTCCGGCTGGCGCGACTACTGAGAACCGGGTATCGATCGCCCTATTTCCCTACAACATGCATCCAGATATTCTTGGAATTAGCTGCTGATTCAGGGCTGCACAGCGCTCCAATCATTCCATTGCTGTAATCTAATCCTTCGCCTTTCGTTGGCTTGTAATAGCGTTGCTCTGGTACAGCGGATAGCCCTAAATTAGCCCTAAGCCGAGTCACAACCAAATAAAAGTTGTCTCTTAAGAACAGGTAAGTTGAGAGGCTACACCCCGTAGTCATGATTTCCATAACGGGGTAATTTTTCTATGTTTAAAATCGTGACTACCGATTGAATCCCCATGTATTGAGGAATGGGGCTGGCTTTCTCCTGTCTGGTATCTCAATCCGATAAGACCTATCCCACTAAGCGGGTTTACCCCATTCCTACCCTAGTAAACCTGCCCTCGATCGCACCTTCATCCAGTTATGAAGTTTCCGTTATGGGAAAGTCCATAACGCTGTCCGATCGCATTCATTCAGGGAAGACTCAGAGCGGAAAACTTGAGATTCCCCTGATGAACCTCGATCCGAACTATTCAAGCCGTTCAACTGTTGGCAGTGCTGGCGATCGCCCTGCTGTCTTGTCAAACTTTGCCCACTGGCGATCGGACTGCTGGTAAATCAGAACTGTGGCCAATTCATTGCCATTGCCCACTATGCAGCAAAAAGCCCCATCCTGATTGTTGTGGGGACGGGGCATAAACTTTTCACTATTGGACACTGCTATGGTTCCCAGTTCACGATTTAGGAACTCTGCCTAAATGAACAACAAATTCTTAAATTTGATCACGATTGCTGTAGTGGTTGCAGTGTCAGGCGGTGTCCTGTTTCAGCAGTGTCAGCATGTTCAAGCGGCTCAACCAGCTTATGACCGGGACAGTGTTGCTGCAACATCCTCTCAAGGCACGGTCAATGGAGCCAAAAACGTTGAAATTCCCTAGACTGAAACTTGGCAACTTGTGAGAGTGATAGCTGGTAATGTCATCCTGGCAAGACAGGGCATCAAGGAAGAGAAAATCCGCTTATGCGGCGTGGACTCTCACCCTCTAGCACTTTTTCCAATCGGCTGACAAAGGCAGAAGATCGATCGCACGTCATTACCAGTTGATCGATCGCACGAGTCATTGCCACATACAGCAGCTTGGCTTCTTCAGCAGGTGGAGCGGATTGGAGCGGCATGAAGCCCAGACCAGGGATAAGGACGATCGGGAATTCTAAGCCTTTGCTGGAGTGCATGGTGATCAGCTTGATGCTCTGCTCTGTGAGGCGAAAGTTGCGGCTGTCTTGCGTTTCATTCACCCATTCTACTGGAATCCCGGCTGCTTTGAGCTGCTGACAAATCTGTTCACCCATGAAACGGGCTCGATAGACGATCGCCATTTGATTCCAGGCAATACCTTGCTGCTGAAATTGCTGCACCCGCTGCACCAGGTAGTCGGCTTCACGTTTGAAACTAGGCAGGCGAATGAGCACTGGTTGAGGCCCATGCCGTCCGGCACTCTGGGGATGGACTCGAATCGGCTCATCTTCAGAGGCAGTTGCGCCAGTCGCAAGCACTTCCTGAGCAAAGGCAGAGGCTACCGCTAAGATCTCATGAGTGTTGCGGTAGTTAAGTTTGAGGATCGTGGTTCTGCCTTGGGCTTGAATGCCGACTTGCTTGAAGCTGAACTGCTGCCGCTTTTGCTTCTCGTAGATCGTCTGGGCATCATCGTATAGCAACAGCAATGCCTGGGTTTCTGGATCGACCATCTGAGCAGCGAGCTTAAGCCATGCGGGTTGAAAATCGTGACCTTCGTCAATCAGGACTGCGCCATAAATGCCAGCAGGAATTAGACCGGCTTCGACACCGTGAATTACTCGTTGAACAAGTTCGTTGACGTAAGCTTCGCCGCGAAACTGATTAGGACTCGGCTTTTGAATTCGATGTTGCCAGAGCAGATCAGCACACCAGCCGTGAAAATGACGCACGATCACCCGCTGGCTCATTCTCTGTTCATGCAGCATCGATCGCAGTTTGGCGGCCAGTGCCACATTAAAGCAGAGCACTAGAATCGGTTTGCCCAACTGCTCGGCCAGATGCAGACAGCGATAAACCAAAATCAACGTCTTGCCAGAGCCTGCCACCCCATGCACCACTCGATGACCTTCCCCCATGCTGCGGGCCAACTGTTCCTGCTGAATATCCAACACATGGATCAGATCGGGAATGGCGATCGCTTCTAATTCAGGTTGGGGACGATCGGCAAATAGGGGTAATTGGTGCGCAATGCGGATTTCTGGAAACAGATGCCACCGGACTCGATCGATCTGGGTGGAAGTGAGGGGTTCACCGAAGGCATAGCCGCAACAGTTCCAAAGGCGTTGCTGCAAATCAAGTGGGTCTACGCTCTCATAGAACTCATCCTGGCAGAGAACCAGGTTGGATGGAAAGAGCTGCTGGAGTCCGGGTTGGGATTCAAACTGATTGCGGGTGATGTGAGAGAAAACGATGCCATAGCTGTAGGGAAAGGCCAGATTTCCTTGATGCTTGCCCTCTACCTGCACCAGCAGCGGATCCTGCTCTAGCAGGTTGGCGATTGCCAGGGCATAGGTTCTGGCTTGCTCCAGGGGGTTCTTGACGGTAGTGCTGCCGGTGGGCGTGAGCAGTGTGACTTGCTGGGGATCGATCGCCTGAATGGTGTCGAGTTTCCAGTCTTTCACTTCCAGCACCAGGATGCCATGGTGCGGATGCAGAATCACAAAGTCGGGGTGCAGCCGTTTGGGACCGATCGGCAGGTTGTACCAGAGCAGGGAGTCGGCATCGAGTTTGTCTTCCAGGCGTTGGGCTAACCGTCGCTCACCGGGTGTCATGCGAGCGGAGCAGCTAGAAAAGGCAGGGATAAGGGTGGCCATAGGGAAAAAGGGCTTTTGCTATTTTCAGGTTGCCCGATCGGATTGGGAAAATGAGGGGCGGCAGTAGGAACTGTGTTGAGAAGTGGGGCAAGTTTTAAGACGGCAAGAAACCCGATCGCCCTTCGATCCGAGATCTTTACTTCAGCCCTGAATTTCCTGATTCTCTGGCAACGGCTTTTTTGGTAGGCTTCTAATGCCCTGCCTATGCCGTACTTATGCCTATTAATAAGGAAGAATCAATCCAGGTGCGTGTCACCATGCCGCGTGAGGTGCATGAACAACTGAAGGAGATCGCCAAAAAGCGCGGCCTCTCACTATCCGCCCTGCTGCTGACGACTGCGATCGATCGCTGGTTGCCCGATCGCTAGGGGATAAAAGCCTAACTTATGCCTAAAAGTTGCCTAACCTATGCTATTCTACAGACAAGCATGGTAGGGCACATCATGAATCATCCCAATTTAGAAACCTTGGTCGAAAGGCTGGGGTTGAAGACGGTTGTGGCATTGTTGGCAGACATCTGCCAGAGAAAGGCCGATCAGACTGAAGCATTCCAAGGAGATATCCAGGGCAAAGCAACCGACTGGCGAGCAGATAGCCAAACGTTGCGATCGATCGTAGCGAGGCTGAAGAACCCTTGAGGGCTGAATGTTACTGTCGTGCAGGAGTTGTGTAGAGTAGAGCTATTCCCCTGGAATCATGATTTGGAGTGTACTCGTCATGCAGGCTCACAAAATCGAAACTGTGGTCTCTGAAAATGGTACGTTGGTGCTGAAAGGATTGCCATTTCAAGCTGGAGAAGCCGTTGAAGTGATCATTCTAGAACGGCCTAAACAGCGAGATTCCCACCCCTCAATGGAGTACCCATTACAAGGAACGGTGTTGTTTTATGATGAGCCGTTTGAGTCTGCGATTCCTGCAGAAGATTGGGAAGTTTTGCAGTGATTATCTTGGATACCCATATTTGGATTTGGTGGGTAGACAATCACCCACGCCTAACTCAACAGCAACAAGACTGGATTGCTACACATCAAACGAACGGCCTGGGAGTCAGCATTTTTTCATGTTGGGAAATTGCAAAGCTGGTTGAGAAAAATCGGATAGGGTTTTCTTTGCCACTGGAAGTATGGTTCGCTACGGCCCTAGCCTATCCAGGGGTGCAATTGCTGGAGCTGACCCTGCCGATCGTAATTCAGGCTACTCAATTGCCTGGATTTCACAATGATCCGGCGGATCAAATCATTGTGGCAACTGCAAAGGTGTACGATTGTCCACTATTAACGGCGGATCAAAAAATTCTGAATTACCCCAATGTTCAAGTGCTTCAATGATCGATCGTGGCGAAGCTGAAGCAGGCTTGAGGGAGGGGCTACCATTTTGGATTTTAGATTGGCGATTTTGGATTTTGGACCTGTGCTTAGAAGCAGCGTCAACCTATCTTTGCTCTGGTTGCTGTTTCAGTAGGTGTTAGCTGTGGGAGTTTTGCTGGCAACCAGGGCAGTCTAAAAACTGTAGAGAACTGCTTTGGTTCAACTACCCCCGATCTGAAAGGCATGAATGCACCCTGAGTAAAATAACCGATCGGGGTTTCGTATTTAGACCATCAAGGATTTTGGTGCTACCGTTTCAGCATTTAGAACCCTCATCATAATTCCTCGGTTGAGCCGCATCTTCAATGCTGCTGGTCTGGTGTGGCGATCGTTTTTTTGGGGAGGTCTAGCACTGTCGTAAAAGGTTTAGATCAATGGAGTATTCTGAGGCGATCGGACAGCTTCTGGAGGAAATGGGCTGAGATACCAGAAATCCATCCTAATCCATTTGAACAAATATTAAAAAGCTATTGATATTGTTTTTATTTATAAAACTTTTATGAAAACAGTGATACTCATAGAGACGTTCTTAGTTTGCTTAGTATATAACTATTTCAGATCTAAAAATAATCACTGAAACTCAGGGATTGAGTGCGAACTATTACTCGAAGTTTGGCACGATCTCCGTCTTGAAATGATTAACTTGTCTGGCCTTCAATGGTCAATCCATATTGATTACAGAGGGCGATCGCCTCATTTTTGAGCTGGTTCCTGACATGCTCAGGGGCAATAATCTCGCAGTCTTTGCCATATCGCAAGACTTCCCTCATTAGCCAGAACGTATTGGAAACCCGCCGCACCACTCGACGCACTTGAGGAGGATCAACTAACCATTCATTGACCTCATCCTGATTGGTTTTGCTACGATAGGCGAAAGCTAAGTTTCGAAGCAGGTGCATCTCTACGAGAATCGTCGCTAAACCAGAGTGCCATGGTCCTGGAATGGGTGCAACAGATGCATCAGTTATCCGATCGAGCCGTAAACACCAGTTATGCTCTAGCTCTGGCAAGTCTTGATTTCCTGTCGTTTCGTCACACCAGCAGTCTAGATACTGTCGGTCTTCGTGAGTTGCGATTTCCGCATAGCGAATTGTAAATTGCCATACTCGCTCTGCGGCATCTTGATAGGACAACTGAAAGGGGCAATTTTGGCGGATATAGCGTTCGACGGCTAACCGCCAGGGTTGAACCGGGTGCGCAATAAACTGTTCCAGTTCTGAACGAAGGGGCAAGGTAATTTCACTGCGTTCGAGCAGGAGCTGAGCAACCGTCAGAGCGGCTTCAATTTTTCCGGCATCGACCAGGGCAATCCGAGCTTGATTCAGAGCATTCAGTCGATCGGCAGTCCAGTCATGGTTTGCCCCGATCAACAGTTTGCGGCGAGCGATGGCCTCCACCAATTTGGAGATGTTGGGCCGATCGCCCCAGGTCATTCCCAGTTCTAAGGCGAGTGCTTCTAGCTGTCCTTTATCGCGATCGGAGATTGAGAGTGTGATTGACTGCCCTCGACGCCCCATAACCACTCCAAGTGTACGTACATTCTGAACTTGCAGATCTTTATCATGCATGACATTATGGGTGTATTGCAACCAGTCACGTACACCTTATGACGATGACGGACTATCAAATCACTCTTAAACCTGTTTACTCCTCACCTGCTGAGTCTGTTCCGGGTAATATCCGGTTGCCTGAAGGCTGGACGCTTGCTTGGCATCAAATTGAGACGCTTAAAGCACTCCGCGATCCGAATGTAGATGTAGTGTTCAACACTGCAATGACAGGAGATGGAAAGAGTTTAGCAGCTTACTTGGAGGTGCTTCAGGGGGAATGTTCGGCAATTGGTCTGTATCCAACAAATGAACTAGCGAGAGATCAAGAAATTCAGACCAAAAACTACATTGCCCAATTTAAGCCAACCAATGATCCACGTGTTGTTCGGGTAAGTGGTGCCGAATTAGAGATTTATGCAGAAAATGAAGGTTTAAAGAAGAGTGCTGCAATTGCTACTCGTACTAGTCAATCGGAAGTATTGCTGACCAACCCTGATATTTTTCATTATCTGCATCGAGGAGCCTATATCACTCCAGATGATAGTCCGGACAAACTATGGGGACGAATTGATAAAGATTTTGATTTGTTCATTTTTGACGAGTTCCATGTTTTCTCAGCGCCTCAAATTGCCAGTGTAATCAACACAATGCTGTTGATTCATTGCACAAATCGCAGAAAGAAGTTTTTATTTCTGTCAGCAACGCCTGATGAACAGCTTATTCAACGCTTAAGACAAGCTGGTTTTCGCTGTCAAGTTATCAATCCAATCGAAAAGGGAAAATATCAATTTCCAGATACCTTGGAACAACAGCAGCAGCTTCAATCAGCAAATTGGAGGCAAGTTGCCCGCTCAATTCAACTCAGTTTTGTTGCTCTAGATTCTTCACCAAAAGCATCAGAAGCGTGGCTGAAAGAAAATGCAAATTTAATTGCTTCCCATTTCGAGCAACATCTAGGGAGTAAAGGTGCAATTATTCTCAACTCGATCGCTGCTATCAAAAGGCTCACGCCATTTTTTCAGAAACTCTTACAACCCCTTGGTTTGACTGTTGGCGAAAATACGGGTCTATCAGGCAGAGAAACACGCGAGCAATCATTGGCTGCTGATTTAGTTTTAGGAACGAGTACGATCGATGTTGGTGTCGATTTCAAGATCAATTTCCTGATTTTTGAATCATCGGATGCTGGTAATTTCATTCAGCGGTTAGGACGATTAGGCAGACATGATGGATATGAGCAGAATGGTGCTCAGATTTCATTTGATGGATTTACAACCTATGCCCTTGTTCCGAACTTCTTTGTAGAACGATTGTTTGAAGCAGAAGTCCATCCTCTGGAACCTCATGGAATCTACGATCGCCCTTTTTTGAATGACATTGTTTGGGAACACTACCGAACGATCAATGACTTTCGAGGTTATTATGCTCGCTGGGGCGCAGTACAGTCATTTCGCTTGTTTTATGATTTAGGCCGTCGTACTGTTCCGCATTACGCTGAAAGCCGAGAAAAATTTAGAAAGCTGTGTGAGCAGGTTTTCAAGACCAAGTTAAAGTCAGTCGCGGGGCATGTCAGTGGATGGGCAAAAGAGTGGCATCAACTTTCAGGCAAAAAAGGTAATCCGATTGCAGATGATGCCTGTAGCTTTCGGGGTTCTAGCCCATTGCAATGCGGTCTGTATGATTTAACAGAGTCGAATGAAGCCGATCGATTCAAGACTTACGATTTGCCCGGAATTTTGAGCAATTTAGAAATCGAATTTCGGACAGAAGCAGCCTTCCTCCGATCGCTTCAGGAGACAGCCACTCGTACCGGACAACCAATTCCCAAAGGTCGGTTTGCTCACTGTCTTGCTTTTATGAAGTTGGTTAGCTATCGCGAGGAGCGATCAAACTGGAAGTTTTCCTATTCTGGCGATTTGGGAGAGAAATCAAATGTGTATAAAGTGCAGGTTCTCACAGGAATTGAGATCTACCAGTCTGACAACCGATGGGCAATCGAGATTAATAAACGGTTGAGGCAGGAGGGCTTAGTCTGTTATGTCATTCGTCATCCTGTCTATGAAGTTCGATCGCGACTTCGCCTCCCGATGCACTTTCAGATTTATCCCATCAGCGATCGTTACAGTTTCCATGATGCAACTACCCCTTATTCGATCGCCTTTGGGCAGAGTGCTCTACTTCTAGACACCCTTACCCACCAACTAAAAAATAAAGGAGGTGATCCAATTATTCTTTAAGTCCCGATAAACGGGATTACAGTTCAACTCGTTCTAAGTTGAGAGAGGGTGTCAACCTGCAGCCCTAGTGCCGGAAGTTTCAGTCCCGTAAACCGGGATTCTTTAGAAACACTTCGCACCCTTTCAATTTAATTGTACGTGTTAAAGGTCAAAAAAATCTCATGGTCTTCCGATACTAAGGCAAAAATCGTGCTATAACCTCTGAGTAGTGGTGTGAGATTTTTGGTGGTGTCAGGCTTCAGCCATAGAGACGGAGCTTCGCAGCAGTCGACAAGTAGATTTACCTACCTCTGCCCATTGCTCGTATCTAGCCTTTATTGAGGCATGAACCGCCATCTGGTTAACTTCGACAACAAAATTGGAGGTACTACCGATGGCCTACTTTCAGCAATTGGAACTATTTGACTTGCAAGCCTATACGGTTCAGCAGCCTACTGCTCTAAACCTATCCAAGGTGAAGGTTCAAGAGAAATACCAAAATGCTGATTATCAGCAGCTTGAGTTGCAACTTACTCTAAGAAGAGCTAATGAGGCTTCTTTGCAGATTCTGAAGCAAGCTGCATGATTTGAATGGGAACTGGGAGAACTATTTCTCAGTTCCCTTCCTCGAAATCTTAAGAGAAAGATGTTTTATGGACGAAAAAAACTCTTAGAACGCATTGCGATCCCAACCTACCTGATGTTGAGTTCAGGATTCGTAATCACCAGTTCTCTGTAGAGCAGGTTTTAGTTAGCCTTGCTGCCGGAGAAACATTTGCGTCACTTCTAGCAAAATAGCCAGGACTAGAAGCTACGGACATTCAAGCCTGTTTAGTTTATGCTCAAAAACTTGTGCTGCAAGCAGAACAACAATCGACTCCTAGACAACTGCACTCAATTGCTGTTTTGAAAACTGCGATTCCTCAAATCTTAGTGTAGATCCCTTATTTGAAGCTATTGGCGTTTCGAATGCGAAATCGGCTGGTGTACCAATATGACGAAATTAATCATCGAATTGTTTTTGCGGCTATCCCGATGGTCATACAGCAATTTTTTCAGTATGACCAAGAAATTAATCTCTACTTAAATCATTTGGATGAATCCCATGAACCAAGAACCTGAGCAATTATCTATTTTGGAAACATTAGATGAGGTGCCAACATTGGAAAATGATTGGGTTGAGGATGACTTTGGATTTGATGGAGAAGTCTTCGATCGCACGATCGAACCAACTCAGCGTGAGTTGCTGACGCTCAAACTGTTGCGTGCTGCCATTCAAGCCCAAAATCCTGATGATGCTGTGATGCGGGATTTTGCTGAATATGTATTGCCGAATTTATTGAAAGTCGCGATCGGGGTGACCGCAAAGGGTGGCCGATTCTTTGATGAGCTGGATCAACGCCGAGAATCAGAAGGTAAATCAAAAGTTCGACGGGATAATGCTGCTGATCAATCGCTCAACACTCACCTACTAAATGGTTTATTCCCAGCCAATTTGATTGAGCAACGACTTGAGCAGATGGACACAACCATTAAACGAGTTGTACGAGAGCGAGAACGTAGGATCGTGATTGCCGGATTTATTCTGCATGATATTGAAAAGTTTCCCGATTCTCCGGATGATTGCCGCAAATTTCCTTTAGAACTTCAGCGGCAGCTTTTTGAACAAAAGATTCAGCAGTTGGCGATCGATCGCTTTATCGATCCTGCTGATCCTGAAGCATATAAAGAATACCTTGACGATCTGATGTGTATTGCTTTCAATGCTCAACGGCGCTGGGATACAAATTGGAATTTTTCGGAATATGGACTGAATCCAACACTGAAGGATAAGGTACTTCGAAGCTTAGCAGATTTAACCTGCTTGGCAGATTCTCTTGCATCGATTGTCAAACATCCTCATGATGCTGAACATTCTAGACTCAAGGAACTGATTCATAACCTGAGTGATGGACAGTTACAGTTCACATATCACAGCATTTCTGAGAATCGAGGGGTGCTTACGAATGTTGTCAATAATGCTGTGATGGAAGCTCACACGAGCCTCAATACAGATCACGCAATTTATTATGAGCCACTGCTTTATCTCCCTACAGGTGTGATTTATTTAGCATGTCGGGATGCACCTTTGGTGAATATGACAGATTTGCCCGACCGCGTGGTTGATAAGATGAAACAGCTTTGTTTTGAGCAATTGCGGTTGCGTCAAACGGGGTTTGGTCGGGATGGCAAAGGTATGAAGTATGCCGATTACTACACGTTATTCTGTGACGACAAAGGTTTAATGAAGATTGCACTAGATGCAACGCTACGAATTCTGACGCCGAACAAAAGCTCAGTTGCACTAAGTCGAAGTGAGAAATTAGCAGAGTTTCAGCGTCAGGGAGTCCTATCGTCCGATTATGATTTTCAGCTTAAAGAGGATATTCGAGTCGATCAATTTGCTGAATTTGGTGATGTCATTAGCCGTAAAATCTGGGGCGATCGAGTTGAACGAATTGAGCAGGTAAGAAAAGAGCGCTCACAAACTCGGAAAAAAGATAAGTCTCTGGCTGAGCTTCCACCTGTTGATCTAACAGCAAGAGATCTCATTCACAAAGTTGCTGAGCTTTTAGGATTAGCTGAATATTCTCCTCAGATTCGAGAGATTCAAGGCATCAACGAAACTTTGAAGGAAATGAAACTGAAAGGAAATACGGGTGGTGTGCCCTATGAGTGGTATTTCCTGGCAACTAAATTAATTGAAGGATCGGGCATTGAAAATATTCGAGAAGTTGGAGAAAAAGTTATTGCGTATTTGGCTGAGCTGATCGAACCGATCGTCTCAAAATACCAACTGCCTGATGGATGGAACGACTTGCGTGAGTGGGTGAAGCGGGTTGTAATGTTGCCTAGAAGAATTGACTGCCAAGATGCAACGAAGCAGGTTGATATCTTCCTAAAGGAATTAGCTAGCTATAATGCAGCCAAGAAGGCTGGACGAGGCAAATTAGCGATCTGCTCAATTTCACACTCTGCTTACTCCGTCAAAGAACAGATGGAGTCAGAAGTTTTATTCACACCGCAGGTTTACACCAACAAACAAATGTTGGGTGGTTCCAATGCTAAACGCAATATTTCTAGCATTGCGGCATTGGAAATCATGCTCAGACAGATCTTGATGAATCAAACTCAAGCAGTCGGTAAACGATTTGAAGATGGCAAATATCGTTATCTCTACTTCTACCCGACTTATTACTTCACACCCGAAACCAATAAATTCCTTCAAAAAGCCTACAGCAGTATCGCTCAAACTCGATTTGATACGACAATCCGCAATCACTTTATTCCAAAAGATTTGGAGGCAAATTTTGATCGATCCCGGTATCAAACCGTTGATGCATTTTTGATGGATGAAGACCTCGATCGCAAAAAAGCCCTGCCAGAAGATGATCCTCAATACAAACGCGATCGAACTTTCAAACTCTCGTACCCAGATGATCAGCCATTGACTTTTTATTTCATGGCACTTCCACCTGGTAAAGATCCCACGGATACTGAATCTTGGGTAATGCCTGCTTGGTTGGCGTTTGCTTTTCCCATGATTCTGGATGTCAAGACCGTGGTGTCTGAGTCTCCGATTCCGCCGTTTAATGATGGAGCAGAGTTTGAGGAAAGTGTGTTTTTGGATAGTGCACCACAAGCTTTCCGAGTGCTAACTGGACAAGATCGATTCAGGTTGGATTTTATTTGGGAGGGATGGAAGACTGCAAATGGGAGTCAGCGCTCTGCACCATTAAATGTTCTTACTGCTGCCTACGCCATCCATTTAGATGTCAATGCTAAACAGGGAAAGGGAGGATATGACGCGAATTGGGGTAAGTTGACTGAGTTAGCAAAAGACTTTGAGACAAGTCCTTTGTATGTGTTTAGCTATCTTAATCGTTGGGTCCGTAACCAAAATCATGAAACGATTCGAATTGAAAAGGTGAGGTTGTACACCTATCATTTCTATCCTTGTTTTGATCCCTATGTTGAATTTGACAAAAAGGAGAGCCAATTAAAGGTGAAAGATGAGAATAAATCCCCAATAAACCATCCACTGAAGCTAACGATGCTCTATCGTCAGTTCTATCGTGCTAATAAACGATACAATCCCAAGTCAAATGCTGTACTTAAGCCAATCGATGTAGCAGCTTCAGTCATTCTCAATGCTGATTCAATCGTATTTCAGGGAGATACGCTGATTATGACAGTTGCGGCTGAAATCTTTAAGCTAATGGATCGTGTTCATGCTGCACGGGCAGAAGGTTTTGCAGTGATGTTCGATCGGGAACAGGAACGGCAAGCCATTCTAGATTTTTCTCGATGTTTTGTAGTGGAGGTATTTGAGAAATCTTTTTCTGGCGATCGTGCCCGTCTTGCAGGTCGCCAACTCAATCTTCTGCGTGATACCTGTGAATTTCTTTATCGGCTAGAACAGGATAAGGAAAATCAAATACTCAAAGCTCAAGGCGAAGATACTTTTGATCAGGGAGAACCCGATGATTACGAAGGAGGGTAACGATGACGATTCTTCAACCTAATCAGGCTTATACATTTAGCAAAATCTTCGATCTCAAAATTCGGGCTGATGATTTAGCGGATGAATTTGGCTACACTTTAAGTCGGAGACAACTCGATCTTCCACAATACTCAGGTGAATTGGATCGGCTGGAAGAATCGAAGTCACGAATTGAAGAAATTCTACCTTACGTTGATTTAGCCAGCGAAGCCTCTCGTCGAGAAATTTTGATTGCACCAGTTGTTGCTGATGTTGTGCATTACACTAAAGCCCAGTTGCGGATTGAGTATCCACTCAAAGTTACAGAACAGTTGCAAGGATATTTAGATTATCTATTCAGTACTCGAACTCAGCTGCTGGTCATTGAAGCTAAACGACAAGACTTAGACTATGGTTTTAGCCAACTCATTGCCGAGATGATTTCGCTCGATCGCTGGGAGCGTACTCCTGCTCAACCAATCTTATTAGGAGCGGTAACAACAGGAAAGATTTGGGAATTTGCCTCTTTAAATCGAAGCTCCAAACATTTCGAACAAGGCTTGGAAAGCTATCGGGTTCCTGAAGATCTCAATGATCTCATGCGTATTTTAGTTTTTGCTCTCTTAACTCCCTCCATTTAGATTTCATTTAGGAGATATTTATGTCATTGCTCAAATCCGTTGATGCTAAGTTCTTTCACGATCAAATCCCTTACAAGCCAATGGGCAAGTACGCCCATTTTCTGACGATTCGTGTTACAGAATCTTATCCTTTATTCCAGACTGATGGAGAGTTAAATAAGGCAAGAGTGCGAGCAGGGATTGAAGATCCTACTCCGATAAGTCGCCTTGCAATGTTCAAACGTAAGCAATCAACTCCAGAGCGTTTAGTAGGCAGAGAATTACTGCGTTCTTATGGTCTAGTGCAGGCTGATGAATGTGAATATAACGTCAAATTTGCGATGAATAACCCCGATTGCATTATCTATGGGTTTGCGATCGGTGATTCAGGTTCCGAGAAATCTAAAGTCGTGGTAGATACTGCTTTCTCAATCACGTCATTTGACGAATCTCACGAAACTTTTACCTTAAATGCTCCTTTTGAAAATGGCACAATGAGCAAACAAGGAGAGGTAACAAGCCGAATTAATCAACAGGACCACATTCGTCCTCAAGTATTTTTCCCTAGCATTGTGACACTCAAGGATCCAACAGAAGCTAGTTTCTTGTATGTATTCAATAATATCCTGCGAACTCGTCATTATGGCGCGCAGACGACTCGTACAGGCCGAATTAGAAATGAATTAATTGGAGTCGTGTTTGCTGATGGTGAAATCACTAGCAATTTACGCTGGACCCAGGCGATTTATGACTGCATGCGGGCAGAGAATACGCTCTATTTGACTGATCCTTTGAATGAGAATGATGTTATGACTGCAGCTAAAACTGCAATCACTCACTTGATGGCGGAAGAATTCATTGTTCATACTGATTTGATTGGAGATAACTTTCAAAATTTGCTGAACGAAGTTAAACAGCTGACAGGTAATGAGGATGGCATCAAAGCGATACTGCAAACAGCGATGGATGAGTCAAAAGCTTATTTTGCAGCTTATGTCGAAAAGCCAAAGAAATCGACTGCAAAAGCAGGAGCATGAAGATGCCGATCGTCTATCAATGTATTTTGGAACTGCATGATAGCCTCTACTTTGCAACTCGCGAAATTGGACGGCTGTATGAAACAGAGCCTGTTTTGCATAACTATGCTCTGGCTTACGTTTTGGGGTTAGTTGACAGCCTTCAATTCAACACAGTTGTTGCAGCAGAGCATTCCTACCGTTACTTTTGTCCAGAGCAAGTGCCAAAATATGCGGAACATTTTACACCGCTCAATCAACAGGGGATTTATGTGACTCCTGGTAAAGCATTGCACCATGCTGCAACTTTAAATACCTGGAAGTATGCAGATAATCGCTATCACGTTGAGATGAAACAGACGGAAAAGAACATTCCTAGCTTCGGTAGAACAAAGGAGATTGCACCAGAAAGCCAATTTGAGTTTTTTGTGATTTCTAATCAATCCTTGAAATTGCCAAGATGGGTTCGTGTTGGTAAGTGGGCGAGCAAAGCAAGATTGGAGGTGAAGGAACTCCCCAAACCTCAGCATCATAAAGCTAGAGAATTTTATTGCCCTTTACCGCTCAATCCATTGGATGTCATGTTTACTAATCAGGTTTTGAGTTATGACACGATCAACATGCCACCAGTAAGCTTGATTCGTAATGTTCGAATGATTGGTGATTACTACACTTTCGAAGGTTCATCAGAACTGAAAATTCCAGTGCAAATGCAATATCGCTTTGCAAGTTAAAACTATGCCCTAC
The DNA here is from genome assembly GCA_002796835.1 of Elainella saxicola E1. Classification (GTDB taxonomy): domain Bacteria; phylum Cyanobacteriota; class Cyanobacteriia; order Elainellales; family Elainellaceae; genus Elainella; species Elainella saxicola. The sequence goes on along the minus strand of LUGL01000107.1, from coordinate 3,327 downwards.
AGCTTAGTCCTTAACCTCCTGCCTCAAACGCCGATCCCAGCCAGTCATCTCACCGGACGGCATCTCCACGCCTTATTTCTAGACTTAGTCCGATCGCTCAATCCAGACCTGAGTAAAGAACTGCATGGGCAAACTACCGATAAAGCCTTTACCCTCAGCCCCTTACAGGTAGAAACAAGACCACGAGACTTTCTGTTGCAATGGCGACAGGATCGGGCGATCGCCGCAGGCACTCCCTGCTGGTGGAGGATTTCCCTCTTAGATGAGGCTCTGTTTGGCAAGTTAACTCACCTGTGGTTAAATTTGAATCCCAAACAAGCCTGGTCTTTAGGAGCCGCTGACCTGAGTGTGACCACGGTGTTAGGCACAGCCCAACCCCAGCAACCCTGGGCGGGCTATGTCAGCTATGCCCAACTCTATGAGCAGGCATCTGACAGTGAACGTCAAATCCGCTTTGCCTTCTGTACCCCAACCACGTTTCGGGTGACGCAGTATGACTGTGCAATGCCAACGCGAGAGTTGGTGTTTCAAAGTTTGTTGAGACGCTGGAATCAGTACAGCAATCTTCCATTTCCTAAAGAGTTGATCGACTCGATCTATCCAAGCTACTTTAATATCCAGACTCAGATCGTGATGGATAGCCGCAGTAAGTTGATTGGCTGCGTCGGAGAAGTCACGTTCCAGATCTTGGGAAATCTTGAGGAATCGGTAATTAAGCAAATCAACGCATTAGCTGATTTTGCGGTATTTGCTGGGGTTGGGCGCAAGACGCCGATGGGAATGGGAATGGTGCGACGAATCCAACAAATGAAGCCATGATATGAATCCTGATGATTATTTACCCCTGTCCTATCTGAATGCCTGGGAATATTGCCCCAGACGCTTCTATTTAGAATATGTGCTGGGTGAGATGGAAATCAATGAGCATATTATTCAAGGAACGCATCTGCATCGCAATATCAATGAAGCTGGAACAGTCCAGGAAGGCGAAACTTTCATCCACCAGCAGCAGTGGGTGTGGAGCGATCGCCTCCAGGTCTCCGGTGTGATTGATGCCGTGGAAGAACGAGAGGGGCAGTTGATTCCAGTCGAATATAAAAAGGGCAAGATGGCCCGACATTTGAGCGATCACTTTCAGCTCTGTGCGGCTGCCCTCTGTTTGGAGGAACGACTGGGAAGAACAATCGCCCATGGCGAGATTTTCTACCACGCCAACCGTCGTCGTCAGCAGGTGCCCTTCACAGCCCAACTGCGGCAAGCCACCGAAGCAGCAATTCGAGCGGCCCATGAGGCAATTGATCAACCCATGCCTGCGCCGATCGATCATCCCCGAAAATGTCAGGCTTGCAGTTTGCAAGGAATTTGTTTGCCATTTGAAGTGAAACAATTGCGGAGCAGTAAACAGCAAAATGTCGATCCTCTATGTGACTCAACCGGATGCCGTGATTGAGAAAACCTATGAAGCGTTCACGGTTTCGTTGAAACAGGAAAATGGTTCCTGGAAGAAGCAGACCGTTGCAGCTCAAACGATCGAGCAGGTGGTGTTGATGGGGAATCCTCGCATCACCGGAGATGCCTTAGTCTATGCCTTAGAACTGGGGATGCCGATCCATTATCTGTCTGGATTTGGCAAATATTTGGGGTCTGCGTTACCGGGTCATTCTCGCAATGGTCAGTTGCGTCTGGCCCAATATCAAACCTATTGTGATGCTGAAAAACGTTTAAATATAGTGAAAGCGATCGTCACGGCGAAAATTCATAACCAATCCACGGTCTTATACCGCCACCATCAACGAGATCATCCGCTCAAACAGCGCAAAGGCATGGTGAAAAACCAAGGAACGATCGAACAAGTGCGAGGGGTGGAGGGAATTGCGGCAAAAGACTATTTTGGCTATTGGTCCAAGCTGTTGGATCAGGGCTGGAACTTTACGGGCCGCAACCGTCGCCCACCCACTGATCCGATCAATGCTTTGCTGAGTTTTGCCTATGGCTTACTGCGGGTGCAAGTCACGGCAGCGGCTCATCTGGCTGGACTAGATCCCTATATTGGCTATCTGCATGAAGTGACCCGAGGTCAGCCTGCTTTAGTGCTGGACTTGATGGAAGAATTTCGTCCTCTAGTAGCCGATAACCTGGTGCTAGCAGTTGTCAATAATCGCGAGATTCAAAGGAAGGATTTCACCGAAAGTTTAGGAGCCTATCGCCTCTCCGATGCTGCTCGAAAAGCCTTTCTGCAAGCCTTTGAACGCAAGATGAGTGATGAATTTAAGCATCCGGTGTTTGAATATCGCTGCACCTATCGACGGGCGATCGAACTGCAAGCCCGATTGTTGGCACGGCATTTGCAGGAAGGAGTTTCTTATCAACCGTTAGTGCTGCGGTAGGTTGGGATGACCACGCTGTTTTACCTAATCATCTATGATCTCCCCGACAGCAAGGCCGCCAATAAGCGCCGAACTCGTCTACACAAGCTTTTATCTGGCTATGGCAAATGGACGCAATACAGCGTGTTTGAATGCTTTTTGACGGCTGTGCAATTTGCCAAGCTGCAAACTCAATTGGAGAAGTTGATTAAGCCGGATGAAGATTCAGTGCGAATTTATGTGCTCGATGCTGGATCGGTCAAACGAACGATCGCCTATGGCTCAGAAAAGCCTCGCCAGGTAGGGGTGATTGTTTTATGATGGGAGCATTCCAAGTTTTGGCAAAGCGAAGCGGGGGCGAAATTCCTGGGAGGTTTGCCAAAAAGCTGAGAACCTTGACAACTCAATACTTTTCAGGGTTGAACGAATGGAGAGGAGCTGCTAGAAAGGCAATTTCCATGGCAAAATTTGACCCCTCCGGCGAGGTTTGCCAAAATAGCCAATGGAATCCTTTCATAGCAAGGTTTTCAGGCTCCCCTGTCGCGAAAGCTAAATCCCGGTCTACGGGACTGAAACAATTACTCCCAGTCCTCCGTAAGCATTTCATCTACGTCGCGAAAGCTAAATCCCGGTCTACGGGACTGAAACGGGGTGACTGAGCAGGGGAGGGCTATAGAAGCAGCTTGGGTCGCGAAAGCTAAATCCCGGTCTACGGGACTGAAACCAAACTCCTGAATTTGATACCGATGTACCGGATCTAAGTCGCGAAAGCTAAATCCCGGTCTACGGGACTGAAACGTGATAAACAGGAGTCCCGATGATTGGATTTTTAACGATGGTCGCGAAAGCTAAATCCCGGTCTACGGGACTGAAACAAAAGTTCTTTAGTCGGGGATTGAGTCAGCGTCTGGGTCGCGAAAGCTAAATCCCGGTCTACGGGACTGAAACAAACGCCAGAGGA
>LUGL01000106.1 GCA_002796835.1 Elainella saxicola E1 | reverse complement strand
CGTTGAGCAATTTGGCTCAGAAAATCGCTGGTGCAGAAATTCCGGTCGGCAATCCATAGCTGTTGAGGTTGCACCTGCTCTAGCACCTGGGGCAACAATGAGCGTTCTTGAGCATGACCATCTTCACAGGGAAATACATCCACCACTAACGACCGTTGCGGGTCGAGCACACTCAAGGTTTGTCCGGGTAAAGCCCCGGCAGGCTCGTTGCGTAGAACTTTCAGCCGATGCTCTGTGCCAGCAATATGATTGCCATCAATAATCCGCACTTCATAGCCTGCTAACAGAGGGACTGCTGCTGCTGGAAACTCCTGTTGAACCGCTAGCAGTTGCTCACTGCTGTAGCGCACTAACGCTTGAGATAATTTCGGTTCTAGACCATTCACCTTAGCATACAGCGCTACTTTCGATACCCCTACCACCTTTTCAAACCCTTTGTAGGCTGCATTCAGTGAGGGATACATGCCGCACACCACTAGACTCATCAATCCCACGACACTGGAAAAAAGGAGTTCTCGCTGATATTGCTGTTCTGCTGTTTCCTCAAACAACTGATCCAACAACTTGGGGGCAAATATCCGCTCCATGATGGCTCGCACCATGACAGTCATTGGTGTATTTTCCACAAATCGCTCAAAGATGGCACTAATCATAGCTCCCTCTCCCTGATTGGGTGCTCACTTCAGTGCCTTGATCCTATCGAAAATCCTAAAATACTCAATCAACCATAACAGTACAAACGCTCACCTTAACAGGGGTAGCTCTTACCGGTAAAAGAATTGACGGCTATTCACAGTGTAGTCTGGGACTATTCAGCTTCGAGAAGAAACGTAGCTTATAGACACCGTATCTGCAAATCTTCTCACTATCCTTGGAGACTGAGAACCCCCATCCTTACTCCAGTATTTTGACCTAGACCGTTTGTTGTTGGAATTACATCAACACAGTATTGACCAGAAGCGTCACAAATAGCAACCCTAGTAACGCCAGAGGCGACTGCTTTTTTCATATCAAATGCATTTTGAAAGACGAAAATGACCAGTGTACAAGCAATAACGGTTAGGACAATCCTGGTATAAGCATCTACCTTCATCATATTTCTCACCTAGCAAGTTTTTCTCCAAAGACACCTTACAGATATCACAAGTGGTCTAACTTGATATCAGAGTGAAATCCTTCCTACTTTTCTTCATAAGATCCCATATCAGGGGTGTTATGAAGACCTAAGTCGGTACGAATTGCCCCATAGGGAGTGTTATGAAGAATCAGTTTCTTCATAACACTCCTAAAACAAACTTTATAAAGAATCCGATCCGCATAACATCCTCCATAAGGATTTTATGAAGAACTTCGCCTGCGTAACACACCCCATAACTCAAATCGCATAAACTTACGTCTTGATATTAGTCTCTATTAATAAGGCTATGCAGATATCTTTATCTATTCTTTATACTGACACAGAGAGATGTAAGGGGCTACCCCATACGATTGTACTGATACCTGTCTCTACTTACAATGAAATCGCTATCCTTAAGTCCCAGTGTTGCTTGCACATTACTTTGAACCCCCTATTGCAGATCCGCATGGCAGGTGGTGTGGGAGGGGAGGGTTAAATTCCCTCCTCGACCCGATTATGCCGTGCTTTTACGATCAACTTCCCAGACATCGATCGACTTCAGCTTTGTGCGCAGCCGTTGAGTTATTGCTGAAGTTGTTGCACTGCTTCGATCAATAATCCAGTTTCACGGGCAATAGCTGCGACCGACAGACCATCTTGTAAGAAGTTGATTGCGATTTCTCACTTCTCCTCAAGGTTTATCACTTCATTTGAGCTTGGGTAATCGATTGCCCGCCTCAGGGATATTGTTATGCTGCTTGAAAATTAATAATTAAAGTAGATCTGATAATTTATGAACTTTTGACTGCACCTGCCATACCTTCTCAGCGACCAACTCAACAGCGGTGTCTATCGTAACGCATCTTAAGTCAATATAACCGACAGTTTCCGAAATACCATCAACATGTGTCGAGTCTAGCCTAACAGGTATAATATATGAACTATCTCCAAATATAGCTCGATCTTGAATTTGGCGTAATTCAAAGCCTGTCCACTTCTTTTGAGGATAGTGTTTTGAGATCAAGACAATGCAGAATCGCGAAGCTTGTCGGTATATTTTGGCTAAGAGTTGCGCTAAGTCTTCACCGATTAATTCTGATTGATAGAACATATCATAGAATACACGCATCTTTCTATCACGAAAGCGATGCGCGAGTGCCTCAGCAATTGCTCGATCTTCACCTGCGAAAGAAATTGCAACATCAAAGTATGGTTGGTTAGCTATGTTACTTTGGGCAGATTGATGAGATGTTTTAGGTCTGCTCTTCTTTAGCTTAAGGCTTTCAGAAAGCTGTGCAAAAGCGTTAGCTGCTGCCTGTCTCCCGAAACGAGCAATTTGTTCGTTCTGACTCAATTCCTGGAGAAGTGCCAAGTCATCTTCGGTTCCCACTTTCCCAAGACATTTAATTGCAGTTTCTCGAAGATTTTCATTTTCTCTCTCGTGAGTAAGTGTAAGAAGGCTGATTGCACGAACCGAGGGTGAACCAATATCGCGCAAGGCAACCATCGCACTACGTTTGACAGAACTAATAGGGTGTAAACGCGCTACCTCAGATAACCATTCTTGTTGAGCAATGCGTTTCTCCACAGAGAGAGATTTAATCATTGCAACTGTGACACAATCAATAGATATCTTTTCTTGATTTACTGTTTTTTTAACGTAGAGAACAGGGGTTAAGTGTTCTGAAATACCTTCTAGTTGAATCTCTACGCGAGCAAACTTATAGGCATCTTCAAAAGAACGACCAGCTCCTAGAGCTTTATAGAAACCAACAGCAAATGCAATTGCAGCTTTGTCTCCTATTGCTTGATTCATGCCGATAACAAAGGGAATGTGCTGGGCGATACTTTTTGCTTGACTCTCTGAGTGGCAGGCGTTTAATACAACACAGCTAACATGCTCTGATACGAGTTCAAATAAACTTGCTAATGCTTCAGGTTGAATTGGACGTGTTTTTCCCAAAACATCCTCAAAGCAAAGTTCGCCTGTACTCATGCCATGTCCAGAGAAATGAACGACTTGAGGTTCAACATCAAAAATTGCCTGAGTTATATCTCCTGGGCGCACCGATTCACGAGACTCTAACGAAAAGCTATCTCTCTGCTTCGAGAGTTGTAACTTCTCACGAATATCTCGCAGTTCTTGCCCTAAACGCAAGCGGACGGCATCACTAGGATCGGCTGCTAGAAAGAGAATCTTAACTTTATTCATCTAGAAAGTTTGTGTGAAGCTTTCCCTCTACGATACAGGCTCCTAAAGATGATCTCCAACTACACCATAGCTGAGAACCCAGCGGCATAACGATCGAGCTGAGCCGCAAACGCCGTCTTGCGCCGCCGTCGGGCTAGCAACAGGTGGAGTCGGCTCCTGCGAGTTTGTTCTACGGAGCTGCCAACTGCTATAGTGTTCCCAAGGGGTAACATTTAACACTAGCTCCGTAGAACTCTTATTTGGACTGAAATCCCTCCTTCTCATTTGCCTAAGATCCTAGTTGAGGAGGATTAGGTAGATTTCCGTCAGGTAATTGTCCCATAAGGAATCTTAGGCAGATTCCTATTCCGCCTAAATGCCCTATGAGGGATCTTAGGCAGAATTATTTCGGACTAAATATCCAGCAGGGGTTTTAGGTAAATTGAGGTTCCGTCTAAGATCCTCCATTACGCAACTTGCACCGATCATAGTCTTGATATTACTTCTCATATCGGGTGTTGTGCAGATAATTTTATACATTCTTTATCCAAACACGGAGATACTTCTATGTGTTTATTGATACACTTGTGCGATAACATCTTACCAATCTCTTCCAATGAAAACCCATTCTAAAAAACTGCTTGATTAGGTTCGTGATGCGATTCGGCTTAAACACTACTCCTACCGCACCGAAGGAACCTATGTCCATTAGACTTAATCGGAAATAGTAGAGGAGCAGGAAAATGCAATCTTCTCTGCTTTTCCGTCTCAATTGCTTGACTTGCTTTTGATTGCTGCAACTGTCGATGACTTAAGCGGAAGTAGTTCTTAAACTTTTAAGCGTCCCTTTATGAATAGCGATCTAGCTGGTCTAGACTCTTAAAAAGAATGAAACGTATTTATCTAAACCTCACTGAAAAAACTCCTCTGATTTGTGGCTTTGAATATTGGAATAGGCGCATTCAAATTTTTGATATACTGTCCGGAAGCAATAATACTGACGGGTGTATTTTCTTTAAAAAAATATCGGTAGGCTACTTTGGTAATTTAGAACGCGACTTAGTAAAGTTCTTCTTTCTCAACGAAGGAAGCTCTCCAGAGAATCAGAACCCTAACGTAGGGAAGATGACCTCAATTTTAGGAGACCCTAGGTCGTTTTTAAATATAGTAAGGTCTGCACTTCTTTTACTAAAAGAAGAAGGTATTTTGTCTAAGTTAGATTTAATTAATTTAAGCGAATACCGGCAGCAGAGTTTGTATTATGCTCTTCTAAGTGACTGTACTACCTATAGCTGGCCTTTTCTCATTGAGAGAACCCATAAAAACTTACGAAACCCCACGGCTCCAGGATGTGAGTTACTCTACGACGAGGACATCTTAACCCTGACTTTTTTAGGGAATGCCGACGCCTGGGTTTATAAAATGACTGGAAGGGATAGCATTCGGTTCTTTCTTAAAGTACTCATGGAAGGGGCTCTCAGTTCTTTTGATTCCTTTCATCTCAAAGTGGATTTTCTCAGAGAAGTATTCAAGGCAGAAGAAAATGCTAGTTCAGCTTACTCTTAACAGGGTGCTTGAGGAATTTTATCTGACTCTATATGCCTTAGGAATAAGAGGTTCGCCTCTAGGATTCGCTTCAGCAACATTAGGGTGTTTTGCAGGGGCCAGCTCGTACCATTACTCCTTGATCGAACGTCGCAAGAAACCAAAATTTCCAGTAGATTAATCGTGCATTTTAGTTTTTTATTTGGGGGGNCAGCCCCCATTTTTATTGAAGTATTTAAATTATGAACACAAGACCCTGGGAGCTCATTAAAGTAACTCCAGAACCGACCGCTGTAATTACTTCCTATAGACTACGGAACCACGCAGAAGATCACTTGAATCGTCTTAGCCCTAAAGTAGAAGCTACCTATTTGATCATCTACAATCCCTGGGGCGATAAGAATCGAGAGAAGCTGGTGGCCCATGAGCTTTCTAAGAAGAATCGCTGATTGCTCCGGAGTGACGCTAAAGAATCACCTCCCCCTCTCTCAAACCCTAATTGAGATAAGGGTAACGAATGAAGTCGTCGCCAGTTTTGTTGAAAACTGGTTTGCAAGCGTAGAGTGCGACTACTGCTTTAAGACAGAGCTAGATAATAGTATTAAAGTATTTCTAAATCTATTGAAAATTGAAGCAGAATATATTAAACCCTTCACTCAAGATGTTTACTCTTTAGGGTATCTCTGTTTTTTCTTAGAAAGAAACTTCAATGCGGATATTAACAAGAGAACGATCTACTATCAATGCTTGAAGGAATTAATGGATGGAGTCTCTCTGGGGCTAACCATAAACAGCAGGCTCTTCTACCATAAGTTAATTCAGATTAAGTACGACTTTGAATTTTTTTCAGCAGATTCTCTCTATGACCTGGCTTCTCCCTACATTTTTGGGGATAGTTTTTCTAAACGAGAGTTTATAAAACGCCTACAACAGCAGGCTATTTTACTTCAAGCTAAGAAAGGATATTACAGGTTTGTCAATCTAAGGGTAAGAAGATTTTTTAGGTATATCGGATCTTTAGATATGACTTACTTAGAAGAAGCAAATGCTGTCGCTTACAGAGAAGCAAAGTTTAATTATTATGACTACCTTAGAAGATCTGCTGACTAAACCTGCTTTAGAAGTAGTAAATGACGTTTCTGGTTTAGTGGAGTGGTTTCCAGAATTAGGATTTGCCACAGTCCCCAACCCAAACTCTCTAGCTAATTTCAAAACCCAAGCCAGAGTCAAATTCTATATTCTTGAGAAAGAAACCTTTAGACGAGGCACTTGTGAAGAGCGAGTAGTCTGGAAGATAGGTGCCCTCTACTTTAATTCTGAAGTCTGCATGGTCTTAAGAAACGTAGATGATTACTATTCCAGAAGATTCATACTAGACATCGATGCGTTTAACGCCATGGTTAAATACTTATTTAGTCTGATCATTCCTGAAAAAACACTGGCAGATAATCCAGTAGAAGATCATTTCTGTAAGATGTTCGCAGGGGGAACTTTACTGGCCCCACTACGGATTCAACTCACATCGGCAGAACTAGATCTCAATCTTCTAGAGGAATCGTTAAACAAGTAGAGAATCCCGCCCCCACCGATTACACAAACAAGCTCCTTTCCGTCGCGCATGGAAAGGGGCTTCATTTATCTTAATAACAACTGAATAACATGCTATTACACAAAGAAGATACCGCTGTCCTGAGTGAGGGCGTAGAGTCCTCAGTATCTTTTGGAATTGACGAGTCTCAACTGGGTCTGGTTTTTGATATTTTGCGATCAAAAATCTATAGTGACCCGGTCCTGGCCGTCGTTCGGGAGCTATCCTCCAATGCCAAAGATGCCCATGCTGGTGCCAAGATCTCAGATCGGCCTATTGTTGTCACCCTACCTACCGCGAGTAATCCGACCTTCATCGTTCAGGATTTTGGCAAAGGCATGAGTCCTGAGCTGATTAATACGGTGTACAGGAACTACGGATCCAGCTTGAAAACCGGAGACAACTCCCAGATTGGGGGGTTTGGCCTGGGGAGTAAGAGTCCCTTTGCCCTGACAGACTCGTTTACGATCAATACCGTTCATGAAGGGATTGAATATTTTTATAGCGCTTTTATTGATGAATCTAACGTTGGGACTATTGTACTGTTTGAAAGTATTCCAACAGACTCTCCTTCTGGGACCACAATAAGGGTTCCGGTTTCTAAAGAAAAAATCCATGATTTTGAAAGAAGGCTTATCGAAGTCACAGAATACTGGACGGTCAGGCCTGAGGTTACGAATAAAGGAAAGCTTAACTATGACAATACCCCAATCGTAGAAGAAGGGGTGGCTCAAAACTGCCGCTGGCAGCTCCAGCGTGGAGGGGGCTGGATTAAGGTGCTGATTGGTGAAATTCCCTATCGAATAGAAGAGAGCCACTTCCGCATCAATGGTTCTAGAGAAGAAAATCTCTTAAGGTGCCCTCTCCTACTCTCAATCCCAATTGGCAGCGTGGATCTGGCAGTTAGCCGCGAATCGATTCAATACACTGAAAGAAGCAAAGAAGCCCTTAAACGCTTTCTAAGCTCAGCCTTTGAGAGTATTAAAAGTAGAATTCAAGAGACTCTTAATACAAAGAAAAGCTATAAAGAGGCGGCTGTCTATCTCTATGGAGCGATCGACTATCATCTCCAGCAATCACACCCGTTTACCTATCAGGGTAAGCCAATGAGCCCGGTCGTTAAATACGAGCAGGAGGCAACCAGCTATGTGATGCAATCGAGTGGCAAGTACACTAAAGTATCAAGTTGGAGAAAAGAGCTGCGCATCTATTCAAGAGCAGACAGAGCTTCTGAATTTGTGATCAATGACACGGGTAGAAAGAGAATTACTGGCATTCAAAGTTTTCTAGATCGACTTGGTTCTTCTCTGGTTTACTGGTTTGAACTTCCGGAAGGAATGACGGTAGAGCGGTTCATCGAAGAAAATCCAATCTTAGGCCCAGAAGTCCTGGATGCTAAAAGACTCTCTGAAATTTATACAATTCCAAAGACTGTTCGCTCTAAGGTTGTAAAGGAAAAAGGAACCATCACCGCATATCAGTTTACTGCTTCCCCCTACTACATATCAAAGGGCTCCTTCTACGGCCAGTCTATGAAGACTACGGTTAATACCGAAGATAAGGGAATTTATCTAGTTCTAGAAGGAAAAGAAGGATCGGGTGTAGAATCCCTGTTTGGGAAAAACTGCATCAGCCTTTCTGAGGTCAATAATGCTGTTAAAGTATTAGGTGAGAGTGCTGTCGTCTATGGGATTCCGAAAGCTTCCGTTGAAAAGTTAGGCGAAGGCTGGGTTCATCTCTCTAAAGCGCTTAATCAAAAAATTGAAGAGAACCTTCTTAAGAGGGGAATCACCGCTGACGGAATTAAAGAGATTATCAATCTCTCTGTCGATAAGGAGATGATTGAGGGCCTTTCAAACTTTGTCAGTACTAGGTACTGTCTACTGAAGAAATACCATTCCTTATTGGAGAATCGGGAAATCGTTGTGGATAGATTTTTTAATCTGTCTCGTCGAGTGATCGCCCTAAATAATCAGTACAGTCGATATTCCAGTTTTCTCGATAGCTTGAAGTTCTACACCCACTTCTTTGATCATGATCCTACTTTTGTCAACATCTTTAAACAGGAGTTGGCTAAGTTTAATGAGGCTTTCCCTCTCATGGACCGGGTGATCGGAGATGATGAGGAAAAAGTAATCCACTATATCAGAGCCTGTAACAGCTTCGCGCAATGAAGTACGTTTTAACGAATTCAAATCTTACCTATTATCTTAACGGTAAGATGTACACAGCTAATAGAAGTCATCCGAGATACGAGGATGTAATAGAAGCGATCAAACAGTTTAAAAATGCTGCGGCTCCTTGTCTTTTAGAAGGTAGGGAGCTATTTTTTGAACAAATGACCAATGGGAACCTGACTTCTTCAGGAGAAGGGGTTGTTTTCTATAAAGGAATAAGGGTAAGAAATCCAAATAGTAATTACATAGAAAAATACCTGTTAAGAAACCTACCTCTAGAGCCACTATATCGACTCATTGAAAAATACGGTGGATATCCTGAAGGAGAAGTTCCTTCTTTTTCAGAGTTTACAATGATCACGACTAATGGAAATCTACTCGTCTGTGATGTCACTCCTAATCCCGACAGTTCGTTAGACTCTAACTCAAAAATTTCTATTCCTAAAAAGATAGGGTTAAAGTATACAGGGCGTGAGATAGCTTTTTCGCTACCCGCCAGTCTGGAAGCAAGTGATGCTTTTACAACTCGTCATTATCGCTTCATAGAAGTGGATCCTAGATATCTTTTTAGGGACCGGCGGAATAGGGCGGCTTATGGGACCTTTATTGGAGTCTTTGAACTCATTAATAGAGGTGCTCTACTGGCGGTAATCACTCCTGATGAAGAGGTTCCTCAGGAGTATTTTCCTAATCTAAATAATGAAACTGCCGTTCATATTAATTTGAATAAGGGGCTGCCCTTCTAAGGAGACGTTTGGTTACCGTTAAAGTACCTAGAGATAATGGAGTCTCTAAACTCATTCTAGAAAAATATACAAGAAGACTTCCTCATGCCTTGATGGAAGAGTACTTGGATTTTTATGGAGGTTTAGAGGCTCTTAAATCTCTATCAGCAAAAGTACTAGATGATTCTTACATCGAAGCTTATCTAAAAGTTATAGTGGGCAAAGAAATCGGTAGTGTAAGACTAGGTAAGGTTTATACTACCTGGCTAGATTTAGGAAGTGTCCATAGGGACGCCCCCTCTGCGGTTAGAAGATATCTAAGAATTATTAATTTCATCAACTTCTTAGAAGAATCTAGCGTGGAGATCCTAACGAAGAAAATATTTTCTAATGAAACGATATCGGCTCACTGTCTAATAAATTTTATAAGGCCTATCTAATGATGAAAGCCCTGGTTCTTGGGGATGTCCATGCCGATATCTCTCACATTAAATTTGCTCAAAGAAAAGCGAAAGAGAATCATTGTGAGTACATTATTCAGTTAGGAGATTTTGGTTACTTTCCTCAAACAGACTGGGGCCAAGCATTTTTGAAAGAGTGCTCTTCTCTTTGTATTGCCGGAGTTCCTATCTTCTTTATTGATGGAAACCATGACGATCACTGGAGTCTCAGTCAAGAAGGCGGTATTTTCAAAGTTAGGGAAGGAATCTACCATCTTCAGCGAGGGTACTCCTGGCTGCTGGGTAGAAGAAAATGCCTAGCTTTAGGGGGTGCTTATTCTATAGATAGAAATAGTAGAGTCCTGGGAGTAAGCTACTGGGAAGAAGAGACAATTAAATATCGAGATTTAGAGCTGGCGTCCAGAGCTGAAGAGGTCGATTTCCTTTTTACCCATGATTGTCCCTTAGAGTCGCCTCTAGAAGACTATATCCCCTTATTCGACTGTAATCACACGATTTCTAATAGAAGGTGTTTAGATATTGCGGTAAGTAATGCAAATCCCAGAATGGTGATTCACGGGCACTATCATCTTAGGTATTCTCTTGAAGTTCCTACTCAAAACGGTAGGTCTCGCAGTTATACAGGACTAGATTGCAATAAGAACCGAAATAGTTCATGGCTGGTGATAGAAGGTTGATTCCTTAAAATTTAAATTAAATAGTTATGAGACCAAATCCTGGTGAATCTAATGGAATTTTGGTTACTCAATATATAGATGAGGAAAATAGTGCCCATCTAAGAGTGACCAGTATACTCCCTACCCATATTTACTATGCTGTAGGAATGCTGCAAGATGCTATTGCAGCTCTTCTTGCTGGAGACAGTGAATGGATCACTTCTGAATTAGAAGAGTTCGAAGATGATGAAGATGGGAACTTAGGCGACGATGCCGACGATTAGTATTAGAAATCTAAATACGGCAAGGTTGTCTAAGCCCCTCTATATAGAAGGAGCGGGTTTCTCGACCTTAGAACTTCATGGCGATAGGACTACTGTTTTTGGAAACCCTTTCACGCTTACAGAAGAATTTTATAGAGGCCTGGTTTGCCAAGCTTATGAAGAATATTTTTATCTAATTGTCAACGATAAGAAAGAACCTTCAAAAGCTGCAGAAGAAATTGCTGCAAAGCACTCTCTTCAGATCTCTACTAAATGGATGCGACCCGACCGATATGTCTTTAACGCTGCTTTAACTTTTCTAGAAAAAGCAATCGTAAGAGATAAGCACGACGTTGTACTTGGCTGTCATTGCTACCCTAAAAAGTGTCATTTGATAACGGTAGCCAAGTATATAAAAAACAAAATCGAAACTACTGATCCTTATGTACGGAGTTTAATTGATGGCTGGCTCTAAAAACGCACGTAATAATACCGCTGCTACCGCGCAGAAAGAAACGCAAAAAGCTAATCAAACTGAATTAGCTAAGCTACAGACAAAATTTGCAACCCATGGGGCTACCCTATCTTATCAGGGTAAGCAATTCCAAATTGTTCTTGCCACTAAGCAGAACATTACCTTGGCTAAAGGGCCGGGTCCCGATACTTTCCGTTATGTAAACCTTTATCTAGAGGGCATTGAAAAGATGCCTTAATTAATATGGCATCAATTCATTATCAAGTTACTGAAAATAGAAATCTCTTAATTAAAGTATTTAAAGCACTGGCTAAGCACTTTAGCAATAAAGAGCTAGTGTCGATCGAAGTATGGTCTAATGTACTGTTCTTGAAGTTTAGAAAAGGAAGCCCTACTTTTTTCTCTAAACTTCAAGCAGCTAAGCTTGCAGAACTTAGCGTAACCAAAGTTAAAAACATTCCAATTGCGTTTAACTATAACGTTTCTGCAACTTCCACTTCTATTATGAGGGATGCGATCACCCCTCCTCCGGAAGTAGAAGCAATACTGGCGTCCGTGTTACAAAAACAAACCCAAGAAGGTCAAAATGAGCGCATTAAAACAAGAAGTCGGCCTTTGTCCCTCTACCGAACTGGCCGCGCAGTTAGAGGAAGTTAGACGATTACAAAGAGAAAAAGCAAAGCTTCTGTCTCAACTGTGTGATATTAATCATCGATTAGAAGTCTTGACTACCCTTATTGCAACTGATAGCGAGCATCAGCCTGACTTTTTAGTAGATGGGCAGGTGGCAACCATTAGTCCGTTTTGGTTTAATCTGGATCCTTCAGATCGAATCAAATTCTCCCCATACAATAAATAAATTTAATTAGTTGAATCATTGAGCGTATGCTAGAAATCTTGCAAGTCTTACAAGAGATCCACAAGCTGGACCCAAATATTACATTTGGACATATCATTAATGGCTCTCTTCTTCGAAATGAGAGTATCTCTAATATTTCTGATGAAAAAATGCTGCATGACATCATTCTCTACAAGTGTATGCTTCAAAAGGAAAGAGGCGATAATAGCCCCTAATCCTACGCCCCGATGAGGTCTTCAACTATGACAATTATTGTTTTTTAAAATAATAAAAATTGTTTTTAAAATAGTAAGTATGATCCTTGGAGACGGCGCATGGTATCCGATCTTTTCCCAAATTTTGACCCAGAGCTTTACAAACTTGCTGAGCAAGAGGTTATTCAGAATGAGCCTCGCATTCGAAAAGAAGCGCGAAAGCTCTCAGAATTTAAGCAGTACAAATCTAGAAACTTTAGAGACGTTAAAGACTACCCGAAATGGGATTCGATTTGTGAAGCACTTTCGGTTGAATTACTCGGAATCTTTGTTTCGCATAACGCTCTATTGCAGATAGATTGGGTTAAAAACGTGACGCTTCCTAATTACTATTGGGGAGCCTATAAGAAGGCTAAGGCCTGGTGGCTGGGTCGGGAGCTGGCGGAAGCGTTCTTACAGTCTGAGATTAAAGACAATGTCCTGGATTTAAGAAGAACGACCCGACATGGCATGATTGTTCTACCAAGTCAATTTCTCTATACGCCTGATGGTGAAGAAGTGATGTTTATTAGCTTTAGCCACTGGGAAGAAGGAGAAACTGCTCCCCCTATTTCTGAAAGAAGTATAAAAGTAGAATTCAAGCCCTGCGAGTTTAATCAAATCATTCTCTGTACTTCGACGATCGAAGGGACTAGTTATGCCAGCTCTATTGGATTAAGGAAAGTAGGAGACTCTCCGCTCGATCGGGGTCAGTGGCAGGAAAATGCCCTGCTGTCTCCTCAAAGAAAGAAGGAGAGAGAGATCGAGGCTGAGTTTCTTCGTAAACTGGACAACCTGGTGCTGCAGTCCCTGCTTATCATTCAGGCTTATCCGGAGTATGTTGAAGTTCCGGCCAAGCCCCTTAAAGGGGTTGCCAATACTAAAAAAGTAGGCAAGGGGTCAGGGTTCAATGAGCCCACCTGGATTGGTAAGAACTTCCGGTATAAGAGAACTTCCACTCCTACTGGCACAAAACAATCCAGGGGCGCTGCCGTTGATCGGGCTCCTAGAATCGGATTTTGGAGATTTTTGGATTCAGATAAAGGCTGGTATAAAGAGACCCGATGGGTCTGGAACCAGCCAGAGAGAAGAGAAGATAGCCCCAGTCTAAAGGATTTAACGGAAGTGGAAAAAGAGGATTCTAGTCATGATTGAATTCGAAGAGATTCTCTTAGGCCGAGCATCCGTTCCTTTAGAAGAGCGGGTTGCTGATAATGAAGTCGATCCCAGCAACGTAATGCCGGAAACTTGTCCTACCTGCCCCTGGCGAGAGGATGAGGGGCGACTGAATCTTAGCCCAGAGCATATGAAAGAGTTGTTGATTCAAGTCCTTTCTATTTCGAATCAGCGCTGTCACGCCCCTGCGTTGAACGGCAAGCCTGAAACTAGAATCTGTAGGAAAGCAAGAGATATCCAGCTCGTTGTTTTCCATCGCTTAGGGGTTCTGACAGAGCCCACCGACGAGGCTTGGGCAGAAGCATTAGCAAAAATTAAAGAGGCTCCCAAAGAGCAACTTTAACGCCTGGTGGTCAAGGATGACCAATCTAAGGATCGCAAGTTCAACTCTTGCCCAGGCTCTGGTTTGTAGATGTCCTAATAAATCTTCCTGCAGAGCTCGTTCTCAGAAATAAAATAGCAGCACCTCGCAGCTAAAAAAGAGGCACGTCATCCCTACGGCGACTAAATTGGGAATTTGGTAAGAGCGAACAGAAAAATGGAGCTCACGGTTAGTCTGCGCGGATCATTGGCTGGGGCACTAACCAAATTAGAAATCGGACTGTAAAGCATTGCTGGAGCAATAGATGTTTTTATAGGGAGATTATTCCTGACTGGTAGTAAGCACGATCGTTGGACTTTGAAATCCAATCATTGCTCTTTAGCCCTCAAAACTCGAAAATTTAATAAAAATCCCCTCTTTCCGAAATTTTTGTGTTATTGCTGTATCAAATCATAGCCCTACTCACCTCTGCTCTATGAAAGCTAGTGAAGTTCTGAGACGTTACGCCGCCGGAGAACGAGACTTCCGCCGCACTAATCTGCGAGGACAATCGTTTAAGGGGCAGGATCTCTCCGGTGCAGACTTCAGTGGAGCAGATATTCGTGGGGCCAACTTTACAGATGCCACCTTGAAGGAGTCCAATTTTACCGATGCAAAGGCAGGGATTCAAAAACGTTGGTGGTGGTTGCAGCAGGGATTGACATTTCTCCTTTCTATTTTGGCTAGCCTCGCAGCTACGTCATTAGGATCAACGATTGCCATTATCTTTTTTGACAACTATGGCAATTCAGGCGAACAAGCTCTTTTCGTTATAGGAGCTGCTGTTTTGGGGTTGATAACAGTTGCTTGTATTCCAATTGCCCGTCAAGGTTTTACATCGAAAACACTCGGCACGATCTCAACCTTTTTCGCTATCTCTTATGCTATTGTTTTTGCTATTGCATTTGCCTTTGCGCACAATATCCCTACTGCTATCAGCTTCGCTTTTTTTCTTGTTGTCATCGTCGCTTTTGCTTTTGCTCTTAGTTTTGCTATAATTTTTGTTTTTGCTTTCGCTATCTCTATTACCCACGCTGTCTCTGTTGCTCTCGCCATTGTTTGCGTTGGTGCCGTCACCCATTACGCTCTCCCCAACGATGCGACTGCTCTTTCTTTCGGTATCAGTGCCGCTTTCGGTTCCCTTCTATTTGCTGTTTACTGCAGCCGACGTACCCTTCAGGGAGACGAAAGGTTTGCGATTCTCCGCTCCTTTAGAGCTACCTTTGGAGGTATCGGTGGTACATCCTTTCGTGGTGCTACCCTCACTCGTACCAATTTCAGCCGCGCTGTTCTTAAAAGAACTAACTTTAATCACACGAGTCAGAAACAGACGATTCTGGGAGGTGCCTATTGGAGAAGTGCACAAAACCTCGATCTTGCTCAATTAGACAAAACCTACCTTGAAGATCCTAAAATTCGGCAACTGGTTATCACTCTTAATGGACAAGATCAAAACTATGATGGATTGAATTTAGAAGGAGTGAATCTACAGGGTGCGAATTTGCAGGATTCAAGTTTTATTGGAACAAATCTCAATTACGCCAGTTTGCAGGATGCAAATTTATCCAGAGCAATCCTCAAACAAACTCAATTGGATGAAACAGATTTGACCGGAGCGACTCTTACTGGGGCATACATTGAAGATTGGGGAATTACAGGCACAACCAAATTAAACGGCGTGCAATGT
The DNA here is from genome assembly GCA_002796835.1 of Elainella saxicola E1. Taxonomy (GTDB): domain Bacteria; phylum Cyanobacteriota; class Cyanobacteriia; order Elainellales; family Elainellaceae; genus Elainella; species Elainella saxicola. The sequence goes on along the minus strand of LUGL01000106.1, from coordinate 5,895 downwards.
GATTACATCTTTATGCGAGTGCCGACGAAAGACAATCCTGTTCCACTACGGAAGCCAGATAACCAACGAGAGATGTTTGCAAACGGAGGGTTCGCTGATTTCATTCAGCCTTATGTAGACACACTCGATCTGTACCATAGTCAAGATGTTGATCCTCGCGCTATTTCGATTGCCTTCAAAAAACTGTCACAGAATCACCCTGATGCTGATCTAGAGATTGTGGCAATGGAAAAGCGAGGGCAGAATAGTCTTAACCTAAAAGTGCGGACGGCAGCAACAGCCGATAAGTCAGAACTGAGTGCGGAATACTTTGCTGATTACAATCAACTCAAAGCTTTATCTGAGACACGGTTGTTGTTGTTGACGGAAAAAGACGATCGCATTCGTAGTTTAGAGCAGATGATTCAAACAGCACTTTATCAGCCGACCTTTAATGTAGAAACTGTCCAAGGAGATTTTATGCCAGAAAATAGCGGAATCAATATTAGTGCAGGTGGGAGTGTCGGTGATATTAGTGGATTGGTTGGCGGGGATGTTAGTGGTGTTGTGAATCTTGGCACCATTAGTGGTAATGTCACCAACGCCATCAATCAGTTACCTGAAACCTCTAACCCCGATCAGCCGGATCTGAAGCAGCTTTTGATGCAGTTGCAGGAGGCGATTGAAACAGATGCTGATCTGCCCGATATTGACAAAGCTGATTTGCTGGAACAGGTTCAAAACTTAGCAGAGGCAAAGCAAACTGAAGAACCAGCACAGAAAGAAGGGTTGGCGCGGAAAGCGAGAAAGATGTTCGAGGCAACGTTGAAGAGCCTTCCTGATACCGCCAAGATTGTAGAAGCAAGTAGTAAGCTGTTGCCATTGATCCTGAAAGCTCTAGGACTTTCTGTGTAGCAATGGGGAATGTCACGTAGCAAAGGAAGGAGATCCAGGAGACTCGTGAGGATGGCACACCGCTGGGGAAGTACGGGGGACGAGGGCATATTGAGTGAAGATGATTCCCAGATGCTAAGACGGGTCAGGCCTATGGACCCTAGCGCTACCTGCGCTACTGGGGAGTGACGAAGAAGGACACGATGGGTTTGAAAAGTGTGTATTTGGGTAATGCAGGTGGTAGTGATCGTGCTTCATAAGGGTTTTGATCAAAGAAACGATAGCAATATCATTGCAGACGAGTATTTTCAACATAATTTTGTAAAGATTGTATAAACAAATTTATTCGACAATGAGAGATTATGATTTCTTAAGCCAAAAGACAACTAGCTAGCCTTGGAGTTTGTTGTGTGGTGAAAGATAATAGAAAAGTATTCGGCTCTTATCTTACGGCTTTGTCTAACCTAGATTTAACAATTCTCATTTGAAAATAAATTTAAAGAGAATAGCTGAATTAAGCGGTTAATTGTTAGGTGCATTTACCCTGTTAGTGCTGCTTCATTGGACAATACCTAGTTCTAGGCTAATTTAAGTGTAATATGAGCTTTAAAGCAAATTTTTATGCATTATTGATAGGAATTGACTGCTACTTACCGAATAAACTGCCGAAAGGCGGTTGTTACCATAATTTATCTGGATGCGTACAAGATACCACTCAAATAGAAGAATTTTTGAGAGGTAGATTACAATATCCCTCAACACATATTCTGAAGCTTACAGCTTCTTATGTCGGTTCTCAAGAACCTCCAGAACCACGTGAGAATTGGCCAACCTATGAAAATATAGTTGCCGCTTTTCAGAAGCTTACAGACGTAACTCAACCTGGAGACCAAGTTTATATTCATTACTCGGGTCATGGAGGGAGAATCCCAACAAAATTTCCTGAGCTTAAAACGAATGGGTTTGACGAAGCATTAGTGCCAACTGATATTGGTAACTCAGAAGCTCGTTATCTCCGTGATGTAGAGCTAGTTCATATCCTTAACAAGATGGTACGAAGGGGATTGGTTGTTACTCTGGTGTTTGATAGTTGCCACTCGGGTGGTATGAGTCGTAGTGCGGGAGATGCTGTTGTACGTGGGGTCGATGAAGTTGATACGACTGAGAGATCACTGCAGAGCTTGGTAGCATCGGATGCAGAACTGGCAACAACTTGGCAGAGTTTGGCCCACAACGAAACACGTAACCTTAAATTAAGTAACGGTAGCTGGCTTATGTCAGCAAAGGGGTATGTCTTACTTTCGGCTTGCCGACCTTCTGAGGTTGCATATGAATGTGCTAACGAAAAAGGAAGAAATGGTGTTTTAACGTATTGGCTTCTAAACTCATTTAAGCAACTTGATTCTGGTTCAACCTACAAGCACCTTCATGATTGTGTGGTTGCTAAAGTATATAGTCAGTTTCAACAACAAACTCCACAGTTACAAGGTGAAAGCGATCGAGTTGTTTTCAATGGTAAGTTGATGCCACAACAACATACTGTCAATGTAATACGCATCAATTCAGAAGAACAGAAAATATTATTAAATACTGGACAATCGCACGCTATGCGTAAAGGAGCGTGTTTCATAATTTATCAGCTGGGAACAACTAATTTTTCACAATTGGATAGAGGAATAGCTTTAGTAGAAATTGTAGAACTTGGGGCAACAAACTCTGAAGCCAAAATTGTACAAATGTATGGGCAGCAGCACATTGAACTAGGTTGCCAAGCTGTTCTGGTAGATTTAGGATCTTCTCGACTACGGCAAAAGGTTCGCTTACTGAAAAATGGTGCTGTGTCCAATTCTATAGATCAACAGAACCTGTTGGAGCAGATTAAAACCGCAATAATAAGCAAAGGTTCTGGTTTTTTAGAATGGATAAATGATGATAGGCCAGCAGATTATCAGGTTATTATTAATACTGAGAGTAACTATGAAATTTGCAATCCATCTGGACAACCAATTCCGAATTTATACCCTGCTCTTCACTGTGATGATCAGGAGGCAGCTAGTCAAATAGTAAGACGGCTTGTCCATCTAGCAAAGTATCACAATATTTTACAACTTGACAATCCTAATTCCCAATCTCCTTTATCAAATAAGCTATTAGTTGAATTAGTTGGCACTCAATCAGAATATGATCCAGATGAACAACCTGATCCGACCCTTTTTCAAGATTCTGGAAATACACCTGTAATTAAATCAGGTGAATGGATATTTATAAGGATAAGAAATAACTCATCACAAGTTTTAAATGTGACGCTACTTGATTTGCAACCGGATTGGGGTATTAGTCAGATCTATCCTTCAGAACAGGATACTTATTTTTGGCCTTTTGACCCACAAGAGGAAATCTTACTTCCACTACAAGCGCAACTTCCATCTGGATACATACATGGAGTAGATATTATCAAAGCTTTTGCTACTATTGAAGCAACAAATTTTCGTTGGTTAGAACTGCCTGCTCTAGATCAGCCACAACTAGATCAAGTTAATACTACCCGCAGTCTACCTAAAAACTCATTTGAGAAATTTCTAGCTTCTATAGCATTAGATGAACAAAGCAGTCGTCATCTTAATTCTCCTAAACATTATAGTCGAGAATGGATTACAGCGCAGATTTTAGTTCGTATACAACAATGATTAGCTAAGTATCTTAATAGTTTAAGTCCCTCAAATATAGAATTTTTCAGATCTGAATTTCTCATAATTTCCTCTAAAGAAGAGTTCTGAGAATACTATTTAGCAGGGTAGTGAGATCCAATTTTTCACCTCTAGAGTATCATTATGGATTTGCCTAATTTATTTTTGACTATAATGGCAATTTTTGTAATTTTCTTTTATGTTCGAGAAATCGGTTTTAGTAGAGTTCTAAGTCTATACAATTTTACAGCGATAGGGCTCGTTGTAACTTTTGTTTTATATATTGTTTATCAATACTTTTTTAAGTTCACTTTTGGTTACATAATTAGCTTAAATATGCACTTGTATTCAGGTTTTATACGCCATCCAGAAATAATAAAGAATTCCATTGGTGGTTTAGCTGCTGTTTTTTGCTTGTTCTTCTGCATCATGCATTTTACTCCTATGGGGCTTATGATTTTATTTGCACGATTAGGAGAACAAGGTAGATATCATCAAGCAAAAAAAATTGGTGATCTTAACTTAAAGTTCTTAGAAGTAGGCTATGGTAAACATCATCACTTATCTATAGCGTTTCTTTTTCATATATCAGAATTTTACGTTAGATTAGGAAAGAGAGAAGATGCAAAAAGGATTATATTAAAAAAATTAAATACTTGTAATAAAAGCTTCCTTGAGCGTTACAAATCATACCTGCCTCATTTCGTTGAACTTCCAATTAGATTGAATTTAAAGTTAGTTCAACTGTATTTAGAGGAAGATATATCCAAAGCGGAAGAACACTGTCAAGTAGTTATCAATGAAGTAGAAAACAGCCCAATTAGGAACAAGATTCTTTTAGCTGAAGCTTTTCAATTAATGGGAATAATTTATGCGTATAAAGGACAAATTGACAAGAGCGTTACATTTAATGATAAAGCAGGAAGAGTTCACAAAAAAGAACTTGAGAATAAGTCAAGGCTCCAACAAATAAAAGAGATAACAAGGCTCAATAATGGAAGTACTCTTTTTCTTATTCAGCAAATTCCACCAATTGCCCTAGTAATAGTATTTATACCACCATTAATGCAGGTTTCATTTAGGACGGAAACCTACTTATTTTCAGCTATTATATTTTACGTGCTGTTAGAATCATTATCTTCGTTTTTAGCTGGTGCTGCAGCCCAGAACTCTAAAAGGAATCAAACTTTTCTTGAATATTGTTCCTTTATAAAAATTGGAGCTGATTTATATAAAAGTTCTGGCGATTATGCTCTTGCAGAGCAGCGATACTCAGAAATTGAAGGAATTCTCTCCAAACTTTTTCTTCTTGACCGAGAGAAATATGGTGAGCTAACTATAGCTGGAAATTACCTTAATAGAGCAAAATTACTTGTTGACAAAGGAATAGTTGCTTCGGTATCTATCGAAGAAAGAAAAAGATATTATATGGAGGCGTTAGATTATTACGAAGAGTCTTTAAAGATATATGAAAGACAAAATAATTACAACGATCACGTTCCCACATATTATCGCCAAGAGCATGTAGAATGCTTGCTTGGAAAGGGATTAACTTCCATAAAGCTAGGAATAATAGAAATTGATGAACTTAAAGATGTTTTTTCACTTGCACATAGTTTACTAGAAAAACCTGATCGAGGTTATATTAACAACTTAATTTCTTTAGGGCAGATGTATCAGTTGCTCAAAAGAGATTCTGATGCAGAAGAGATTTATTATCGTGCTGAACAACTTGTTTCTGAGCTTATAGGAGATACTTCACATATATCTTCATGCCTTAACTTGGCAAAGGCACAACTCTATGCTTCGATACACCAGATTCCACGAGCTTTAGATAGTATAAGACAGGGAATTAATCTATCAAATACTTTACTTTTGCAACGGCTCGCTATTATGGCAGAGAGGCACAGGCTTAGTAATTTGCAATTAAATAAAATTTATCTTGATAGTTATATCACACTGATTCATAAATATTATTTAGATTCTTCTTCAGAAATACGTGCGCTTTTTAATTTAGTTCTACAGTACAAAGCCATCGCAACTGAAATTTTAATAACTCAAAGAGATAGTCTTTTAGAAGAAAGATATCCATATTTAAAGGATAGAATTAAACAACTTAAGAGCATAAAAGAGGAAATTGCCAAGAAAACAATAGAAGGCTTTAATGTCAACGAAAATTATTTAGAANAATCTCGTGATCATTTTTTTTGTCAATTTTTTTATGTGTGTGTGGAGTTAGCCAGAGTAATGCCAGAACTTAATCTGGAACTGAAATTGAAGGGCATTAGTGGGAAATCAGAATGACGGTCTCTTCCAAGCAGCTCTGTATTAGTTG
>LUGL01000105.1 GCA_002796835.1 Elainella saxicola E1 | reverse complement strand
TCAAAGAAAACCTGGGTTGGCATTTTCGTATCCGCATCAAGCGCTCGTTCCAGTTTGAGATGGAGGGGCAGTGGCTCAAGGTGTCGTCGGTGTCATTACAACCGGGACAAGCTTACTTCACGCCAGTTGTATCCATCGGCAAAACAAAGCCTTATCCTAATGTGTATCTTGCCTTTGCCCATGACAAACAAAGTGATGAAGACTGGGTGATTGTTAGCGACGAGCCGACAAACTTGCAAACCTTTGCCCAATATCGCTTGAGATTTCAAGTGGAGGAATCCTTTTTAGATCTCAAATCGAATGGATTCAATCTGGAAGCCTCCAGGCTCCGGGACAAATTTGCCCTGTCCCAATTGTGTGGGGTGATTGCCTTAACGATGTTATTTCTGGTGTTGCAAGGAGTACAAGTGGTGGCTTCAGGCAAGCGTCGTCAAGTGGATACTCATTGGCAGCGAGGGATGAGTTATCTCAAACTCGGGTGGAACTGGATTCGCCTTGCTATCACCCAGCAATGGAAAATTCAAGTTTTTCAGTTCTTATCCAGTCTGCCTGACCCTCAACCTGCCATTGCTTCCAAGCGACAACATGAGGATTCCTTCAGACGTGAATTTACCGTCCTTAGCCGCATTCCGTCTTCTTAGTTTTGTCAGTCAAGCAGGCTCATGGACTTACCTTTATTTTTAATGGGCTATTCCGGGAAAACAAGGGTTGAAAACTCAGCGATTGGACTAACTGAACTACTTATGTCCCTAACCAATATTTTCAGAAATCTTCCTTCTTATAGAAGCTACAATCCTTCTCTTCTTGCAGCCAATTTTTGCTATTCATTACTCATAGCAGAAGTGTCTTGCAATTTTTCTGAATACTGCCCTTCAAAGGAATCACGATTAGAGGAGGCTAAGAGTTCATAGCTTGGCCCGGTTATGCCTATTAGAAAGCTTGAATACTGATGTAATGATCTTCCCGCTAAAAATCAGACCTTATTAAGCCATTTATGTCCTTTTATCAAGCAACATTGATATCGAGTAACAACATGAGAACGGCTGGCACTGACTATGATAGGCTGCGTAATAGGCAGTATATCAACTCAGGAAAATCCTTTGCAAGAGCGGCTTTGGAGGCTCAAATAAAATCGCTGGACTAAAATTGGACTAAATTTTCGATCGATTTTTTAGGCCATTGCCAGGTCCTTGAACAGGGAATTCCCCTCCTAAATTTTAGTAGAGATACCCTCTTGCAGATTTTTTTGCAGCATTACCTCCCCCCGGCACTAACGCTTTAAAACAAAAAGCTATCTGCACGATCGCCACTGATAGCCGGTAGAGCGATCGCATTGCAGACTCTTTACCTCGAAATAAGACTTATTCATCTCAAGATAAGTCTCGATCTACATCTTTTAGTCCCATAAATAGACTATAGTCGCATCGTAGATCATTATTTGCCTCAAAATAAGACTTGAATATCTTAAATTGAGTCTTATTCTATATGGCTTGATCTCATAAATAGACTTAAATTAAGAACAAAGGGACTTAGTATGAGAGTAAATTAACAAAAACGCTGATACTTATGTACTATAATACTAAAATACTAGTAATAGGTCCAATAAAATTGGAACCTAGTCGAAACAGCCCCTTCCTTCTCGTCTGACTGCAAGAAGACAAAAGCTTCAATTGGCTCATTTATCGTCTCATATCAAGTCTAATTAGTCGTAAAAATAGAATTTTGATGAAACGAATGAGACTTAAGATGAGACTTAATTTATGGCTGGTTCCTCTCATTTTTGAGAGCAGAGTAAATGATTTACAGTCAAGATAGATAAAGTGAATATGCCGTTTTGATCACTGGGTGTCACCAAAAGTATTGAGGTTGAATAGTAAAGCCCTGCAAAATTCTTCAGATTAGGAGCCGAAGCTGCGGTTCTAGTACAATGACTACCAAGAAGCTGAGCGAATTTTGGATGTGACTATGACTTCCATTCCCGTTCCTGAAAACATTACGTTTGAACAATCGATCGCCCTAACCCAATCATTTATGGCGCAGATGCAGGACGGTCAGTTCTCCGAAGCAGATCTAGAAGCTACATTGTCAGCACTCGTGGCGAGTGAGAATGGAGCACGCGGCTTTTTCGTCACCTATCTCACCAATGAGGGGTCACTTCCCGATCATCCAACCGACGCTGTAATTCATGCTTTGCAATCTTCACCGGAAGTCGTCTCTGAACTGTTGGTGAAAAATTTAGCGATGTCTGCTGCTATGGCAATCACCCACCGACGCAATCAAAACGAAGAGATGGCACAGGGGTCCGATCGGGTACAGCGCCGCACGATCGATTTAATTCAGAAAATTCAGCTTCCCGAAGTAGCAACCAAAGCAGCCAAATTGCGCCAAAGTGCCGCGACAGGGTCAGGTGACTATCAAACATTTCTAGAACGCTGGAGCTATGATGCCGAACAGCGCCAGGTGATTCAACAACAAATTGATCGGGCGTTGGGAGCAGCAACCTGATGTTGCCGTGGAACTTCAATCAGAGTTTAATGTCCGGCTTTTGGGATTCAGTAACCGCTCCTTTCCAGGATTGGCTGAATCAATATCCGGTGTTGCTCTGGTTAGCAGGTCATCCACTTTGGCTGCTGGGCACGATCGTCCTAACTTTGTTCCTCCTGGCCGGTTTGCTCAGAGCCGTAGCCAGCCTCACCGAAAAACTCTGGCTCACCCTGCTGCGATTTCCAATTTTGTTATTTCAGTGGTTATGGCAGGGCACCTTCTTTTTGCTCAGTCGTCCGTTTGCTCCCAAATCTCCGATCGCGCAAGCTGCTCTCCCCAGTTCATCCGATCGATTAGCGGAACTGCTCGATCGCTTGGAGGCTCTGCGAAAAGAGCAAGATGAACTGCTGCAAGAAGTCAAGTCTATTGTGTCAACACAGCGGAGAACTAAGTGATTCAGGTTGATCAACTTTTGGTGCAATTTTGCTGCAACACCAGACGACTATTCCGATAAATTTCCCAGGTACCTGCATTGGGGCTATCGAGTGTGCCATCCCACACCCAATATTCATAGTCACCATTCCGAAATTTGTAGACCGTCACCCCTTCTGTTGCTGTGCGGGAACCCTGGTCGATCGCCAAGTTGCCCATAAAACTTTGGGAACGATAGAGATACGTATTCGATAAACGATTTTGCCAAATTTGAATTTGATAATCTTGACATTGCAAAGAGACCAGCAAATCGGCTGTAGAATCAGCCTTTGCAACAGGTAACCAGACAGCCAGTTCGGTGATCAAGGTGACCAAACCAATTAGCGGGTTGAGTTTTTTTAGACTATGCATCATTAGAAAAAAAATCAGTTTTTCGTCAGGGCACAATGCAGAAAATCCATTAATCCCGTTCCTTCCCTTTTTTAGGAGCTGGATCTGCTTGATTCATTGCACTGACGCCACTCAAAAGGAAAAAGAGTCCGCCGATCGCAATCACGACACCCAAACCACCAGTAATCCAATCCATCCAAACAGGCGTTTCCATCTTCTTCCTCCTGATCAGCGGCCAAATCCCTGACCTCGCGATACCTTTGACCATACCACGAGCTCTCCACTCTGTCCTCCAGCCGCGAGCTGTTGACCTTTAGGTTGCCAGGATAGAGCTGAAAAACCATTAGATGCTCCTTCTAGCATCTGGGCAATCCGGTTTAATTTCTGCCACAAGACAACCCAGCCATCCTTACTGGCAGTCGCCAACAAAGAATCTCCGGGCTGAAACTGCATCGCCTCCACAAACGCATCATGCTGGCCCAACACCTTGCCTTCCCAACCCACATTTTCATCCAGATGCTTTTCCCAAACGACAATGCTTTCAGAACTGGATGAAGCTAGCAAAGGTGCCCCTCGTTTCAAGGCCGTATCGGACCAAACTAGTTGGCGAATTTTATTCGGAAAACCGCGCATCACCCAGGGTTGACCCATATTCTCCCATTCGATCACCGCAATGGTGCGATCGATATTCCCCGATGCAATATACTTACCGTCTGGTGACCAGGCAATCAGATTACTGGCAGAAGGAATGGCGATCAGATAGGGATCCTCATCCCAGTCTTGAGCAGACCAAACTTTGATCCCCTGGTAGCCCGCTACCGTTAGCCGATCGCCATCCGGATGCCAGGTGATATCAAGTACAGTTGAGTTCTCAAAATTCAGAGTTGCCACCACTTCATTCTCGATCGCATCCCAAACCTGCACATAACGTCCCAGACTGAACGCCAACTGATTGCGGTGAGGATTCCAGGCCATCCGATCGACCCAGGCAGGTGCATTATCTAAGTTCGCAACTAACTCAGGTTCAGCATCCGTTCCCAGTTGCCAAATTTTGACTTCGCCGCTTTGTCCACCTGCCGCGACAAACTGACCATCTGTTGAAATCGCCAAACAGTCGATCGATTCATCAGTGCTACTCTGCAACGAAAGACTCTCGATTCCAGAATCAGTGGGCAGATAGCAAACCACTTCACCAGCCGCCGAGCCAGCAACCAGACTATTCGCAGGCAATGCTGCCTTAAGCGGAAACCAGACGATCGCCGTTACATAGTCGGCTAATGATTGCTGCCATTGCAGCTTCAGAATTTCCTGCCCTTTTACACGAGACACGCTCGAAAATCCTCTTTTAGCTGAGCTTCATTTAAATTGCGACCAATGAATACCAGTTCGTTTTTGCGAGTTTCATTCTCTTTCCAGGGACGATCGGGCTTGCCATCAAACAACATATGAACACCCTGAAACACGAAGCGCTGATCTTCACCCGCAATATTCACGATCCCTTTCATCCGAAAGATATCCGGTCCTTGCGTTTGCAATAACTGACTCATCCATTCGTTCAGCTTTTTACCATCTACTGCCCCCAATTCCACAATCGCGATCGAGCCTACTGTTTCGTCATGGTGATGGTGGTGCTCGTGATGTTCGCGCTCATGTTCGTGTTCATTTTCATGCTCATGTTTCTCATGGCCTTCAGCATCATGCAGAAATTCCGGATCCAGTTCTAGCGCTCGATTCAGATCAAATGCGCCAACGCCCAGGAGCCGATCCATCTCAACTTCAGAATTCCGGGTACGATAGGTTTTTGCCAGGATATTCATCGAGCGAATACGCTGCTCCAACTCGTCCACTAATTCCGGCTCAACCAAATCTGTTTTATTCAGCAGAATAATATCTGCAAAGGCAATCTGCTCCTTCACCTCATCCGCATCCCAATGCTGCCAGACATGCTTAGAATCGACGACCGTAACGACCGCATCTAATTCTGTTTGAGTTTGCACATCTTCATCCATAAAGAAGGTCTGAATCACCGGAGCAGGATCGGCCAATCCGGTGGTCTCGATCACCAGATGATCAAACTTATCCCGTCGTCGCAACAATTTGCCGATAATGCGGATCAGATCTCCCCGCACTGTACAGCAAATGCAGCCGTTATTCATTTCAAAAATTTCTTCATCCGTATCCACGACGAGTTGATTATCAATGCCCACTTCACCATACTCATTGACAATCACAGCAACTTTCTTGCCATGTTCATGGGTTAAGATGCGGTTCAATAGCGTCGTTTTGCCCGCGCCCAAATAGCCAGTTAAAACCGTCACCGGAATGCTATCTTTCACCTCAGCCGCGACCATATCATCTGCCTCTTTTTGGATGAAACACCGATCGTTGGATATATCGTAACGAAATTTGCTGAGCTGTCATCAACCGTTGAGTAACGCCTCCACAAACTCATAGCTCGAAAACGGACGCAGATCTTCAATCCCTTCCCCGGCCCCAATAAACCGAATTGGTAAGCCCAACTGCTGCACAACCGCCAGCGCAATGCCACCTTTGGCCGTCCCATCCAGTTTAGTCAACACCACCCCGCTCAGTTTAGCCACTTCCGAAAACACTTCAGCCTGCCGTAACCCATTTTGTCCCAGCGTTGAATCCAGTACCAGCAGCGATTCCACCTTGGCCCCAGGCGCTTTTTTATCAATAATGCGGCGAATCTTGCTCAGCTCCTCCATCAGATTCTTCTTGTTTTGCAGCCGTCCTGCCGTATCTACCAGCAGCAGCTCCGTTTGGCGAGATTGGGCAGCCGCGATCGCATCGAACACCACAGCCGCCGGATCGGTATTCTTGCCGGGATTAGCGATCACTTCCACTTCACTGCGTTCACCCCAAACTTTAACTTGCTGCACGGCTGCTGCCCGGAAGGTATCCGCTGCGGCAATCAGGCAACGATAGCCAGATTTTTGAGCAATATGGGCCAGTTTACCAATCGTCGTGGTCTTCCCAGCTCCATTCACTCCCGTAATCAACCAGATGTTCAACACCTCTTTCTCCGGCACAAAGGAAAGGCTATGAGAATCCCCCAGAGGCTTATCCAGCATCTCACGCAGCAATCCCTTCAAATAAGCGATCGCTTCCTGGGGCGGCAGCACTTCTTGGCGCAGCTTATTTTGCAGCGATTCAATAATGTAATCAGTTGCCTCAATGCCGACATCAGCTTGCAGCAGCAGCGACTCAATTTCCATCACCGCATCTTCGTTGAGCGGTCCCTGCCCGACGATCGATCGGAGCTGATTCACCAATCCCCGCCGCGTTTTATCCAGTCCCTGCCGCAGTCGCTTCAACCAGGTGATTTCTTCCAGAGAAACCTGATCGGGCCGCCGACCCTGAGCTGCCAGCACTTCTGCGGACCAGACGAAGGCTTCATCCAAAACAAAATCGGGAATCGAGGCGATCAGATCTTGCTCAGAGACTTTCTCTGTAACAGTTTCCGCCTCAGCCGCCAGCCTTTCCGCTTCCGCTTCCTGTTCAGCTTCTACTTTCAACCGTTCCAACCGGGCCAATCGATCGGCCTCAGCTTGAGCCCAAAAAGGTAACGGTGCAGCCGCTTCTGCAGGCACAGATTCAGATGCTACAGATTCAGGGACAGCGATCGGTTCAGGTGCAGTCACAGCTTCGGGCACTTCTGCCTCGATCGATACCGGCGCAGCCGCTTCTGGAGATTCGGAGACCTCAGCAGGCTCAGTTTCTAAATCTGAGGATTGAGGAGCCTCTGGCTCTCTGGTTTCAGGCGTTTCAGCAGCTTCGGTTGGCTCTTCCTGACGCTTGCGGATATTCGCATAGGCAGCTTTAGCCCAGGTCAAGTAGTCCTCATTCACAGAGGCATCTGCATCTGCATCATTAGAAGCTTCAGCCGCTTCAGTTTGGGCTGCATCTGTGGTTTGCTCTGCCGCCGTTTCAGTTTGTTCTGCTGCTGTTTCGCTGTCTGGCTTGTCGTTATATTGACGATTAAACCAATTGAAAGAACCCATACCGCCTGCTGCCTGCGAAAATTCCTATCTTCACTCTAGAGAAAAACGAGGTCACTCTGCCAAAAGTTCGATCGCGCTAGTCCCGATCGCGCTCAGCAGAGGAAGTTGCAGAATCCGTTTGCTCGTTACCCAATTGTTGGCTCACCCGACGCAACACGCCATTTAAGAAGCGAAAACCATCTTCGCCGCTATAGCGCTTCGCTAATTCAACCGCTTCATTGATCGCCACCTGCTCCGGCACACCCAGAAACCGCATCTCGGTAACCGCCAACCTCAAAATATCCTGATCGATTCGGGCCAGTCGATGCATCTGCCAATCCACCATGGAACGATTCAGCAGATCATCCACTTCTTCTCGATGGGCTTGAGTGTTAGTCAGCAACTCCATCACATAGGCCCGCACCTCTTTCTGATTGGTTAACTGAATAAATTCAGGTAACTCTAGCGCTGCCCCCACCCGATTAATCGCCGTCTGAGTTAATTCGATCGCCTCAGTCACCATCGATCGAGCTGTGTTAATGCTGCCTGCCCTGGTTTCGCTGTTCAGTAAGCGATCGCTCCCTCGGCTCAGTTCTGCCGATGCCGTTTCTAAGGAATCTTGGACTTCTACGGTGAGCGTCCGGATCGCGGCTAAAACCACGTCTTGCAGCGACTGAGCTTGCAGCTTATCAGGCTTAGTTGGCAACTGAGCAATACTGAGCAGCGCTAATTCACGGGCAATTCGACGAGCTTGCATGAGGATATTAATTGACCAGGTTCAGAACAGACTGGGTTATTGTAACAGGCTTTGAGCAGCGATCGCCGGCCTCACTCAATGCGCAATCACCGAACATACATGTCCATAGGTTATTTAACTAGAAATTCCATCCGGACTAACCGATGCACGCCTGCTTCAGCGATCGTCTCATATTGCTCTGGTTTAATTCCTGCTTCTTTCAGTTTGACCGGACGACCCAGCACCAGCAAAGAGTGAACTTTCGACTTTGGACGGGACAAGCGCCGCGCGATTTTGTCTAGCTGATCGGGCACATCGCTCGGCCCAGCAATATATTTAATCGGTCTTTGGGTATAGAACACCAAACTCGGCTTACGATAGCCGATCATTAGTACAGATTCCTCCGGCTTCTGAACTTGTACGATCGTGGCAGCAAGCTGACGCAGAGGCAATTGGCGCTGCATATCCACAATTACCATCGTTGGTAAAACCGTCATCAGCACGAACGCCACGAATCCCAATAGCTGCACAGTCCAGATCCATTGACTTTGGCGACGTAGCAACAATCCGCATTCCACCAGAGCGATCGCCGCCCAAATTCCGGCTCCCCAAGCAATCACACCCGTTTGTTGCAACACCTCAGCAAGCTGGGGCATTTCAGGCTCATTACCCAACCAGTGGGGACTCAGCCCAATGCCGATCGCCAAAACGATCGCTAGAACGATATTGGCGACATGACTCCACCAGACGAATCGCTGCGTCGCCGGATGCATCATTTGCTCACTCCAGAACAGCCCCACCAGAATCGCCGCAGCAGGTAACAAGGGCAGCGTATAGCTGGGTAATTTAGTAGCCGCGATCGTAAAAAAGCCAAAAACGACGACGAACCAAATCAAAGCGAACAGGCCCAGATGGGTCGATCGATCCTGCTGTCGCCACCGCGCAAGCTGCCAGAATCGCAACCGGGCAATCGCGATCGGCAAATAGGCAGACCAGGGCAGAAATGAAAGAGGTACGATCGCAAAATAGAACCAAATCGGAGCCCAGTGATTGTTCACAACTCGGGTGAAACGCTCGACATTGTGATAGCCGAAGAAAGACTCAATATAATCTTCCCCATTCGCCAAAATCACCAAAATGTACCAGGGCAGCGTGATCGCCAAAAAAAGCAACAGCCCACGCCCTAATCGCATCTCTTTGAGCACCAATCGCCAATTGCCCAAATAAAGCAAAAACGCCAGCACAATCAGACAAGGCAAAACGATGCCCACCGGACCCTTCGTCAGCACAGCCAGTGCGCTAAGGCTATAAAAAGCGAGGTACCAGCGCGATTGGATTTGCGGATCGTCCACTTGCGCATAGCCCCAAAAAAAGGCTAGCAGTGCACAGCCCAGACAGCCACTCAGCAGCATATCCGAGACGCCAATTCGTCCCCAAGCAATCGTTTGCAAATTCAGAATTACGATCGCACTGCCAATCCAGGCAGACCACCAGAGCCATGAAGTTTGGGTGGTTGGTTGATGGGTCTCGCGAGAAGGACGTGGCCAACCAAAACGATAAAGGGTGAAAAAGCTAGCCACAGTCAACAGCGTTGCAGCCATGGCAGAGGGAAACCGAACTGACCACTCATTCACACCCATCACCTGATAGGCGATCGCCATCAACCAATAAACCAGGGGCGGTTTATCAAACCGAGTGGCTTCATTGAAATAAGGCGTCACCCAATCTCCTCGCACCAGCATCTGACGCGCCGCTTCTGCGAACAAAGGCTCCGTCTCATCCACCAGTCCAGTACTGCCGAGATGCAGCCAGACAGCTATGCCGATAATTAAGGCCAGCCAGAGTGCTGAGCAAATCCAGAGCAATCGCGGCGATTTTTTTGCAAGCAGCGTGGGTAAGCGATCGAGTTGTGAGTTCATGCAATCTTTTCCGACGATCGTCTATCCGATCGATCATCTGTAGCGAGATGAGTGATCAGCCCCTACTTTACCTGGAAAAGGTTCATGTTTTAGAAGCGAAGGGGATGAGATCGTCAGGATTTACGGTTGCAGAGGCAGCAGCCACTCCTGCTGTTCAGGACTCCAGGTTGGCAAAGCTGTTTTCCCAACTACAAACGGCCCCCAATAACGACGGGAACCATCCTCAGCAAAGGCAACCAGCACATCACCTGCCTGAAGTTTTAGACTGCGATCGGGCAGCGACAACATCAATCCTTTTGTTTTTCCTTCTTCAGGCGCAAAGTCCCAATGCACAGGTTGGCTATAGGATTTTGCCGGCTCACCCGAAGTAGTTTGATGCAGCAAAGCCACCCGAATTGGGAAAGCGGTGAGATTGCGAACTCGTAACCCGCCCTCAAAATCAACAGGGGCAACAGGCACTTGCGGACTGGGCGTCACTGTTGGACTGGGTTCAACCGTTGGTTCAGGCGTCGGGGCCGCCTCAGATTGACTGGGTGTAGGCAACACCTCAGGCTCTACCGGCAACGGTGCAACCGGAATCGCATCATTTACCGTGTCATTGTCGTTGCGCGCCACTTGAATTTGAATTCGCGACAACAGAAGTGCCACCAAACTTAAAACTAAGATGGCAATTACAGCAGGATAGATTTTTAACCTTAGATCTTTTGTCAAGTCACCCCGGATCCCTTCAGCCCTATTCCTAATGTAGACAGTGAATGCAGTGTTTGGGGTAGCATTCAAAATGAGTTTTGTTCAAGATTTTGGGGATCAGCGGGGATCGGAGCCGAAGTTATGCAGAATACTCGCCTTAGCAACATCATCGATCGGCAATTTAGACGATTTACCACGTTTTTAGGCAATCCCTGGCGACGGCTGTCCGTATTAATCATCACGCTGCTGGCAGGCAACTTCTTCGCCACGCTCATTTCCACCATTGCTGGACAAAAGGCTGAGCTTGATGTGGTAGCTGCCATGGTTCTCGTCCTGGTATCAGAAGGGATCAGTTGGCTGGTCTACAACAGCGATCGCCAGCGTCCTGCTACAACCCTTCAGCGCTCCCTCCTCTTAGAAGTCCTAAATGGCTTTAAGATCGGCACGACCTACGGACTGTTTGTTGAAGCCTTCAAATTGGGAAGTTGAGATTGATCCAGGCAGCTCTGCCCTGCAAACTACGATGCAAACTACATTCGAGAACGATGAATCTGAGCTGATTCTGCACCGGTTCCTCACCACAGGCAGCCTATCCTCGATCGATCGCCAAACCCTCACCATTCAGCTTTTAAGTCACTCCTGGCAATTGCAAGGACTGGGGATCACGCCTCAAACGGTAGACTCCATCTTGAATCAGCGCCTCGATCAGTTGCAGCTTCTCTTTGCCCCACTGCAAACCTTTTGTCAGGAAAAACTGGGCTGGCCAATCTGTCCGATCGACCTCCTCTGGCATCTCTGGTTGCCCCTGGCTGCTCAAATCGCCCAATGGCGTTCCCTACTCGATCGTCCTTTAATTCAAGGTATCTTAGGAATTCAAGGAACCGGCAAAACTACTTTGACGCTGCTATTAGCCGAAATTTTGCCCATCTTTGGCTATCAGGTCTGCCACTTTTCCATCGACGATCTCTACAAAACCTATGTCGATCGGCAACAGCTCCAGCAGCAAGACCCCCAATTTTGCTGGCGTGGTCCACCAGGTACCCATGATTTGAGCTTAGGGATGCAGGTCTTACAGCAGCTCCGGCAGGCTAATTTCCCGGTTGCCATTCCCCAATTTGATAAATCGCTGCATCAGGGATCAGGCGATCGCATCCAGTCCATCGAAGTGAGCAAGGCTGACATTGTTTTATTTGAAGGCTGGTTTGTCGGCGTTCATCCGATCGATCCTCAAGTCTTTGACGCTGCACCCCTGCCAATTACTCCTGCCGATCGTCCCTTTGCCGAGAAAATCAATCGGCTCTTGCAGGATTATCTGCCGCTGTGGGATCAGCTCGATCGCTTAATTGTGCTGCATCCCGCCGATTATCGTCTTAGCCAACAATGGCGACAGCAAGCCGAACAGCAAATGATTGCTCAAGGACGATCGGGCATGAGTGCAGCGGCAGTGCGGGAATTTGTGGCCTATTTCTGGAAGGCATTGCACCCGGAGTTATTTATTCCGCCGCTGCTGCAATCTCCAACCGTCGATCTGGTGATTGAAATTGATGCCGATCACCGTCCCAGTGCTGTTACCGTTCCAGCTCATCCCTAGAGCACAGCTCATCCCTAAAGCACAGCCAACTGCTGCATCAATCCTGCTGCCCGATCGCGCACAATCTTCCAATCCCTTTGTTCGATCGCCTGTTTGGGAAACAGCTGTCCGGCCAACCCAACCGCAACAGCTCCAGCTTGAATCAGACTGCTGGCATTATCGAGCGTGACTCCACCCGTGGGAATTAACGGAATCTGACCCAACGGTCCTTGCAAATGCCGAATATAGGCAGCATTTCCCACAGAGTCGATTGGAAAAACCTTGACACAAGTGGCTCCAGCCTGCCATGCCACGAGAATTTCGGTTGGCGAAAGCGCACCTGGAATCATCGGGACTTGCTGCTGTACCGCCATTTGAATCATTGCCAGGTTGGTATGAGGAGAAAACAAAAACTCTGCGCCTGCATCGATCGCCGCCTGTAGGTCTGCTTCGGTCAGCAACGTTCCTGCTCCAATCGAACAGTGAGGCAATTGACAATGCAACTGATGCAGCAGCTTCGTCGGATTCCCACTATTCCAGGTCACTTCAATCAGCCGCATACCGCCCGCAGCCACGGCTTTTGCCATCTCCATCCCGATGTCGAGTTGGGTCGTCCGAATCACAGCGATCGCCTTCTGTTGCCTAACCAGCGATAACCAAGCAGCCTGTGTCATGATCAGCGATGTTCTAAATTGAGGAGCAGGATTCGATCTTGCCATTCTCCAGAAAATTCGACACAGATTTACTCATTGGGTTGATGCCTCAGCTATTGCAAATCGCTAAAATCAGCCTGAATTATCCAAATTTGACTGCCAGATTCGACTGGCAAATTTGAGTTTTTATCTTGTCTGAACCAATTTTTCTGAGTTAAATCACTGTGAAACATGCCCTCCTGCTAATTAATCGCCATGCCCGTCAGGGAGAAACCAAAGTCAATGAAGCGATCGAAACGCTCAAGCAATTAGGTTTCACCTTGGTCGAAGAATCCACAGAGCAGATTGAAAATTTGACAACAATCCTGCGCCAGTATCAAAACCAGGTGGATTTGGTAATTATTGGTGGGGGAGATGGCACCCTCAATGCCGCGATCGAAGGTTTGGTAGAAGTTCAACTGCCTCTGGGCATTTTGCCGTTGGGAACCGCCAACGATTTAGCGCGAACGCTGGGGTTGCCAACCGACGTGAAAGCCGCTTGCCAGGTGATTGCAGCAGGCTGTCAGGACAAGATCGATCTAGGTTGGGTGAATGAAAAATATTTCTTTAATGTCGCTAGTTTGGGGCTGAGTGTGCAAATCACGCGCAAGTTGAACAAGCAAATGAAGCAGCGCTGGGGCATTTTTGCCTATGCGATCGCTGCAATTCAAGTGCTCTTGCAGTCTCGTCCCTTTACTGTGCGCCTGCGGCTCAACCAAGGCGAATGGATTCAAATGAAAACGATTCAGGTGGCAGTGGGCAACGGGCGCTATTACGGGGGCGGCATGGCGGTTGCCGATAGAGCCACTATTGACGATCAGCGCCTGGATGTTTACAGCCTCAACCTCAAACATTGGTGGCAAATGCTGATGATCCTGCCAGATATGCGATCGGGCAATCATACTTCCTGGGATTTCGTAGAGCATTACCGTTGCCGTGAAGTTGAAATCCACACTCGCCGCTCCCATGCCATCAATACGGATGGCGAAATTACTGCAGAAACCCCGGCCTATTTTCGCGTCATTCCGCAAGCAATCTCGGTTTTTGTGCCTGCCTCTCCATGATTGATAGCCAGAAAAAAATCCAGCTCTCGCGTGAGAAAACTGGAAACCTGTTTAGGTGATTTTGTTTAGGTGAGGTTGGTCTAGCAGCTTGGGTTACCAATAATGATCAATCACTAAAGCCAGGATGACGGCAAAACCAGTAATTGCCAGTGCAATCAGGGGATTCTGGCCTTGCAACACAGCGATGTAGGCGGGAACTCCGGCTCCAATCCCAGCAGTGACAGCAGCAACCAGCCAGTCTTTTTTTGCGTCTTTGTTGTACATGCTTATTTTAGGGTGATGTTAAACAGACAAGAAGGATGAGAAAATTCCTTCTCATCAACCTATCACCCTGGGTGGAGATCCCGAATTAGATGGCTTTATCTTGTAACTAAGATTTAGGATTGCTCAACTTTCTTAACCAATCCTCCAAAGAAATGTAAAGAAGGCCGACGAGCAGCATAGGAGTAGCTCAACCATTAGTTGATTCGTTCTGTATTGCCACCTTTC
The DNA here is from genome assembly GCA_002796835.1 of Elainella saxicola E1. GTDB lineage: Bacteria > Cyanobacteriota > Cyanobacteriia > Elainellales > Elainellaceae > Elainella > Elainella saxicola. Next base: position 47,710 of record LUGL01000105.1, on the reverse strand, counting down.
ACCCATCCTTCCGTGCCATTGGCAAGACGTACCTTCTGCCATGCACCATCGCTACTGTCTTCCAAAACGGTCAATTCGCGATTGTACTCAACACCCGCAACTTGGGCTGCATCCGCATTCGGCTCGGCCCGCACAATGAGTCCGATCGGTTGAGTTACTTTAGCGCGATATTCGGTTGAAGCAGGCGATGGGCTGGGGGAGGGACTGGTTACAGCCACACTTGGACTAGCCGCAGGTTCCGCCGGACTGGCTGCCGCTGCCGGACTGTTAGCAACACTGGGAGAAGGATCATTCGGGAAAGTTGGACGGGGCGGTGGGGTTGCCAAACGAGTCAACATATAGCGAGTCAACCCTGCTCCAGCCAAGAAAAGCAGCGCGATCGCCAAAACAAACCCGAGAATGAACTTGAACACCCCTGACAAACTCATCGTCATATCGCGTTGATTTCGATCGGGACTCCTCATTGTAGAGATTGCCGTTAAATTCTGCTACTGAGATTGATTTGGCGAGAGGCCAGCCGAACTCTGCCATTTGTTGCCCATTCTTGCAAAAGCTGAATTTGATCCTGGGCAGTGCGCGCCAAGGGAATAATTTGGCTCGCTGCCTCTAGGACGTCTTGAGTTGTGAAGTCACGGTTCTGGCTAAACCCTAAATGCATCGCCTCAATCAACATTTGCTCAATCTCAGCCCCTGAAAAATCAGGAGTTTCGTAAGCAAGTCGATCGAGGTCATAACTTTGCAAATTATGGGGTCGCAACCGCGATAAATGAACCGCAAAAATGGCCCGCCGTTCTTCTTGACTGGGCAATCCCACAAAGAAAATTTCGTCAAACCGGCCTCGACGTAGCATTTCTGGGGGCAGTGCCTGAATATTATTGGCAGTTGCGACGACAAAAACAGGCGATGACTTTTCTGCCAACCAGGTAATAAAGGTACCAAACACGCGGCTGGTCGTGCCTGAATCCCCTCGTCCTTCAAATCCAGCAAATGCTTTATCAATTTCATCAATCCACAGCACGCAAGGCGCTAGCGCCTCTGCTAATTGGATCATCTGGCGAGTCCGGGATTCCGATTCGCCGACCAAGCCTGCAAACAGCCGCCCCACATCCAACCGTAATAAGGGCAAGTGCCAGTGATGGGCGATCGCCTTTGCCGTTAGCGATTTTCCCGTTCCCTGAATGCCGACCAGCAGTAGGCCACGCGGATGGGGGAGGCCATATTGACGCGCCCGTTCTGAAAAAGCCCCGCCTCGCCGCAGCAACCAGTCCTTCAGATTATCCAAGCCACCAATGTCAGAAATGCGTTCGGTAGCAGGATAAAAGTCCAGAATTTGCGTTTGCCGAATGGTCTGCCGCTTTTCTTCCAGAATCAGCTCGACATCATCGAGTTGCAGGGAGCCGTGAGTTGCGATCGCTTTGCCCAGCACCCGCCGGATCCGCTCCATCGATAGCCCTTGACAGGAACGCACCAGTTCATCCAGCATCTTGGTCTCAACCGACTGATGAGTAGCCGTCAACAGACGCTCCAACTCAGTGCGAATCTCCAGCAAACTGGGCAGCGGGAACTCCAGCACGGTCAATACTTCGCTGAGTTCGTCTGGAATCGTCAACTGGGGAGACAAAATCACAATGTTTTTAGGCTGAGACTTCAGCAGTCGAGCTAAATTGCGCAACTTACGGGAAATGGCTACATCATCCAGAAAGCGGTGATAGTCACGCAGAATGAAAACGGCTGGAACGGTGGCTGGTAGCTTCTCAACAAACTCCAACGCCTGTAGTGGATTGCGGCGTCCAGACCCAGCATCATTTGGGTTGCCCTGATAACCATCCACAAAATCCCAGATATAGACGCCCCGATTCCCTTGCTGCTTAGCAGATTGGGCAATGGCAGCCTCAACGCGCTCTTCCTCGCGGGTGGGAATGTAGATCAGCGGGTAGCGGGCTCGCAGTAGCAGCTCAAACTCGTCGCTAAAGCTCATAAGAATGTAGATTGCTCACGATAGCTCGACTTTCGATCGATCATGCCAAATTCTTGGCCCATGCTCGACCAAAATTCTTGGCCTAATCTATTTTTGGCTTCATTATTCTCGACCTAATTTTGCCAATGCTCCCGCAGAGACTGCAACGATGCCCAGCGCTGATCTACAGCCTTCGGTAGTTCGGGTTCTGGATTAATTTGAATTCCCTGACAGGTTAGATCACAGAGCTGACGGGGCGGAATGGCGAGGCAAAATTGCTCATAAAGCCAATCCAGAGGTTGAAAATAGCCTTCAGGATCGAGCGTTTCCACTAAATCTTCGAATGCCACTTCTCGTTCCAGCAAATCAGCATCCGGGTCGTCTTCCGGGGCTTGCAGCCAAATCAGCTCAGAAGCATCAACGACGATCCGATGGTTATACTGCTGCAAACAACGATCGCAGGTTAACGTCACGATCGCTTCCGCCTTACCCTCCACTTCCAGATAATTGCCCCGATGGGTGACCCGTACCGTTCCCTGCACCGGAGTCAGCGTTTCCAGATCGGGCAGGTAGTTTTTGACACTGAGCCTTTCCGTTTGTTCTGGCGCTCTCACCAATTGAGGAATATAAATAGCTTCCGTCATGCGAGCGCTCCTCCTTCAGCTCAAGGGGCTAGGTCTTCATCAGTTGCTAGGCGAACCACTAAACGCCGATCGGGCTCTTTCCCTCGGCTGTAAGTTGCCAAATCTGGAAAGGCTTTGAGATATGTATGCACCTGCCGCCGCTCTGCTGAGGAAAGGGCTGCCATTTCATGCTCTTCACCCGTTGCTCGCACCTGCTGAACTGCTGCTTCCGCAAGCTGTTGCAGCTCCATTTGGCGTTTAACCCGGTAGCCCGCCAGCTCGATCGTATAAGCCGTTTGTTCACCCTCTACATGACCAATATTCAGAATGGTATTGGTGAGGTATTGAATCGCATCTAAGACAACGCCATGCGCTCCAGTCATTAACTGAACTTGCTCAGCCGTAAATCCTGAATCGTCGATCGTGAGCCAGCAGCTTCCATCCCACCCAGCTGCATGTTCGACATCAACCTGAACAGTAGCAGGCAAACCTGAGATTTTTAACATCTCTTCCAACCACTGTTTGCCTTGTTGAATCGTTGCTTCATCCATACTTCAGCCCTAGCCTTTCTTTTTCGTATTAGGGCGGTTTGGATTGGATTGGCCTGAATCCTTCGCCGTCTGTTGTTTAGTCGTTGATTTAGGCGTCTGTTTCGAGGCAGGCTTTGCGGCAGCTTGCTTAGCAGGTTTGGCCTGTGCTTTCGTTTCTGCCTTGGGCGTTTCTGGCTCTTTCTTTGCTTTCACAGGTTCAAAAGGAAGTGCAGTTCGATCGTCCCCACTCTTCTTCTCCTGCTCATCCACAATTTTTTGCAGATTTTCGGGCAAGGGCTCTTTCGAAAGAATATAAGTCTGCAAAGTTTGGAAAATGTTGGCAATTACCATATACATCAGCACCCCAGCTGGCAATGGGAAGAACAGGAACATGCCAGAGAAGATGATGGGTGTGAAGCGGTTCACTGCCGCCTGTTGCGGATTCGCATTAGCACTTGGCCCTTGACCCGACAACAACTGGTTAATGTAAAGACTTACACCAAAGAACAGCACCATGCCCAAAATATCCCAGTTGATGCTGTTGTCTTCACCGAACGCACCGACTCGGCCTAGCGCCTTGATGAATAAGAAACCTTTGTCAGAGGCAAGACCTGGCACCGTGCCCTGTAGCGTCACATCTCCTGGGGCTAGTGCTTCCAGGTTGCCATTTTCATCGATTTTGACCAGCTCTGCACCCTTAGTAATTTGCCAATGAGGCTGAATTTCGGTTTCAGGATATTCAGCCAAAAGCTCATTCAGAGGTTTACCCGTTGCAGTCTGGAAGGCAATATTTGTTTTTTCTCCCACAGCGAGATGATTGCCACCCGGAAGCACGGCAGAAACCGGGGCATGCACGCCATCAGCAACATAAATATTCTGTGGGCTCGTCACAAAAGCCTGGGGCTGGATTTGCTCAATCTGCTCCCGTGGCAGAATCTGGACATTGACGTTGTAGTTAATATCCGAGAACGGCGATCCTCGCAAGGTAGCAAACAGAGCGAACAAAATCGGCATTTGCAGCAGAACTGGGAAACAGCCCGACAATGGGTTGCCAAACTCTTTGTAGAGCTTGCTCATTTCTTCTTGCTGCTTGGTGGGGTCATCCTTATAGCGCTCCTGCACTTCCTTGACCCGCTTTTGCATCACGGGTTGAGCCACCCGCATTCGACGCATACTGCGAATAGAGCCTGCACTCAGGGGGTAGAGCGCAAATCGAATTACCAGGGTCAGCGCTACGATGGCAAGACCATAGCTTGGCACGATCCCATAGAAAAAATCCAGGATCGGCAGCATTACGTTGTTAGAGAGAAATCCGACGCCAAAATCCATGCGCTGTGTCTACCTACGTCCTCTGAGATGTACCAACCTAACTATCATGCCTGCATCGTCGATACTACGACTTGGTGCCGATCGCTCCACTGGCTTGCTGGGCTCTAGCTGAGAGCTTGCTATTGATGTAGTTGTAGATGTCGCGGAACTTGGGGACAGCCCGCAGTTCAATGCGGCTACCGTCTTTCAAAAAGAGAACCATATCTCCCCAGACACCTAAACCACGAGGAACTGTGACAACTTTTGTAATCTCGTTATAGATCACATCGGACTGATCACGTCCCATCCAACCACCAACCACAGAAATGCGGCGATCGGTAATTCGATAGCGCAACCAAAGTGCTCGTACGATCGCGCCAACTGTGAGAGGCAAACAAATTACTGTAAAACCCAGCAAAATGTTGATAATCAAATCCCCAATATGGGGACCACCTTCGTAATAAACCTCTTCCTTAATGGCCATTCATCACCTCGGCACCGATCAATAACTGCTTTAATTCTTGCAGAAATTGTTCATAACCGCACTGAGTCGCACTTGGCTTCACTACAATCACCAACTGCCAACCCGGTGCAATGTGGGGCAAAAACTGATGCAAGATAGCTCGGAGCTGCCGCTTGATCCGATTTCGCACAACTGCGCGCTTGCTGACCTTTTGGCTGATCGAAATACCAATCCGAGCAGGTGGAATAGTCTCTACCAAAGGAGAACCCAACTTTGTGCCCCCTTTAGGAAGCCGCAATGCCCTTAAGGTCAAATTTGAAGTAGACTGCCGCAACCCAGTTTGATAAATCAGACTGAAGTCACGTCGCTGCCTCAATCGATGAACCTTGGGCAACGCCACGAATCAGACCCCTAGCCTGAGACAGATAAGCGAGCCCGTCCTTTACGACGACGTGCCTTAATGACTTGCTGCCCATTTTTGGTGCGCATCCGAGCTCGAAACCCAGAAGTTCTTCTGCGCTTACGACTGGTTCCTTCCAACGTCCGTTTGGTCATAAATGTGCTCCACAACTCAAAAAGTCACAGTCTATCATCATAGCAAGTGCCACCTGTTCTGAACAGTAGCAATGAGCTTGTAAAGCAGTGAGCCGCTCGCCCTGCTAGTTGGTGCTGTTTGGACTGATCGTCAAAATCCAGGTGCCAACATATCGCATCATGGGTAGATCACCAGGAGAGCGAACCATGGCATTAAAATAGTGAGTTCCGATCCGACTAGGGTTCTGCACGTCTGACAAAACGATTTCAACGCGAGTATCGGCTGGCACAGGCTCTTGAGGATAGATCTCGATCACTCGGTTCTCTTGATCCCAAGTCACCTCATCCAAAGCCACTTCATCGCCATTGACCTTCACTGCAACCGCTTTGGGGTCAAATTCACCTCGGTAGGTATCGGGATAGGTAATCGAGAACTGCTCAACCGCAAATTCCATTTTTTTTGCAGGAATTCTAAGCCGATATCGATCGCGCCGACCTGGTACGCCATCGAAGTCCATGCGCCAACCCAACTGATTTTCCCGTTCGACCCCACTAAAAATTGTGAGCCCCGGCAAACCTTGAGCAAGTGCGATCGGTGCCAAACTAACCGTTAAACAGCCTGAAATCGCGAGAACCGATAGAAGACGAACTGGAAATTTCTGACGTGCCATAAATTCAATACTCTTAGGGATACCTCGAAGTGGCGCTGCGCGTCTTACAACTAATGACTTTACCAAAATTGCGGAAGTGGCTGCTGAGGATTGCAGCAAGCTCCTGAACAGAAACCTTAGTGTAAAGGTAGACGAAGTCGTCGGTACAAAAGTGCCTCGCGCCCAAGATCTTTCTTAGTAGGCTTGTAGAAATTGCCCTCCGTCCCAAATCTCTTCTATCAATTACATGCTTAGACAAAAGGGGGTAACATAGGTGAGAACTTTATCGTCACGAGCTATTTTCGATATGAGTTTGACGGCTGGCGCAACGCTGCAAAACCAGAAGTATTTGATTCAAAAGCTTTTGCACCAGAGTGATTTTGGGGTGACCTATCAAGCTCGCCATGCTTATTTAGAGCAAGATGTGGTGTTGCAAACCTTGAATTTGGCACTACGCCAGCGCAATGATTTCCAGCAGATTCGCCAGCAATTTCTGAGTAAAGTGCGATCGATCGCCCAAGATGTTGAATCAGTGCGCATCCTCGATTGCTTTGAAGAAGGCGAAATGCCCTTTGTCGTCTTTGAACTGCTTCCAGGACAATCACCGCCTCAGTTGCTGGACTGGTTTCCGCTCNATGCCGCATACAGTTAACCCACTGGCAACGGTTGCTCAAGCCGCATCTTCTCCTAACCCTGCTCCTGCTGGTTTCGCTGAGGCATCGGCTGCAACCGCAGAGACTGTTCCGCCAGCGCCAGCTCTAACAATTCCTTCAGAACTCCAAAACCCTGAACCAAAAACAGCAATTAGAACAGCGGTTGTGTCCTCTCCTATCTATTCAGCTCCGGCTCGTCCTCGATCAAAAGGTTGGATGCCGATCGCCCTTGTTTCTCTCTCAATGCTAGGCGGCTTGTTGGGTGCAGGCTTTGGTTTATCCTTACGGCTTGCCTCCACTTCAGCTCAAACCAGCGGAGAGACTCTGCCAAGGTTTGCTCCCCACCTATTTAGCCGAGAGCAGTCCTTCCCAGCCGAGACAGATTGGCCAATTTCAGAAACTCCTCAGTTCTTTACGACCGATCCCACTCCAGTTGAAGAGCCAGTCTATCGAACCAATTCCAGCGCAGCAGAAGACCCCGCTCCTAATTTTCCAACTTTGCCAGAGGATCCTCTTCCCGCTCCATCCTTGCCGATTAAAAATCCAGCCGCTGTTCAAGCCACTACAGCTCCACCGCTGAATCAATCAGTTACTCCTCCTTCCCCAACTACAACTGAACCACCTGATCCGCTGCCAATTGCGCCAGCAGTTTCTGATCCTCCGGCAGCAGCTCAATCGATTCCCGCAGAACCTGCTCCTCCTGTGGCTTTGCCTGAAGTTCCTGAGCCCGCTATTCCTGATCTACCTGTCCCCAATGCGCCACCTGCGGCACCTTCTCTGCCAGCTGTCAATTCCTCAAGTAAGGCCATTAATTAGAACGACAACCTTGAAAAGCGTCAGTAAGGGAAAGCTGATAGAACGAACTGATAGAACGGGGGATTGCCAAGTGATTCCCCAACGGACGTGCTGAGGCTGGGCTAGAATCTAGACATTGCTTTCACACCGCGCCAGCATGACAGTTTCCGAATCTCGCAGCCAATCGATCGGCCACTCCCATCGGGATGACATTCATTCAGAGGACTTCGCTGAGCATGCAGACGATCTGTCGGTGCATCCGCATGTGCATAGTGAAGAAACACTCCGGCGCATCGTTAACCGCTTATCTCGCATTGAAGGTCACATTCGGGGCATTAAAATGATGGTGCAAGAGAGCCGTCCTTGCCCTGATGTCTTGGTGCAAATTGCCGCCGTCCGGGGAGCGCTTGATCGTGTTTCTCGGATCATTTTAGATGAGCATCTGACGGAATGCATTGCCAGAGCAGCAAAAGAAGGCAACATTGAAGCAGAAATTGAAGAGTTAAAATCTGCACTCGATCGGTTCTTACCCTAGGCACTCTTTGAATCAGGGTTCAAACAAGACAGTTGCTCTCTCAGTAAACCTTCAGAAATTATTTAGAACCCCATCATTTGGCGCTTCAAATTGCTTCTACATTGGAAACAGGGAACTGCAACTCCTGACTCAACCGAGAAAAGCCTCTCTAACGTCATCACCCGATCGGATGAGTCGAAATTAGTCTATTTAACGAAGGCTCCTCTCAAATGCCTTGTCAGAATGAGCAAAGGAGTTTGAATACTAAAACCACCGTTCAATAAACATTGCGGCAGATTCATTGACCTTGAACAATCCTCTTAAACGCTAGACTCAATTGCTGTAATGGATTGTCCACTCCTACTGAAGGTTCAAGCTCATGGCTTCGATTGCTCGTCGAAATTTGTTTGAAGACATTCCCCGCTTTTTGGTCGCACAGGCAGGCATTATGTTTGCCGTTAGCCTTGTAACGATTCAAACTGGCGTATTGAATGGCTTCATTCGATCAGTCGGTATTTTGGTGGACCATGCCAGTGCCGATATTTGGGTGGCCAATCAAGACATGGTGCAGCTAGAACTCACCNTTACCCATGCCTGCCGCTAATCTCACGCTAGCAAAGCGAGTTCCAGGCGTTGCTCGGGCAGAACCTTTGCTGATGGGTGGGGGAACTTGGCGCAGTCCCAGTGGAGAGATCAACTTGGTGCGAGTCTTTGGGTTTGAACCAGAGGGGCAACTCTTTAGTGGATTTGACGTAAAAGCAGGGGCAATTGGCAACTTAAAGCAGCCCTATACCGTCATGGTAGATGAGTCAGTCACAGACAGCTTAGGAATTCAGGAGATTAACAACACTGCAACACTAGGATCATTAGGGCTGAAATTGGTCGCTTTAACCCAAGGGGCTCAGTCGATTACCTCCAGTCCTTATCTGTTTACCTCGATCGAAAATGCCAAAGCCTTTTCAACCGCAGGCTTAACGGCCAGTCTCAACTGCCGCCTCCAATCAGGAGACTTTCTTTGTACCAATATCTATCAGAAGTCACCCGATACCAATCCCACTTCTTCAAAGCCAACCCCCTTATCCGCTACGGACCCAATCAGCTATATTCTGGTGCGGGCCCAACCGGGCGAAGATATAGAAGCTTTGAAAAAACGGTTGGAAGCAGCGCTACCTGGCTCAATGGCCCTCACTCAAGCTGAACTGGCCGATCGAACACGTCGCTTTTGGGTGCAGCGAACCGGCGTGGGTTTCATTCTAGGGCTGGGTGCAACGGTCGGCGTCATTGTAGGGATTGTGATTGTTGGACAAATTCTCTACTCCTCTGTATCAGATCACCTCAAGGAGTTCGCCACCCTAAAAGCAATGGGCGTTTCAGACAAAGTAGTCTACGGAATTATCATCCGACAGGCGCTTTGGATGGGGATTTTAGGTTATTTGCCCAGTCTTGCCCTTTGCCTCGGTTTAGGCGCTTGGACTTTTCAAACTCAAGGCATCATGATTTTGATTACCCCTCTAACGGCAGCTGGTGTGTTCGGTTTAACTATTTTTATGTGCGTAGGTTCAGCGATTTTCGCAATTCAAAAAATTACGCGAGTTGATCCTGCTCTGGTATTCAAGTCCTAAGTACTTTCCAGGGATACGGAGAATTTTCTGCTGAAGCGTCAGGTGAAATCCGCACGAATACTTTATTGTTGAGGGGCTGAAGCGGGAAGGCTTTTGAAACAATGATAAATCGGAGACTAATTTTCGCAACTTTGTCCGAAGTTTGAACCAGGCCCGGTGGATCCACTGTCAGAGATCACGTTCCATCTGTGACAGATTTGAAACTGAACCTTGTTCATCCTGTACGCTGAACCTGAAATCCTTACCTTTTCCCTGTGTGACAGATTGTGGACTGTGCCAGATTAACAACTATCCCCGTTAAAAACTTTCATACTACTTAAAGTAATTGCATAAATTGAGGCACCCCACCCTAAGGAATCTTCAGCCCAACCCTCCGCGATTGATTACCCAAGAAGACCAATGACTGCCACGCCAATTAACTTTCAAGTCAACGTGACGGAACCCACTAAAATCCTGAATCAGGTGACTGATACAGCAATGGATCCTGTAAAAGCAGGGGCAAGAGCGATCGTCGCTCGAGATGTGGAAATGGTGTTTCAGAGCGGCACTCAACGCTTTCAAGCGCTGAAGAACATCAACCTGGATATTTTTCGGGGGGATATCCAGCTGCTGATGGGTCCTTCTGGTTCTGGTAAAACAACCTTGCTGTCGATCTTGGGTGGCATCCTGACTCCAACAGCGGGCAGTGTTTGTCTGCTGGGGCAAGATTTAACCCGCATGTCGCGATCGCAGCTAGCCCGGTTTCGCTTGAAGAACATTGGCTTCATCTTCCAGGAATTTAACCTGTTCCCGGCCCTCACGGCTCTAGAGAATATTGTGGTGGCGCTGGAAATGAAAGGCATCAAAGGTCGCGCTGGCCGTCAGGAAGCCATGCGGCTCTTAGAAGAAGTCGAGTTAGAAGGACGGGCCAACAATTTGCCACGCGATCTTTCCGGCGGCCAAAAACAACGAGTTGCGATCGCCCGTGCTCTGGCTGGCGATCCTCATTTCATCATGGCCGATGAACCGACTGCTGCACTGGATTCCCGCAGTGGTCAGGCTGTGGTTGCCTTGCTGCGTCGTTTAGCGAAAGAGCAGGGCCGCACGGTTGTGATGGTGACCCATGACCCCCGAATTGTAGAAGAGGCTGATCGGGTGGTGCATATCGAAGATGGTTTGCTGCAATCGATCCACTCAGGTGGTGCAGCTGAAGAGGGCAAGAAGCAATTTGCTTAAGTTCCTATCTCGGCAAGTCCTATCTCGACAACAAGTCTTTTAAGGTCTGCTCAACCGATCGCGGTTGCCAACCCAATTCACGACGGGCCTTGCTGCCATCGACCCGCACACAGCGATCGTAGATGTAATGCACTCGTTCCCGGCTGATCGGCGGCTGCCAGGAAAAGAGACGACCGATTGGATCCAGCAGATTTCCGGCCAGACGGACCAACCATTCTGGCGCTTCCCAGGGAGATGGAATTCCAGTTTCGCGGCTGAGAAAAGCAAACATTTCTTCAGTGCTGAGATCGCCTGTTGAGAGAATGTAATGTTCTCCAGGAGCCGCTTTTTCAGCTGCCAGCAGCATGGCATCCACCAGATCATCCACATGCACGATGCCAGTAATGCGCTGTCCCCCGGCCCAGACTTTCAGCTTTCCCTTTAAAAAAGTCTGAACGACCGGACCAAAATGCGGATCATCTGCCCCAAAAATCCCGGATGGCATGACGCTAACGATCGGCATCCCTTCCGCAACTGCCTGATTCACGAGCATCTGAGCATCGTATTTCGTGGAATCGTAGGCTGAAGAAAAATCCTTTTGTCGCCGTTGAAAGGTTTCGTCAATCACCTGGCCTTGCGTATCGCCATAAATGCCGATCGTGCTGCAATACACCATTTTCTGGATGCCCGCTGCTTTTGCCGTTTCCAGCACAGCCCTGGTGCCCTCGACATTAATGCGGGCCATTTCCGTTGCATTCACTAGCCCCAACTCCACATAGGCCGCCGTGTGAAACACCCAATCCACCCCTTGCATTGCCTGCTGAAGGGCTGATCGATCGGTAATGTCGCCATAAACCAATTGAGGGTGACAGTTGGCCAAGCGCGATCGGTTACTGGATTGACGCACCAAGGCAACTACCTGATGCCCACGCTGCTCCAATGCTTGCACCAGATGAGATCCGGTAAAGCCAGTCGCTCCCGTTACCAATGCCTTCATATTGCTTTTTCGTAAATGCGATAGGTCTTACAAATCCGGCCACCCGATGCTTCGACCAGCCGACGTGAAGCAGAATTGCCCTCAAACACATGGCCCAATTCGGCCCGCTTGTAAGGTTTGCCTTTTTTGATGCCGCCCTGCATGCCCAGATAAATTAAGGCCAGCGGCACCATCTTGCGACGATATTCCGGCAGAGAGCAGAACAAAACGATTCGCGCCTGATCGATCTGGCGACGATACCACAAAAACTTGAGCGTTCCCCACAGATCCAGCTTGCCGTTAATATGCTTCAGCGCAATGTTGTAGTCTGGCAAACCCATAAAGTAGCCCACCATTTCGCCATTGTGTTCTGCTACCGGAAAAATATCTGGATCGATTAGGCTTTGCAGTGATTTAGCCTCTTCCAGAAATTCTTCTTCCGTACGCGGCGTCGCACTGTAATTGTTGGCAAACATCTGAGTCGTGAGACGGTAAATACTCCGCACATCCGCCTCAAAGCCTTCACCTTTGGTATGGACCGGACGGAATGTAACACCTGACTTGGTGGCAATGCGGTAGGATTTTTCAAACTCTTCTGACAGAACGGTGGTGATTGGAAAGTCGTAGGAATAGGCATCCTGCGCTTTTTGCCACCCTAACTCTTCTAAAAATTTCGGGTAGTAGGGAGGGTTATAGGGCATCAACACCACTGGCGCTGTCTCAAAGCCATCAACTTGAAATAAACAACCGTTGTGGGTCGAAAGGTTGATCGGCCCTCGTACCCGCGTCATCCCCTGCTGCCGCAACCAATCTGATGCCGCTTCCAGAAGCGCTTCTGCTGCTTCCCGATCGTTCAAACATTCAAAAAAGCCAAACAGCCCGATCGCTTGACCTTCCCGTTCGATCAGGCGATCGTTCACCGCTGCCACAATTCGGCCTACCGCTTCACCCTGACGCAACGCCAAGAATCGCTGCAACCTACCGTACTGAAAAAACGGATTTTCTGGCAAGAATTGCTTGGCGACACTGCTGCGAAACGGCGGCACCCAGTTTGAATCCTTAGCATAAATCTTAGCCGAAAGATCCAGAAATAAATCTGCTTCGGCAGGCGTTGTGACAACTCGAACTTCCAGAGCGGTAGGGGCTTTAACCATGGGCGATCGATTGACAGTTAATAAATTGTGTGCTCGCAAGAATTGAATGCTAACAGCCTAAATTGCAGATGAGCTTACAGGATAATCTACGGCTGATATTTACGGTCGATATTTACGAAATACGAGCGTCACATTATGGCCGCCAAACCCAAACGAGTTCGAGATGGCTACCTCAACAGGCTGCTGACGGCTCTGATTGGGCACATAGTCTAAATCACAAGCTGGATCAGGATTTTCCAGATTGATCGTGGGCGGGATTTGATCATTCGCCACAGCCATTGCTGCTGCCACCCCTTCAATACCACCAGAACCACCCAACAAATGCCCCGTCATAGATTTGGTCGAGCTGATCGCTACCTGATAGGCAGCTGCACCAAAAACAGTTTTAATTGCCGCCGTTTCAGTGGAGTCATTCGCAGGGGTGCTAGTTCCATGGGCATTGATGTAACTAACCTGTTCTGGAGTGACACCAGCATCCTTGAGAGCCAATTGCATGGCTCGGGCTGCCCCTTCCCCGCCTGGAACTGGAGAAGTGATATGGTAAGCGTCACAGGTCATGCCATAGCCAATAATTTCTGCATAAATTTTCGCACCTCGGCTCAGGGCATGTTCCAGCTCTTCCAGAATGAGAACACCAGAGCCTTCACCCATGACAAACCCATTGCGACCGATATCAAAAGGCCGACAAGCTTTGGCAGGGTCATCATTACGAGTTGAAAGAGCTTTACAGGCCGCAAATCCAGCCACTGACAAAGGCGTCACTGCCGCTTCAGTCCCGCCACAAATCATGGCCTGGGCATAGCCTCGCTGCACCAACCGGAACGCATCTCCGATCGCATTCGAGCCCGCAGCGCAGGCAGTGACCGTACAGTTATTTGGTCCTTTAGCCCCAACATGAATGGCCGTTAATCCAGCAGCCATATTGGCGATCATCATTGGCACCATGAACGGACTACAGCGATCGGGACCCCGATTCAAGTAGATCTCCTGCTGTTCTTCCATCACCTTCAAGCCACCAATGCCTGTGCCAATTACGACACCCACCTGTTCTGCATTCAGATCATTAATCACAAATTCAGCATCCGCCAGGGCTTGCTTGCTGGCAGAAACTGCAAATTGAGCGAACCGATCCATCCGCTTGGCTTCTTTGCGATCGAGATACACATGCGGGTCAAAACCTTTTACCTCACCGGCAATCCGGCAGTCGTGCTTAGAGGCGTCAAACAGGGTGATCTCGGCGATTCCATTCCGACCGCTAATCAACCCCTGCCAATACTCAGACAGGGTATTGCCGATCGGCGTAAGTGCACCCAGTCCCGTAACTACAACCCGCTTTAACTCAGAACTTGTCATGACAGGCAATTCTAGGGTTTAACACCCGAAAACAGTAGACCAAAATCGAACAAATACTTTAAGAAGGGATTAGAACAGGTCTATCTCACTAGAATGAATGCGACTCGCGCCTTCAGCAGACCCGCTAATCCCCATGCCATTGAAAAAGTTTGACGAACAATGCTGAAACTCAAGCTTAACGCATTTGCAGCAAGCGTTCTGTCAATGAGCTTGAAGCGATTAAGCAGCGGCTTTGTCTTTGATGTAGTCCACTGCTGCTTGCACCGTGGCAATCCCTTCGGCTGCCTCATCAGGAATTTCGATATCAAATTCTTCTTCCAAAGCCATAACCAATTCCACTGTGTCCAGGGAATCAGCGCCAAGGTCATTGGCAAAGCTAGCTTCCGGCTTCACTTCGGCGGGATCAACACTTAATTGATCTGCCACAATTTTCTTAACCTTCTCGTAAATCTCTTCTTGACTCATACCAATTTCCTACACTTCGATGCAGCAGCGATTGAATGAACAAATTGACAAACCCAAATTACGAAACCTTATAGCAGTAGCAAAATTGTCCACTGCGAACCGATTACCCATTTAGGCATTTCTTCATCTTACGCTATCGCGATTTCCTTTTAGCAGAGAGCAACAAACTCCTGGAACTGGCACAACCCACTGGCACCATTTCACGGCTATACGCCTCCTCCGCCGAATTTTCTTTATTGCAACTCGGTCAACTTGATGCGTGGATCGACAAATTTGAGCGCCAGATCGGCTAGAAGGTTGCCCAAAATCAGCATCACGCCACCCATCATCAGGCTAGCCATCACCAGGTAAAGATCCTGCGCCTGCACTGCCTGCAAAATCATCCGACCCAGACCGGGCCAGTTGAAATAATTCTCGGTAATAAACGCCCCACCCAGCAGACTGGCAAATTCAAAGCCCAGCAACGTAATCAACGGATTCACCGCATTCCGCAGAGCATGCACATAGATCACGCGATTTTCCGGCAACCCTTTAGCGCGCGCCGTTTGGATATAGTCTTGCCGCAGCACATCCAGCAACTCACCGCGAGTAATTCGCTGCAAACCTGCAAATCCCGTAATACTCAGCGCCAGCGTTGGCAAAATCATATGCCAGCCAATATCCAGAATCTTGCCAAACCAGGTGAGGTCATCATGATCAATGCTGGTCATACCACCAACCGGAAATAGCGGAGAAGTCAACTGCGCAAAAAACAGCAGCAGCAGACCCGTAATTAGTGTTGGAAAGCCCTGTCCGGTATAGCTCAGCACCCGCAAAAATCGATCGATCCCTTTATTCTGGTGAACGGCCCCAATCACCCCCAGAGGAATGGCGATCGCCCAGGTCAGGACTAGTGAAGACACAGACAACAGCAGCGTCGCAGGCACCCGCTCCCAGATCAGGGAAGTGGTCGATCGCATGGCATAGGAAGAACTCGGTCCAAAATCGCCCTTCGTAAGAATCTGCTGCAGCCAGTAAAAATATTGCACAATCACGGGCTTGTCCAGGCCATACAGACGGCGATAACTCTCGATCGTCTCCTGCGACACCTGCGGATTTTGGCGCAACTGATCTAAAAAATCACCCGGCATGAGCTGTGCCAGGAAAAAGCTGAGGGCAGAGGTTAAAAGCAGCGTAGGCAGAGCTTGCAGCAGGCGCTTAACGACATAGCTCACCGTCTCACTGGTCGCCAATGCTACGATTCGATCGATCAGGAGTTGCAATCGTTGCTGCCAGGAGACCGGAGTAGAAGTCATAAGAATTGCCGCAATTCAACCTGCTATACAAGCATCCCTGCAATGCCTCAACCCACGGCTGAAGCGATCGGCATCGATGCACAATTTCCAGGATAACGGCTCAATATTGAACCAGCGTGATCACCGGAACTTCCGGCAGTGCCTTGCGACCTTCCAGAAAAGCTAATTCGATAATAAAGCCGAAGCCAACTAACTCACAGTTGGAATGGTGCTGCACCAGCTGAGCCGTTGCGGTTGCGGTTCCCCCGGTTGCGATCAAATCATCCACAATTAGCACTCGACTGCCCGCAGGTAGCGCATCTTGATGAATTTCCAGTCGATCGGTACCATATTCCAGCTCATACTCAGCCGCATGCACTGCCCCCGGCAATTTTCCGGGCTTCCGAACAGGAATAAACCCGACTCCCATTTTGTAGGCCAAAGGAGTGCCAAAAATGAAGCCCCGCGATTCCATACCCACAATATAGTCAGGAGCCAAATCGGCGCATTTTTCCGCCATCAGATCGATCGTATAGCGCAACCCCGCTGGATCCCGTAGAAGGGTGGTGATGTCTCGGAACAAAATGCCGGGTTTCGGAAAATCAGGAATATCGCGAATTAAAGCTTTTAGGTCCATAGCTGGTATTGCTTGCATTGATTAGGTCAACAGCCGTCGGTAAGCAGCGTTCTAGAAATCCTATCAGTTTTTATGGCACAGACTTTTCATGGCGCAGACTTTAGTCCTGTCAAAATTCATCCTCTCAAAAATTTAGTCCCGTCAAACTTGCAGGAGAACCAGTTAATCTTTGATGCCTGAAAAATTCTCGAACCAGCCTTTGCGTTTGAAATAAAAGATCAATGCACCTGCGATCGTTGCCATTACACCCAGACAGGCCGGATAACCCCAATACCACTCCAACTCCGGCATATTCCAGGGAGAGGAGTGGGGATCGAAGTTCATGCCATAGACCCCAGCAATAAAGGTTAAAGGAATAAAAATAGTGGAGATAATGGTCAGCAGCTTCATCACTTCATTCATGCGGTTGCCCACCGAAGAAACATAGACATCCATCAAGCTGGAGGCCACTTCTCGATAGGTTTCCACCATATCAATCACCTGAACCGTGTGGTCATAGCAATCCCGCAGATACACCCGCACTTCATCACTAATCAAATGATTGGAATCGCGGATCAAACTGTTGATCGCATCGCGTTGGGGCCAGATCGCCCGTCGCAAGGCCAACAGCTCGCGTTTAATCCGGTGAATTTTCTCCAGACTTTGGCGGGAAGGATTGGCAACCACTTCATCTTCCAGCTCTTCCAACGCTTCCCCATAATCCTCTAAGACCGGGAAAAATCCGTCAATGATGGCATCAATCAGAGAGTAGGCCAAATAATCGGCGTTATGGTGGCGAATCACCCCCTTGGCCGATCGAATTCGTTCTCGGACCGGACCAAAACAGTCATAATCCGGCTCTTCCTGGACGGTCAGCAAATAATGTTTGCCCAAAATCAGGCTCACCTGCTCTGCCACAAAACCACGCCCACTATCTTTAGGCGTAACCATGCGGGCAATAAACAGCAATTGGTCTTCATAGTCATCCACTTTCGGGCGCTGCGGCACATTCACCACATCCTCCAGCACCAGAGGATGCAGATCAAACACGCGACCCAAACGCCGCAAAACATTCTCACTGCCCAATCCCTGCACATCAATCCAGGAAATGGAAGCGGTATCGAGATAAGGTTCACAATCTTCTGGATCGTTGATTTTGATGCGGCTGGCGTTGTTGCTGTTGTAGTCGATCAAAAAAATGACGGGTGGTGAAGCATCTGCCTCAATACTCAACGTGCCAGGAGCGCTGCCCGGTTCGTCAGAAAAGTAGTCAAAGTAGTCGCTATTATCCTCTTCTTCTTCGAGGTTGATGAACGGAAACATCAATGAAGTTGAAAGATTCTGGGCAACTTCCGGTTGAGAAGAGAACTCAGAATGTTTGCTCATGGCGGACTGGCAGTAAGGGTTATCGTGATTCTACTCAATCCTCTGAATTGGATGGATGATCGAAGTCAGGAGTGTAATATTTTGATCCCTCGGCATTTTATAGTGGAATTGCTGTTTGTGCGTGGTCATCCGCTGTGAAAGCCATTACTTTG
The DNA here is from genome assembly GCA_002796835.1 of Elainella saxicola E1. GTDB lineage: Bacteria > Cyanobacteriota > Cyanobacteriia > Elainellales > Elainellaceae > Elainella > Elainella saxicola. Next base: position 29,491 of record LUGL01000105.1, on the reverse strand, counting down.
CTTGGTTCGACGGGTTCAATTGGTACTCAAACGTTGGATATTGTGGCCCAGTATCCCGATCAATTCCGCATCGTTGGGCTGGCGGCTGGCAATAATGTAGAGCTGTTGGCCCAGCAAATTCGCCAGTTTCAGCCTCAAATTGCCGCAATTCGAAATCCGGCTCATCTACCTGCTCTGACCAGAGCGATCGCCGATATGGATGCTCCGCCCGTTCTTTTGGGAGGAGAAGAAGCCGTTGTTGAAATTGCCCGCTATGGAGACTCTGAAGCAGTCGTAACGGGCATTGTTGGCTGTGCTGGGTTATTGCCGACGATCGCCGCCATCCAGGCCGGAAAAGATATTGCCCTGGCGAATAAGGAAACCCTGATTGCAGGAGGTCCGGTGGTGCTGCCGCTCGTGCAGGAACATGGTGTCAAACTGCTGCCTGCCGATTCCGAACATTCGGCAATTTTTCAATGTTTGCAGGGTGTGCCTAAAAATGGCCTACGCCGCATTCTGCTCACCGCTTCTGGAGGAGCCTTCCGTGATCTGCCCGTCGAAAAGTTAGAAACGGTGACGGTGGCTGATGCGCTGAAACATCCCAACTGGTCCATGGGTCGCAAAATTACGATCGACTCAGCTACGTTAATGAATAAAGGCTTAGAAGTGATCGAAGCCCATTTTCTATTTGGGGTGGACTATGACCAGATTGAAATTGTCATCCATCCACAAAGCATCATTCATTCGCTAATCGAATTACAAGACACTTCAGTATTGGCTCAATTAGGCTGGGCTGACATGCGATTGCCGCTGCTGTATGCCCTGTCCTATCCCGATCGCATTCCCACAGACTGGGAGCGCTTAGATTTAGTCAAAGCAGGCAATCTCACCTTCCGTGAACCCGATCATCAAAAATATCCCTGCATGAATTTGGCCTATGCCGCAGGACGGGCAGGCGGTACGATGCCAGCGGTATTGAATGCGGCGAATGAACAAGCTGTCGCCCTCTTCCTGGATGAGAAAATCGCTTTCCTGGATATTCCGCGTTTAATTGAGCAAATATGCGATCGCCATCATACTCAAAATCGTTCCAATCCAAATCTGGATGACATTCTAGAGGCCGATCGGTGGGCACGCCAGGAAGTCTTGGATCTGCATTTGGGTCGAGCGATGGTCAGCTAAGAGAGACACAATTAAATAGTAAAAATGAGGTATGGATTAAATTCCGCACCTCAAACGTATGGGAAGTTGATTGCAAAACGGTTTTGATGTTTCGATTGAGAGTAGGAGAATATGCACTCCTACTCTTTCTAGCATCAATTCAAATTACAGGAAGAAGTATTCCAACTTATATTCTGTGCTCGTGTTGCCTCCATTTTCTACTTGAATCGTGTAATTCTCACCTCCGCCAATTGCACTGACATCCCGAATAATTTTGAATTCATTCGGATCAGAGGAAGTAGCAGCACTCAGTTCTTCACGGATACTGCCATCTGGATTGAACAGGAAGAATTTAACATCATCATTCAGCACTCCACCATCGGCCCTCGTCAACTTCATTTCAATGACGCGATCGGTATCTGTGTTGAATGCAAAGGCATCTGTTGTATCCCCAGGACCAACAAAGTCAAATTCGTTTGAGGGAGTACCACTGACTGTAACTACTTTCGGGTTACCAGCATTACCGCCATTATCTGCGATCGAATCACTTGACAATGAGAGTTTGTAATCGATGTTGGTGGCCGGTGATTTCACTTCCAGGTAATAGTCTCCTGCTTCCAGCAAATCGTTATCAAAGAGCGAGGCATTCACGCCAGAAACATCTTTTGTTTTAACCAGCGTTGTTCCATCACTCTTAAACAGATTTACCGTTACGGTGCCGCCTAATGCACCATTCTTACCTGTAATCGCACCAGTGAGTTTAGCAGTTGGATTTGTTCCACCGATTGCAAATTTGTAGAAATCTTGGGTGTCAACTGCCCCAACAAAATCTTCGAAATCGCTCGAAGCAACGTCCAGTGTAATGTTACGAGCGTTTCCAGGCGTTTGACCTGCAAAATCAAGTGGAGCTGGTGTTGGGGTTGGTCCAGGCGTCGGTGTTGGTCCAGGCGTTGGTGTTGGTCCAGGTGTTGGAGTCGGTCCAGGCGTTGGCGTTGGGTTCGGGGATGGGGAAGGATTGGGTAACGGAGACGGAGATGGAGAGGGATTAGGTAACGGAGACGGACTGGGAGAAGGATTTGGTAACGGAGAGGGAGAGGGATTGGGAGTTGCGATCGCCGTTGTTGTTGTACTGATCTTGAATTTAGTGGCGACTTTACCTTTCAGTTCAGCAACCAACCGATAAACACCTTGCTCTAGCGATCCAACCGTAATGCGTTCCTGTTTATTACCTTTCTTTTTAGAAGTAGCAATTACCTGCCCACTGCTGTTCAAGAGCTTCAGATCAACATTTGCACCTGATTTAATCCCAGTCAAACTCGCTTCAAAGCTGCTACGTGCTCCGATATTGATTGTGAATGGATCGCGACGATCTTTTTTACTAAGTTTGTCGGAAAAGTTTTGTACAGCTCGGGTACGAGTTTCAAACAGGGAAGAGTTTTTCTGATTAATCATAATGAGGGAATGCACTGAATGAACGTTAGAAAGGGATGACAAGCCAACATGTATTGATCACGCGAGCACCCAATGCGCGAAACCTCGTTAAAGCATGCATTTTTAGACATGCTGAATTTTCCCGCAGACATATTGCAACTGAGGGACAGGAGCTGTAAACTTCGATCGAATTCGAACTAGCTCCTCGACTACTTACGTCCATCTTGTCGGTAGTTTCCGGAAAATTCTGTGTAATTCTGCGGAACTTCACAACACTTTCAAAAAACTATCCGTACTCTCAAGGTTGATTGTTCATCCCTTCATCTTTGTTTTATCTCTCACACCTTTCCTACCACTCCTCTGAACAACCATGCCGCTTTCCCAGTCTGCTGATACATTGCCCCTACCGCCCGGTGACAATGGCCTTCCCCTGCTTGGCAAAACCCTCAGCTTCTTTCGCGATCCAGACTTTGCGTTAAAGCAGCACCAAAAATATGGCGATGTATTTAAAACAAAGCTGTTAGGCAGTCCCACTTTGTTTATGAGAGGCTATGAAGCGAATCGATTCATCCTGTCGAGTGAAAATCAATACTTCGAGATAAGCTGGCCTCCCAGCACAAAAGCCTTGCTGGGTCCCCTGTCTTTAGTGCTTCAAACAGGCACAATCCACCAAAATCGCCGTAAACTACTGGCTCAAGCGTTCATGCCGCGTGCTCTATCGGGTTATATCGCCACAATGGAGCAAATTACTCACCAATATTGCGATCGCTGGGTTAAACAAACCGAACTCACCTGGTATCCAGAACTGCGCCATTACACTTTTGACATCGCCTGCAAATTACTAGCTGGGCTTGATCAAGGTTCCAAAACAAATTTAGGCCAAGCCTTTGAAACCTGGACTGAAGGATTATTTTCGATTCCGATCGCCCTCCCCTGGACCAAATTTGGGCGGGCTAAACGCAGTGGCGATCGACTTGCCCAGGCATTAGAAGCGATCATCCAGCAACGGCAGCAAAGTTCTGAACCTGGAACAGATACCCTTGCGCTTTTGATCCAGGCAGAAGATGAAGCCGGTCAACGACTCAGCATTGCTGAATTGAAAGATCAAATTTTGCTGTTACTTTTTGCCGGACATGAAACCTTAACTGCTGCCGTTGCTGCTTTTTGCTTACTGATGGCGCAACATCCCGATGTGATGGCTAAAGTGCGATCGGAACAGCAGCAATTTCCGGTTCATGAACCGTTAACCCTCGATCAGCTGAAGCAAATGACCTATCTGGAACAGGTGCTGCGCGAAGTGATGCGGTTGATTCCACCCGTTGGAGGTAGCTTCCGGACGGTGCTGGAAACCTGCGAATTTAATGGCTACCAACTTCCGAAGGGCTGGATGGTTTTCTACCAAATTGGCGCGACCCATCAGGATGAAACTCTTTATCCAGAGGCTGATCGATTTGAGCCCGAACGCTTTAGTCCGCAACAGATGCAGCAGCAAAGTGCCGATCGCCAGAAATACGGCTATTTACCGTTTGGTGGCGGCATTCGCGAATGCTTGGGCAAAGAGTTTGCGCGTTTGGAAATGAAAATTTTTGCAGCCCTGCTTGCTCGCAACTATGATTGGGAACTGTTGCCCGATCAGAACTTGGAACTGGTGAGACTACCGACCCCCCATCCTCGTGATGGACTCAAGGTAAAATTCTACCCATTCAATCCAGACTCCTCATTCCAGAGCCGTTCGAGTTGATAACGCCAGGCACCCAACACTTCATTGCGGGCCTGTTCGCCAGAATTGAGGTCACCCATCACCCCTTCCTGATAGAAGCGTTCCAACGTTTGCATCGTCGCTTCAAGCGATTGTCCCTGGAGTTTGGCAGCCTGGATAATTTGACGAATTTGGGTTTCGGCCAGCCGATTAAAGCTTTCTCCCAGACCCTGCTGGTGCAACTCAACCAGACATCGAATCGCTGCCTGAAAATCTTCGATCGTCAAACTGGCTAAACTATGCTGATAGACCCCCCACAATAGACCTTGAAACAGGGCATAGCGTGCTTCTTGGGTTTCATCAAAGTTGGCTTCGAGCAATTGCTGCAAAAAGGGTCCTGCCTCCTGAGCTGGGGCGATCGTAATCAACGCCCGTAACCAGGACTGATCTTCCGAGAGCAGCACCAACAAGCGTAAATTTTCGCCTTCGATTTGCCAGGATTCTGGTCCCGCACTGGAGAGAACATCGCCAAACATGGCGGTTAGAGTTGGGGTAATTTCTTCTGGAAGCATCGATCGAAATCTATATCGAAATCTATGATGATGGAGGTCTTGCTGGCGTCATCAAACGCTGCTTTCCCACTCTATAGAAAAGGGACATAGTTCTCTATGCCCCTCAAGATTGAGTATGGTGTCTTAATGATTCTTCAGTGTCTCACCTATTTGTTAGGCTGAGGCGTCATACGCAGATAAGGTCTAATTTCCGTGACGCCCTTGGGAAACTTCTGGCGAGCTTCGTCGGTTGGAATCGAGGGAACAACCACGCAATCTTCCCCATCTTTCCAGTCTGCTGGAGTCGCCACGCTATAGTTATCCGTGAGCTGAAGCGAATCAATCACGCGCAGAATTTCATCAAAGTTGCGCCCAGTGCTAGGCGGATAGGTCAGCGACAGGCGTAGCTTTTTCTGAGGATCGATGATGAAAACGGTTCGCACCGTCACCTTCGCATTCGCATTCGGGTGAATCATGTCATACAGGTCAGAAACCTTTTTATCGGGATCGGCCAGAATCGGATAATTCAGCTTGGTGCTTTGAGTTTCTTCAATGTCACCAATCCAGCCTGCATGAGACTCCACATCGTCAACGCTGAGAGCAATCACTTTGACATTGCGTTTGTCGAATTCAGGCTTAAGCTTTGCTACAGTGCCCAGTTCGGTTGTGCAAACCGGCGTATAATCAGCTGGGTGAGAAAAGAGAACGACCCAACTGTCGCCTGCCCAATCATAGAAGCTGATATCGCCTTCACTAGAGGCTTGAGTAAAATCGGGAACGGTATCACCGAGTCGCAGTGTCATAGGTCGAGTTCCTGTCTGTTACTTCAACAACAATTTAGCCAATTATTAGTCAATTATTTCATCTTCTCACAAAAGTCCGGTTCACCAATCGGGCTTTAGAGCTTTCTTTAGGATTTGATCAACAACCTCTGCTTGCTGTTAACAAGTTGTAACTTTTGATAAGCAGTTTAATCAGCAGTCAGGCTTGAACAAAATGAGCTGTAACCTTTGGGAAGAGGTGAGCCCGATCGGGCCTCAGTAAGATGAGGAGGTGGTCTATTCAGGTCACAAATTTAGTGAGATCAGTTCTGTGCACAAGCAGCAGAAGGCGCAGGGGTTTGCTGGAACAGAAATGTTTGCTGAAATGGAAACCAGGTGGAGTTCACTAAATTCTGGTTCTTAGTTGCGTAAAGCAGGAATAGAGGGATGCTGACAAGCCTTCACTATGTATTTTATACGGCGCTTCATTTGTTTCAGGCTATTTTGGTGCCAGTCTGCTTCGTTTTAGCCTGGTTGATCGTTGCTCTATTGGCTTGGAGTCTGTGGGCGGCAATTCGAGATGCGGTAGGTAAAGCAAAACAGATGCATGAGATTCCCTGTGCCAACTGCCAATTTTTCACCAACACTCACTACTTAAAGTGTCCTGTACATCCTAAGTCAGCCCTTTCCGAAGATGCGATCGGTTGTCCGGATTACAAACTTCATCGCTGAGCCTGAGGCAAAGCCAAGAAACCATCGTCCAGTCCAGTCAAACTTCGCAACCTCACTCGCTTCAAACTGCTGAGGTTTACGATGTGCCAAGCACTACATAAGATTTACATAAGATGCAGGTAGACGATCGAGAAACGAAGATCGACTCTGGCAGTGCAGTCTATATTCTGCGATTGGCTTGTAACCCGGCACGTTCATGAGCGTTCAAGCGAAAGCAAGGAATTCAAGGTTTTTTCGCTTTTGATCAGCGACCAAAATTAGTCAAGAATGAGTCAAGATTCCTTGACAGAATTGCCTGACGCCAAAGAGTAGAAAACCGTATTTTCCGGGATGTATTTGTTAATTTAGTCACCTTGGCTCTTCAAGAATTCAGAAATTCCTCCGAAGGTTTTGGCAGGAAATGTAGCTTGCGATACAGATGAAGATATTAAGAATTGATGAAATCTTAACCATACTTGCATTTTCTGCATCGCTAACGGTACTGCGACCGTGATTCCCTGATTAAGGACTGTTAGCTGCGAGCACAGCTGACTTCAACAGTCTGTAAGGCAAGTAAGTCTGTCAAGCCCGTTTACGGTCCTTCGAGCAAACAGGGTTTACACGGGATGTTGGGTTGCTCTCCCTATCCGATCGGTTGATCTTCATTCCTCAAGGAATGCGGCTTAACCTACTTAATCTTGAAGGAACTTCCTGCAATGTCTAAGTTATTACTCAAAGGTAAGAGAAGCAGAGGCAGGCATTACCCTGAGCGGAGCTTCGGCTCTCCTCTTGTTTCTACTCTGCAAAAAAAANCTCAGAAAAATTAGTTACTTGCCGCTTGCTTGGCAGGCTTGCATCCCGCTGGCGATTTTGATCGTTGGCATTGGGGCAATGTCTGCTTCGGCTCAGAGCACACCCTCTGCGGAGCAACTTGCAGCAGATGTAAAGGTTGGCCTGGACACCATGTGGGTCATGGTTGCCGCCATGCTGGTCTTCTTCATGAATGCTGGCTTCTGTATGTTGGAAACGGGTTTCTGTCGTCAAAAGAATGCCGTGAACATTCTGGCGAAGAACCTGATTGTGTTTGCAATGTCTACGATCGCCTTCTGGATTCTGGGCTTTGGCCTCATGTTCGGAAACGGCAATGGCTTTATTGGTGTAGAAGGAGTATTCTTCCTCGGTGGCGCAGACAACAGCCCTGCTATGGGTGATGCGTACCAAGGCGCTTATACCTCGCTGAGCTGGGCAGGCGTCCCCCTGCTGGTGAAGTTCTTCTTCCAGCTGGCGTTTGCAGGTACCGCAGCCACGATCGTTTCTGGTGCAGTTGCTGAGCGGATCAAGTTTGTTGACTTCTTGATCTTTAGCTTGTTGCTTGTTGGTATCGCTTATCCTTTGACAGGCCACTGGATTTGGGGTGGCGGCTGGCTGGCTCAACTCGGTTTTTGGGATTTTGCCGGATCAACCGTTGTGCACTCTGTCGGTGGCTGGGCTGCTCTGATGGGCGCAGCTTTCCTCGGCCCCCGGATTGGCAAATATAACAGCGATGGCAGTGTTAATGCGATTCCTGGACATAACCTGTCGATCGCCACACTGGGCTGCTTGATCCTATGGTTGGGTTGGTTCGGATTTAACCCTGGTTCCACCATGAGCATCAGCTGGTTGATTGGCCACATTGCCATGACAACCAACATTGGGGCTGCGTTTGGTGGTGCAGCTGCAACGATCGTTGCCTGGGTAGTGCTGGGTAAACCCGATCTCTCGATGGTGATCAACGGCATCCTGGCTGGATTGGTTGCAGTGACAGCTCCTTGTGCCTTTATCCCAGTTTGGGCCGCAGCTGTTACTGGGGCAATTGGTGGTGTACTGGTTGTGTTTGCAGTTCTGTTCTTTGATCGCATCAAGATCGACGACCCGGTAGGCGCAACTTCGGTTCACCTGATCAACGGCGTTTGGGGAACCCTGGCAGTTGGCTTGTTCTCAGTGGGGCCTGACGTCGTAGTTGGGCAAGATGTACTTTACACCGCTGGCCCAGCAGCTGGATTGTTCATGGGTGGCGGTATTGGCCAACTCTGGATTCAGTTCCTGGGTGTCATCTGCGTTGGTGGTATCACCGTACTTCTCTCTACCATCTTCTGGTTGGCACTGAAGGCCACATTGGGCATCCGCGTCACCGAAGAAGAAGAGCTGATTGGTTTGGATATCGGTGAGCACGGCATGGAAGCTTACAGCGGTTTCCTCAAAGATGCAAGTGACGTTACCGTTCGTTCAATTGGCGCTGAAAGTAGTTCTGCCGGGGTTGCAAGCAATTACTAAAGCCGACCCCTCAATCTAGATTTCATAGGGCAGTCCAAGGCATTTTGCTGAAAGACCTGCCCTTCTTTTATTTCTAGAACTCAAGTATGAACTCAAGTATGGAACTCAAGTTGAGAACTCAAAAGTTTCGGTTGACCTGAATAAACCTTGTGCTAAAGTCATTGAACGTTATTGGTTTTTGGCGTTTTGCAGCTAATTTTGATCCCTTGAGGTGTCAAGATGCGCGATCGATACTTCAGATCTGCAACCCGTTTTTTTAAGTTCTCTCCTGCATTGCTGCGGCTAAAACTCCTGCCTGCTTGGGTGATGGCGTCCCTATCCGCGAACGTTGTCTTGTTGGTCATCCTATTGGCCTCGCTGCCGCGTCAGTCTGCGCCTCAAGCTGCCAGTATGCCAGTTGTGGCCAATCCTTCTGCAACCACTTCACCCCTGCTACCCAGCCCTAAACCGATCGAATTGGGCACCAAGCACCAACTCACCTACGAGCAATGGTTAGATCAGCTGAAACAGGAGGCCAAAGTGGCAGCCGAACAAAAGCCCGATCGCCTCACCGTCTTAGCAGGAGACTCGATCAGCCTCTGGTTCCCGAATGAGCTGCTCCCCGAAGGCAGAACCTGGTTGAATCAAGGGATTTCGGGTGAGACATCAACAGGGCTCCTCAAGCGCCTTGCTTTCTTTGACCAAACCGAACCTGAAACGATCTTTGTGATGATCGGCATCAACGATCTGCTGCGCGGCAGTTCCGATCAAGAGGTCGTGGAAAATCAGCGTCAGATTGTCAAAGCGCTCGATAAAGCGCATCCCCGCTCCCAAATTGTCTTGCAGTCCATTCTGCCCCATGCAGCAGAGTCAGTTTGGGAAGGCCGCGATCGTCTGCTAGCAATCCCCAACAGCCGCATTCAAGATCTCAACAAACAATTAGAATCGATCGCCCGTGACGAAGGCGTCTATTTCCTCGACCTCTATCCCTTGTTCGCTAACCCAGACGGCAATTTACGCCCTGACCTCACCACCGATGGCCTTCATCTGAATCCATTAGGCTACGAAACCTGGAAGATCGCGCTGCAAGTCTACAGCCGTGAGGTGCTGGAGATCGATTAAGCAGTGCTGCTAAATCCTGACGATAGAGGATTTCGATAGCCCGATCGTCAGCTTGTCCATGCCTGAAGCGCACAGACCTGATACCCTGAAAACAGGTGAAATCAAGGTCAACTGCATGGATACGAAAGCCTTTAAGCGATCGCTCAACAACTCTGAAAACTACCACCGCAAAGGATTTGGGCATGATGCTGAAGTAACTGGCATGATGCAATCCGAATATCAGAGTGACCTGATTCAGCAAATTCGGGATAATCACGGCACATTGCGGCGAGGAGATGTGACCATCCGATTGGCGGAAGCGTTCGGCTTTTGCTGGGGAGTGGAGCGAGCGGTGGCAATGGCCTATGAGACACGGCAGCATTTTCCCAAAGAACGCATTTGGATCACCAATGAAATTATTCATAACCCTTCGGTGAATCAGCGCTTGCGAGAAATGCAGGTAGAATTCATCGAAGTTGAAGCAGGCCAAAAGAATTTTGACGGCATACAGCAGGGCGATGTTGTGATTCTGCCCGCCTTTGGGGCAAGTGTGCAGGAAATGCAGTTGCTCAACGATCGCGGTTGCACGATTGTGGACACGACCTGTCCCTGGGTCTCAAAAGTATGGAATACGGTCGAGAAGCATAAGAAAAGCAGCTTCACCTCGATCATCCACGGCAAATACAACCATGAGGAAACCATCGCCACCAGCTCTTTTGCAGGCACCTATCTAATTGTGCTGAACCTGGACCAGGCCCAATATGTCTGCGATTACATTTTGAACGGCGGCGATCGCGAAGAGTTTATGGCAAAGTTCAGCAAAGCTTGTTCTGCTGGATTCGACCCCGATCGCGATTTAGAACAGGTCGGCATTGCGAATCAGACCACAATGCTGAAGGGCGAAACTGAGCAAATTGGCAAACTGTTCGAACGCACCATGCTGAAGAAGTATGGCCCAACCGAGCTGAATCAGCACTTCCTCAGCTTCAACACCATCTGCGATGCTACTCAGGAACGGCAAGATGCCATGTTTAAGCTCGTTGAAGACAAACTGGATCTGATGGTAGTGATTGGCGGCTACAACTCTTCGAACACCACGCATTTGCAAGAAATTGCGATCGAGCGAGGCATTCCTTCCTATCACATCGACAGTGCCGATCGGATTGGTCCCGGCAATCGGGTCGAACACAAGCCGCTGCATCAGGATCTGCAAGTGCAGGAAAACTGGCTGCCGTCCGGTGAGATTGTCGTTGGCATCACCTCAGGTGCCTCCACTCCTGATCGCGTTGTTGAAGCCGTGATTGAAAAAATCTTTGAGTTGAAGGCGGTTGCTGCATCGATCGCATAGAAGTCACATTTATAGAAGTCATATTCACGACTGCAATTTGTATCCTCTCCACTTCAGATGGATTACGCTCTGAAGCATACTTTCCCTTAATCATTTCAAGGTATTCTGGACTTGAAGGAAGCCCGAAGGATAGGGAGAGTGTAGATGCAAACTGTGGACGAAAAGATCAGCCCTCTTGCTGGCAAGCTAGCGCCTGAGGACAAGTTGATCGATGTGACTAAGCTGCTCGATCAGTACTACACCGTTCAGCCTGATCCTGCCAATCCTCTGCAAAAAGTCAGTTTTGGCACCTCTGGGCATCGGGGCTCTTCTGCGACTGGAACCTTTAACGAAGCCCATATTCTGGCTGTGTCGCAGGCTGTAGCTGAATATCGCAAAAGCCAGGGCATCGACGGTCCGCTTTACATGGGAATGGACTCCCATGCCCTCTCTGCCCCCGCTCAAAAAACGGCATTAGAAGTCTTGGCAGCTCACGGCATAGAAGTCTTCATTGCGCCGACAGAAGGCTTTGTGCAGTACAGCCCTACCCCGGCCATTTCTCACGCCATCCTCACCTATAATCAGGGTCGCACGAGCGGCTTAGCAGACGGCATCATCATTACGCCTTCCCACAACCCACCCAATGACGGTGGCTTCAAATACAATCCCCCTTCCGGCGGTCCAGCAGAACCCGAAACCACGAAATGGATTCAAGATCGGGCCAATGCGCTGATGGCAGGCGGCAACAAAGAGGTGCAGCGGATCAGTTATGATACGGCGCTGCGGGCTTCCACGACGCATATTTACGACTTCATCACGCCCTATGTTAACGATCTGGAAAACATCATCGACATCGAGGCGATCCGATCGGCAGGACTACGGATTGGTGCAGATCCCTTAGGTGGCTCAAACATTGCCTTCTGGGAACCCATCCGCGATCGCTACAACCTGAACATCACGCTGGTAAATCGGACGATCGATCCCACCTTCCGATTTATGACGGTAGACTGGGACGGCAAAATCCGCATGGACTGCTCCTCGCCCTATGCCATGGCCAATCTGGTCAAGCTGAAAGACGATTATGATATTGCCTTTGGTAACGACACCGACTCCGATCGCCACGGCATTGTTACGCCCAGCGTTGGTTTAATGAACCCCAACCACTTCCTGTCGGTAGCCATCTATTATCTGTTTACGAATCGTACCGGCTGGTCGGCCAATAGCGCCATCGGCAAAACCCTGGTGAGCAGCAGCATGATCGATCGCGTCGGCAAGCTGATCGGACGACCCGTTTGCGAAGTGCCCGTAGGCTTCAAATGGTTTGTCTCTGGTCTATTAGATGGTTCTCTCGGCTTTGGCGGTGAAGAAAGCGCGGGAGCTTCCTTCTTGCGTAAAAACGGCACCGTTTGGACCACCGATAAGGACGGCATCATCATGGATCTGCTGGCCGCAGAAATTACGGCCAAAACTGGCAAAGATCCAGGTGTGCACTACCAAGAACTGACTGCGAAGCTCGGCACTGCCTATTACAGCCGTATTGATTCGCCTGCCAATCCCGAACAGAAAGCGCGTTTGGGTAAGCTGGCTCCCGAAGATGTCAAGGCGGCTTCTCTGGCTGGAGATGCGATCGTGGCCAAACTAACCAAAGCTCCCGGCAACAATGCTTCGATCGGTGGCTTAAAAGTGACCACGGATAACGGCTGGTTCGCGGCTCGACCTTCCGGTACCGAAAACGTCTATAAAATCTATGCTGAGAGCTTCAAGAGCGAAGACCACCTCCAGCAGATTTTGGGAGAAGCGAGCCAGATCGTGAACGAAGCGCTGTAAGACAGACTAGTTTTCAGCAAAAGCATGAGGGGAAGAGAGGGCCAAACCCATCTTCCTCTGTTTTTTATCGGTTAAATTTCAACCCTCATAACTTCCTGCCCTAGCGTCGTCGCATCAGATCTTGAAACTGCTCACTATTGCGAATGCTGTCAAAATTAATATCGGTTTGAGCCATCACCCGATAGAGATTGGGGCTTAAAACGATCGCTCGATGCAAATTTTTGACAGCCAGCTCAATATCCTGGCGCAGCGCATAGGAACAAGCCTTGCCATACCAGGCATTTGGATTATCAGATTTGCACTGCAAAGACTGATCGAAGCTCACAATTGCTTCATTATGGCGATCGAGTTTAGTCAGCACCAAACCCCGATAGTTCCAAGCATAATAGCAGCTTCGTTTAATCGCAATGGCAGCATCCAAACTGGTCAAAGCATCATCATAGCGACGCAGTGAGGCTAGAGAAACCGCGCGGCTATACCAGGCCCGGTAATTATCTGGCTTGAACTCAATAGCCTTATCAAAACTGGCGATCGCCTCTTTATAGCGATACAGACAAGCGTAGGAGTGGCCCTGGTTGTACCAAATCTTGGCATCCTCTGGCTTAAATTTGAGGGCCTTGTGAAAGCTTGTAATTGACTCTTCGTAGTGTCCTAACTTAGCCATGGCAATCCCTTTCCCATGCCATGCCAACCCATATTTGGGCTTAATCTTCAAGGCTTTGTCAAAGCTGGCGATCGCTTCCTCGTGGGCTCCCATTTCGTAGAGGGCACAACCACGCTGAGCCCAGGCCTCATAATATTCAGGATGCTGAGCTAAAATTTTGTCAAATCGAGCAACAGCCCCTTCAAACCGGCCCAGCTTGAAAAGTGCATTGCCTTGGTCATACCAAGTCTTGAGTTCTGGAATTTGACTCATAGCTAAACTGAGTCCAGGGTGAGTCCCCATAAGTAGTGATTTTTTTTCAAGAACCTGCCGAACAAATAAGTTGAACCTGGGATCCATTGAATCAGCTGTAGCTGCGCCAGCAAGGGTTTATCGCATTTTTCAAGCAATTGGAGGCAAGGATAAAGTTTACCTTGCTTTTCAGTATTCCCAGAGAACACCTTGTTAATGAAATCTTAGCGAGAAACTCCCCAAGAATCCGAGGGAAACCTGTTGCAGTCTTCCAAGTTCAATGTTTCTTTAATGACAAACATCACAACTTTGCAATTTGGGGCTGGAGCTTTCCCTTTCTCCCATGCGAAACTGGCCTGTGGTCTAGAAATTAAGGACGTTTCAACCCTGGAACGCTCAACCTTGATGCGGCTGCAAGCCTGCCCAGCAAATCCCAGTCACCCAGCAATCGGATATTACGGAGATCAAAAAGTACAGACCATACTGAAGAGCTAGTCAGTTCTATGCCGCAGGTCCAACTGCTTCGATCGCCGCTTCCAAGGCAATAGCCACATGGGTCCAGTGGGTCCCTCCCTGACAGAACACCACATAGGGTTCGCGCAAAGGACCATCCGCCGAAAATTCAGACGTGCTGCCATCAATAAAAGTGCCGCCCGCCATCACCAGCTCACTTTCATAACCGGGCATTTCGGCTGGAACCGGGCTGAGGTAAGAGCCGATCGGCGAATATTGCTGGATCGCATGGCAAAAGGCAATTACTTTCTCTGGCGAGCCTAGCTTGATGGCCTGAATCACATCCCGTCGGGGTGCAAAGGGCAACGGCTTCACCGGATAACCCAGCTGATTAAACACATAGGCAGTTAAATGATTGCCCTTCATCGCTTCGCCCACCATTTGCGGCGCGAGAAACAACCCCTGAAATAGCAGGCGATTTTGATCAAACGTGGCTCCTCCAGCACTGCCAATTCCAGGAGCCGTCAAGCGACAGGCCGCTGCTTCCACCAAATCAGCCCGTCCGGCCACATAGCCACCCGCTGGAACGATCGTGCCACCCGGATTCTTAATCAGCGATCCAGCAATCAGGTCAGCCCCAACCGCTGGAGGTTCACGGTCTTCGATAAATTCGCCATAGCAGTTATCGACAAAGCAAACCGTGCCTGGATTTTGCTGTTTCACCAAATGCACAATCTTTTCAATTTCGGCGATTGACAAACTGGACCGCCAGGAATAGCCGCACGATCGCTGGATCGAAACCAATTTCGTTTCAGGTTGAACGGCGGTAGAGAGTGCCTGCCAATCCACTTCTCCAGTAGGCGTCAATTCCAATTGGCGATAGCGAATGCCAAAGTCCTGCAGCGAACCCTGTCCTTCTCCCCGCAGCCCAATTACTTCTTCTAAGGTGTCGTAGGGAGCCCCCGCCACAGCTAACATCTCATCGCCGGGACGCAGCACGCCATATAGAGCACTTGCAATGGCATGGGTTCCCGATACAAACTGCACCCGCACAGCCGCCGCTTCCGCCCCCATCACTTCAGCAAAGACGCGATCGAGCACTTCCCGACCCAAATCATCATGTCCATAGCCTGTTACCCCAGCAAAGTGATGCACACCCACCTGATGATTGCGAAAAGCCGTTAAAACTCGATGCAAATTTTGCTTGACCTGGGTGTCAATTCCAGAAAAAATCTGAGATAGTGCCTGTTCTGCTTGCTGAAGCTGCTCAATGCTGCTAATTTTCACCTGAACTCCTAGCTTCGGAGAGAATGTCTGCACTTCAGGGAGATTTTAGAAGTTGGATGATCTCAATTTTTGGTTAGTTGAACTAACATTCCAACAACGTTGAAGAAACGTTTGAGGAATTCGGTAAGATCAAACAGCCGCATCTAAAATCGAATGGCCTGATTTGCGGAATCTATTGTCGCGCAGATCGGGCCGCCCTGTTCAAATTGAGAATTTTGCATGACTATCGCATCCTCGACTAAACTACCCCTCGACTGGGAAGTCATCATATTTATGGTGTTCATCCATGTCGCGTCGCTCTTTGCTTTTCTACCCAGTACGTTTAGCTGGAGTGCTGTTGGCCTGGCCATCTTCCTCCACTGGGTTACAGGCGGTCTAGGAGTTACGTTGGGTTGGCATCGTCTCGTCACCCATCGCAGCTTTCAGACGCCTAAGTGGTTGGAATATTTCCTCGTGTTTTGTGGCACATTGTCGCTACAAGGAGGCCCCATCTGGTGGGTGGGTTTGCACCGCCATCATCACCTCTATTCTGACCAGGATGTGGATCACCATGATTCATGCAAAGGCTTTTGGTGGAGCCACATGGGTTGGATGATGCGTGACGTTCCGGCTGAAGCAGAAATTCCTCGCTTCACGAAAGATATTGCAGATGATCGGTTCTATCAGTTCCTGGACAAATATTTCTTCCAAATCCAGGTTGCTTTTGCGATTCTGCTGTTCGCGATCGGCGGCTTACCCTTCCTGTTTTGGGGCGTGTTTGTCAGATTGGTGCTGGTCTATCACACTACCTGGTTTGTCAACAGCGCCACCCATAAATTCGGCTATCGCACTTACGAATCGGGCGATCGCTCGACCAACTGCTGGTGGGTTGCCCTACTGGCCTATGGGGAAGGTTGGCACAACAACCACCATGCATTCCAGTACTCTGCCCGTCATGGGTTGAAGTGGTGGGAAATTGATGCAACCTGGATGATGATCCAAGTGCTGCAAAAATTAGGGTTGGCCTGGAAGATCAAGCTGATTGAAGAACCTGCCTCAGGGGCTCAGTAACCCACCTTTGTAAGTCGTAGAATTTCTACCGAAAGGCCCGTCGATTTGGCGGGCTTTATTGTTATGATCTTTGAACTTTAGAGTGCGGCCAGGAACTTTTAGCAATCCTTGCCAGTCACCCCAGAATTAGCATTCAACTTCGGCATCTCGCCGATCGCCTGTTCATCACCATAGTGCAAAGACCAGATTGTAAAGCACCATCAGTCCAGAATTTATCAGTGAGGAGGTTCAAACCAACAATGGCGAAATTAACTACGGCGAAATCAACAATGGCGAACAGTGCAAAATGGTTGACGATCGGTCTCACCGCAGCGATGCTGACCCTGGCTGGATGTAGCAAGCCAGAAGCTTCAGCGCCTCAAGCCGACCAAACGGCACAACAACCTGCTGCGGACGGCAGTGCAACAGAAGCCAATGCTGATGCCAAACCTGGCGATGCAAAAGAAGTCTTCCGTCCGGTCAGTAATGTGACTCTAGCCCCCGGTGCAGATCCGATGGCGATCGTCTTTGCTACCCGTCAGGCCAATACCGAACCCACTGGTTCCGAACAAATTAAGCTCAGTTATCCCGCGCCAGACAAAGCGATCGTCACAGTCACTAAAACCGGCCTTGCGGACGACTCCGTGGCAGCAACCCGCACCCGCTACGAATTTAAGCCCGCTGCTGACGCCAGTGGTGCTAAACAGTGGCAATTGGCCCAAGTAGGAGAGCAAAACAAATGTCAGCGCGATCGAGGTCCCCAAGACTGGTCTGCTGAGCTGTGTAAGTAATTCGTGCAATCGAAAAATAGAAATCTAGAAACATTTGGAATCTAGACAGAGATCTCAACCCATGCGGAGAGTCAGACAATCTGATTACTCCGCTTTTTGTTGAGGATTAACCTTTTTGTTGAGGATTAACCTTGATTACTTCTATGCCACGCTTCAGTCAGGACGTGAGCGCGATGCTCACACTGGATGGGTGATTTGGAATTGTGGTTTGGACTAACGCTCGGAATTCTAGATTGGCATGAGGATCTGCACATCATCCCTGGCAACGTCCCCTATATTTAGTCTGAGCCTTGCTTAAATTGGCGAAGTCATACACTAAGCATATTAAGTATGGTACAACCGTTCTAAGAACAGGATGGTTGCTTCAGGCTAAGAGACAAGGTTGGGATAGATATGGAAATCCTCTCGGTAACGCTCAAAAATTTCAAATCCCATCGCGATCGCCACTTCAGCTTTCAACCGGGAACAAATGCGATTTGTGGAGAAAACGGCGCAGGCAAAACCAGTATTTTAGAAGCGATCGCCTGGGTGTTGTTTAACCATCGGGGCGTCTACAAAACCGAAGACCTTGTCCACAACGGCTCTGGCAGTGCCCAGGTTACGGTTGCCCTAGTTTCCCAACGCGATGGTCGCACCTATGAAATTCAGCGCTGCACCAGCCGGGGCTACACCATTTTTGATCCGCAGCTGGGGGTGAAGTTAGATTATCGCCACATCGAAGATGAGATTATGCCCTGGTTGCGGCAGCAGTTGGGAGTGGCTCCTGGCACCGATTTGGCGCGATTGTTCGCCAATACGATCGGCGTTCCTCAGGGCACCTTTACCGTCGATTTTTTGCAGTCGCCCGACAAGCGCAAGCAAACCTTTGATGCCATCCTCAAGGTCGAAGAATATCGCCAAACCAATCAGCAATTGTTGTCACTTGAGAAGCATGGCAAGGCAGAAGTCGAAACGCTAGAACGCACGATCGCCCAATATGAAGAGAGCTTGGGCGAATGGGAAACCTTGCAGGAACGGCGGCAGCTGTTGCATCAAGAAATTAGCGACAGCGAGACCAGACTAACCCAGCTTCAGGCCGACCTGACCCTGCTGCAAGCCGAAAAAGCAGCCTTCGCAGCCCAGGCAGAACAGCTTCAGCACCTCACCGTCCGCGTCCAGCAGTTCACTGCTCAAGCAGCAGGCAAACAGCAGGCAATCGATCTGCTGCAACAGTCGGTGGGGCGATCGCAACAGGCCGTCGAACAATGCATCGCCAATCGGCCTCACTATCAGGGCTATCTTCAGGTAGAAGCTGAGTTGCAGCAGCTCAACCAGCAGTTTATGCAGCGCCAAGCCATCTGGAAACAGCGAGAAGCCCAGCAGCGTCAGCTCACCGATCTACAAAATCAGCTCACCCGCCTCAATCTGCAACTCGAAGCCCTGGATCAGGCTACCGCCGAGCAAGAGCGCCTGCAGCCCCTGATTGCCCACCAAATTGAACTGGAACAGCAGCAAGCCGTCATTTCCGAGAAATTGAATCAGCTCCAGGCCCTGAAGCTAGAACAGCAGAATTTAGGACGGCAACTCCATCGTCTCAAAATTGAGCAGGACAAACTGAGTCAGGTGATCGAACAAACCCAAACCCTACAAACGCAAATTCAGCAAATCCCAGCTTTAGAGCAAAAGCGCGATCGCCTGCAAGAACAATTGAGTCGAGTTGAAGCCGCCAAACAATTTGAGGCCGAATTACGCCAGCTTGTGACGATCGGTGAGTCCAAACGCGATCAACACCAGCAGCAGGTGGAACAGGCATTGCAGACACTGCAACAAGTTCAGCAAACTGTGCCGCTCTTAGCCGCCGCCCCCGTCAAATCTGCCTTGAACTCCATCCGGGCAGGGCTGACTTTAAACACGGAGTTAATTAACGCGCTGTGGCGCATTCTTTCCGATCTGTCAGACCAAATTTCGGTGCCCAAGCTGCAGCAGCAACTCTGGCAGGTGAAAAATCAGCTCGAAGCCGCCTATCACCATAGGACCGAGCTGGCCGGCTTATCCGCTAAGCAATTGCAGCAGCAGCAGTGGCAAGCAGATATCTCCCAAATCCAGACTCGCTTAGAGCAAGTTCAAACCGAACTGACTAGCGAAGCTGACTGGCAACAGCGCCGATCGCAGCTTCACCAGGAATTGCAGCAGCTCAACAACCCTCAAGGCCGCAGCCAACTCTTACAGCGCGATCTGCAACAGCGCCCGAACCTGATTGCTCAAAACTCAAAACTCAAAACTCAAAACTCGAAACTCCAGCAAACCCTGACCGATCTTGATGCCCAACTGGCTGCCTTTGCCGAATTAGAAATGGCGATCGAACAGCAGCAACAGCTCCGTCAAACCTATCAGGCAGGCTATCAGATCTATTTGCAGCACCAGCAAGAAGCCAATCAATTTTCCAGACTACAAGCCGAATTACAGGCCGCTTTGGCTCAACTTCAGCAAATTGAGGCCGATCGCCAAACCCTGCAGGCAGAATATGAGCAGCAGCAGCAAACCTACGATCCAACGCAACATCGAGCGGTAGAAACCCGCTATCAGGAATTGCGCAGTCAGGCTGATCAAATTGCCGGAGGATTGCCGCAACAGCGAAAATTGTTGGCGGAGTGGGATAGTCAACTAGCCCAAATGCAGAGCCTCAGCAAAAAACGCGATCGGGCGGTAGCGGAACTAAAACAGGCCGAGAAAGTGCGGAAGTTTATTATGTTTGCCCGCAAGCTTTACAAAGAGTCCGGTCCCCGCATCACCGAACGCTATGTACAGGCCATTTCCCGCGAGGCCGATCGGCTCTTCCGCGAACTGTTGAATCGTCCAAATGTGGCTCTGGAATGGACCCGCGATTATGAGATTTTGGTGCAGGAAGGTGCCCATTCCCGCCGACTCGTCAATCTTTCAGGCGGGGAACAAATGTGTGCCGCTCTAGCAGTTCGACTGGCGCTGCTGCGCGTGCTGGCCGATATTGACATTGCCTTTTTTGATGAACCCACCACCAACATGGACCGGCCCCGACGTCAGAGTTTGGCAGAAGCGATCGCCAATATCAAGACATTCCGTCAGCTTTTTGTGATCAGTCATGACGACACATTTGAGCAGGTGACTGAAAACGTGATCCTGGTTGAACGAGAAATTTGACCTACAAAATTAGCCTGAAATTGGGCTTTTCCCCCGCTGTTTTGGCGACTTTTTCCCCCTAATCACACTCGAAGGCTCAGGAACATGGCATTATAAACTTTTGATAAAGTTGTGGACAGCAGGAGTTATGAGGACAACCCCCTATTTCATTACGCCCCTTGCTGTGATCTTGGTCGGGATAAGTGGAGCAATGGCCCAAACTGAAACCCTCCCTCCCCCCGAAATTCAAGCAACACCGCTTCCCTCCCCTGAGCCGCCGCCGATTTTACCGGCCCAGCAAGAAACGATCCGCCAACTGATCGAAAAAGAAATTCAGCAAAGCCGCGACATTGGCGATCGAATTGATGATGAGGTGAATGACACCTTTGGTTGGACGATCGGCCTGCTCAATCTTCTGATTACCGTTTTAATTGCCATTCCAATTGGCACTGGATTTGTGCTCTGGTGGCTGCGGCAAAGCGTGATCGATCGGCTCGTCAGCAATCTGCAAAAGCAATTTCAAGAAGAAACCGAACAACTCGTGAAGCAGCAGCTCGAAGCTGCCGTGACCCAGAAGCTGCAGGCCCAAATTGAAGAATTTGAACGCGAGATGAGACAGTTACGCAGCGACTTTGAGCAGCGCTTAGACCACCTCTATCGCGATGCTGAACAAGACAAGGCTAATGTGGTGCAAGAGCTGGAACATCTGCTGGCTTCATTAGGCCAGGAAGAACGGGTCCCGCCACCGATCGGACGCAGACTGCAAGAGTTAACCGATCAGCTGGAGGAACTCAAAACCCACAACGGCAGCATTTCTTTTTCGGCGCATGACTATCTGAAAGAAGGCGATGCTTTCTATTACGGGCAGCGATATGAAGAAGCAGTCACTTCCTACAAATCAGCCATTTCGATCGAGCCCAACTTAATCGAAGCTTGGTTGGGGCTGGCCAAAACCCTACGGCGATCGGGACGTTATACCGAAGCCGTCGCGGCCAACGAAGAAGTGATCCGACAGCAGCCGCAAAATCCCTGGGGATGGTTTGGCAAAGGCTATGCCCTGTTAGAAATGCAGCAATATGAAGCGGCCCTGCAAGCCTACGAAGTCGCCATTCAATCTGACGCAAATCGCAGCACCTTCTGGAAGCACAAAGGCTATGCCTTGGCTAAACTGCACCGCTATCCTGAAGCCCTGGATTATCTGGACAAGGCCCTGCGGATTCATCCAGACTCAGCCGAAGCCTACTACTGGAAAGCCTATTGCTATGCAGCGCAACATCAAATAGAAATGGCGATCGATCATTTACAAGAGGCCATCCGGCGGCGGCCTGAAATACGCGATCGATTGAACACCGATCCTGATTTCGAGCCCATCCGCAATACTGACCTTGCCCAAAGGCTGCTCACCGTGAAACACTAAAACCCATGGGAGCCGCTAAACAGTTTTTCACGACTTACTTGAAGCCCACGATTCAGCGTTTCAAGCCCTATTTGCGCTGGTTGATTTTTGGAGCGACGCTGTTTTTTATTGGCAGCACATTGCGATCGCACTGGCATGAAGTTCAAACCCTGCGGATCGGGGCAACCGGGTGGCGCTGGCTCGCTGCATCCCTTGGCATTACCTTACTGGCCCATTGCTGGACCGGTTGGGTTTGGAGCTGGATCCTCCGCAACCTGGGGCAACCCGCAGCGGGTCTCTGGGCCATGCTGGTCTACTTGAAAACGAACATTGCAAAATATTTGCCCGGAAATGTTTGGCATCTCTATGGGCGAGTCGTTGCAGCCAAGCAAGCTGGATTTCCCACGAGCGCTGCCACGTTAAGCGTACTGTTAGAACCCTTACTGATGGCTGCCTCTGCACTGTTACTGGCCCTGCTCAGCGCCCAAAAGAACTGGGGGCTACAAATGCTCTGTCTGATCGCCGTTCTAGCTGCGATCCATCCTCAAGTCCTCAATCCACTCCTCCAGCTTGCTAGCCGCCTCAAAGGGCAGAAGGCTGAAGCGAAATCCAGTACTGAGCTACGAATTCAGGCTTATCCCTGGCAACCTCTCCTCGGAGAATTCGGCTTTGTGCTGCTGCGGGGCATTGGTTTTTTGGCAGCTCTGTATGCGCTTCAACCGATCGCCCTCACCCAAATTCCGGCCACGCTGAGCGGTTTCAGTATTGCCTGGGTGCTGGGACTGGTAATTCCAGGAGCACCGGGTGGCATTGGCGTATTTGAGGCCACGGCGATCGGTCTATTAGCCAACCAATATCCGATCAGCATCATTCTGGGCGGAGTCGCCCTCTATCGATTAATTAGCCTGTTTGCTGAATTAGCTGGGGCAGGACTGGCCTATTTAGCCACCCTATCGGTCAAACCATAACGCATCCAGCCAAAATTCTGGCTTTAAAAAACTTGCCCCAAATGCCATTACCCCTGAAAATCATCATCATGCAGTATCAGGTTCTATCCATGTCAGGCGAGGAGTGAGTGAGATGAATCGATCGACCTTAGCAGGAGCCCTAAAATCTCCCCTAGAGCGCGCCATGGAGCAGCCTCAAGTTTCAGCCGTCGTTCCCATCTACAACGAAGTTGAAAGCGTACCGCTTCTGGTTGAGCGCATTGCGAATGTATTGCAGCAAAATAGTTTCTCTTACGAAATTATTTGTGTTGACGATGGCTCTACTGACGGCACCACCGAATTGCTGCGGCAGCTCGCGCAATCCCGCTCTGACCTGAAAGCCGTCGTGCTGCGTCGTAACTATGGCCAAACTGCTGCGATGGCTGCTGGGTTTAACCATGCTCAGGGCCAGGTGATTATTACGCTAGATGGCGACTTGCAAAACGATCCGGCTGATATTCCCCGTCTGATGGCTAAGCTAGACGAAGGCTACGACCTGGTGAGTGGCTGGCGCAAAGAACGGCAAGATGCCATGGTGACGCGTTTGATTCCTTCTCGCATTGCCAACTGGTTGATTCGCAAAGTTACCGAAGTGAAAATTCACGATTACGGCTGCTCGCTCAAAGCCTATCGATCGGAATTAGTACGCGACATGAACCTGTATGGAGAACTGCATCGCTTTTTGCCTGCGCTCGCTTTTATTGAGGGTGCAAGAATTGGTGAAATGCCAGTGCAGCACCATGCCCGTCAGTTTGGCAAGAGCAAGTACGGTTTGGGCAGAACCTTCCGAGTGTTGATGGATTTGGCCACCATCTTCTTTATGAAAAAATTCCTTACCCGGCCTATGCATGTGTTTGGCCTGTTTGGCCTGTTTGCCATGCTTCTGGGAATTGGCCTGGGCGGATATTTGACGGTTCTCAAACTTGGGTTTGGAGCAGCGATCGGCGATCGGCCTTTATTGATTCTGGCGGTTGTGCTGTTTCTCACCGGCATTCAGCTCTTTAGTTTTGGTTTGCTAGCTGAACTGGCTATGCGCACCTATCACGAATCGCAAAATCGTCCGATCTATCGCGTGCGGGAAGTGGTGAGTTCAAAAGCAGAATAGGTTAATTCGATGTCCTTTATGATACCTTCACAATAGATCCACCCTCCGAGGTATTACTTCAGGTAGATATTTGCACCGATTATCACAGATTTGTTGTATGGCCGATCGTCAAAAGTAGCATTGGCTGTGGTTTTTGAGCTGCGTATTTTTTCTGGCAGCGGTAAATGGTAGTATTTGCAGCTGATTAAATCTGAATTAAACTCAGGTTAATCAACCTGTTCGCCTTTGCTACATGAATATTTCTCCACTAACTGTCTTAAAGATATATGCGCCCGTTATTGGCTTTATTGCTTTAACCAGTTGGTATGCTGATTCCCACGGAATGTCCATGTACGAACTAGTTGCAGATCCAATGGAAGTCGCCAACCGCGCTTCCTATACGGGGTTGTTCTCTCAGGTCAGCAACCTGCTGTGGGGTGCAACTGCTGCAATTTGCTTATTCTCTGCAACACTTATCGGCAAACAGAATGTAAAGCAGAACGATCGCACTTTTCTATTTTTACTGTTATCAGGATTACTCTCGATTCAATTACTGCTCGATGACTTGCTGCAACTCCATGAAAAATTCAGTCGAGTTTTATATGGTAATCAGGCAGCTATTTCGGGAGCCGATCAGAGCTTTTCTGAGATGGTAATTTATGTCGTATACGCAGTGTTATTCTTTCTATTCGTTTTTGCGTTTAGAAAATTGCTGCTATCCTCTAAACCTCTGTTTCTTTTACTGGCTGCTACTTTCTTTGGATTATCCACCATCATTGACATGACGCCCGAAAGCCTGTTCGGTCATCATCTTCTGGAAGAAAGTTTTAAGTTGCTAGGCATTGTGAGTTGGTTTACCTACTTTTTCAGAGTTTGCCTGCAAAAGATTCAACAGCACTTTGATCATTCATCTAAAAGCGCGTTCCAACAGTCGGATGCCTTTTGAGTTGAGATCTGTATCAAACGATCGGTAATAGCACCCCCTGATCTACAGACTCCATCTCAGCTTCAGACTCATCTTCCACAAGATAACGCGGCTGCGAAGAATAAATGCGGGCCACAACTTCGTAATTAATCGTTCCCATCCAGCCTGCCAGTTGCTCTGCACTCACCCGTTCTTCACCGTCACTGCCCAATAGTGTCACCACCGTTCCCACTTTTGCATCCGGGATATGTGTGACATCAACCATCATCATATTCATACAAATGCGACCGCAAACCGCAGCCCGCATTCCTTCAATCAAAACATAGCCTAAATTCGAGANGCCGCCGATCGTACCCTTCGTGATAGCCGATCGGTAGCACCGCGATTTTCATAGGATAGGCAGCGCGGAAGGTGCGACCATATCCCACATAGCCACCCGCCGCTACATCTTTGACCTGCACAATGCGTGTGCGCCAGGACAGAACAGGCCGTAGATTGGGGATAAATCCCTCGCCCTTTTCCGCAAAGGTTTGCAGCACTTTGGCATAGGTTTCCTTAGAAGGCCAGAGTCCATAGGCCGCAATGCCCACCCGCACCATCGTTGCATGGGTTTGATTCCAGAGAATCGTAGCAGCAGAATTCGCAGACTGGACAACTTTCAGCGCATGTCCGGCTTGCCGAAACGCCTGCTCAGCCGCCTGAAGATGGGCCAACTGTTGGTGGGCAAAACGGTGATCGGTAGTGTCCTCAATATCGGCGTAATGGGTGGCAATACCTTCCAGCACCAGACCGTCGAGCTGGCTGATCTGATCCGCGAGCTGCAAGGCTTCCTCCAAAACCAATCCCTGCCGATGCGTTCCCGTCTCGATCAAAATATGAACCGGCAGAATTCGGTTATTGGCTCTTGCTGCTGCTGCTGCCGCTTGCGCCACTTCCAGGTCATAAATTGCCATGCGAATGTCCGGGTATTGGGCGATCGCACCCACCTGAGTCGCTGAAACATTACCGCAAATGTAGATGGGAACCGTAATGCCAGCCTGGCGCAGTTTGATCGCCTCATAGGCAAAGTTGACGATCAGCCAATCGGCTCCAGCCGCCACAAATTCTTGTGCGCAAGGAATCAGACCATGCCCATAGGCATCACTTTTGACGACAATCCCCAAAATCACGTCTTTCCCGACTCGCTGCCGCAGAATTTCGACATTAGCGCGAATTGCTGTGGCCGACACTTCACACCAGGAGGACTCATGCAGAATCGACTGATGAAAGGCAGAATTCATAAAGCCTCCTTTGCTCACACCAACAACTGGATCGAATAACTTGATCGAATAGCGTACAGGTATTTTCAAGATAATGCCAGATGGCGATGCAGCAAATTACCGATGATTTTCATCCCAGCCTCAATTTCTTCAGGCGTATGGGAATAGTTGAGCCGCAAGGCCGGGTAGCCCCGCTGTCCTGGAAAAAAGGCTGCTCCGTTGGCAATCAGCACTCCCTGGTCAAACGCTTCCTTGCAGAGATCGGGCAGAGAAAGCCGATCGGGCAAATGCACCCAGAGAAACAGTCCCCCCTTAGGCAGCGTCCAGCTCGCCTCTTGGGGAAAGTAGCGTTCTAACGCCTGCAACATGACATTGCGGTTCTGAAAATGGGTGCTGCGCAACTGGTTGAGATGTCGCCGATAGCGGCCCGATGCCAAATATTCACTGACGATCGCCTGCGACACCGTCGAAACATGGAAATCATGCAGCAATTTTTGCTTGAGGATGGCCTGGTGCTTTTCCCCCGTCACCACCATGTAGCCAACCCGCAGGCCAGGAATCAGCGTTTTGGTGAACGTGCCCACATAGGTGACCCAGTGGTGTGGATCGATCGCTTTAATCGGAGGCGGCACGGGTTCAAAATTCAGCCCTTCATAGGCGTTATCTTCCAAAATCGGGCATTGATAGTGGGTGGCCAGCTCCAACAACTGCTGCCGATGGGCTTGAGAGGTCGTCAGTCCGGTGGGGTTGTGCAACGTGCTGATCGTATAAATCAGCTTGGGATGGTGGCTATGCAGATATTGCTCCAGCAGCTCCAAATTCATCCCGGTTTTGGTCATGGGAATGCCAATAATGCGAGCCCCCATGTTTTCGAGTAGGGCGATCGCCCCATGAAAGGTTGGAGCCTCCACCACAACCCAATCGCCCGGTCGCACATAATGCTGCATTACCAGCGCCAATGCCTGCAGCGATCCATGCGTGATGATCAAATCTTTAGGCGAAACTTCTAGGCCCTGCTGAACCAGAATTTGGGCAATTTGCTGTTGCAGTAAGGGCTGCCCCTGCGGAAATCCATAGTTGAACAGGGTTTCGCTAGCCTGAGAGATTGCCCGCCGCGAAATCTTTTGCAACTCTTCCAGTCCCCAGGGCTGCGGAAAGCCTGAGCTAAAGTCGATCATGCCTCCCTGCGCCTGCACCTTGAGAGACGCCATAAACTGCTCATAGAAGCCACTGGCCCCATGATCTTGCAGAATCACTTCCTGAGTGGGTGCAAACGTTGTCTCTGCCGAGGAAGATAGCGTTGCCGCGCTGACAAAATAGCCAGAACCGGGCCGCGACTGAATCAGGCTGTCCCCTTCCAACAGACCATAGGCTTCAATCACCGTCAGCGGACTCACCTGAATCGTTTTGGCCAATCGTCGAATTGACGGCAATTTCTCTCCAGGTTGCAGGGAACCCGACTGAATTAGCCGTCGCATCCGATCGCGGATTTGCAAATAAATCGGTTTGGTGGCTTGGCGATCGATCGGAAGTTGCATGGTGGATCGCAGTGGAGGGATAGATTCGTACTATAACCCTTGCTCCAGGGGATTTCCCGATGCAGTTTCGCCAATTTTGACCATAACAGTTGCAGAATTCGATCGCTGTTATGGTGACCTCGTGTTTTAGTTGATTAGATTAGTCCTGGCTTTTTCACCATTCCAGACGAAGGTAATGCCGCTGAGTACGAAAAACACATCCATCTCTGTAGTGCAGACAGAGTGTATTTACATTGTCAATACGGTTTCGGGGTTCATCCTGATCGAAAACCCGAATGCTGCTTTCTCCAGCAAACTTGGGTACAGATCTTTAATCTTTAATAAGACTTCAAGCGTAATACTCTACACTGTCGCCAAATCTTGCAATTTTTGAAATTGGCTCTCTGAAAGATTAATGGTGATAGAAGTCATAGCAATCGATCTTCTAGCGCTTCTGGATCAACTCTCCTATGACTTCTGGATCAGGTTTAACATTCACTATCTCGTTGTACCATCCCAGCCCAGAAAACGAAGCGGGCTAACGTTGCCGTTCAGCGGTAGCAAGAGTTTTCAAGCTGCTGCCAAAGTGTTGATACTGTCCGTTGCAACAGTGTTGTGTTGCTGTGCTGCGCTATGCTGTCACCATTCCAGGTTTTAAAGGTGATGCTGGCTCAAAATGCAACACCATGATTTGCTCAGGTCGTAACCCGATAGACTCAAACGTTCGTCCATCACGATCGCTAAATTCAACTTCAAACGCTGTATTATTTGCCAAAGTCTCAACCACAGTACCAACTTGTCCGCGCCATAAGTTGTAGTCTGGCAAATCGACTGTTAATGCCACGACATCTAGTAATTTGATAGGATGTTCTGCCATTTTCTTGCCTCCAGGAACTACAACGGATAACAGGTTGTTAATCTTGGAATTTTCGAGCCATCTTCAATGATCCATCCACTCCGAAGGGTTGCACTTCTATTTTGCCATGTAAGTGAAAAATCCAAAGTGTAACGTTGTCCAAATGTATCCTGTTTTCCTAAACGAACTTCATGGGTTTTGACAACTTCTAGCAAAATTTTCTGCAATTCATCGGCATGGTCAGCAGTCATGCCTAAAATTGACAAAAATAAACGAGCCTTATGCTTCCCGTCATCATGCTCAGGATTAAGACAATAGTCACGCAACTTTCGGATATCAACCACCGCATTTTCCGCGTGTGGCAGTAGATTCATTTGGCTATTTTTCCTTTTTTGGATACCACGTTTAACTCTTAACAAGACAGCTAGAACATCAATAGTAAGTGTCTATTTTCAAAACGAAACGTAGCTTCACCGATAGCGAAGCCAATATTCAGGATTTGGAGTAGCTTGATTGGAGTTTAGGCACTCGACAACGCATTGGTTTGAGTCATACCTGCCAGTTCTATTTGAAATCGGGAGAGTCCGAGTTGCGTCCACTGCGCTAATTCCTCAAGGAGATGCTCCAACGTAAACCCCTCAAAGCGAGTGTTGAGGGTGGCGAGGACACTCATGATAATGCTGCGACGCTCAGCACCAGCTTGTGTTTTACTGGTACGCCCCCCTTTACGAACTTCAGCTTCGTGGCGCAAATTGCGCTCAGAGCGATTATTGGTGGGTTCAACTTGGGGGTTGGCGACAAACACGAACAGTGCATCAATGCCATTGATTAGCTCATGCTGGAGACGAATGAAGATCTGTTCATGGATAGGCATCGCTTCGGGGTCAATGCTCTCTTGCCAACGGCTACAAAGTTTGCGTAGACGCGCTTTTAGTAATTCAACTTTTAGTGCTCGTCCTACACTCAGGCGTTGATCCCTCTGCCAGCGCACGGCTTGTTGATACACCGCATAGAGGTCATCAAAAAACTGACGATAGT
>LUGL01000104.1 GCA_002796835.1 Elainella saxicola E1 | reverse complement strand
GATATGAACCGCCATGCGTATTGTTGTCGCCGTTCAATGCATTCCGTTTTCCCCACACCCTCTGGATAAATATCAACGTCGTAGCTTACGAAGTCAAGCTTTTCATCTTGCGCCCGTCGTCCCGTTGATTGGCGTCCCCGTTTCCCTTTGCCTTTTTGTTGGTCAACGCTATAGTTCTCTTTGAACTGAGGTGCTTTTGCGTCCTTGGATGCACCCTGCCGATGCAAAAGGTCTTTCAGATGTTTGTTTTCGGTTTCCAGTTCTTGATTACGCTGCTCTAGCTCTGCCACGCGCTTTGTCAGGCGATTAATCTCATCGCTTAGCCTTGCTAGAATAGTGCTAGATTCATCAGGCATCACAGCTTTGACCGAGCAACTTAAGAGCAATTGCTCTGAAACTTAGCATACTTTTGAACAACTTTCACCTCGGGGAAAATAGACAGCTACAAACTGAGGCACATCACGTCGGACATCACAGCATTTGCGAACTGCTTTCAAAAAACCTTTGATTTCAGATAAATGCTTCAATCTGTCTTTGCCATTGTCGCTTTCGTCTATATTACTAATTAGCTTCTCCCAAAGCTCTTTTCTCTCCGGCTCACTCTCAGGCGCTTGACAATTGCTGACGAACTGCAATGCTGCAAAATATTCAGCTAGGGGATCGAGAGAGATTTTAACCCTATTACTATCTGATATCTCTAACAGCTTTAGTTTTTTATCCAAATACTGTTCTAGACACTTTAGAGCATTGTCTTCTTTCTGATTTTGATCTATTGCGTCATCTTTGTCTAAATTTACTAAAGCCTCAATAATCTTGCTGCGAGGAACAGCTTTAGGTTGATAACCATTGCACTCCAAGCACGTCGAAGCAATGGTTTGGACATATTTTTTAATATTCTCATCAGATTTTTTATCCTGTACTGCTTTATTTAAGCGAATCAAATAAGTCTCCATTAACTCAGGAATACTATTTGCAATTCTATTCGTGAGGTTTTCTACCAACTCTTCTGTTAACTCTTCTGATGAATGATTAGATAAAACCTCATCAACCTGATCTAGGTACATCCGTGCCAGCAGCACAGTAGCATCTTCAAGCTCTACATCTATCTGGTTCCGCAGATTCTTCCAAAATTTTTCAATAACGAGATTTTTGTCGCCCTTAACGTGGGCAAGCGTACCTTTTTGTTCTAAATATTGAGAAATAAAATTAGCAAGATTGAGTCCAGTAAGTCTACTTGGCTTTAGTTGTTTACTTCGTTTATCACTAAATGATTCTTCAGGACGAGAAGTGATAACCAATGCATTGATAGGAATGTATTCTATTTCTTTTTTGATCTGATCTTGGGTATCTTTGCCCAGTTCAGAGAACCGATCAACGATAACCAAGATTCGTTGTTTCTCCAGCAGAGCTTTTACTAATTCTTTATTAGGTGCTGGTGCCGGTGTTTTGGGTAGTTGATTTAAAATTGCGGTCAACAGCGGAGTTTTCTCTTCAGGTTCTGCGCCGCTCGTTGGCAAATCCCAAGAGATAAAAACAGGCAGCATTGGATATTTGCAAAGAGGCTTTATCTGTGTCTGAAACTCTGTTTTCCAACCTGCACTCCATCGAGCGATCTGACAAGCAAGCCTTGATTTACCGGTTCCACCTTCTCCCACAATTACCAAACAGTCTTTCGCCTCAAAGACCTCTTTTTTCAAAGAAGAAGCAAAATCTTCACCCGTATTGCCATTGTTGTCATAAAACGATTGCTTTTCAAATGAAAACGGAATTGGAATATAGATTGGCGATAAACCTTCACTCTTATTCAACTCCAGTTGTTTTTCCTTTTTCTCAAGATCTGCCTGGGCTACTTCTAACCGTTCCGTAACCCATCGATTCAACACTCTTGGTTGATACTTTAGCCAGCACAAAACTCCAACAGGTACATCAATGTCAAGCACCCAAATCTTAAATTTGATCTTGGCCGGAAGATATAACAACCACAAGGGTTTCAGCCACAAAGCTAACAGATATATTGCTGCTGACCCTACACCTACCACAACTAAAATTGCAGTCTTTGGATTTTTCTCGATCCACGCCTTGATCTGTTCAACCAAAGCCCCCTCCGTTGAAGCACCAGAGACTGGAGCACTAATCTGCCGCAACGCTTGATCTGCATTAATCCGAATCAAGGCACTTTCCTGTGAATCAACCTTGCGTTCCGTCAGTTGCTGAACAATCTTGACCTTTTCCAAGCTTTCAGTTTTCTTAGCTTGAGCAATGTCAGTTAATATCTCGATCGCCAAACTCCGAGCCACTTCAGATTTATTACGATCGTCCAATACCCCAATTAATCCATCCGCCGCAGGTGTGCCAATTTGTTCAAGCACGTTCACTATTGCCGATCGCACCTGAACATTAGGACTATTTTCCAGTTCCCAAATCAGCGATCCTGCCGCATCACTGCATTTGCTCAACTCAGTGATCGCCTTTTTCTGCTCATCCCCCTCCTTTGCCAATTTGTTAATCAGTGCCGAAACCTCTGGCTTTGTACAAGAGGCAGTTGGACTACTGGCTGCTGCCAACAATGGCAAAGGAATAGCTAACGCAACTAGCCGAACCGCAATGGCAACAACTGGAAAGAGCGATGCAGGCTTGACCATAGATTTTAAAGACGAGCAATACTGTAGGGGCTGGCAAAATGTTATCTCAAATGCCAGTTGAAGGCAATTTTTGTCTAAATTACAAGAAACGAAGGGATGTTCACAGTTCTAGACTGGTATGGACCAGAAAACTCTTGATTCCTTATTCTTCCGACAACCACGGTTAAAGCGATCGACTCTCCCACAATCTCATTACACCTCATCCCAAGCCGATTGCATCACCTCACAACTCTTTTGTCATGGTCCAACATTCAATTTGCAGACGATACATTCAAGATCGATCGCCCCACAATCCCATTGCATCGCCTCAACATGCCAATGCAACACGATGCAATCTTAATGCAAGCCATCACGTTCTCATATTAATAAAATGCATTGCTTGTGGGATGAACATCTTGCCTGTCCGAACGGAGGATGCCCACCCCATGCTGTGATTAGCCGATCGCCCTTGAGATTTGCTAGCGAACCAGCACTGACATATACTTGCCTTCAAAGGGAGCTGGAATAATCGGCGTAAATTTAACCCGATCGTTCGCAATCCGCTTCACATAAAACTCGTTGATCGTATGCAACACTTGCTCTCGCGTGCCAATAATCCAGATCTGCGATTTATCGGTAGCAGAAGCAGACAGTAGTTCGTTGAACTCTGTAGACATGATATTTTCCCTCGCTGATGTTGGGGTTTGTGGAGAAGAAAAGCTTAAGGCGTGGTACCCAGACCACTTGTTCGCATCAGCGAGGGAGACGATCGGTTAAAATCGTCCCAGCCACTGTTCTGCGGTTACAGAACGGTCGGTTAGCTGATTATGGGTGGGGTCAACACTCATAGTCAGCGCCAAACCTTAAGCTGATTCTTGCTGGCTTGATAATTTGATCCAGCGTTGTTTAGTGTAGTCGAAAGTTCGATCGCACACAAGCGTAATTTAAGGTTTGTCAATATTTTGTGAGAATTGAGCGATCGGATTTTTGAGGTTACAGTTTGAATAAGGTATTTTGAGGAGCCAATTGATTTTTTGATTTGGAAGTGGGTTTTAAGCTGCAAAACTTCTAGTTTTTATATAGACTCAAGTTGTTTGGAGGTCTGCCAATGTTAAATGTGACGATCGATGATATCAAGCGAGATCCCCTCAAGTATTTGCAACAAGTAGAAGCAGGTGAAACCCTTGTCATTTTTAAGGCTGATAAGCCAATTGCTGAGCTTAAACCGATTGTTGTCAGTAAGCAGTTACGGCCATTTGGTTTATGCGCAGGTGAGTTTACTGTTCCAGATGATTTCGATGATCCTTTACCAGAAGAGATGCTCAATGCATTTGAGGGTAAATGAGGATCTTACTAGATACGCATATCTTTTTATGGTTCATCAGTGGTGACACTCGATTATCGACAGATGTTCGGGATGCAATTCGCGATCCAGACAACGAAGTTTACCTGAGTTCAGTTTCAATCTGGGAAATAATTGTTAAATACCAGCTGGGTAAGCTACCTCTGCCAGAACCACCCGAAACATACTTACCTAAACAGCGTAATCTGCATCAAATTGCTAGTCTTACTCTTGACGAAAGTAGTGTAGTTCAACTCGTCAATCTGCCATCATTGCATCGCGATCCATTTGACAGAATGCTAATTTGCCAAGCATTACAAAATGGCTTGACTATTGCAACAGTAGATGGACAGATTCTTGCTTACGCAGTTAGTACCTTATAACTGATCTAAAATGCGATCAACCTTCCTTTCAACCCCCTATCGCCATCCCTCCCATGTTCTCCTACACTCGTCCTTCGATCGCCCAAACTGATCCACCTCGATCGCCAAGAGAGACATTGCCCACGATGTATGATCTGCCGAGTGAAGATCCAGAGGAACCAGGATTGCCCGACGAATTTCATGACCTCCAACCCCAGTTGTTGAGCCGCACGCTTCAGCTCACCCAATATCGCCGCAGCAATTGCTTCACCGCCTCCGACCTCAACCTCTACTACGATGTCAAGCATCCTCTGTGGCACAAGCGCCCTGATTGGTTTTTAGTTGTGGATGTGCCCCGTCTATACGATGGTCACGATTTGCGGCGCAGCTATGTAATCTGGCAAGAAGGCCAATCCCCAGAGGTGATTGTGGAATTTCTTTCGCCAGGAACCGAAGCCGAAGATCTGGGACGCTTCTATGACGAGACGGCTAAAATTCCAGATGATTCACCGATCGTCGAGTCTGCTGTCCCCTCAGAACAGGAAGTCCAATCAATCAAACCACCGGGCAAGTTTGAAGTCTATGAGCGCCTGCTGCGAGTGCCACACTACATTGTCTATAGTCGCTATACCCAGCGATTACGCTATTTCAAATTAGAAGGCGGGCTGTATCAAGAACGATCGCTCAATCCCCAAAATCCGCTAATCTGGTTAGCAGAGTTAGAGATTGGCTTAGGCATTTGGCAGGGAGAGTTTGAAGGCGTACCGGGAAACTGGCTACGCTGGTGTAATGCAGCGGGAGAGTGGCTGCTGACCGATACAGAACAAGCATGTTTTGCAGAGGAGCAGGCGCAACGAGCAGAAGAACAAGCACGTTTTGAAAAAGAGCAGGCTCAAACCCAACTCTTACAGGCAGCCCGCAATTTGTTAGAAACAGGAATGCCGATCGAACAAGTGGTGTCCTTGCTGAATTTATCTGAAGTGCAGCTTCAAAAGCTCCAGGCTTCTAGCTGATCGATCGTTGGATTGCCCTGCTTTCTTTGCTATCGTAAGCCTGTATCGATCGGGTCGAGAATCATGCGTTGGCGGCGTTTCTTTTTACTTGGCATCATTGGGCTCTTGCTCAGCATCTGTTTAGCTTGTGAGCAGCCAATCGCCTCCCATTCTGAACCAATCGCTTCAGCAGCTCCTACACCGATCGAATCACCTGCCGCACTCCCTCCTGAAACTCAGGCGATCGCCCAGACAGTGGAGAACCTGTACAATCCGTCGCGTGGGGAAGTGCGTTTAGCAATCATTAGCGACCTGAACAGCGCCTATGGTTCAACAGACTATGAACCCGAAGTTGATAAAGGCATCCAGCTCTTACCCTTCTGGCAACCCGATCTGGTGCTTTGCGGGGGCGATATGGTGGCCGGACAAAAGACGAGCCTGACTCCTGCTCAAATTCGGGCGATGTGGGCAGCGTTCGATCGCCATGTTGCAGCGCCACTCCGACAATATGGGATACCGTTTGGATTCACCGTCGGCAACCACGATGCTTCCAGCGCAACTGCATCGGATGGGAGCTTTTCGTTTCAGCAAGAACGCGATCTGGCTAAGGAATATTGGAATGCGTCAGACCATCATCCTGGCGTACAGTTTGTCGATCGCAATGATTTTCCTTTTTATTACACTTTTACCTATCAAGATATCTTCTTTGTCGTATGGGATGGTTCTTCTAGCAGAATTCCTGCCGCAAAGCTAGCCTGGGTTGAACAGGCACTCGCAAGTCCAACCGCACAGCAAGCCAAACTTCGGATTCTCTTAGGCCATTTGCCGCTCTATGCAGTCGCAGTCGGGCGAGATGCCCCTGGAGAAGTGATGGACAATGCCGAAACGCTGCGCGCTTTACTTGAGAAACATAATGTACATACCTACATTAGTGGACATCATCATGCTTATTACCCAGCTCATAAAGGATCGCTACAATTACTGCACACCGGAATTCTAGGAGCAGGTCCCCGTCCCTTGATCGACAGTGAGTTGCCACCGCGTAAAACGCTATCCATTATCGACATCAACTTTGACAAGCCCGAATTGACGATCGATACAACTTATGACATTTCAACCCTGCAACCGATCCAAACCAGCGAACTGCCGCGCTACCTGACTGGTCATAATGGCATGGTGCTGCGACGGGATGTTCCTGATTTGAATGCAACAGAACGGAATCTCTGTGAGCAGAAGCTAGGAGCGGCATATTGCAAGGCATAAAACTATATCCTTGACATCTCTTATGGATTCTGATGCGCTGGAGAATTTAGTTCCGATCGCATTGCTATCGCATTGCTCAATATTGGCAAAATTTGCTTTTCGCTCTTCGCCACCTATGTTGTCAGGCCTACTCGATCAATCGGTCTAATTCTGCGAGCAACAGTGCTTCTGCCTCTTCTTCAGAAAGCTGATCGATCGCCATTGTTTCGCTGAGATTGTTCTCCTGAACTAAATCAGGTTGAACCATTGCAGATGTCGCGCCGATCTGCTGAGCCAAATATTCAGTCAGGGCCGCGATCGTGGGATAGTCAAACAGCAACGTTGCAGACAGGCGACAGCCCAAATGGGATTGCAGAAGATTGCATAATTCGATCGCGGTCAGGGAATCCAGGCCCAGTTCTGACAACCCTTGTTGCGGATCAATCGTAATCGGCGAAATGCCCAGAATTTTGGCAATTTGCTGGGCCAGATAGTTAGAAAGCTGCGATCGGACTTCTGCGGGTGAAGCAGTTTGCAGTGGGTCCAGGAACGTTGGGGGAGCAGAGGAGCAGGGGAGCAAGAGGGGCGTCAGAGACTCGAAGAAGGAGGAATGGGGAGGAGACCAGGTTGTCCAATCGAGGGGCAAGACACCAATTTGAGGGGCGATTTGAGGATTGGCGAGAAGATGCGATAAAACGGCCAAACCTTGCGCTGGATCGATCGTTCCCATACCTGAAGAGAACGGAACTTCCTGCTGAGCAGCCATGCCGACCTGGCTCCAAGCACCCCAATTGATGCTCAGTGCAGGCAACCCGATCGATCGTCTGAAGTGGGCCAGCGCATCTAGGACAGCATTAGCAGCCGCGTAGTTAGCCTGTCCAGCCGATCCAAGCAGCGAAGCCACTGAGGAGAACATAACAAAGAAATCGATCGGCAAAGGTTGTGTCAAGTGATGTAAGTTCCAGGCTCCTTTAGCTTTAGCCGCCATAACGGTCTCAAAACGGTCCCAGGTTTGGTGTAGCAGCGTGGCATCGTCTAGGACTCCAGCCGCATGAATGATGCCCTTGAGGGGAAAGGCAGGACTAGCAAGATAAGGAGTCAACTGTTGATTTAAATCATGAAAATTCGCCACATCAGCCTGGAGGCAATCAATCATTACACCCTTTTGCCGCAAGGACTGGATTGTCGCTTCAGCAGCAGGGGAGGGAGCATGACGCCCAAGCAGAACCAAATGGGTTGCACCCTGATCGATCAGCCATTGTGCAACTTGCAAACCAAGGCCACCATAACCACCCGTAATTAAATAGGTTGCATTAGAGTAAATAACTGAGTTTATATCATTCAATAAATCAGATTGAGCAGATTGCGTAATCACAATTTTGCCAATTTGCTTGGCTTGCTGCATAAAGCGAAATGCCTCGATCGCCTGCTCTGCCGGAAAGACGGTTGAGTGGAGCGGTTTAAATTGTCCTGATTGAAAGTAAGGCAGCAGTTCAGCCAACCATGCTTGAATTCGATCGGGCTGGGTTTGGGTTAATTCAAATAAATCGATCGGATAATAGGCCACATCCGGACGGAGGGCTGAAATGCGCTCAGCTTGCCAAGTTTCGGTTTTACCGATTTCCAGGAAACGGCCTCCCTGCCGCAGCACAGACAAACTTTGCGGAATAAATTCTCCCGCAAGGCTGTTGAGTACAACATCTACTCCCCCTGCCGGTCGGATCGCTTCTGCAAAATCTAGACTGCGCGAATTAAAGCAACGCTGAATGCCCTGAGTCTGCAAGAATGCCCATTTAGCAGGAGATGCAGTTACAAAAATTTCAGCTCCAACCTGCTGCGCAATCTGAATCGCGGCCTGTCCGACTCCACCTGCTGCGGCATGGATGAGAATGCGATCGCCCTTCTGAATGTTGGCCAAATGATGCAGAGCATAGTAAGCAGTCAGAAAGGCAGTAGGCAAGGTGGCAGCAGCAACGAAATCAAGCATTTTCGGTTTTCGTGCAACCAGAGCAGCATCCACAGTCACGAATTGACTAAAACTTCCTGGTGCGATCGCAATTACCGCATCCCCAATGTTCAAATTCTCTACCGCATCCCCGATCGCAGCAATTTTACCTGCACATTCTAAACCCAACAATCCAGCTTCACCCGGATAGCGATCGAGAGCGTTCAAAACATCGCGAAAATTCAAGCCCGTTGCCTGAACCCGAATTTCAACCTCATGGGCCACAGGCGATCGACGAGAAACCGGTTGCCAAGTTAACTGATCCAGTGTGCCCCGTTGCTGAATCTCTAATCGAGTCGGCTGAGCAGAATTGATCCGATGTTGCAGATTAGCTTGATAATCAAGTTGAACGAGCCGAGGCACATAACGCTGCTCTCCACAAAATGCGATCTGATCTTCTATGCTGTCTGATGTAATGTCTGAGCAAATTTCATCCAATAAACGAGCGACTGCTTGCCCCAAATCGTCCGGATCCAGATCAACACAGATATTGATCAACTCAGGATGCTCTAGGGCTACAACTTTTCGGAGTCCCCATAAACAGGCTTGAGTTGGATTAACGATCGATCGGTTACTGACAGACTGTGCCCCACAGGTGACAAACCAACACCGAGGTGGCTGCGGAAAAACAACTGTCGCCAACGCTTGCATCAAGTAGAGCGCACCCCGACAACCTTGCTCGATCGATGACACAATGGCAGATTCCCAAAAATTCCCCGTTTGCAGGGCTTGGCTTGCATCCTCACTGCCATCCAAACTCCAGAGGTAAATTACGCCACGTAAAGGAGCCTGCTGACCAGTTTGAACCAACAACTGCTCAAAGGCGATCGGATCGGTTGCATCAATCCAATATTCCCAATCGGATTGCGGAGATGAGGATGGTTGGGAAAGAAATTTGGAATACACCAAATAACATTTTTGATGAATATGTGTCAATCGATCGGCCAATTGTTGAGCAATCCCTGTTCGATCGGCAAAAATCAACCAGGTCCCGGCTTCTGAAGAAGATCGCG
Organism: Elainella saxicola E1; assembly: GCA_002796835.1. Taxonomy (GTDB): domain Bacteria; phylum Cyanobacteriota; class Cyanobacteriia; order Elainellales; family Elainellaceae; genus Elainella; species Elainella saxicola. The sequence goes on along the minus strand of LUGL01000104.1, from coordinate 10,741 downwards.
TTGATTGTCGTTCTTGCGGCTGCCAGATCATTTCGTAGAGCCATTGTTGCCAGGATGTCGTTTTTGGAGAGGGTCGATCGATCCGTTGTAGGATGAATCCTTGAATTCGGGCCAATATGGCTCCCTGCTGATTCAACAGCTGAAGATTGGCCACAATAGAGGAATCGTTGGTTTCTTCAAGCTTTACATAACTCCAGAACAAAGATGATGATGCATCAGGAAGTTTAATCAGATCGAATTTTTGAACAGCAACGGGTAGATAAGTGGCCGATCGAGTTGCATCCGAGCGAGCAGCAGCGATCGTTTGAAATGCAGCATCTAGAAGGCTCGGATGGAAACAATAGGAAGCGGTTGAGGCGGTCAGAAAAGGGGGCAACTGAATTTTTGCCAATGCTTCTCCAGTCCGAGACCAAAGCTGTTGAATTCCTCGAAAAGCAGGACCGTAATTCAAGCCTTCTGCCTGACATTGATCGTAATGTTCGATAGCAGAACGGGTTTGTGTCAATGTTTCTTGCAATCGATCGATATCAACTGTTTCGATCGATTGAGCATATTTAGATAGGTGACCAGAACAATGGAGTTGCCAGTTTTCTGGATGAGATTCTGACTCCACTAAACTATAAATTTGCACATCTCCTGTCTGCTGATTCAAGCCAAGCTGCAAGGTTTTTGCTTGTTCCTCCAGCACGAGCGCCTGATGAATTGACATGTTCTGCAAGCGAAGCTGGGTCGATCGCCATTCGTTTCTTCCAGCAGAGAGGATCATGTCGATCCAAGCAGCAGCCGGGAAGACGATCTGTTGATTGATTTGATGATCGCTTAGAAAAGTAGGATGCGTTGCAGCGACAGCAGATTGATAAAAAACTTGCTGTGGAGAAGAAAGGCGCTCACCGAGGAACGGATGCGTTGAGACTTTTGAATGGGACAACCGGGTTGACGTTTTTTTAGGCTGGTCAAGCCAGTAGCGTTGACGTTGAAATGGATAGTGCGGCAGAGAAATTCGTGAACAGGTATGAGAATCATGAACGGCGGACCAATTGATTGGAACACCTCGCTCATACAGCTTCGCTAAACTATTCAGTAAAGATTGCCAGTTTGATTGATCCGATCGCAGACTGGGTAAATAACAAAAATCGGGATGATCGGCCTGAGCCATCCCAGATAAAATTGGTTTTGATCCACATTCCAAAAACACGTTAAATTCTGTTTGAGCGAGCGTCTTCATCCCTTCAGCAAAACGGACTGGATGACAAATGTGATCGCACCAATATGCCGGTGTGATTTGCGATCGATCCGCAACACGGCCTGTCAGATTTGAAATTAAGGGAATTTGTGGCAGTTGAAACTGCACCTGCTGAGCTATCTGCTGAAATTCTGCCAGGATTGGCTGCATCAAAGGCGAGTGAAAGGCATGAGAAACAGGCAGCAAAGTAGAACTGATTCCCCGGTTCGCGAATGCTTGGCAGATCTGCTGAATCGAGATCGGATCACCAGAAACCACAACATTTGTTTTGCTGTTTACTGCTGCAATATCAATCTGATTTTCTTCAGTTGCTAGAAACGATCGCACTTGATCTTCATCAGCCCTAACCACGGCCATTCTACCGGGGGGTAACGACTGCATTAACTTTCCTCTTGCTGCCACTAATTGCAGCGCATCCTTTAAAGAAAAAACGCCCGCAACACAAGCCGCCACATACTCACCCACACTATGCCCCATAACTGCGGCAGGCTCAATTCCCCAAGATCGCCAGAGTTGCGCCAAGCCATATTCGATCGCAAATACAGCCGGTTGGGTATAAATCGTTTGATCGAGCAGCGAATCGGCCTGCCAAATCATGTCCAGAATCGATCGATCGAGCAATGGCTGAAGCATCGCATCACAACGATCCAGAGTCTTCCGGAATGCAGGATAGGTTTGATATAACTCCCATCCCATTGCACCATACTGTGATCCCTGTCCAGTAAATAGAAACGCGATTTTAGGTAGCTGGGGAGATCCTCCTAAATCTCCCTTAATAAGGGGGACTTGCAACCACTCATTGCCCCTTTTAATCAGGAGGGGGGATAGTTCACCTAATTTCTGCTGCAACTCAGCTTGTGAAGCGGCAACCACCGCAACTCGGTGTTCGAAGTGCGATCGTCCTACATTTGTCGTGAAACAAAGATCGGCTAAATCAGTTTCAGGATGAGTATCTAGGAACGTCATATAGTTTTGCACTGAGGCTTCGAGGGCTTCAGGGGTCCGGGCCGAGAGGGTGAGCAGGTGGTGCGATCGTTCTATTTTAGGCAATTTCTCAGCAGAAGCGTATTCTTCTAAAATCATATGAACATTCGTGCCGCCAATCCCTAAAGAATTTACGCCAGCTCGACGTGGATATTCCTTTTTCGACCAATCTTGAAGCCGAGTGTTGACATAAAAGGGGCTATTCGCGAAATCAATTTGTGGATTGGGATTTTCAAAATGGAGACTGGGCGGAATTTGTTGATGATAAAGACAGAGAGCCGCTTTCATGAAGCCAACCACCCCAGATGCCACATTCAAATGTCCGACATTCGTTTTCACAGATCCGATAGCACAAAATTGCCGTTCTGATGTGCTGAGCCGAAAAGCCTGCGTCAATCCTGCGATCTCGATTGGATCACCTAATACAGTTCCTGTTCCATGAGCTTCTACATACCCAATCGTGGCCGGGTTAATGTCCGATATTTCGATCGCAGTTGCTGCGACCATGGCCTGTCCTGCCGCCCTGGGGGCAAAATAACCGACCTTTTGATTCCCATCATTGCCAACCGCAGAACCCTTGATCACCGCATAAATTCGATCGTTGTCTGCAATGGCCCGATCGAGCCGCTTCAAGACAACAATGCCTGCACCGCTGCCAAAAATCGTGCCACTTGCTTCAGCATCAAAAGTCCGACAATGGCCATCTCGGCTTAAAATCATGCCTTCCTGATAGAGATGCCCCACTTTCTCAGGCGTATGCACTGAAACACCACCCGCCATTGCTAAGTCACATTCTCCGTTCAGCAAACTCTGGCGAGCCATGTGAATTGCTACTAGCGAGGTTGAACAGGCGGTTTGCACATTTACACTTGGTCCAGTGAGATTCAGCTTGTAGGAAACTCGCGTTGTCAGATAGTCCTTATCGTTCGCCGTCGCGATTTGAAATCCACCCATCGAACTGAGCGTTAGCACCTGCATAGAGTCCTGTTCGTCAAGCTGATGGCGATTCGGATAGACATTGTTTAACAAATAAGTATTCGTAGATGCTCCTGCATATAGACCGATCGCACCCGTATAGCTCAACGGATCATAGCCTGCGTCTTCCAGACCTTCCCAGGCGCATTCCAGTAACAGTCTCTGCTGCGGATCGAGCAAGCTAGCTTCTTTGGGACTAAAGCCAAAAAACTCGGCATCAAAGGCAGCAATATCGCAGTCGAGAATCGGGCTCGCTTTCACATAGTCAGGATGACGCAACAGGGAAGCATCGACGCCAGAATCCAGGATTTCGGCATCGCTAAAAAAGCTGATTGACTCCACGCCTGCACAGAGATTTTGCCAGAACTGTTCGATCGAATTTGCTCCCGGAAAGCGACAAGCCATGCCAATTACCGCAATCTCTACATTGCCGATCGCTTGAGGTCGTTGGGGCAGTTCTAAGCGCTGAGGCTGCTGATGGAGATAGTTGGCTAACGTTGCAATGGTCGGATATTGGAATAGGGTAACTGCCGTTAGCGAAGCTTCCACTTCAGTCTGCAAGCGCTGCAACACCTGCATCAACAGGAGTGATGTCCCGCCCAATTCAAAGAAATTGTCCTGAATGCCGACAGCGGGCAATTGCAAAACCGATCGCCAAATTTCGGCAATTGTCTGTTCCAAATTACTCTGGGGCAATTCCTGAACCGTCACCTCAGCCAATGCCAGTTCAATTCGTTGCAGCATTGCATCAAATTCTCCAGATGCGAACCGCTGCACTAGCTGACTGCGCTGAATTTTGCCTAAGTTGGTTTTGGGAATATCAGCTTGATTCACCGGAATCACATAGGTTGGGGTAATGCCGATCGTCTGCACCACCTGTCGTCGAAGTGATTTAAGCAGGTTAAGCAAGCTGGGCGACACTTCAGCCAACTGGCTCCAATCCCCCTGCAACTGAGCCGGATGGAAAAAAANTCGCTACCCGATCGCTGGCATCTTCCGCTCGTCGCACCGCACAGGCCGCCGTAAAAGAAACCGCAATTCCTGGCAATTCTTCGATCGCAGCTTCAATTTCATGGTTGTAGTAATTCACGCCATTTAGAATAATTACCTCTTTTTGGCGTCCGGTAATTGTCAAACGTCCAGCCTGCAAAAACGCCAGATCTCCCGTGTCGAACCAGCCATCTTCAGTGAATACGGTGCGATCGAGATCAGGACGCTGATAGTAACCCTGCATCACCGTTGCACCCTGAACTTGCAGTTTCCCAATCGTTCCTGCTGGCACATCTTGATTTTGTTCGTTAACAATGCGAACTGATACCCCTGGAATGGGCGTTCCCACATCAACAAAAGCATCCTGATCAGAGGAAGCTGCCAGGGAAAATGCGTGAGAATGGACAATGCCGGAACAGGTTTCTGACATGCCATAACCCGGACTGACCACCGTTGGACCTAACCCTTTTGGCATCAGGAGTTGCAAAAATCGCCGTGTGGTTTTGCCGACAACAGCCTCCGCTCCATTCCCCATCCAGCGCAAACAGGAGAGATCCCACGCTCGCTGCTGCACCGTTGCTGCACGATCGCCTATTAACCCATAGGCAAAATTAGGAGCCCAGGTATGCGTCACCCGATAGCGATCGACCAAATCTAGCCATTGCAGCGGATCCTGCAAAATCTGCGAGTTGGCCACCTGAAGTTGAGTGCAACCCACATAAACCTGCGTCAGGTGAAACATCACCAAACTGGCGACATGCTCTAGCGGCATCCAGTTTAAACTGATCGAGTCAGCCGTGAACTGATTCACCGTTGCCATGCCGTACAGACTGCTACAAAGATTGCGATAGCTGAGCTTGACCCCCTTCGGCGCACCCGTGCTCCCAGAGGTAAACAGTAGTAAGGCCAGATCACTAGCCTTCTGGTACTGAAAGGAATCAGTCCGATCGGTCATCCCTTGACCATCTGAAGGAGCATCATTGCTTTCAAAGTCCCCCAGAATTGGGGGATTTAGGGGGCCAGCACAATCAACCAACCCAGGTTCGATCGCCCAAACATGCACAGGTAACTCTGACCGATCACAAAATTGCTGGACCGCAGCCTGATGAGTTGACTCGGTCAAAAGCATCGCTTGGCCTAAAGTTTGGGCCGCATGACGAAGCAACGCCGTTTTACTGTTGTCAGTTTCATAGTCGGGGGCAAGCGCGATCGGGACAGGCACAAAGTTACCCAACATACTGGCCCAGAAGCCGGTGAGGAACGATCGGCTCTCAGCACAATGCAAAATCACATATTGCGACTGGGAATTAGCAGCGCGCAAGCTTTGCAGCAGTAAATTCGCCTCGTGCCACAGGTCTGCATAGGTTTGGACTACTTCCCGATAATCTGAAGTGAGGTGAACGATCGCACCCATGCCTTGAGCCGCTTGATAGAGCAATTGTGGCAGTTGCAATCGGGCGACAAACGCCGGTAATGCAGATCCAGTTGCGATCGATGTCGGTTGATTCGTCTTATCCTCAGCCATATCTACCTTTCCACTCGCAATCCAGTTTGATGCAGTTAGAGACGATGCCCCATGTTGTTTTCTCCCTTGCGGTAAAATACAGCAGAATTGCCGATTTGACCACTGGTTAAGGACGCAATGCCTGGAGTTCTAAAGGTCTCAATTTTTCACCCTGTGATTCAGTTCCGTATTCAGTCCCAAATGCATTCACCTAGGCCATGGAGACAATTAGGTTAAAAATTTCCGATGAAACTCTGCGGGATGGAGAACAGCAAGTTGGCATCTTTTTCGAACAAGCGATCAAACAAAAATTAGCCCATCTCATCGCCCAAACCGGGGTCCATCAAATTGCCTTAATGCCTGCAATCCATGCGACGGAAGAGCATCTAGTTAAAACGCTGGTTCAGGCCGGACTGGGTGAACGAATCGCCGCTTCTACCATGATGATGCGATCGTTGATCGATCAGGCAAAAGCTTGTGGGGTCCAGCAAATTATTCTCTTCCATGCTGTATCCGATCGTCTGCTGTTTCTGAGAGATTCAAGCCTGCGGCATCATCCCCTTTATCAAACTAAAACGATTGATGATGCAATTCCTTCAGCCATCATTCAGCGTCTTCGTCATAACATGCTCGAAACCGTGCTGAAGCATCTCCGCTATGCGGCTGAATTGGGTCTGAAAATTTGCTTTGCTGCAGAAGATGCGAGCCGCACCGATTTTGATTTTTTGGTGGAGTGCATCCAAACTTTTACCCCTTACCTTGACCAATTTTTGCTCTGTGATACAGTCGGTACACTCACCTCAGAGAAAACCTATATCTGGATCCACGATTTGCTAGAATGCACCAACGCTGCTCCTTTGTCGGTCCATTTCCACAACGACATGGGATTGGCGCTGGAAAATACGATCCAGGCCGTGCGAGCTGGAGCCACTGGAATTTCTGGCACTTTTGGTGGCATTGGTGAACGAGCGGGCAATGTGGCTCTGGAGCAAGTCTTAAATGGTCTGCGATTGCGGTTTGGCTGGGAAGTAGCGGGCATTGACTATGATGCGCTGGCTAAAGTAACGCAGTATCTCGATCAGCTCGGCATTCAGGCCAATCCTCCCTATTCCCAGCAGGCTCAACGTTGCGAAACGGGCATTCACGTCAACTCTATGTTGCGCGATCGCCAAAGCTATACCATTTTCCCCTATGGAGAACCGGAAATTTGGTTCGGCAAATGCAGCGGAGCCAGCAATTTTCAATATCTCTTCGAGCATCACTTCCAGCGTCCTCTCTCTCGTGATCAATATGAACGCTTACGATCCACCATCAAAATTCTGTCGATCCAGCAACGGCGATCGTTCTCGTTGAGCGAAGTTGCAGAAATGCTCCGCACTGGCCTATTGCAGATTGAAGCAGAATTGAGAAACGAGGATGATTAGGATGGACAGTTCAACTGGGATCAAGGTCAAAGCGAAAAGGCGATATCCTGAGTCACTTCCAGCGATCAAAACCACCAATTTTCTGCTGGTTTCAGTCTAAGTGCGGAAGTTCTTCTGAACATCGCCTCTTCGATCGGCTCAGTTTTTCACTTTGCAGATCTAAGCAACAATTTGGAAATCAGTTGCAGTCAGGGCTGGGAAGCCATTCAGCGTCGCAAATCGCTGTCCGCTGCCTAAACCAGCCGCACTTCCATTCTGGTTATAGAACAAACGGCCATTCGCTGAGTTATACACAACCAATGCACTGCTCGTTGCTGCCGCAGCATCACTAGCCACTACTGCAAACTCACCGCTGTTGCTGAATCCTGCTCCAACGTTACTCGTTAGTTGGGCAAAGGTCGCCTTACTCAACACAATCTTATCCAGATCAGCGCTACTAAAATCAGTGATTGTATCGATACCAATTGCGGTGGTTGTAAAGGCACTGCCAGTACTGTAGAGGAATTGATCGGCTCCTGCACCGCCTGTGAGCTGGTCGTTACCACTTCCTCCAATTAAGATATCATCCCCAGCACCACCCGTCAGCTTGTCGTTACCCGCACCGCCATCCAGGGTGTTATTTCCTGTGTTCCCTGTGATGGTATTGATCAAATCGTTGCCAGTGCCACTCGTTGCCCCTGTCCCAGTCAAAGTCAGGTTTTCGACTTCAGCACCTAAGCTATAGCTGATGGATGACTGAACTCGATCGGTCCCCCCTGAAGCCACCTCAGTGACCACATCACCAACGCTGCCAACAGAGTAGATATCATTACCCAAGCCACCGCTCATGGTATCGTTGCCAGCACCGCCATTTAAGGTGTTGTTGCCGCTGTTGCCGATCAGGACATTGTTGGCTGTATTGCCAGTTGCATTGATCGCCGCACTACCAGTCAGAGTTAGATTCTCCAGGTTTGTACCCAGCGTATAGCTAATCGAAGATTGAACCGTGTCAGTACCAGAGGCTGCCGCTTCAGTCACGACGTCACCCGTACTGTCAACTCCATAAGTATCATCGCCCAAGCCACCGATGAGCGTGTCATCCCCTGCACCCCCACTGAGGATGTTATTGCCACTGTTGCCAGTCAGGGTGTTGGCAAGGGCGTTACCAGTGCCGTTGATGTTGGCAGAACCAGTCAGGATAAGGGCTTCAACATTGGGGGTAAGAGTGAAGCTAACTGAAGCTTGAATTGTATCGTTACCTGAGTTAAGAAGTTCAGTGATAACATCAGCGGCATCATCCACCACATAGGTATCATCCCCTGCACCGCCGATCAGGGTGTCTGCCCCTGTCCCACCGTCGAGAAGGTTATTTGCATCGTTACCCGTGATCGTATTTGCCAATTCATTTCCTGTACCATTAGCAGCTGAGCCAATCAGGACAAGGTTTTCGATGTTAGCGCCAAGACTGTAATTGACACTAGATTGCACCGTATCTGTGCCTTCCCCAATCGCCTCTGTAACAACATCTGCCCCGCTATCAACGATATAGATATCATTGCCTATGCCACCAATCAACGTATCTGTGCCGCCACGACCATCGATCGTATCATCCCCTGCACCGCCCGTCAGAGTGTTGTTTGCGTCATTGCCAGTGAGGGTGTTGTTTGCGTCGTTGCCTGTACCGTCGATCGCACCTGTACCGAGTAAGATCAAGCTTTCAACATTCGCGCTCAGACTGTAGCTCACTAAGGACCGAACCGTGTCGTTTCCTTCATTGGCTGCTTCCGTAACAATGTCGCCTGCATCATCGACACGATAGATATCAGCTCCGGTGCCGCCAATCATGGTATCAGCTCCAGCACCGCCATCTAGCGTATCGCTTCCAGCACCACCACTCAAGATGTTACTAGCGCTGTTACCGGTAATCACATTACTCAGGTTGTTGCCGGTACCATCGATCGCCGCTGAACCTGTCAAAGTCAGATTTTCAACGTTGCTACTGAGAATATAGGAGGCAGAAGCCTGAACGGTATCTGTTCCAGCGCTGCCCAGCTCAGTTACAATATCCCCACTGTTATCAACGATGTAAGTGTCATCACCTGCGCCACCCGTCAACGTATCAGCTCCTAAACCACCATCCAGGATATTGTTACCATCATTGCCAACGATCGTATTGTTGAGGTCATTGCCTGTGCCATTGATTGGATCTACCCCTGTGAGGGTGAGGTTCTCAACGTTCGCGCCCAGCGTATAGCTAATCGAAGATTGAACAGCATCTGTCCCTTGATTGGCAACTTCGATAACAACATCACTAGCGCTATCAACCATATAGGTATCATTGCCCGTGCTGCCAGTCATCGTGTCATTGCCTGTGCCACCATTGAGCGTATCGTTGCCCGCACCGCCATTCAGCGTATCGTTGCCTGCATTGCCGTTGAGGGTATCGTTCCCATTACCACCTGTCAGGGTGTTATTGCCGCTGTTGCCGTTGATCACATTATTCAGGTCGTTGCCTGTGCCATCGATCGCACTAGAACCTGTGAGGGTGAGATTTTCAAGGTTGCTGCCTAACGTGTAGGTAATAGAAGACTGGATCGTATCCGTACCCTGGCTAGTAGCTTCACTAACTACATCATTGATGCTATCAACGACATAGGTATCGTTGCCTAAGCCGCCTTCCATATAGTCATCGCCTACGCCACCGTTGAGGGTGTCATTGCCTGCTCCACCATAAAGACCAGCATATTGGAAGTAGCCATTCGCATAGTAGGAATAGCCAGAGTCGTTGCCATCTCCACCATTGAGCACATCATCTCCATCTCCACCTTCCAGATGGTCAAGACTTGCTCCACCTGTTACAGTGTCATTGCCCGCGCCACTATTAACCCAGTTGGTCGCAGTGGTCGCAGACAAGATGATAGTATCGTTGCCGCTACCTGTCCAAACTGCAACGTTCTCAACCTCAGCAATGTTGCCTCCTGTGAAAGCAGTGTAGGTAATCGTCGTTGGAGTAGTATTCGCTGAAAGGTCAAGGTAAAGCGAGTCATTACCATCTCCACCGTTAACCGTGTAATCGCCAGTACCAGGGTCAAGGTAGTCATCGCCTGCGCCACCATTGAGGGTGTCATTCCCTGCGCCACCGTAAAGGCCCGCTGGACGATAGTAGCCATCCGCAAACCAGTAATAGCCAGAGTCATTGCCTTCCCCACCATTGAGCACATCATTGCCATCACCACCTTCTAGACGGTCAACACTTGCTCCTCCTGTTACAGTGTCATTGCCTGCTCCACTGTTGACTAAGTTAGTGGCAGTAGTCGCAGAGAGGGTGATAGTGTCATCGCCACTGCCGGTGTAGGCTGCAACGTTCTCAACCTCAGCAATGTTGCCTCCTGTGAAAGCAGTGTAGGTAATCGTCGTTGGAGTAGTATTCGCTGAAAGGTCAAGGTAAAGCGAGTCGTTGCCATCTCCACCGTTAACCGTGTAATCGCCAGTACCAGGGTCAAGGTAATCATCGCCTGCGCCACCATTGAGGGTGTCATTCCCTGCGCCACCGTAAAGACCCGCTGGACGATAGTAGCCATCTGCAAATACGTAATAGCCAGAATCGTCTCCGTCTCCACCATTGAGGGTATCATTGCCATT
>LUGL01000103.1 GCA_002796835.1 Elainella saxicola E1 | reverse complement strand
GTTGCTACATCAATCTGGTCAAACTCAATGAGTTCGTCAAGCAAGAATGGTTGGCAGCAGGACATTTAGAGCAGGAATTTGAGCAGTGGGGACCGAGAATTTTGGTGGTGCTTGACAATGCCAGCTATCACAAAAAACAGGCCATGCTCGAACAACTGGCAGTCGAATGCCCCAATCTGCAACTGCTGTTTTTGCCGCCTTACAGTCCAGATTTCAACTTAATTGAGTTGGTGTGGCATTCGTGCAAAGAGTTTATTGCGCATCGTTTATTTCAATCGGTGGAGGAACTTCACTCCTTGCTCGACAGATTACTCAATCAAGGGGAACTGGTGATTCAGTGGAAACGCAAAGTGAAGAACAAAGGCAATGCTCTGATCGCAGCTTGATGATGCAAACTAAATGTCGTTCAGCTTATCAACATAAAGTGAAGAAACCGTGAATTTTCATGCAGTATTGCTTGTACAAAGCCAATCGATCATCGCTCGATCAAGAAGCGGGATTTGTTGGCGTACTAGACATCGGTTGCAATCCTTGCGGCAACCCAAACTGTTGCAAATCGGGTAGTTTGATCACCTGATTGGCATCAAAATCCAGCGGGAGTTGGTTCAGTTTTGCCAATTGTTGATCTACCTGGGGAATGAACTGTTCAGGAGTTACTTTGTCAACTTTATTAGGTTGAGCTGGATCCGCACCGATCGTATTTTCGGTGGCCAGATAACTCAACACCTGGTTACCTAATGCATCATAAGCCAAATAAAGTTCTCGGTTAGCCTTGAGATTTTTTTCCTGCTGAAACATGCCCGGAATTTGGGTATACAACAGAGCTGCGCTGAAGGTTAGCAAAAACGCATTGATGAGTCCGTTATTGCTTTTCTCCCAACCATCGCGGCTGATGAAGAACGCCATTAGAATCGCGGCTAAGGCTGAACCCGACGCCATTGAGAGTGAAATGAAATATTGTTTGTAAAAATAGACCATCACTTTGGCATGGCGATCGCGACGTTCTTGAATTTCGCTGAGCTGCTCTTCGAGTCTGGATTGCAAAATAGCAGGCTGAACCATACTTTGTGCTGGAACGGTCAATGGATCATGAGTAGACAGCCATTCCTGAGCCCGACTGGCAGCAAAACTATTTAATGTCACAAATCCGGCAACATTGATTGCAATGACACCACTACCAATCAGACAATGTCCCAGAAGTGTAGGCTGCCGGGGTTTACCTTCTTGAGCAATATAGGTTTTGGTCCAAATTTTTTGCAGATAGACTGACAGCCGATCGATTGAGAAGCCCGACAAGGGCGAAATTACTTTTTGCATGACTCAGCAGGGGGGCTAAAGAACAGGGAAACAAACTCTTGATCTTGACTTCAGCACATTCATTTCCTATTCCAGTCATAAAGCAAAGATTGACTGCGTCACTATCCCCTGAAAGGTACTTCCATGCTTTTGTTAACGATAGCCTGCTGCTTGAAGGGAAAATAGCTCAGCATAGCGCCCGCCTTGCTGCATTAGTTCCTCATGGGTTCCCTGTTCCAGCACCTTGCCTTCTGCCAGTACCATAATTCGATCGGCCATGCGCACGGTTGAGAAGCGATGAGAAATCAAAATGGCAATCTGGTCTTGGGTGACGCTGCGTAATCGATCGAAAATTTCTGCCTCGGCCTCCGCATCTACTGCAGAAGTGGGTTCATCCAGAATCAGAATATCGGCGTTCGATCGCATAAACGCACGCGACAGAGCAATTTTCTGCCATTGTCCCCCCGACAGTTCACGCCCACTTTTAAACCAGCGACCCAGGCGAGTTTGAAAGCTGTCTGGCAACTCGTCAATAAAGGGCCGGGCCGTACTTTTCTCGGTAGCCGCTTCCCATAAGGGTTGCTCCATTAGATGATCGACATCGCCCACGCCCACATTTTCGCCTACCGTGAACTGGTAGCGAACAAAATGCTGAAAAATCACCCCAATTCGCCGCTGCAAGGCTTCCAGATCCCAGTCCTGCAAGTCGCGACCATCCAGCAAAATTCGGCCTGAGGTAGGCGTATAAAGTCGCGTCAGCAATTTGATCAACGTGGTTTTGCCAGAGCCGTTTTTACCGACGATCGCTAACTTCCGACCGGGTGGCAAATGGAATGAAACCTGGTATAGTGCCGGTTTTTCATTGTCAGGATAGGTAAAGCTAACATTCTCGAATCGAATTCCATCTCCGGGCTGGGGGCCATAGGTGGCATATCCGGCAGGTTCGGGGACTTCTTCTTCCAGAAAATCATAGAGGTTTGCCAGATAGAGATTATCTTCGTACATGCCGCCGATCGAACTCAGGAGCGAGGAAAAGGTATTTTGTCCTTGGCGAAACACAACCAGATACATCGTGAGATCGCCCAGTGAAATGCGGCCTGCTATTGCTTCGTGAATAATCCAGACATAGGTGCCATAAAATGCGATCGTGCTGATTAACCCCAGCAAGTAACTCCAAACCATGCGACGGATGCTCAAATCTCGGTCTTCGCGATAGAGCTGCTCAAACATCCGACAATAGCGATCGAGCAAAATTGGACCAAGCTGATAGAGCTTCACCTCCATGGCATAGTCTTCGCGGGCCAGCAGCACCTCCAGATAATGATGCTCACGTTTTTCAGGAATACGCCAGTTAAACAAGCGAAAGCTATCTTTGGCAAAGCGCGTTTCTGAGATGAAGGGCGGAATGGTGGCGAGGACCAGCAGCAGAACAGCCCAAGCCGAGAAATGCAGCAGCAGTCCCCCAAAGGTCAATAAAGAAAGCGAGTCTTTGACCAGACCATAGGTGCGGCTAACCACAGTCAAAGGTCGATGCGCTGCCCCTTCCCGCGCCCGCATCATCTTGTCATAGAACTCTGAATCTTCGAAGTGCGCCATGTCCAGCGTTAGCGCCTTTTGCATCACCAGCAGGCTGATCTTTTGGGCTAGCAATCCGCGCAGAAGGGACTGACAGAGCAAAATTCCCTGTTGGCAGCCTGATTGCACCACGATCGCCACAGCTTCATAGCCAACATATTGCAAGGTTCGCCACCGATCGGTCTCTAATCCCGTTTGAGCCGCCAGCACAACTCCATCGACAATCAGCTTGCCCAGATAGGCGATCGCTCCCGGCAGTAAACCCACACCAACCGTGAGAATGGCTAGAACGATCGTGAGTAGGCGATCGGTGCTCCAAACCAGCTCAACGGCTCGCCCGGAATACTGAAACACAGAGAGTGACTGTCGCAAAGCTTGCAGTTGCTGCCGCCAAACAGTTTGGAGTCGATGAAGTGCCATTTTGGGGAAAGCAAAATTAGAAAATTATCAAAAGATTTCTAGCAAGCAAAATACCCATAGTGTGAGCGTCCCGCTCGCGGCGGGCAGGATGCCCGCACTACATGAGGAAATTTTTTCGAGAAATCTCCTAAGTCGGTACTCAATAAAAGAAGGGCATGCATGAGCACGCCCCGAAGATGTAGCGGAGAAAACTTTTGTATTGATTCGACCCAGCGCTGACTAGGCTTCTCGTTTCAACGCTGCTTCGACCTGTTTGAATTCGAGTTCCAATCGATCCTTCAGCTTTTGGGGCACCGGACGATTGGGATAGGAGCTATAGTGACCTGCCAGAGAATTGAGGGCCGTCCGCATGGTTGTGAATGATCCCAACTTCAGCAATGAGTCATTGCGGCGGTAGCGGGCGAAGAAATCATTAATTTTGCCACGGGCGTCCGCTTGGGCAGCAGATTGATCAGGCGAATCGTTTGGCAAACTCAACGATGTTCTGAGGCTTTCAATCACGGACAATGTATCTTGTCGATAGTTGCCACTTAAAGCACCCGGAGGCGATGAACATCCTGTCAGGCCAATAACAACCACCAGTGCTATAGCCAGCAAACCAGACCAAAATCTTCTCATAAAACCTCAATTCCAAAGCGCGACCAGAAATGCCAGCTATCCCAACAGAACTTATCTTGCCGATGAGCAGCCCATAGCCAATCTTATCCTGTTCTTGATCCCCAAGAATACCTATCTGGGTAGAGAGGTGGATGAGGCAGGTTATTGCTGCAAGTTACGATCGCGCCGCTCTCTGAGTTTGAGCAAAATTTCGGCATGCACTTCTTTCGTAATCGGATAAAAGTAGGCAAGCACCAAGCCAATGATCAGCATCAGGGTAGGCAAGGGACCGATCGCCACCCGGATCGCCCAAACGGCGGACTCTGGCTGAGTTGGCATCGGTTGACAGGGGATACGCTCTCGAAATCCAGCGGCAGCTAAGCCCGATCCCAGCAGAAATAAACCGACGGCTAAGCCCATTTTTTGCAGCAGCACCATAAAGGCATAGAACACGCCTTCGCGCCGCTGGCCCGTCTGAAGCTCATCGACTTCGATCACATCCGGCACCATGGACCAGGGCACCAGATAGGCGGTTGAAACCCCAAATCCTGCCATGACTGCCAGCAGATACATTAAACCGATCTGTCCCGGCGCTAAAAAGAATAATCCAGCCTGAGCAATGATCCACAGACTCATGCCCATGAAATAAACGGCCTTTTTGCCATAGCGGTTGCTCAGCCAACTCCACACGTAGAGCATCAGTAGGGCAGTTCCCTGAACGGCGATCGTCACCTGGATAAAGTCATTCTCCTGAAGCTGCATACGGCTGACGATGAAGTAGGGAATGATCGAAGCCGTCACCTGTACTGCTAGCCAGGAGCAGAAGTAGATCCCAATCACATAGAGAAACGGACGATTGCTGAGAGCAATCCGCACCTGCTGTGGGAAAGGCAAAGATTCAGAGGTATCGGTTGGTGTCTCAACCCCTCTATGGTTTAGAACGCGATTACGGGTGCCAAAGACGCACCAATAGAGCGGCAGAACTGACAATACAGCAATTACCGCTCCTAAGACCAGATATTGCAGCGTGCCATTATTACAACTGCCAGCAGCAGTCGTATTGGGTTTAAACAGGGCAAAAATGACTTGTGCCAGGATCAGCGATAAAATGCTGCCACCGATCGAAAAACCAAACCGAAAGCTGGTCAGACTGGTGCGCTCGTTGTAATCCTGGGTGATTTCAGGGGTTAATGCCGTATAGGGCAGGTTCACCATCGTGTAAAACGTGTTAAACAAGATGCCGATCAGCACATAGTAGGCAAACAGCCCCCACTGATTCGTGCTGGGATCACTGCTGAATTGCGGCACCAGCCATTGCAGAAAAAAGGTGAGGCCAAAGGGAATTGCTCCAAACAAAATCCAGGGATAACGCCGCCCCCACTTTGCCGATCGGGTGCGATCGCTCAATACCCCAACGATTGGATCGTTGATCGCGTCCCAAATTTTGCCGATCATTAAAATCATGCCTGCCAATCCGGGATTCAGTCCTGCCACATTGGTGAAAAAGTACAGCAGGAAAAACGCCAGCAGGTTGGCTGTCATGGCTGGACCCAAATCTCCTGCTCCATAGGCAAGCTTGGTACTGAAGTTAAGGGGTTGTGAGTCAGAAGCAGGCTGGGGCGTAGGAGACATAAGCAGGGCACTTTACGAGAGGGATACTAGACCGATCGCAACACTCGGCAGGGATTTCCGGCGGCAACAACATTCGACGGAATATTTTTTGTGACAACACTACCTGCTCCGATCGTGGTGTTATCGCCGATCGTCACACCCGGACAAATGATCGCACCACCGCCAATCCAGACATTACTGCCGATCGTTACAGGAAGCGCTAACTCCAGTCCGGTGCGTCGCACTGCTGGATCTACGGGATGAGAAGCCGCATAGATTTGCACATAGGGACCGCAAAGCACATCATCGCCGATCTGCACCTGATTACAGTCCAGAATCACTCCGCCATAGTTCATATAAAATCGATCGCCGATCGAAATATGAATGCCGTAGTCGCAATGGAACGGCGGCACAATTTGTGGACTTTCTCCCACTCGCCCCAATAACTCCTGCAAGATGGCGGTTCGGCTTTGGCGATCCCCAGCGATCGTTTGACTATAACGCTGCAACAATTGCGCTGCCCGTAAACTCTCTGCTGCCAATTCCGGATCACTGGCTAAATAAAGCTCGCCCGCCAGCATTTTTTGTTTTTCTGTCATGGCTTGGGAGGGGGAAGGGGTGAGTGGGTGGAAGAGAACGGGGGGAGATGTAGAGAAATAGGACGGCTGCTGAGCTTGCTCTGGGGGCTATCCGAAATTTTGTGTCAGTTGAGTGGTTCACTTTGTTATTCTCCCGCCTGTAAATAAATCGCGGACTAAGAGAGAAAGTTGCTCAAGCGAACAAGGAAGGGGTTTCAGTGCGCTTTAGCGTACTTTCTTCATTAGCCCGCCATTCACGCGCGGGTGGTGAGGGTTGCCAAACTACAGGTTCAAATCCGTTACTGCGCCCAAATTGCTCGCAGACACCAGCTTGGCATACTTCGCCAATACGCCTTTGGTGTAACGCGGTTGGGGAGGTTGCCACTTGGCGCGTCGCTCTGCCAATTCCTGATCGGACAACTTGACTTCCAGCAGCCTTGCATCAGCATCGATCGTCACTAAGTCACCTTCTTCGACCAGAGCGATCGGTCCACCCACAAAGGCTTCTGGGGCGACATGTCCGACGACCATGCCATAGGTGCCGCCGGAGAAGCGACCATCGGTGATTAGACCCACGGCATCGCCTAAGCCAGCGCCAATAATTGCCGAGGTGGGAGCCAGCATTTCCCGCATCCCCGGTCCACCTTTAGGGCCTTCATAGCGGATGATGATCACGTCACCAGGCTGGATCTTGCCCGCTAGGATTGCTTCCAGGCATAACTCTTCAGACTCGAATACGCGAGCGGGGCCGGTAATGCGACGATTCTTAACGCCGGTGAGTTTGGCGACCGAGCCATCTGGAGCCAGATTGCCGCGCAGAATGCCCAGGTGACCTTCTTTGTACATGGGATTGCTCCAGGGACGAATCACATCCTGATCGGCACGGGGTTCAGCCGGAATGTCTTTCAGCAATTCTTCGACCGTTTGTCCAGTGATCGTGACACAGTCTCCATGCAGCAGGCCATGTACCAACAGCATCTTCATCACCTGGGGAATGCCGCCCGCTTTATGCAGATCGACAGCAACATAGCGTCCAGAGGGCTTCAGATCGCAGAGGACGGGCACTCTGGCTCGAATGGTTTCAAAGTCGTCCAGGGTCAGCGGTACCTCAGCAGAATGGGCGATCGCCAAAAAGTGCAGCACCGCGTTGGTTGAGCCACCGATCGCCATAATTACCGAGAGCGCATTTTCGATCGACTTGCGCGTGATGATGTCTCTAGGACGACGATTAGCCCGGATCGCTTCCACCAGCACTTTGCCTGCCAGTTCAGTATTCGCGGCCTTTTCCGGATCTTCAGCAGCCATCGTGGAGGAATACATCAAGCTCATCCCCATTGCTTCAAACGCAGAGGACATCGTGTTTGCGGTATACATGCCGCCGCAGGAACCGGCTCCTGGACAGGCATGGCGCTCTACGGACATCAGGCGTACTTCGTCAATTCGGCCAGCGCTATACTGTCCCACAGCTTCAAAGGAACTGACCACGGTCAAATCTTCGCCATCTAAATGACCAGGCTTAATGGTGCCGCCATAAACAAATAAGGCTGGAATGTTCATCCGGGCCATCGCGATCATCGCACCGGGCATGTTCTTGTCGCAGCCACCGATCGCCAGCACTGCATCCATACTCTGGGCGTTACAGGCTGTTTCGATCGAATCTGCAATCACATCCCGCGATACGAGAGAGTACTTCATGCCCTCGGTACCCATGGAAATTCCGTCGCTAACGGTAATAGTGCCGAACACTTGTGGCATACCACCTGCGGCTCGAATTCCTGCTTCAGCTTGATTGGCTAATGGCGCAATTCCCATATTGCAAGGGGTAATGGTGCTATGGGCACTTGCAACGCCCACAATTGGCTTAGTGAAGTCGTCATCGCTGAATCCGACGGCCCGCAACATGGCACGGTTGGGCGATCGCTGAACACCTTGCGTCACAGCTCGACTTCTCAAATTCTCAGACATGGTTCTTCCTCTCTCGGATGATTCTCAAATTGATATCCAGGCCAACCAGCCGTTTCTGCGGTTCAAAACCTGATTGACGAATGGTTTTGCTGCAAGTCTATGACCCACTGCATCGTGAAGCGACTCAGCAGTCTGCGATCGAGACTCCCGATAACGGTGGCTCTCCCACAAAACAGGCAAGACCACCTATTTTACAAGACGTGAGTGGCCCAGTTTGGCAACCAAATGTTATCGCAATTTCATTCTTCAATTTTGTCAAAAAGTATGATGGAAAAATTGCAAAAGTTTGTCGAAATTATCTTCCCGAATTTTCAGCAAGCGCAATTTTGCTGCTTTTTTCGCAAAAGCCCCTGAACTTTGGGTTAATTCTTGATTGATAAAGGCATTCATGCTGGTTTTTAAGGTAGTTTGGGGCAAGCTAAGAATCAAATCAGGTAAATCGAGACAACCCACATGTACGTTGAAGAACTGCTGGAAAATTACGCAGCAGGTAAGCGAGACTTCCAGGAAGTCAGTCTAATTGGAGTGAACTTAAGCGGTAAGGATTTGAGGGGGATTAATCTTCGCCGAGCAAACCTAAGTCAGGCGATTTTGCGAGGGGCTGATCTCAGTTCAGCCAATTTACGAGAAGTGAAGCTGATGGGAGCTGACTTAAGTCAGGCAACTCTGATTGAAACCAATCTGATCGGAGCAGACCTGACGCAGGCAAATTTATATGAAGCCGATCTCGCGCGTGCTGGGTTGCGTGGAACTCGCTTGGTTGGGGCGAACTTAAGACGGGGCAATCTTCCAGAAGCCAACTTGGGAGAAGCAAATTTAAGTAACGCCAATTTAGGAGAAGCAAACCTCAGTCGGGCCAGCCTGCACCGAGCCAAACTGATCGAAGTGAACCTGACGCGAGCACTTTTGGAAGGGGCAAATCTTTCCAATGCCATCCTCAGCAATGGAATTCTGGAAGGGGCAAATCTAGTTGATGTGATTGGCCATGGCGTCACTTTAGAAGAAGCGGACCTGCGAGAAGCAGATATCAGCCGCGCCAAGTTGATTGGGGCCAACTTGATCAATGTCAATTTAGGTCGGGCGAATGGACGAGCGGTCAATTTAAGCTGGACTTCTTTGCGCGGAGCCAATCTTCGACGGGCCAACCTCTATCGGGCTCAGTTGAGCTGGGCTAATCTCAGTGAAGCGGATCTGAGTGAAGCTGTCTTAATCAGCGCCAACATAAACCAAACCAATTTGCACAATACTGATTTAACTGGAACTATTATGCCGAGTGGGGCAACCCATGAATAAGGCCATCGATAGCGATGCGTACCGAGTTGCAAAAATCACCTGTGTGACAGTTGCGATCGCGTGGCAGGGATTGAGCATTTACGCCAGACTGATAGAAATTCTGCGGTTTTGGGCAGGCTTGACAACAGTGACGCATCAAGAATGACGCATCAAGGTCTCGCACCTTATTAACAGCATCAAACCTTTGATCTGAGTTGATTTTGTCTCAAATATTGTCTAAAGCATCTTTGCCGATAGGTGGTCTATGACTGAAGCACAACGCCCGATGACTCCCCCTCCTGGATCCCGCGTGCCGCCACCGCCGCCCGCAAGACCTATGTCACAGGTTCCTCCAGGTGCAGCCCCTCAAATGCCTTCCCAAGCTTTACCGATGAATCCTGCGGCGATGAATTCTGGTGCTCGTCCCGCTCCTCCCCCTCCTGCAGGTCACCGTCCCGCCCCTCCGCCTGGTGTACGCTCCATGAAAGCGAAGCCATCGGCAGGTCAACCTACGATGGAGCAGCTTGTTCGGGAAGCATTCGACAAAGGCTTCTCAGATGTCCATACTGGCGTTGGTGAAGTGCCCCGTTTTCGTAATCGGGGGGAAATTGAGGTCACAGACTATCCGGTAACCGATCGCGAAACCTTTTTTAGCTGGCTCAAAGAAATTTTGAGTGACGAAGAAATTAAGCGGTTTCAGGACACGCTAGATTACGATGGCGCGACCCAATACGAGTTTGCCCGGGTTCGGATCAACATCTTCGACTCTTTGCGCGGTCCAGCCATGGTTATGCGTCTGATTCCGCTGAAGATCTTGACAATGGAGCAACTGAACCTGCCACCTGTGTTCAAGGATGTTTGCCACCACCACAAAGGCTTGATTCTGATTACAGGACCGACGGGATCAGGTAAATCTACAACTTTGGCAGCGATGATTGATTACATCAACAACGAAATGCCGAAGAATATTATTACGATCGAAGATCCGATCGAATTTGTGCACACCAGTAAGAAAGCGCTGATTAAACAACGAGAAGTCGGCATTCACACCCTCAAGTTTGACAACGCCCTCAAAGCCTCACTGCGGGAAGACCCAGACATCATTCTGGTGGGTGAAATGCGGGACAAAGAAACGGTGAATACGGCGCTGAAAGCAGCCCAAACCGGACACTTGGTAATGGGAACGCTCCATACCAACAGCGCTGTGAAGACCATTGAACGGATTTTGCAGCTCTATGAACCAGACCAACAGGCACCGATGCGGGTTTCGATCGCAGAATCTCTGGTGGCGGTGATTGCCCAAGGTCTTTGCCGCACAACCGATGGAAAACGCGCAGCCTATCACGACATCATGCTGAACACGGATGCCATTCGGGATTACATCCGGCGAGGCGAAATCGACGAGATCGAAGCGATCATTCCGCGTTGTACCTTTGACGGCATGTGTACGATGAACCAGTCGCTTTATAAGCTGTATGAAGCAGGGCGCATCACTGAAGAGACAGCATTGGAACATTCACCCAAGGCCAACGAAATGGCGCAAATTCTGCGAGGTCGGGTGTAGCCCAAATCAGTCACAGCTCGTCATCTCAGGGCTGTGTATCGCTTCGAAAATCATCCGATTGTTTAAGGCACAGAGCTCAGCTTTGTGTCTTTATTTGGTTTCAGTCTATAGTTCCAGTCCAGGAATCTGGATGAAGCTTCTGATCATTTGACTAGCTGACCAGCATCTGTCTCCAGCTGCATCGCTATAGAATGAAGAACAACATGCCGATCATCGTTTGGTTGGTCAACCGATCTTTCTAGGCTGTACACCATCCTTGACATGCTTCGCAATGAGTAATTCTGTGGGTAATTCTGTCAATCCAGTTCAAAACCTTGTAGAAACAGACTCAGGTTCACAAGCTCCCGCTCTTTTCAAAGGCATCGCGCTGTTTACGCCCGGTGGCGATTTGGTTTACTGCATTGATCCTCAGAAGCAAAACCGCTGGCACCTGCAGCTCTGTTTGTTTTTGCAAGAATTGCTGGGGCTGACGGAACCACCGCATTTTCTGGTGCCCTGCTTCACCGCAACGATCGATCGCTGGCAGGATCCCCGCACGCAAAGCATTCATACCTTTGCAGAAGCCTACCCGCTTGTGTTTCAGCAGCAGGCATTGTTAAACGTCATTTTTGGCTGCACAGGCCAAGAGTGGCAGATGGCATCCCACCATAATGAATTGTGCGATCTGTTAATGTTAGCTTCCTATCGGCAGCAGTTTCCCCAACTTTGGGATTCGCACGAACTCATCGCTCGTCTGGAACCGATCGCGCTCACTTCTCCATTACAGCCCGATCTAGCCAGCGAACATAGTTGGTCGATGTTCCCTCCAGACGAGATGGAGGGCTATGTGCTGCGCCTGTTTGTCTCCGGCAGAAGTGCTGCTACAGAACGCATTTTGAAAACGCTGCATCACCTGCTAGAGACCCATCTCAATCAGCCTTACACCTTGAAAGTGATTGATGTTCGTAAACATCCTGAGCAGGCCGAAGCAGATCAGATTACTGCAACTCCAACGCTGGTCAAAGTGCAGCCTGCTCCAGTGCGGCGAATCGTTGGTGGGCTAGATAACCCAGCCCTATTGCTCCAGGCACTGAGTTGAAGACAACCAAAGTGTTGGTCTCAAGAAGGAAAATAAACAGGATTAAATGGGCATGAGCGATCGCTGACAACTCGGACAAATCGCATGAATGGTGAGCTGACAATCCAGCAAGTGATAGCCTTCTTTCTGAGCTGTCTTCGCTCCCATTTTCAGAATCGAGTCGTTTTTGAACTCGATCGTCTTATTGCACCGTACGCAGATGAGATGGTGATGGTGGTAAGGGGAAGGCTGGTTAATTTCATAGTGTTTATGCCCCTCAGCCAGCTCCAGTTCCCGCAAGATTCCCATGCGCGACATCAGCTTCAGGTTGCGATAAATCGTTGACAAACTAATTGCTTCTCCCTCATCTTGAAGGAGGACATGCAAATCTTCTGCACTCAGATGCTGACCTGGGGGAAGGTTCTGAAAAATTTGTAGGATAACCTCCCGCTGAGGTGTTAAGCGCCAACCCCGCTCGTTGAGTTCAGCTTTGAGGGAGGATACGGTGTACATAGGAATTTTCCTTCTCAATAGTGCTGCCTTAATGAGAAGGATAGCAATTGCATTCACTATTTTCAACAGTGATAGCTTATTGAGAATGATCCCTAAGAAGTTGTGAAAGTAAAATGAACAGACTGGGGATCGAGCGGGATGAAACTAGGGGTGTTTCAGGGATCGATCCGATTCACACCTGCCTTAACAAGTTGTAAAGCCAATTTTTAGATGGGAAAGACTGGCAAGCAGAGTTGCTCTTGGCAGGAAATTACCTCAATCGAAATCGCAAATTGTTACTCTAGATAACACTCCATAGCTGACGAAAATAATAAAAAGCGTGTTCACTGGACTGGTTATCACTACAGGCAGTCTGCGCCTCCGCAGCGAACAGCTCGCAGAAGTCTCTTGCGCTAGAACGCCCGAAAGAGTTTTGCAAGATTTGGCGATCGGCGATAGTGTGGCCGTAGATGGCGTCTGTCTGACCGTCACTGAGATCTTGGCAACCGGGTTTGTCGCCGCCATTTCACCCGAAACGATTCGTCGAACGATCCTGCAATGGGCGAGCGGCGAGCATATTGTGAATTTAGAGCCTTCTTTGCGGGTCGGCAGCAAACTGGGTGGGCACTTCGTGACGGGTCACATCGACGGGGTCGGGTATCTGGACGAAGCGATTCAAACCGCAAACGCATGGGAAATTAGCTTTCAGGTTCCCGATCCGCGCGTGTCTCGCTACATTGTGCCAAAGGGCAGCATTGCCGTGAACGGGGTGAGCCTAACCGTGGCCGAATGTAATGCCACTGGCTCTTGGTTCAAGGTCGCGGTGATTCCCCATACCTATGCTGAAACTAACTTACAAAATCTCCAGCCTGGGAGTCCGGTGAATTTAGAAGGCGATGTCTTGGGCAAATATGTCGAGAAGTTTTTGCGACTGCGATCGACCGAATCTGATGCGATCGATGCGCTTGAGGTAGGCAAGATGGGCGAATTGGCCAATTGGATGTCCGGTTCTGGTGAAGTAATCAATCCGGCTTTTTTAGCAGAGCATGGTTACTTGTAGCCCCGTTTAACCCGATAAAATTAACCCGATAAAATTCAGTAAGATGGACGCGAATGGACACCGCGATCGAAACTTTTCTGGCTGCAGCGGTTTCTTAAAGTCAGTGGTTTCTTCAAGAATTAATGCGCGCGGCTCTTCTTTATGACTCAATTGTCTTCGGTCTCCAGTTCTGGAGCCAATCTAGCTTGCTGTTCCTATCATCAAGCGATCACCCACCGGCCTCAAAAATTGCGATCGCTCAGGCTCGCCCTGATGTTGATTATCAGCTTTGCTGGTGTTGAACTCGTTGTGGCAGGCGTGAGTCACAGTCTGGCCCTATTTGCTGAAGCCGGACATATGGTCTCAGATGCGATTGCGCTGGGTCTAGCGCTGCTGGCTACCTGGATGGCCCAGTTACCTGCTTCGGCACAGGCGACCTTTGGCTATCGCCGCATCGAAATCTTAGCGGCCTTACTCAACGGCATGGGGTTACTTGGCATTGCTGCCTGGATTGCTTGGGAAGCCTGGAGCCATTGGCACATGTCAACCGCTTCCGAAATTCTCAGCTTGCCGATGTTGATCACTGCGATCGTTGGACTTGGGGTCAATAGCCTCAATGCAGTTTTGCTTCATCCCGGCAGCGCTACCGATTTGAATTTGCGGGGAGCCTTCCTGCATATGTTGGCCGATGCTATCAGTTCAGTTGGCGTGATTTTGGCAGCCCTGCTGATTAGCCTCTGGGATTGGCAATGGGTTGATAGTGTTGTCGGTTTAGGTGTGGCCTTGTTGATTGGTGCGGGTGCCTTACCTTTAATCCGTCAGAGTGTGCATATTTTGTTAGAAAAAGTACCCTTGCATCTAGATGCTGCGGCAATCACTGCCCATCTCAACCAGTTTGAAGGCGTTGTGGCAGTGCAAAACTTGCGGATCTGGACGATCGCTCTTGGTCAGGATGCTCTGTCTGCCCAACTCACGGTCAGCTTTACCGACGGTACGAAGCGCGATCGGCTGTTACAGCAACTCCAAATTTCATTGCAGCAGGAGTTTGGCCTCAGCGAGGTTTTTTTACAGCTTTCTTCCGGGATGCCGTTGGCATGGCTGCATCCTTCGATCGCTGAACAGATTGAACCGCCCCATTAGACTTTGCGCCAACTGCCTTGAGCGTTACTTGCTCAACCGGTAGTTCAGCTTGAGGCCGTTGAAAATCTGGATCCAAACTGCGCCACAAATACCAGGATGCAATGGTGCGGTAGGGTTGCCAGGGTTCGCCAATTTGCAACATCGTCTTTTTGTTGGGCAGATCAGGCAACTCATACAGCCACTGAATTGCAGAGCGAATGCCGAGATCATCGATTGGCAGCACATCCCAGCGATGCAGGCGAAAAATTAGCAGCATTTGCACCGTCCAGCAGCCTATTCCTTTCACCTGAGTCAGCGTTTGAACGATCGCCTCATCCTCCCAATCATTGATCTCTTCTAAGGTCGGTAAGCTTGTCTGCACCTTCATCGCCAAATCTCTAAGATAGGCAATTTTGGGGCGAGAAATGCCTGCTCCCCGCAGCAGTTCATCAGAGGTATTCAGAATATCTTCTGGACTGGGAAATGGGCGATCGGGATAGAGCTGCAAAAAACGACGATGAATCGCGGCAGCAGCCTTACCGGAAAGCTGTTGGTAGAGAATCGCTTTAGCCAACGCAGACAACAAATCTCCGGTCTGTTGACTAGTGTGTAGGGTGCAGTCACCCACCTGGTCAATGACAGTCGCAAGGCGAGGATCTGCCGATCGAAGGCAAGTGAGGGCGATCGAATAGTCCATTAAAAGGGGCCGCCTGTACTACTCAGTTGGTTCATGTTCCATCATGCCGCAAAATTTTGCTGATTCGCAGTGGAGTTCCAACGAGTCAGATGCCTTGAATGACAGTCGGCGTTAAAGAGAATCCATCAACTGGCGAATTTTTTCAACGAGGGGTGGATTGTCAATTTGCTGCACTAAGGAATGGGCATGACGGTAACAGTTTTGCGCCCATTTTTTATGTCCGATCGCCGCATAAATTGAGCCCATGTTGAGCAGAATGGCAATCTCACCCGATCGATCGCACAGTTCTTGATAGCGGATGAGGGCTTGAGTGTAGTGTTGCAGCGCCTGGTCATAATTGCCGATTTGATCGTAAGTGTGACCCAAATTCTGCAAAGTAACTGCCTCGCCATGGCGGTTGTTTAAGGCGCGGTGTGTCAACAAAACCTGGTGATAAGAGAGCAAGGCATAGTTGCAATCACCCAAGTCATTGTAGGCAGAAGCCAAATTGTTTAACGTGGTGGCCTCGCCCGACACATCTTTGACGGCTTGTTGGATCGATCGAGCCTCTCGAAATGCTTGAATTGCCTCTTTCAGTTGGCCTAAATGACTGTGAGCACAACCGATGCCATTCAGAGAAGCGGCCTCACCGGAAAAGTCCCCCAGGAACCGCCGCATGGACAAAACCTGATGGTGCAGCAACAGCGCCCGATTATGCTCCCCATGTTGGGAATGGAGCAGGGCAATTTGGTGCAACGCCACAATTTCGCCGGATAAATCCTGAAGCTGTTGATAAATGGATTGAGCCCGCTGGAGCAGATCCATCGCTTGGAGCAAATGGCCTAGCTGGCTGTAAGCAGAACCCAAGTTGAGCAGCGTTACAGCCAAAGCTGTTTGATCTGCATCCATTTCGGCTAAACAATGCGCTTGATGCAGAAATTCCAGCGCTTGATGCGGCAAGTGACAGCTCAAATAAGCAAGACCCAGATCGTTGAGTGCCAGCCTCTCTCGCTGCTGATCTTGCAAGAGACGAATCAGCTGAAGATTTTCCCGAGCAAGTTGCAAGAAAGTATCGAATTGCTTGGTCTGGTAGCAACGATTGGCCTGTCGCCGCCGCTGTTCCCATTCTGTGAGCTCAACAGCATCAATGTTTAACGGTTTCATTTAGGGAAATGGAAAACGAGGGGATACAAAGAGATGTTGGATTGCTGGTCAACATAAAACACTCAATGGAGCAAAAAGTGGCGTATGTTGAACAGTTCTCTCTTAGGATAGAGGAAATCGACAGTGGATTATGTATTCTTTACAAGCAGTTTTGGATCGCAATTGTCGAAATTTTTGAAGATGAAGTCGGATAATCGATCGTCCTAAAACAGTTCAGGACTAGAGGATGCTTTTATGACAACCTGTCAACAGCTTTTGCATCAGTATTCCCCAATTTGGCGAGATGCAACAGTGCATCCGTTTTTAACGCTTTGCCGCACTGGCGAAATTCAGGCGCACCAATTCAACACCTGGTTAGTGCAAGATTACCTGTTTGTGGTTGATTTTACCCGGATGGCGGCAAGATTACTTGCAGATGCTCCAATCCAACATTTCGATATCCTCCTGGCTGGCCTGCATG
Organism: Elainella saxicola E1; assembly: GCA_002796835.1. Lineage (GTDB taxonomy): Bacteria > Cyanobacteriota > Cyanobacteriia > Elainellales > Elainellaceae > Elainella > Elainella saxicola. The sequence goes on along the minus strand of LUGL01000103.1, from coordinate 24,719 downwards.
CGCTGAGAGACGAACTCAACTGGTTCCGTGTTCAAGCCGCCGATCGCGGACTGGATCTGGAGACCAATCGCCAACCCACCTGCACTGAATATTGCGGTTATATGGCCAGTTTGGCGCTGACTCCCTATGCGGTTCAGGCAACTGCGTTCTGGGCGATCGAATGTGCTTATAATCAGGGCTGGCAGCTTCCCGGTCACATGGTGCCGCCCTATGATGAATTTGCCGATCGCTGGGGAAATCAGGGATTCACGGAATATGTGCAGCAGTTAGCCCAACAGGCGGATGAAGCCTTAGCAGAAGCTCCGGTAGCCGTGCAGCAGCAAGCCGAAGCCGCTTTTCTAGAAATCGCTAAATTAGAAACAGCGTTTTGGCAAATGGCTTTTAATGCTGAGCAAAGCTATGCTGCGGAGAGCTATGCTAATTAGCGCTGTTCAGTCAAACTTACTAAATCCACTATAGAACTCACTGTAGAACCCGCCTCGATTCAGCAGCTTCTATGACCGATGCCTTGATAACCCAGCGGTTTTCCACATCTGAACTGAGCCAAAAAATTCTGGAGATGGCTTCTACCGGAGTCTATCGCGAATCTATTTTTGAAGCGCTCCAGCCCATTGCGGCTAAGAAGCAAATTCGAGAAGCGATCGCCCATGCCAGACGATTTGGTCTCTATTCCGTTGCTAATTTACGCGATCCAGAATTGGGAACCTATTACCAGTTGGATGCTGCCAAATACCAGGCTTTGCAGCATGCCTTGCATTCCCCGATGCATCTAGGCAAAGATGCAGAACTGGTGCAGCGCCTAACTCGGGCGAACCAAGCCGTAGAGCGGATGATTAGCATTACCCGCAGTTTTGCCTTGCTGCTTGCCGGATCGGGCATTACGGTTTGGTCCTCCGGTTGGCATTCGATCGGCTTTGGTCTCCTCAGTGCTGCCTTAGCGACGATTGTGCTTTGGCAGGTGCAGCGACAATTCAGCAAAGTTTTGGATTGAGGCAGGGTGAGTTGGTGGGTAATTTTGGATTTTAGATTTTGGATTTTGGATTGGACGGCTGAGCTGATTGCAGCCTGAATTTTGAGATTTAAGTTTCGATCGCACCCAGTAATTTCAAAGTTGCTTTTTGGGCGGCGGTGAGTCCGGTGGAGCCAGTCAGGTTCAAGCCTTCATAGGGGCGATCGGCCCGTAAGAGCGTCGAATTTGGCAGGGTTGCAGTTGGGGTGAGCTGCCAGATGCGAATGGTTTCGTCTTCGCTGCCGGTGACCAAAACCGAATGGGTGGGACTGAAGCGGAGCGATTGAATGGCTTTGGTGTGGCCTTCCAGAGTGGTTTGAATTGCCTGCATCTGCAAATCCAGTAAGGCTGCAATGGGGCTGCTGCCGCCGATCGCTAAGTGGGAGCCATCTGCATTAAAGTCTAACGACAATACGCGGCCTAAATTGGGCTGAATCGTTGCCAAACAATCCCCTGTGGCCAGATCCCAGAGTCGCACCGTTTCATCATGGCTGCCGCTGGCAACGATCAATTCATTGGGGTGAAAGGCAACGGCCTCGACCTGCTTGAGATGTCCTTCTAACCGTTTCAGACAATCTCCCGATCGCGTATCCCAGATCAGTACGCTGCCATCCTCGTTGCCAGTGGCGATCTGTTCACTGTTGGGATGAAATGCGATCGCTGACACACGACCTGACTCTCCCGTTAAAACTGCGGTACATTGTCCTGATACCCATTCACCACTGCGTCCTGCTGTCCGTCTTCCCTGGGGTTCAATTTTCTCTGCATAAAGCGGGCTAACATCCCATAATTTGACATTGCAATCGCCGCTGTTGCTGGCCAACCGCAATCCATCTGGGCTAAAAACGACGAGCCGCACAGGTCCCGTTTGACCCCGCAGGGTTTGAATGCAGCGATAGGAGCGATCGCTCATTGATTCGGGAGAGCCCAATCGCCAAAACTTAATCGTCTGATCATCACTGCCGCTGGCCAGAATTGAACCATTGGGACTGTAGGCCACCGACCAAACTCGGCCTGCATGACCTTCCAACAGGTGTGTGCATCGTCCTGTTGCCATCTGCCACAGCCGCACGGTTCGATCTTCATTGCCGCTAGCAATCTGTTCACCATTCGGGCTGACATCGATCGACCAAACCCAGTTGTTGTGGCCCTTGACCGTTTTCAAACAGCGGCCCGTTTCAATTTCCCAGAATCTGATCGTTTGGTCATCACTGCCGCTCACGCCGGTTTTGCCATCTGGACTAAAAGCTACAGATAAAACCATCGCCGTATGTCCTTCAAAACTGCGGATTGGCTCATCGGTATAAATTTCCCAGAGCCGCAATCGATCGTCGCTGCCTGTCAACAAAAACTGACTGTCTGGACTGAAGGCGATCGACCAGGTGCGGTGGCCACACTCAAACTGTCGCTGACATTCCCCTGTAGCTACCTGCCAAAGATAAATCCATGGATCATCTCCGGCAGTTGCTAACCACTGACCGTCCGGACTAAAGGCGATCGATCGGACAATGCCCTCATGTTTTTGCCACACCTGCTGACAGTTCCCCGTTGAGCGCTGCCATAGTCTGACTGTTCGATCGCTCCCACTGCTGGCTAACCACTTACCATCTGGACTGAAGACGATCGATCGTACCCCTGCTTCATGCCCCGTTATCGTATTCACACAGGTTCCCGTTTCGATATTCCAGAGCTTGATCGTCAAGTCCTCACTGCTGCTGGCAAGTTGTTTCCCATCTGGACTGAAGCTAACCGTGTAGACCCAGTTGGTATGTCCGTAAAGTTCTTGTAGGCATTCACCCGTATTCACATCCCAGAGCCGCACTACTTTATCTTCGCTGCTGCTGGCCAGGATTTGATTATCTGGACTAAAGGCCACTGACCAAACCCAGTGATTTTGATCTTCTTTGCAGGTCATCAGCTGCTTGCCATCCGCTACCTGCCATAGACAAATTTCGCCTTCCGCATCGCTTGAGGCCAGGAGTTGACCATCGGGACTGAAGGCTACCGACAAAATACTACCCAATGTCTGCGCGAAGACTGATTTTTGAATTTGCGTGTCAGAAAAATCCACGCTTTGCAGCGCCACATCTTGCAGATAAGCCTGCCAGATTGACAACTGAGAAAAGTCAAATTCCGTCAGGTCGGTACCAAGTTGACGAAATAGGTTAAGCAAATTGCCACCCGCATAGCCTGCTGCCGTTTTGTAATCGGCCTGCAAATCTTGCAATAACTGGTTCAACTGATTCTCGATCGCAGTTTTGTTGCGTAGGGTTTGTTGAAGCCGATCGATCAAAGGCTGGAGAATCAGGCGAATTTGGCTTTCACGCACATAGTCTTTTGCAGGTGCTTTAATTAATGCCTGCCGAATGAACAAAAACAAATCAGCTTCCAGAATTTCTTGGCCAATCTGTTCAATCAACCGTTCTGTGGCATATTCCATAATCACGGGCTGCTGCGTATACTGATTCACTGTCTTGTCAATTAGCGATCGCCAGCGCAAAACCCCGATCGCATCTATCAGCTTTGATTTGGTGACGGGCGGAATCAGGTCTTCTTGCAACGCCGCAATTTGCATCGGCTCGCGATTTACGGCTAACCAATACATGATGCCTTGCTCTAGATTCGAGAGGCGATCGAACTGTTGTTTTAACAAATAGCGAATGTCATCGAATACGGTGGTGCCTTCGGCCAAAAATGCAGCAATATCGCCATCAAACAGCTCTTGGATAGTGGTCGCCACAATTTTCAGCGCTAGTGGATTACCCCCATAACGGCGGGTCAGATCTTGCCACAGCGTTGGACTGCCGCTAAACGCGCCTTTCGATTTGAGGATCTGCTGTGCTTCTGCTTCCGAAATCCCGCTTAAGCGCAATGCCCGGACTGGCAGCGTTTCACCTTCTAACGCCATCAGCGATCGAGGACTTTCCCGACTCGTGATCAGCAAACAGCTTTGATGCGGCAACTCGGCAATGCGTTTACACAGTTCCCCATATCCTTCATATTCAGGCCGGAAGTAACCAGAATATTCACCCCCCTGCAAAATGGTTTCTGCATTATCGAGAATCAGAAAACATCGAGACGATCGCAATTCCTGAATCAAACGATTCAACAAACCATTCAAATCTTTTGGCAATTCAATCTCTGGCTCTTGGGTAAGAAACCGCAGCCAATCTCCCAGCATTTCTTCTGCTGTTGGTGCATTTCGCAGCGATCGCCACACAATAAACTGAAAATTCTTGGTCAAAGCGATCTGCTGAGCTAGCTTGATCGTCAGCGAAGTTTTACCAATGCCGCCCATCCCCAAGACAGAGATCACCCGACAGCGATCGGCCACACTCCAGCGAGTTAGCGTTTCCAATTCTTCTGTGCGTCCATAGAAGATCGAAACATCGATGGCATCACCCCAATCACAGTGCGGCAAGGCCGATGATGTAGTAGAAAGAGGAACGGCTGTTACAGGCGGTGTCGATTCTTGAACTGGAGGCTGGCTGATTTGAGCCTCAGTTACTTCGGCCTGACTAATGCGATCGGCCTGTGCTTCTTTGATACTGGCTCGGCTTTGCTGATAGCGACGCAGAACTGTTTGGATATTATTTTTCGTGACCTTCTCATTAAAGACATTGGACAGGAACTTCCAGAGCTTAGATCCCACATCTTTGATATAGCCCGTGTCATACCCAGCTTCTTCCGCAATGTCAGCATAAGTTTTCCCGTTCCAGCATTGCCGAAAGACGATTTCCTGCACATAGTTGAGGTGCTGCTGCTGCAAGACCTCATCGAGAAGGGCGATAGCTTCTTCTGCCGTCATTGCGCTTGCGCTCCAGAACTTGCTGCCGCGATCGAGATAACCGCATTGCTGAGATCTTACAGTGCTTTATTCGAATCAGGTACGTTTTGAGAGGATCCGAACTTTGAGAGTATGCTGAAGGGGTCCATCCAGACTGATTGCACAACATGAAGCGAAAAGGCAAGTCTCTGCCATCTCAACTGATCATTCGATCGGGCCGATTTGTTTGGACGCAAATGTGGCATTTGATGATGTCGCAAATGGCTCCTCGCAGTAAATCAGGGGAGTACCTGCGCCCAGACAGTCAGTTTCGAGATGCGGTTCAGGAGGCTACCATTAATGGTGCTAAATATCCAGCAGCAGCAGGACGCTATCGCCTCATGGTTGGGTTGGGTTGTCCTTGGGCACACCGAACTTTAGTCGTACGAGCCTTAAAAGGACTGGAAGATGTGATTTCAGTGGCGATCGTTGCTCCTTCTCCAGAAGCTGGGGGATGGGTGTTTGAGCAACCGGAAGAAGGCTGTCAGACCGTGCGTGAACTCTATGAGCTGGCGCAGCCGGACTATCGGGGTCGCTGTACCGTGCCGATTTTATGGGATACCCAGCAGCGATCGATCGTCAACAACGAAAGTGCCGAAATTATTGTGATGCTGAATGCGGCCTTCAATGCGTTTGCTGAAAACCCGACGCTCGATCTATACCCTGAGCCTGCGCGATCGGCGATCGATGAGTGGAATGCAAAAATTTATACGGCTGTGAACAATGGTGTATACCGCTGTGGTTTTGCCCAAACTCAGTCAGCCTATGAGCAAGCGTGTAGCGAACTGTTTACAATTCTGGATCAGATCGATAGCACTTTGGCAACCCAACGTTATCTGTGCGGCGATGTGGTCACTCTGGCAGATGTGCGTTTATTTACCACTCTGTTTCGTTTCGATACGGTCTATTACACGCTGTTCAAATGCAATCGCCGCCGCATTCAGGATTATGCTCATTTAAGCGGCTACCTGCGCGATCTGTATCAATTGCCGGGAGTCCCCAGCACCTGCCATTTAGACGCCGTTAAGCGAGACTATTACAGCAATTTGTTTCCGCTGAATCCGGGCGGCATTGTGCCGATCGGACCCGACCTGGATCTATGGGCCACTCATGATCGCGATCAGTTGCTGCATCCGGTTTGACGCTAATCTGCGGATTCATCCCTGCGGATATTACATAGGGCTGTCATTCCTGCATAGTTGCGTGAAATGCTTGCCATGAGAAAAACCAGTCCTCCTTAGAGAACTGGCTTTCCAGCAGTTGCTTACAAAGCAAAAGACCATTGCATGCGAGAGCGCAGGTCGCTAGGCCACAATGATGCTTCTAAAATTTGCAAGCGCTGCAATGAACCATTGTGAATATTTCCAGGAATCCAGCCGCTAGAGCCCCTTCTCCGAACACAGGTGAGTTTTGATCAACTGGCACATGAGGTTGGCCTCCAAAAGTAAAAAGCAATACAAGCAAATTGAGGTAAACGATCGCTCAAATGCACCCTGATTCAGAAAATCTGTTCCAAGATAACTGAGCGATCGAATTCGACACAAAGTATCAAAAGTTACTCATTCACTCTGATTCTATGTATTCACACAAGACGGCCAAAGATCGCTAGATCAATCATTGATTTAACTGAATTGGAAACTGTTCTCTATAAGTAGAACTGATTCCTCCTAGCCGTCTCTCTGTAAATATCGAACAGTTCATCTAGATTAACGAAGACTGTATTGCCCCTAAGTGTGATTGCGAACTGCAACATCATCGCCCAATTTGAAGGTTTTCAAATCTATCTGTAGAAATAAATTGGCTGCGATCGACAATCCTCTCAGGATTGACTGAGGCTTTTTGCTGACGATCACTATGCCAGTTGGGGCTGCAACTTCGATTATCAGAAATGAAGTTTTTGCGATTTGCTGGATGCCATAGGACAATGGGCAAGACCATGCCGTCTTCTCTGCCGGTCAGAATGAAGCATTTACGAATTGGGCCATTGGGACGACGATTGCTTCCGCTTTTGCTGGCGATCAGTTTCAGCCTGGGAATCTGCCGATCTGCTGGGGCGATCGATCGATCTACATTGGTGCTGCTGACGCTGCCCTTAGAGCCAACCTTATTTCAATCAGATGTGCCCCTTGCCCCTGAGATTGTCACGCCCGATCGGGTTTCTCAAACCGGATTGACTCCTCCTAGCCTCTGGTGGGCGGCAGACCTGTTTGGGGATGACCTATTGAGCTATTGGCTTGCCTATCCCGGCACAACAGATAACCCCCGACGGGTTGATTTGCTGGTGGACTCTCAACAGTGGAACACAGCGAGTTATGTGCGTCGCTACACCTTTATCAACCAATTCGGTAATGCGGCCAAAGATTTTGGCTACAGTACACGCGTGTTTAACTTACAGGGTGATTTGCTGGGAGTCTATGTTTGTGAATCAGCCCAAGCCCGCGATCCGGCTGATCAGACAGGTTCTCCCTTACCTTGCAGCATCTTCCTCAATCCCTACGGTCGGGGAGCCTTAAGTGGCAGCACTAACCCGTTTGGCGGAGCTGTTCCCACAGGCGCTGGAACTGGTCAGAATTTGCAATAGGTAGTAAAAACTCACTTTTTGCCAGGACCTCGGCAGGAGGTAACAGCAACGCATTTTTCTGGAGCTTGGCAGGCAACTGAGACCGATCGACCCCGGTTAAGACGGGAGAGGCCGCAGATCCCAACAAAGCCAGCTGATTGGCCGTAGCAGGTTGCCAGCAAAACTCGATCCAGCGTTCGAAGCTGACTGGAGGTTGGGCAGCCGGAGAGGTTGTGGGAGCAGGGGAGATTGGTGAAGGGGATGTCGCTGGTGAAGGGGAGGCAGCGGGAGCCGAGGGAGAAGTGGGAGAAGCGGGTGCAGGACGGACCCACAAATCAGCAGTCAAAATTGTGCCGCTACTGGGCACAACGGCAGCAATGCGGCGATCGCGTTCCAGCAAGGGCAGAATCTCGGTAGACCAGCCCACTGTCATCCAGGTGTCTTGAAGCACCAGGGGCTGCAAGTAAGCATCAGAGCTATAAAACTTCACCTGCCGTTGCAGAGCCTGCAATTCAGGCAGCAGGTTGGGCAGCGTTTCTAGATTGGCTGTGTTGACAGACTGACCCAGCTTTTTCAGCGTTAAACCAATCACGCTACGGGCACTGTCCGGTAATGAAATCTGGCCCATCACGTCCGATCGCCATAGGTCTGCCCAGTCCATTGGTTTCCAATTCAAGGATTCAAAAGCCTCGACATTATAGGCAATCATCAGGCTTCCCCACCGATAAGGAGCGGCCCAAAGTTCGCCATTGCTGCTGAGTTGACCTTGACGATCGCGTCGAACGAGCTGCTGCCATGCCGGTGGAAGCTGTTGCCACCCCGGAATCGTGTCGAGCGGCAGGGGCTGGATCAATTCTTGCTGAATGGCACCGGTTAGCCAAAAATCACCCAGGGTAATCAGATCGGCGACCGCAGGCGGCTTTGCTTTGCCGGGAATCGGTACGTTCGGCAGATTTAATTGAGATTTGGGAGCCGCGTTCGGATTTTTCCAGGTTTGCAGCAGCCGAAACAAATCGGCAAGTTGACTGCTGGCCTGAAACGCAACATTGTGATTTTGGTGCTTGTGATCTTGGAGCTGGCGCTGAAAGGCTTTCAGTAGCTGAGGCGGAATAGAACCTTGCAGCAAACGAATTTTGAGGGCCGCTTTCGACTCTGACTGACACCCCGCCAGCAGTGCATTCAGGGTAAGTATACCGGTCCCTATGAGTAGCGATCGTCGCTTCAACATCGTGCTTTTAGTCCTCTGCCCAGCTCATCATCCAACTGGGGCAATCTCAAGATTACTGGCTAGACGCTCTATTTATCCTAAGTGTTCTGAGAATTTCTGGAATGGTAAAGCGGTTGTCTTTGTATCTATCAACTTAACTGGTCATTTCAGAAAAACTATCCAGTGCCGTAAAGAATGCAGTTTGAATTCCGACAACTGGCTGAAACTTACTAAGTTTTTGTGTAGAGAATTACTTTCAGCAATCGTTTGCATCAGCAGATCACGATTCATGTCATCATCGCCATATTTTTAGAGCTGCTTCCTATTGACAACTGGCAGCCTGTCGAGATTATTTTTCTCATATTCTGATGGGCATTATCTAGAGAAATACTTCTTGTCAAAGCCTGATTATTCAAGCGTTTTAGCCTATCTATCTCACGCTAATTTGAACTCAGCCGATCGCTCGCTGCTCGAGCGACTAAAGGTTAAATGATTCAGGAATATCAGACAAGGCTGACGATTTTCTCTTTAAGATATGAGCAACCTTAATTAGAAAGATGAGCGTCAAATGGAAGCCATTCAAGACCAAGTTTCCGCATTGGATATCAAAGTTGACGCGCTGCATCGGATGATTGAGCAGTTGAGTTATCAAACGACTGAAGTTTTGTCAGCTCTCAAGCGACTTAACGGAGATCGTTCTCTTGAGTCTGCCTATGAGCAGAGCCAAGGGCGTCTCACCTATCATGCTTATCAGAGCCGCTACTCTAACGAATCAGCAATGGAACATAAAGATATTCTGGCTGATTCTGCTTACTCTGACAGTGATTCTCACAGCGGTGATCGTAACCTCACTCCAGAAATCCAAATTCAGCGGCTGACTGCTCAACTGACGGCAGCCTATAACCGGATTGCAGCCCTCGAAGAACAACTGATTGCTAAACGAATTCAATAACTTTACTTCCCCTGATTATTTTTCACTTGCTGATTGCGAAGCGTTCGGTCTTTCGGTCTGTGATCGGCTGCTCCTTGGCCCACAGGCACCCGCCGATCGCTTCGTTTTTTCTATTTCTGCCACTTCATCCGCCACTTGTTCGATCGCTTGCAGCAAATCAGTCTGGTGCCAATTCTGGTACAAATGAGCAGCGATCGCGCTTCCTCCTGCCCCAACGCCTTCTTTGACATACCCCTGCTCATAGGCTCGTAAGGTGGCATAGCGCGCCTCTGCAAAACTGAGCTGAGTTGCCACTAACGGAACTTCCAGCAGGGCAGCCAGACCAACTGTATCCCCCGTCAAATCTTCCGCCACCCAGCGAGTTGTGCCAACGACAACCTGTTCCGGTTGCCAGGTGAGCTGTTCTGTCTGGGCGATTGCCTGCGTTAAGGCATAAACGGCTAGCATCTGCGTGCCACCTGCCAACAACACCCCACCGGTTCGACTGGCCGCGATCGTCATACCAGCCACCACGATCTGCATCGGATCGCCTACCGCTGCAACTAAATCGAAGGGATGGAACGGAGTTGAATCGATCGAATGCTTGGCAAAGGCCGCTAAGCCTGTCTGCACTACCTGCCACTTCTGAGCATGATTGCAAGTCGGATGGCTGCTGTTCACCTTGCCACTGGCATCCCAGCCCAATCCCGTCAGAATCGCTAGAGCTGTAGTTGTGCCGCCCACCACACATTCCGACAAAATTAAATAGCTGGCCTGAGTGGCTAAGCGGTTGCCCCACTCCAATCCTTGCTGAAATAAATGCTGCACGATCGATCGATCCAGGGCATTGGCTTGGCTAAGGCAACGAGCAGGCTGACCCCCCAGATCGATCATGGGTACAGAAGGAGCATGCAACAGTCCGGCGTTGAAGATTTGCACGGGAATCTGTTGAGCCTGTGTCACCGCACGCGTGATCAGCACCGGAGAAGCACCTGCAATTAAGGGCGGCAATGCATAGGTGGGATTGAACTGGGGACCGCGCAGCAAAAATTCCGCATCAGCCAGGGCGGTTTTTTCGCGATCGGCAGGCGTTGCACCCGCTGCAGAAATGCCTGGAATCAGGCCAGTTGCTGTAAATCCCAAAACGCAGGCCAACAGAGGCGGACGAGAACGGAACTGCTGAAGCCACCATTGAGCGCGATCGGCTTGGGTATAGATGCGAATCATTAGATACGAATCATTAAATGCGAATCACCAAAAACAGCCTGCCTATTTTTCCTCTTCCATCAGCACTTGTACCCAGCGAGGTGGATCGGGGATTGGATTGCCCAAACGCTCTAGCAGCAGCCAGCCAGCCAGATGCACCGTGAACAGGTAGACAAAGTCACTTAACAGAACGACTCCCACCGTCACAATCTGGACAGCAGTTAAATTGGTGTCTCCTAGCACATCCAGGCCCAACAGACCCCAGTCTACAAATTTGGTGAGGAACCACTGAATTAGATCCGTAATTCGGCTGGTCAAATAGCTCCAGAGATCTTCCCCTAAAAAGACTGACAGCAGCGCCATGCGCAGGAAGAAACCAAATGTGGAAATTAAAGTACCCGTTGCGATCGAGGGTAACCAGGGCGATCGTCGTTTCCACATGAAACCTAGCTGAACCCCTAGCACCCCATAGGGAATGCAAAACAGCAGGCTGAGATAGGGACCCATTAGCACGGCCAGCAGCAACCCACAAACAATGGCTGACATCCAGGCCGCTCGATGACCCCAGCGCAAATAAACCATAGCGATCGGCAACGGAAACAGAATCCGCATCCAGGGACCGATGCTGAGGTAATAGCTGACGAGCCACAGCAAACCTGCCGTGCTGGCCAAAAACGCAGTCTCCACCATCTTCAGCGGCGGACTGGCAGTTGTGACGTAATTAGAAGGGGTTGCGATCGTCTCAGAGGCCGGTGCCGATTGATAGCTTAATTCTGCTTCGACTTCCTCCAGTTCTCGGGCAAGGCGTTCTCGTTCAGCTGCCGAAGACTGATCGCTTGCTTGGGAAGAAGAATCGGGCGGCTGGTGATCGGGAAAACTGCTCATGCCAACTGTACGAATCGCAATGAATACCGCAGATCTACTTTAGCGCCATCTTTTGATTGCGGTTTGTCGAATTTGGTGGATCGTCTCAGTCCATGTTTTCAGCAGCCAGTGTTTTCAGCAGCCAGTGTTTTAGGCAGAAGGGGTCTTCAGGATGCGATCGATCTGTTGAAACAGGACTTCAGGCGTTGAGGTATTGTCAAGCACTACATCGGCCTGCTCCATTTTCTTTTCGATTGCCATTTGGCTGCCAATCCGGGCTTGAATCTGGGCCAGGTTGAGCCGATCGCGCTGCTGCAATCGTTCGACTTGCTGATCGGCACTGGAGCGAATCACCCAAATTTCGGTTGTCAGATCGGTCATCCGCGCCTCAAACAGTAAAGGAATCACCACCACAGCCGTTTGATGCCCCTGATCAGCCAAGATTTGCAAGTCTTGCTCGATGCAATCGCGGACATAGGGATGAATTTGCTGCTCGAGCCACTGCCGCTCGGCTGGATTATTGAAGACGATGTCTCCCAGTCGGGTTCGATCGATCGTTCCATTTGGCAGCAGAATCGTAGCCCCATAGCGTTCCTGAATTTGGTCAAGGACTTGGGAGCCCGGTTCAACCGCCCGTCGAGCATAGAGATCGGCATCTAACACAGGCAGATGATAAGTAGCCGTCAGGTAATTCGAAACGGTAGTTTTACCCATGCCAACCCCACCCGTAATTCCAATCACACGGGCTAAAGGGGGCCGATAGGCCGAGACAACCTGCATTGTCGAGTTGACAACCTCATCCATAGAAACAATCAGAAGTTATGAGTTAGAAGCCTGCTGTCGTACCCAGTTCACGATCGCTTGCGTCAGGCCCTCCAAAGTATAATCTTCTGCTTCAATATCCACGCGACCAAATCGCTGCTGGCAGGTGGCTGAAGTTTGTGGACCGATCGAAGCAATCAGCGGCACTGAAATGGCCAAAGGTTCAACTAACTGACAAAAACAATTTACGGTTTTAGAGCTGGCAAACGTGACGAGGTCGATCGTGCCTTGCAACAAAGCAGTTTTGACAGTCATCGGAATCGATTGGGCACAGCCCGACTGATAGGCAGGCACCTCAACAACTTCTGCCCCCCGCGCAGTGAGTTCTTTCACCAGCACCTCTCGTCCACCGGTTTCTACACGAGGAAAGAGGATCTTCAGGTTACTGACCGCTTCTGGGAAATGCTCAACCAGCGAATCTGCTACAAAGTTAGGCGGAATAAAATCGGCGCTTCTGCCCTGCTGTTCTAGCTTTGCCGCAGTTTTTTGACCCACCACCGCAATTTTCACATCAGCCAGCGCAGCCAGCGCGTTTTGATGTGCTGCTAACCGCTCAAAAAAATAGTCCACAGCATTCGTCGAGGTTAAAATCAGCCAGTCAAAATCAGCCAGTGCTGCGATCGCCCGATCGAGGAGTTGCCAACTCGAAGGCGGCATGATTTCGATCGCTGGCATTTCTAGCACCGTTGCCCCTTGGCTCTGCAACAGTTGCGTAAACTGACTCGATTGGCCAGCCGAGCGGGTGACCAAAATTGTTTTATTGAACAGCGGCAAAACGGACACAGTCATGATCTCATCAAGTTAGCATCCCTATTGTGCAGCGTTATTGGCAAAGGGAAAAGCAGATGATCGCTGATTCTGTTTCTACCTGATTTCTAAAACAGGGGTTCCTAAAATAATGGCGGAATGGTCAGTCCTTTCAGCGGCGATCGATTGTCTTGACCTTTGCTTTGAATCAGGACGCCAAAATTGCCGAGGCCATTCGGATCGATCAGGGCATGCAAAGTTTCGCGGCGTTGCAGAATGTCTTGTACCGTCAACTCAGGATTGGGGCTGGAAAGGGCATTGAGTCGATCGCCCAAACCGAGCGCCATTAAGAAAAGGCCCTGCTGCGTGAATTCAATCGGTTGTAGTCCGGCTTGTTTGCCCTGTCGCTCCAGAGCGGTAAAGTCCACATGGGCCGTGATGTCTTGATAGCCGATCGCCCAATAGGGATCATTGTGGTGACGATGCTGGAAATAGCATTGCAGCGTTCCTTCAGAACGGGTAGGGCTGTAGTAGCGATCGGCCTTATAGCCATAATCGATCGTCAAAACATAGCCCTGCTGTAGTCGATCGGCCACCGTCGTCATCCAATCCAGTGCGGCCAAATTCACTTCAGTTCGGTAGGGTTTGGGATAGCGATCGCTCAACAAATCAATGCCAACGAGTTTGAAATAGTCGAGCAGTCGCGGGGTTGAAAGCGGACCCAGGATTTCTTTGAAGCTCTGGTCTAGTGAATCGATCGTCACATACACTTCTTGCAACTCACCTGCTTCGGTTTGCACCAGATGCACTGGAAAGGCATCGACCAACTCATTCGAGAAACAGCAGCCGACGATCGATCCGGTTGGAATGTCTGACCAGGTTCGCCACTGCAAGCCATCCCAGGATTGGGTCAAGTTTTGCAGGCGTTCCTGCTGAGCAGCGATCAGCCCGATCGATTTTTCCAGAATCAGATATTCCAATGCCTCAAAGCATTCAAACTGATGCCGATGCAAATAGCGCACGATATCCGCGACGAGCAATCCCTGTCCGGTTCCCATTTCCACTAGCGTGAAGGGCCGAGGTCGATCGAGTAATTCCCACATTTCAGCAAACTGAACGGCCAGCAGTTCACCAAAGTCACGCCCTAAATGCGGTGAGGTAAAAAAGTCGCGCTGGATACCTTCGCTGCTGGAATTGGTTGTGTAGTAACCATGCTGCGGATGATAGAGCGCTAACTCCATGAATTCAGCAAAGGAAATCCGGCGATCGGCTTGAGTAAGAATGTGATCGACAATGATCTGGCAAAGTTGGGGATTATTTTCGGCAATACCGGGCGATCGGGCAGTCATGATCTTCTTCAAGTTGAGACTTACTTTGCAGCATACCGCTTAATTGAGGGGCGATCGTTCAACGTTCGATCGAGTTCCATCAAGAAACAGTACCCTTGGGGGGTATACCAGACCCAAGCAAAAGTTTGTACAATGCGGCAAATGCCAAAAATGTATTGAGCCTGATATTCATTCAACTCAAAAGAGTAGCGTCGATCGATACGGCCTCTAGGGTGATTGCATCCGAGTATGGCGATCGGCGTCTTTTCTTTAGATACCAGCAGTTTCACAATCGATAAATCTCAAAAATTCAAAGCCTTACAAAGTGTGGATTCTACGATTTATCTCAGCTTGAACTTTCTCGATACCGAAAATAATCAGGTGTAAATTATGACTATCGCTACAGTAGTAATAATCAAGATGTCCCAGGTCAAGCTAGATGACTTCTATCAGAAGAGAATTTTTAGCTACAGTTTTAGCTGGAAATTTTTACTTTTACAACGCTTTTGCAACCAAGTGCTAATTTCTATAACAAGCAAGGAGATTTTTTGTAACAAGTGAAATTTTTCGATGCTTTTGAGAGTATGATTGGCAATACATTCAAACATCGCTTCTTAGGAAATCTTCTCAAGATAATGCTCCGGTTAGAGTGCACTTGAGCTGACCTCGTTATCGATTACTTGCTGTCATTAGATGATGGCATGGCTTGTGGTGCAGGTTATCTAAAAATTCGTTTCGGTTCACTAGCGCTAGACTACTCTCAGTCAATATCTAGATAAATAGATTCGCTGGTGATTGTCAGCATTCCAGGTGTGGGGAAGGCTGCATCTATGATCGCTATCAAGTTTTCGTTGTAGAGCTTAAAAATAATGATCACACCGCTCGTAAGCTGCATGGTGCCAACTTGCAATTGTCGAGCATTTGTGGGTCAAGCGATCGCTGTGCTTGTTCCTACCTATTCGTTCTACAGTTTCTCCTATTCATTATTTGAAATATGCTTAGGATCGTAGATTAAATCGTCTAACATGTTTGACATTGTCTTTCTGACGATCTGGGCGAGCAAGATGCTCACTACAAGAAATTCTGTTTGATTTGATTCCTGTTCTTGAAGCGATTACTGTGTGCAGGAATGTTGTCTATAGTACACTTCCGGTAGTGAAGGAAGGGACGAAGGATGAGCCTTGCAAGAAACCGTCACCATTATTCACCAAGTTATCTTCTCAATCCATGGATCGAGTCTATAGATCAAATCTATTGAAACATTGGCGTTGATGTTTTTCATTAATCCTGAATCTAATCGAAATAAGGAGAAGCTATGCCCGCAACCTACAGTTATCCTGGTGTCTACATCGAAGAGATTCCCAGCGGAGTTCGCACGATTGTGGGAGTCAGCACCTCTGACACGGCCTTTATCGATTTTTTCCCGCGTGGCCCTCTGGATCAGGCAGTCCGCATTACCAGCTTCGGGGATTTTGTCCGGATTTTTGGAGGATTGGATCCCCGTAGTGAAGCGAGTTATGCGATCCAGCAATATTACTTGAATGGAGGTAGTGTAGCTTGGGTGGTGCGGGTTGCAGCAGATGCCGAAACCGCTAAACGGACACTGAATGATGCCGCTACTACACCTCAAGCCGTGTTGGTTGTCGAGGCAGCGAATCCGGGCCGTTGGGGCAATAAATTGGAGGTTGGTGTCGATCACAACACCGGTAGCTCAGATCTATTTAATCTTGCGGTTCGAGAAGTGCAGGAAGTGCAGGGGCGCAGACGAATTGTTAATTCAGAAGTGTTTCGCAACCTTAGCCCGAATGCGACCCATCCTGATGCGGCGATCGAAGTGATCAACAATCGTTCAACGCTGATTCGATTGCAAGCAGGTAGTTCTCCTGGATTGCCCGCTGCAACTGGAACTAATGTGCTGGCAAAAGTGAGTGATGTGACAGACACGACCAGCTTCTTAAAGTTGGGATTAGGGGACACCAGTGCAAATGCTGCTGGCAGCGATGGCGTGGAGCCAGGAGGCACAACACAAACTTGGGAAAACACAGCGGCAGCCGAGGCAATTCTTGATCCGACTAATCAACAAGGAGGGCTTTATGCGCTCGATCGGATTGCTCCTTATCTTTTCAATCTGCTCTGCATTCCAGCGACGGCTCGACTCAGCAATGGCAGTATGCAAAGTGTGATCAATGAGGCAGTCAAGTTTTGTCGCGATCATCGCGCTTTCTTTCTAGTTGATATTCCCTCAGGAGTGGGACTGAATGCTATAGATACCTGGTTAGAGGATCGCAGCATTACTCGCGATAGCCATGCAGCCGTCTATTTTCCGCGTCTGGAGATGCCAGATCCGCTCAATAGTTTTCGGCCCAGAGAAGTGGGAGCCAGCGGCACTGTAGCCGGAATTTATGCGCGAACGGATGCGACCAGAGGTGTCTGGAAAGCCCCAGCCGGAATTGAGGCCAGTTTGCGAGGCGTTACGCTCAAAACAAAGCTGACCGATTTAGAGAATGGTGGCTTGAATCCCTTGGGTATTAATGTCCTGCGCAATTTTCCCGTCTATGGCAATGTGGTTTGGGGAGCAAGAACGCTGGAAGGAGCCGATCAGCAAGCCAGCGAGTGGAAATATGTGCCGGTGCGGCGGCTGGCATCGTATCTGGAGGAAAGTCTGTACCAGGGGTTAAAGTGGGTCGTTTTTGAGCCAAATGATGAACCACTATGGGCGCAGATTCGCCTGAATGTAGGGGCGTTTATGCAGACTTTATTCCAGCAGGGTGCCTTTCAGGGGCAATCGCCGCGTGAAGCCTATTTTGTAAAATGCGATCGCGAAACGACCACGCAAAATGATATTAATCTCGGCATTGTCAATATTCTGGTTGGATTTGCACCATTGAAACCAGCTGAATTTGTGGTGTTGCAGCTTCAGCAAATGGCAGGCCAGATCGCCACTTAATTATCTTGCTACTTAATCATCTCAGAGGCCGATCGATTAGGTCCTTTGGGATATGGGTTTGGAAAACAGTTACCTGAGCAGTCTGAAATCGATTTTGCAGGAGTAGGATCATGGCTCAATTTAGTGTAAATGCCCAACGATTCGATCCGTATAAGAACTTTAAGTTTCGGATGAAATGGGATGGACGATACGTTGCAGGGGTAAGCAAGGTGTCGGCTTTAAAACGCATGACGGAAGTTGTGGAACATCGAGCGGGCGGAGATCCCAGTTCGGCACGGAAATCGCCAGGACGCACCAAGTACGAAGCGATTACGTTGGAACGTGGGGTAACGCATGATCTGGAATTTGAACAATGGGCTAATAAGGTCTGGAATTTTGGCTCTGGTTTAGGAGTTGAGGTGTCTCTCAAGGATTTCCGCAAGAATATTATTTTGGAAGTCTACAACGAAGCAGGACAGTTAGCGATCGCCTATAAAATCTTCCGGTGTTGGGTATCTGAATACCAGGCGTTACCCGATCTGGATGCCAACGCAAATGCGATCGCGATTCAAACCATCAAATTAGAGAATGAGGGCTGGGAACGCGACTATGACGTGACGGAACCGGATGAGCCATCTTTTCTGGAGCCGCCCGTTTAACGTCCTTTTAGCGAGGGTGTTAGTTCGGAATTGGTTCGCCTCAGCGCATGGGAGCCTGTTAGATGATAAATGCGTTACCTCTGCCTGTACGCCGCTTAAATGCTGAAGATATTTTGCGGATTTGGGAAATCGGCCAACCTCAGCATTGGTTGGACCGGGCAATCACCATTCTGTCTGTCGCCTGTCCCACTCAAACTTGGCCAGCACTGACCGCTTTGCCGATCGGTCAGCGAGATGCCCTGCTGCTCAACGTTCGGGAATTAACCTTTGGCCATCATTTGAACGGATTTGCCGAATGTCCCCACTGTCAGAAGCCGCTGGAATTTGCGTTTGAGGTGGCCGATATTCGAGTTCCTGTCCTAACCGATCCTGACAGGTTGCTCAAGCCGCAGACTTGCCTGATCGATGACATTGACCTCCAGTTTCGCCTGCCTAACAGTCGAGATTTGGGGGCGATCGTCAATCAATCCTCGGTAGATAGCCCTGTCAGTCTTCAGCAACAGCTTGTCCAGCAATGCCTGTTGCAGGCTCATCGTCAGGGAGAGCATCTTACCTTACAGCAGTTGCCTGCGGCGGCAATTCAACGGCTGATCCAAACCATGGCAGAGTTGGATCCTCAAGCTGAGATCCTGCTGGATTTTCAATGTCCTGACTGTGGTCAGCCCTGGAATCAAGTATTCGATATTATCCAGTTTTTTTGGACAGAGTTGAGTGTCAGGGCCAAGCGATTGTTGCGGGAGATCCACCTGTTAGCACGAGCTTATGGCTGGCGTGAAGCAGATGTTCTGGCACTGAGCGATTTTCGGCGGCAATGTTACTTAGAGATGGTGCAAAGATGAGTGATTTCTTGACGCGGCTGATTGAACGTTCGTTGGTGCAGACTCCTGCGGTGCAGCCCCGGATTGACTCAGTTTATGCTTCGACAGCCGGAATGGTGAATGCAGGTTATCTGATCAATCCAGAGATTGAGGAATCCAGGGAGAGTGCTGACCGATCGCCAGAATTCTCGGTTGAATCAATGAATGCTCAGTCGATCGATCCAGTCACGACAAAACCTGTGATCGATCCGATGACTAGCTCCTCTCAAATGCAATTTTCGGCTGAAGTGGTGACTGGAGTGGCATCCCACATTGCTGACTTACCCCCAAACACAGCGCCGCGTTTAGTTTCTGCTGATTCTTCGACAGGGGATATTCCTGATCTAGCCAGGTTGGGGGTTGATGCACTGATCGATCGGCCTCGTTCTATTTTAGTTCAACCTCAAAATGCAGCAATGTATGCAGGTGTCACTTCCAATGTTCACGATCCAGCGGAAGATTCAACCCCTTCGCCTCCACCTGCTGTCTTGACGTCCCAGCCTCCGCCGCGATCGGAATCCGTTGGAAATATGATTGATGCTGAAGGGCGTGTGCCAGCATTCTCTCGATCGAAGATTGAACCCCAAATTGCATCAGCAGATCGGCAACAAGACCTGACGATCGACCCATCTCCTCGCTCAAATGTCCATCCACTCGATCGGGCGCAACAACTGGTGTCTCATTCTGCTCTGCCAGTTGAACAATCCCGGCTAGAACCGATCGCAACCGAATCGCCTGTACTAACCACGCTGCCTGTGATTCAGGTGACGATCGGACGGATTGAAGTGCGGGCTACTCGGGCAGCTCCAGTGGTTCGTTCTCCTGCAACACGCACCCAGTCAGCGCTTTCCTTGGATGATTATTTGCGACAGCGCAATGGAGGATCACCATGAGTAATGCATTGGCGATTGCTGCAGTAACCGCTGTGCTGCGAGATTTGCTAAATGATGGGCTAATCAACCAGAATGTGGCGAGCAATCTGGGAAATACTGTGACCGTGACGGTGTTGCCGCCGGATCTGGTGCTGACTAGCAATGACAATCAGCAAGAAGACAAACTGAATTTATTTCTTTACCAGGTGACGCCCAATCCGGGTTGGCGGAATGTTGGCCTTCCTTCTCGGAATAGTAATGGCGATCGGGTCACCAATCCTCCTTTGGCAGTCGATTTGCATTATTTGTTGACGGCCTACAGCAAAGAACCCTTCCATAGCGAAATCCTGTTAGGCTATGCCATGCAGTTGCTGCATGAAACGCCAGTCCTGACGCGCAACGCCATCCGAACTGCTCTGGGGCCACCCTCTCCCCCATTTAACGGCAGCGATCTGCCGACGGCCTATCAATCGCTCTCTGCGGCTGCTTTAGCCGATCAGGTTGAGCAAATCAAAATTGCACCTCAGCCGATGGGCACTGAAGAGATGTCCAAGTTGTGGTCTGCCCTGCAAACGCACTATCGGCCCACGGCGGCCTATCAGGTTTCTGTTGTGCTGATCGAAAGTCAGCGATCGACAAAATCGGCGTTGCCTGTGCGGCAATATAATCTGCTGGCGCTTCCCTTCCAGACGCCTGTGATTGAACGAGTACAGGCTACAAGCGGTGAAGATAGCGTCGATGTTGGCAGTCCTTTGCTGATTCGAGGACAACAGCTTTTAGGAAATCAAACGAGAGTTCGATTGAATACATTAGAGGTGTCACTGCCTGATATCCAATCTGTTTTAGTAGGAATGGATTTACCTGCGGTGAACGATCGTCAAATTTCGCTGCCGCTCGCCTCTCCTCCCTTTCCAGCCGGGTCGCTGAGGGCAGGCGTTCAGTCGCTGCAAGTTTTGCATGAGGTGAATTTTGACACACCTGCTGATCCACACCGGGCGATCGAATCAAATGTGGCGGCCTTTGTGCTGCGTCCTGGAATTGCCCGCAATATCAACAACGACTTTCAAATTACCCTCTCCCCCGCTCCCAGTGAACCCAATCAGCTACCCTCGCACTTCCTCGATCTTCAGCTCACCCTCAATACCAGCCCAGAACAGCGGGTTCAGATTCTTCTTAACCAAACCACGGCTGTAAATCCTCTATCCTATCGGTTTAGTGCAGAACCCCGCACAACGGACACTACTGCCCTCAGGTTTCATCTCCGCCATGTGCAGCCGGGACGCTACTTGATTCGGGTCCAAGTTGATGGGGCGACCAGCATGTTGCTCAGCGATCCGGACGCTGCCAGTCCTACCTTTCGGCAATATATTGCGCCTAGTGTCGTGATGCCTCCCTAGAAAGTTCACAGGACTCAGATGTTGCTGATAATCTGTCGCGATCGATCCTGATTTCCGGATAGCCCCCACCATGAACTCCTCTCTGTTCGACTGGCAAACTGCAAATCAAGAGTACCTGGCCATTGCCTTAGGCGAGGTGCAAATTTGGTTGGAGCAATATGTTTCGCGTCGCCAATCAGGTTATCCGGCAGGCCAAAAATTAGAACTTCAACCAGAATTACTCCAATCAGAGCGATCGACCTCAGAGTCTTTGGCAGAATTGGCGGCAACGATGGAGTCAGAACTGTCGGCTGCTCCGGCGCTTGAAACCCTTTGTCACCTATTTCATCTCACCGCCTTTGAACGATCGGTGTTGCTGCTCTGTGCGGGGGTGGAATTGAGTGCGGCTGTGGCCCAGGCTTGTGCGGCAGCGCAAGGGAGTGCTCATTTGCCTTATGTCACCTTTAGTTTGGCGCTGGCTGCTTTACCAGAAGCCCATTGGGATGCGCTATCGCCGATCGCTCCTCTACGCAACTGGAATTTAATCGAGATCGATCCGAGCGTGAGTTTGACTCAAAGCCGACTACGAATTGATGAGCGCATTTTGCATTATCTGATGGGGATTTCCTATCTGGATCAGCGGCTGCGGGGGTGGGTCAAACCGCTGCAAGTGCAGAGCGTGTTAGCGCCATCTCAACAAGCGATGGTCACGAAAATTGTCGAATATTGGTCAGCCTCTCAGCTACAATCTCAGCTACAATCCTGGCCGATCGTCCAACTTAGCGGTGTTGAAGCGACTGAAAAAATGGCGATCGCAACGGCAGCCTGTTATCTGCTGGGAATTCCGCTGTATATGATTCGCGCTCAGGATTTGCCAACCGCAGTCACAGAACGGGAAACCCTGAGTCGATTATGGCAACGAGAAGTACAGTTGACCCAAAGCGCCCTAGCGATGATTTGCGACGATCTCGATCATGCTGATCGGCTGCAAGCTCTTTCACCTTGGATAACAGAGTTACAGGGACGCAGTTTTCTGTTTGTCCGGGAACCGCTGCTGCTCAATCAACAGACTGCAATTCGATTACAGGTTGAGAAACCCAGTCCGGAAGAACAGTGGCAGCTCTGGCAAACGGCGCTGGGTCCGCTCAGTTCGCAGCTAAATGTTCATTTGACGACCATCCTGGCCCAGTTCAATTTCAATGCCGCCATGATTCAAACTGTAGGAACGGCAATTCAACGAGAACCCGATCAGGTGATTGCTCAAGCCTTGCCGCAATTTTTGTGGGAGACTTGCCGCATTCAGGCCCGCACTCAGTTGGGCGGATTAGCACAGCGTATTGAACCTTCGGCCACTTGGTCAGATCTGGTCCTGCCTGCGGCTCAGCTTCAGATCCTGCAAGAAATTGTGGCGCAAGTGCGGCAGCGCAGTTTGGTCTATGACACCTGGGAGTTTGCTCTACGCGGTTCAAATGGATTGGGCATCACCAGCCTATTTGCCGGAGCGAGCGGCACGGGCAAGACTTTAGCGGCGGAGGTAATCGCCCATGAGCTGCAACTCGATTTATATCGGATTGATTTGAGTCAGGCGGTGAGTAAATACATTGGCGAAACCGAGAAGAACTTGCGACAGGTGTTTGATGCTGCCGAGAGCGGCGGAGCAATTTTGCTGTTTGATGAGGCGGACGCTCTGTTTGGCAAACGCAGTGATGTGAAAGATAGCCACGATCGCTATGCCAATATCGAGGTGAGTTATCTGCTGCAACGCATGGAAGCCTATCGGGGTCTGGCGATTTTGACGACCAATTTGAAGCAGGCGATCGATTCAGCCTTTCTACGGCGCATTCGTTTTGTCGTACAGTTTCCCTTCCCTGATACAGTGCAGCGCATGGAAATCTGGCAACGCATGTTTCCTGCCAAGCTGCCGACGCAAGCATTAGATTTTGCCCGTCTTGCCCGGTTACAGGTCGTGGGCGGCAACATTCGCAACATTGCCTTAAATGCGGCTTTTCTGGCTGCCGATCGGGGAGAGGCGATGGGTATGGCTCATTTGCTGCAAGCCGCTCGCAGTGAGTACGCCAAATTGGAGAAAAATCTGACTGAGGCGGAAGTGGGAGGATGGGTATGAATGCGAATTTGGATGCAAATGGAAATGAGAATTTCAATTCAAACCCGATCGCACTGCAAATTGACAGTCTGGTTTTGCAAGGATTTGAGGGCATCAATTCAGTCCAGCTAGGCCGCATGGTTGAGCAAGAACTGACCCGATTGTTTGCAGAACAAGGCATTCCTTCTGGTTTGAAGACACAGGGCCATGTGATGCAGCTAGATGGTGGCTCGATCGTCCTACCCGTCAATGCCTCCGCAGAAGTTGCTGGGGTGCAAATTGCTCAGGCAGTTTATCGAGGGTTAGAACATCGAGGGTTAGGACGATGAATACGAAAATTTCTGCCCCCACAGATTCTGAAACCTCTGATACGACGCCAACTCAGCAATCGGCCCATCCCCAGCGCCGGAGACTGCCCTCGATCGTGATTCAGGCAATGGCAACAGCGGCAACAGAACAGAGAGTTGGTGATGCGCTGCCTGTGCTGCATGAGGCAATTCCCGCTGCAAGTTCTCGCCCATCTTCTGCTACCCAGATTGGCTCCCATTCAATGCCGCGTCTGCAAGCCAAACTCCAGGTTGCAACAGCGGGTGATGAGTATGAACAGGAAGCCGATCGAATGGCGGACGCCGTGATGAAGATGGATGCGGCCAATCCTGTCGCCGATGCCACTGCAGTTGAGTCTGCTACCCCGATCGTCCAACGGTTTTGTCCGGCCTGTGAAGAAGAAGACAAACTTCGCCGTCAACCCGTGGATGAAGATGCTGAACGCGAAAAAGAGGATGAAGATGCTGGTGAAGATATTACCGAAGGAACGATCCAGCCTAAGGGAAACAGCGGTTTAAGTCCTACAGTGACGCCCGAACTGGAAGCAAATCTGCATCGTCTGCGGGGGAGCGGCCATCCGTTACCGGAACATTTGCGATCGTTTTTTGAACCGCGTTTTGGTCAGGGGTTTGATCAGGTGAGACTTCATACCGACGCAGAAGCGGCTGAACTTTCGCGAGCACTCCAGGCCCAGGCTTTCACCCATCAGCAAGATATTTTCTTTGGAGCAGGCTATTATCAGCCCCATACCGAATCAGGTCAAAGACTACTAGCCCATGAACTCACCCATGTCTTACAGCAGTCTGGTCGCTCCGCAAATCGTGACCCCGTCAGCCTGCCTACCATGGTTCAGCGCCGCATGGATACTAATAGCTCAGTGATTGAAGCGGCTCCCGTTGTCCCCCCAACTCGCACTGACTTAGATCCGATCGTCCCAATTTCTGCCCGATCGGCTGCCGACCCATCCATTGCCGGTCCAGCCACTGCTGCCCAATCCACTCTTGGAACGGGAGCTTCATCAACTTCCAGACCTGTTGCCCAATCGAGTACCTCTACAACTTCCATACCCGATCGCCCTCCTTCCCCACCCTCAACCCC
>LUGL01000102.1 GCA_002796835.1 Elainella saxicola E1 | reverse complement strand
GAATTGAATACGCTTGGTTATCCACGGGCTGCCCTGTTTGTGTTTTGCGTTGCCTTGGTGGCTTTTAACATTCTGGCAACGGTGAGAGCGGTTCTCCAGCAAGTGCATGGTGCAGCAGTGATTGAAGAGCAGTTGTCGAATTACTATGTGGTGGAAGACATCCAAGCCACCTGGCGAGGATTGGAGATTGCCATACTAGCCCAAGATTGGCAGGTGTTTAGGGCAATAGATAGTGTGGCATTTGCCCTGTGTTTACGGCAATGGGCAGAACGGGTCAATCTGCAACGGTTTCGTAAATCCAAACGAGGACAAAAGAAACCGACGACCAAGAAGCCGTTTGACCCAAAACATCCCCATGTCGCAACTGCTCGATTGCTCAATCCAGAATAGTACAAATATTCACCTTAACAGGGGTAGCCGCCTATACCAATGCTTGGGAAATGATAGACGGCGGCGATCCTCGGCATCAAGGATTAGCGGAAGAAGCCATTTGGTTAGTTCGTTTGTGTATTCAATTAATGCCTCAAGAGCCGGAAGCACGCGGATTACTTGCCCTCATGCTTTATTGCGAAGCCCGCCGCGATGCTCGTCGCGTCCACAGTGCTTACGTCCCCCTATTGCAGCAAGATACGCAGCTTTGGTCACAGCCAATGATCGATGAAGCAGAACGTGAACTCGCTCAGGCGGCTACTTGTAACCAACTGGGACGATTTCAGCTTGAAGCGGCGATCCAATCGATCCACGCCCAACGCGCCGTTACCCAACAGGTGAATTGGGAAGCACTGGCATTGTTATACGAAGGATTGGTTCAGCTTTCACCTACGCTCGGTGCATTGGTGAGTCATGCGGCGGCGATCGCTCAAGCCAAAGGCTTAAACCAGGGTTTAGCGCGGCTCAATGCATTGCCGACCGAAACTGTAAAGAACTACCAACCCTATTGGGCACTGAAAGCTGATTTACTGAAGCAACTAGGGTACAAATCTGAAGCTCAGCAAGCTTACTCACGGGCGATCGGCTTAACCGAGGGTCTTGCTATTCGTGAGTTTCTTCTCGATCAGTCTTCTCAATTAGGTGAATAGAATATATAAAGTTCCCGCAGGCTAACAAGCCCAATACATACCGACCGCACAGAAGTTATCGGTTGATGTTCGGGGTTACCTACGGCGGGTGATTGGAGGCGTTAGGCTGCGATATCAAACTCCCTCTTAATCATGTCTCTAACACTTTCTGAAGAAGACCGTTCGATCCTGACTCGCCTTGAAGAAGACATGTGGCGAGAGGTTACGCGCTTCGATCAAGCCTTTCAAGAACAACGGTTCGCTGCCGATTTTTTTGAGTTCGGTCGATCGGGACGAGTCTACACCCGCGACCAGATTATTCACCTAGACTCGCAGCCGATCCACGCAGTGCTTCCTCTGCCGAATCTTGCCATTCGCCTGCTTGATAAGAATACAGCGCAGGTTACCTACAACAGTCAGGTCGAATACGAGGTGCGGGGTTGGCTGCTTTGTGAAGAAAATTAGAGTCTCTTCAAGCACTTCTTGTTCCCAAAATGGGATCAAGTTATTATAAATCCATGCGTATTTTATCCCGGAGCACCTTACGAGATTTTTGGGAGTCTCATCCAGATGCCGAAGAAGCACTGAAAACTTGGTACTACGAAGCGTCTCATGCCAACTGGCAGAGTCCAGTCGATGTTAAGTCCGCTCATGGTAGTGCCAGTATCATTGCAAATAACCGTGTCGTTTTCAACATCAAAGGTGATACCTATCGGTTGATTCTGGCAATTCGTTATGACATCGGCATTATTTTTATTCGATTTATTGGCACTCATGCCGAGTATGACAAAGTTGATGCAGAAATGATCTGAAATGAGGTTGATGTATGGAAATACGCCCAATTAGAACTCAAGCTGACTATCAAGAAACTCTTCGAGAGATTGAGTCACTGTTTGATGCTGCTGAGAATATGCCTGAGTACGATCGGCTAGACATCCTGAGTACCCTAGTAGAAGCTTACGAAAAAACACATTTTCCGATTGAACTACCTGATCCGATCGAAGCAATTCAGTACTACATGGACACGCGTGGATGGTCTCGCCGTGATTTAGAGCCATGTCTAGGCAGTCGGGCAAGGGTATCTGAGGTTTTGTCTCGTAAACGCACCTTAACTCTGGAGATGATTCGGAAGTTAAATCAAGAATTAGGAATTCCGGCTGAGATTCTCATTCAACCCTATGAGTCAGCACAAATCTCTGCCTAACAACAACGCTGTTGCAGCGGAGTTATCGATTGGCTAGTGTGGATGCAAAAGTTACTAACAGCCGCTGAACAGCAACGTTATTCCGGCATCCTTAGAATGGCAGACCTGCTGGCACTTCAGCCTAATATGAATATAAAGTTGCATATAGTTGCACCTCCTGAACGACGAGACAAGGTATTTCAGGAAATCCGGAGACCTGTCTTTTCATTGCTTGATGTCGCTCCATTGTCAGAAAGATGTACTTACCTCTCTTATGAGATTGTCCAAGAGTTGTCAAAGCAAAAACACTTATCACACTTATCACACTTATCAGATAGCGTTTTAGATGAGTACGCCGAGGAGGCTGAATAGTTCGCTAACCAATATTTTGTGGCAACAGATTGGACTGACTAGAATAAGAAAAAGAGTAGCTAGGGCATTTTATATGGTTTCATCAGAATTAATTTCGACTCTAAGGGGGTTGAGCCGTTCGGATAAGTTCTATGTTATGCAACTTCTGATTTCAGAGTTAGCTCAGAACGAGACAGATTTAATTAAACCCGACCAAGCTTACCCAGTGTGGTCACCTTATGGTGCGGATGAGGCGGCAGATACAATGTTAAAAGTGCTACAAGCTGCCAAAGCTCAAGACCATGCGTGACGCAAGCTACCCATGTACCGCTTATCTTGGGTCAGGTGAACTTCTTTATGGAGTTTGATGTTTGCTTCTATCGTTCACAGCTAGAGTTTGCAGTCAGCCCTAAAGCTCTTTCGGAGTAGGTTGTTGATGTTCTTGCCAGCCACCCAACACTGCGTGGCAGTGGACGGACGAAAGCTGCTGGTGCTGAGTTTGAGGCTATCTGCCGCCGCTACACTTCACCGTTAGACTGAGCGATGTGCCCGTTAAATTTTCAGTTTCTAACCGAGACTAGGTAACAGAAATAGTTCGCGAATCTTGGTTGCCGAAGTTAGTTATAATCAGTAATATTTATTTTGATAAATTATGGAGTAAATCATGGAATTTATAGGTGTAGCAATCATATCAGCAACATTACTCTGTATGGGTATGGCTGGAAGCATAGAAGCTGGCTATCGGGTGGGTAAGCGCAGACTGAAAAAGTATCCAGAAAGCAAATCCGAAGGATATGGTGCAGTTGAGAGTTCTGTTTTTGCTATTTTAGGTTTAATTTTGGCTTTTACTTTTACGGGAACATTATCTCGCTATGAGCATCGAGTCAAGCTGATTTTACAAGAGGCAAATGCCATTGGCACTGCCTATCTCAGGCTTGACTTACTACCAAAGGATGCTCAAGATAAGTTGCGCCCACTTTACAGAGAGTATGTTCAATCTCGCATCAATGTATTTGAATATTATGAAAATCGGCAGCTATCTAATTCTTACTTCCGCCAAAGTCTAAACTTACAAGGTAAAATCTGGGAAATTGCTAATGCATCTGTTCTGATAGATAAAAACCCTGGGATCACTACCTTGGTTCTAAGCTCCACCAATGACATGATTGATATTGCCAATGAGCGGCTGCAAGCAACCCGTACTCATCCACCGACGATTGTTTACATTTTATTATTCGCTCTTGCCCTGGCTTCAGCTTTTTTGGTTGGCCAAGATATGTCCGTCAACGAAAAGAGACCGTTATTCTATATGGTTGTATTCTGCGTCACTATATCTGCAATCACCTATGTCATTCTTGATTTAGAAAATCCTCGACTTGGGTTAGTAAGAATTGACTTAGGCGATAAAGTACTTATAGAAACTTTAAAGAATATACAATAAATTTGCCATCCAGTTAAGTGCAAGCTAACAACAAGCCTGTTGTACAAAGCACTCCTGCAAAGTTCTGATCCGACTGCCCGTGCTGTTGGGTATGAGATGGCACAAAACCTTGCGAACAGTGATGATTGATCAGATTCGCCAACTAAAAACGCCTATGCATACCGATCGCCGAAAGCTTATTTGTTGAGTGTTCGAGGTTGTCTGCGGCGGGTGATGGGCACCGTTAGACCGCTGGAACAACTCGGCCAGGATTCGCCTAAGATTGATAGACTTATAGGTATAGCCCCAGCTCAAAACATTGCAGGAGCCACTATGCCCATCGAATTGCACAACTTCACTTGGGAAGGTGTCCGTTTAGTACAAGTAGAAACCCAACCCCACCATATTGCTGGTGTGCTGTCCAACATTCGAGAGACTTTGAAAAGCTCAGATTGCGAGTGGGAGGACATTTACTCTGCTTACTACGACTCTGAGGAAGATGGCACTACCACTTTTTATGAAGGAGAGAGTGCGGAGGCTGGTAAGCCAGGAATATGGACGTATGTTGTTTATGATTGTGATCTGGGCAAAGAAGAGGTAGTCACTAATCTAGATATTAATACTTTAGATCCAGCTTTGAAACTAAGACGCATTGTTGCAGAAGTGATAGCTGCTACTACCATTAGCAGTCCAACCGAGCAAGTTCAGAAGTTAAGAGATATAGCTACAGAAAATGGTATTTCTCCTGAAGTATTGCTCTCCTCTAAAACTGAGTTTCAGCAGAGCCAGTCTAAACATGGCTTTAATGAGGCAGCAAGTTATGTACTAGAAAAAAACGCTGAACTATACCGACGTCTGGCATGATCCGCTATCTTACGCTAGATGAAGTAATGAGTTTACATCGTCAGATACTCAAGCAATCAGGAGGAACAGCGGGAGTTCGAGATTCAGGTTCTCTGGAATCTGCCATAGCCCAACCTATGATGACGTTTGGGGGAAAAGATCTTTATCCAACGCTTGTTGATAAAGCTGCCGCTCTAGGATTTTCTTTGGTGATGAATCATCCTTTTGTAGATGGCAATAAAAGAACTGGACATGCGGCGATGGAAACTTTTCTAGTTATGAATGATTTGGAAATCTTTGCTCCAGTTGACGAGCAAGAATAAGTAATTCTATCACTAGCAGCAGGTTCACTTGACCGAGAAGAATTTACAAAGTGGTTAGAGTCACAAGTTAAAGCGGTCTAACACTGCGTTGATGCGGACGGTACAGAGGTTATTGGTCTAAGTTCAAGCTTATCTGTCGCTGCACAACTTCACCGTTATGCCGCAAGTCCTTGGTGAAGTGGAGCAAGAACTTATGCCAATACAACAAGACCTTTCAAGGCATGAGGTCATAACATTACATGGCGTTACTATCAACCACAAGTTTGTGCATATCGGTGACAACTCATTTCTACTTGCTTCTATTTGTTCAGTTCGTATCAGAAGTGGTACTTATTTCGATGGAGTAATCGTAGCGCTTATAATAGCGATTCTTTGCTTTTTACCACTTACTATCCCTTTACCCAAAAGTTCTGACGATCAGCTTGCTTTAATTCTCCTAGTAGGAATTTTGCTAGCAATTCTTTGGTTCGTCTGTTTTGGAGCATGGTCTTATGTAATGATTGGTACTCCTGCTGGAGCAAGAAGATTGGGAACCTTCTATTCCTTAGCTCCATTTAAGCGCAAGATTTTATATGCCAAGGCGAAGGAAGTTGCAGATGCACTCTTCTCAAGGATTGGGTAGAGAGTAAAATGAATCTAGACCTATTGAGAGTAAGCGCAAATGGATCTAAAAATTGAGACTGAGTTAGAGGAGGATGGACGCTGGATAGCAGAGGTTATCAACCTAGCTGGTGTTCTTGTCTATGGGCAGAGTCAAGAAGATGCCGTGGCAAAAGTTAAAGCTCTCGCTCTTCGGGTAGTGGCTGACCAGATTGAACATGGCGAACGATCGCCAGAACTTGATCACGTTGCTTTTCTCGCCGCATGAGCCAGTGGAGATCGACTAAAGCCAAACAGGTGTTGGCAGCTTTGTTGCGGATCGGTTGGAGCATCAAGCGACAAGCAGGTGACTCACACAAGATTCTTTTCCGTTCAGGTTGGGCAGATGTTGTGTTTGCATTTCATGATGGCGAGGAGATTGGGCCAAAAATGCTGGCGCGGATTGCGAAGCGCACCTGACTTAAGCCAGAGGACTTGTAGCTTGTGGAGCACGGCATACATTCAAACGCAGCGGACAGACAAAAGCCTTTGGTACTGGGCAAACATTCCTTTTACTTGTTCACCAGCCATGCACAAAGTGGCAAAGCACCGCGCAATCGATCGGTTGAGACCGTAGTTCGAAGCTGTTTGTTGTGTCAGAAAGCACTTAGGATACGGTTGGTGAGGAGAGGAATTTGAGGCCAGATTGAGGCTAGCAAAGTCCAGTGAGCAGAGGCGATCGTTCAGTATCAGAAAGTTCTGGTAACTGGGTCTGCCATTCCGAGAAAAACGCTTCCTCTTCCGTGCGTGACAGCCCAAATCGCCTCCAACCATGTGAAATTGAGCAGCAAATGACTTTCCTCAATCCTGACAGAAATAATACTGCTTGTCTCGGCAATCGCCATTTTTCAATAACTGTCTGGCTCAACAGTGCCGCTTTTCTGACTGCACTTCAAGTGATTCTCTCCCCAATTGCAAAGTACTTGCAGGACAGGTTTGAGCGTCAGCCCATATTCTGTAAATGAATACTCTACTTTAGGTGGTACGCCTGAATAAACGTTGCGATCGACAATCCCATCTTTTTCTAGTTCCCTCAATTGTTGAATGAGCATCTTTTCTGTGATATCTGGCATTAATCGTTTGAGTTCACTAAATCGCTTTTTCTCATCTTTGAGATGCCACAGAATCAAAATTTTCCATTTCCCACCTAACACTTTTAAGGTGGTTTGTACAAATACAGTACCTTGTGTCGGTTCATTGGTCATCTACGTTACTTTCCCATATCTTGAGGAAGCTTACAAAAAAGTAAGTACTTCCGAAAAAGTAAGTAGGAGTATACCATGGTCATCGTTGCTGGTCTTTGGTGATGACGCTTGGTTGCTTGAAGCGACAAATCGCTAATGACCAATGAAAACTCCTATAAGGATAAAATACAATGCAGCTTCAAGGTGCGATCGCGTTGGTGACGGGCGCGAACGGTGGTATTGGGCAATACTATATTCAAGGTTTACAGGCAGCTGGAGCCACTCGCATTTATGCAGGTGCTCGCAATCCAGATAGCTTGAGGAAAATTGCGGCAACAGACCCCGATCGCATTATTCCAATTCCACTCGATATTACTGATGAATCTTCCGTCAGAGCAGCAGCTGAGGCCTATTCAGATGTAAATCTCCTTATCAACAATGCTGGAGTGGGGTTCAATCAGCGGTTGGTCGCAGATATCAATTTTGACAAGGTCCGATCGGAAATCGAGGTTAATTACCTTGGTACATTACGGATGTGTTTAGCGTTTGCGCCAGTCCTAAAAGCGAATGGAGGAGGGGTGATCGTTAATATGCTCACCATTCTGGCAAAGGTCAATTTTCCGCTGAATGCATCTTACTGCGCGTCTAAAGCAGCGGCTCTATTGGCAATTCAGGGAATTCGAGCCGAGCTTGCCGCACAAAAAACATTGGTAGTTGGGGTGATGCCTGGAACGGTGGATACCGGGATGAGCAAGGATTTTCCACCACCCAAAGTTGCACCTGAAGAGGTCGTACGAGCAGCACTGCAAGCGGTGATTGGTGAGGTTGAGGATGTTTATCCAGGAGAGCAGGCGCAGGAGATGCAGGCGCAGTTACTGCAAGACCCCAAAGCAGTTGAAAAGTGGATGGCAGGAATTTTAGCCAAGTAACCCGTTTATGCCCTTCAAAACAAACGCCCCGATTGTCAAAGCAACGCTGCTTTTGAGTAGCAGTCTCACGGTCATGGCAGGAGCGACGATCGCCCCTTCTCTGCCTGCAATGCGCGATTACTTTGCAGCGACACCCAATGCCGACTATTGGGTACGTCTCGTGCTGACGATTCCAGCCCTGTTTATTGCGATCGGTGCGCCCTTTGTAGGTACAGCGATCGATCGCTTCGGACGGAAACCCCTGCTGGCAATGGCCGTATTGTTGTATGGGATTGCAGGCACTTCGGGAGCTGGATTAAACGACATTGGCCTGATCCTGTTCGGGCGAGTGCTCCTGGGTCTGAGTGTGGCAGGTATTATGACCACGGCGACCGCCCTGATCGCTGATTATTACACTGGAGCCACCCGCGCCCAGTTTCTCGGTTTTCAGGCAGGTTTTATGGGCTTAGGTGGAGTCTTGTTCCTGTCTCTGGGGGGCTTCCTGGCAGATGTGAATTGGCGAATGCCCTTTCTAATCTACCTCCTGGCATTGTTCATCTTGCCGCTCGTGGTGTGGGTCTTACCCGAACCAAACCGAACCGAACTGCCTCAAAACTTGGCAGCCGATGGGCCTGAGGTTTTTCCCTGGAAAATTGCAGGCTTGACGTATCTAGCTGCTCTCCTATCGCAGATTGTGTTTTATCTCATTCCGGCACAGTTGCCGTTCTACCTGAAGCAACTGGTAAGTGCAACTGCATCTCAAAGCGGCTTGGCGATCGCCCTCGCGACATTATTCAGCGCAGCCAGTGCAATTGTTTACAGGCAAATCAAAGCACGATTGTCATTCATGGGCATTTACGCGATCGCATTTCTGGCAATGGCAGTGGGCTATCTCGTCATTAGCGTTTCGCCCACGTACGCAATGGTTCTCGTGGGATTAGCCATTGCTGGAACGGGGCTGGGTTTGCTGATGCCCAATATGAATGTTTGCTTAACCTCAGTTACGCCTGGAAGCCTCAGAGGACGAGTGCTGGGTGGATTAACAACAGCATTTTTTCTCGGTCAGTTTATTTCGCCTATTCTCAGCCAACCCTTGAGCAGTACGATCGGTTTAGATGTAACCTATCGATTGGCAGGTGGATTGATGGCTGCAATGGGAGCGATCGCACTGGGGTTAGGGTGGCGTTGGCGGTAAAAGTTTATTCTTAGATACCCAGTTATGAACTGATCGAAACGAATGGGTTTGGGAATCGCTTGGACTATATTCAGTGTTCTGCTGAAAGCATCAATCGATTAGTTGGCAGACTGCAACTGCTGCATCAGCCAATTTGCTCGTAAACGAGCCTCCGAAAGCGGAGCCTGGGAATCGGATTACTGTTGGCGATCTGCCGGTGGGAAAAAGCAAGATGTGTATGAAATCCCGATTCGATCTCAGTCGATCGCAAGCTAAGGGTTTAGCAACGTTAGGGGAACTTTGACGCGATCGCAAAATGTCTTTGAAGAAAGAGCGATCGCAATATCTTTTGCACAAAAGTGCATGTACTAGCAGGACGGGCGGGACGCCCATCCCACAAGAATGGTTACTTTATCGTTCGAGGACGGTCATGTATTTTCCGGCGGCAAAGGGGGCTGGAACGATCGGTGTAAATTTTACTCGGTCATTCGCAATCTGCTTCACATAGAACTCGTTGATCGTGTGCAACACTTGCTCACGAGTGCCAATAATCCAGATCTGGGTTTTGTCGCCATGATCTTTGCTGCTTGAAAATTCTGTAGGTGGCTGTTCTTCACGACAAACGGGCAGCAGTTCGTTGAACTCTGTAGACATAATTGATTGCCTCGCTAATGGTATTTGAGAAGAAAAGCTTAAAGCTTGGCCTCTCAACCACTTTGTCAGCATTAGCGAGGCATTGATCGTTTACCATGATCAAAGCCCTGCTCTCTGCCGTGAACAGAGAGGTTGCGGTTAGCTGGTTAGGAGTGTTGTCAGCACTCTTAATCAGCGACCAAGCCTTAAGCCAGTCTGCTGGCCATTTCTAGAAATTCAGATAAACCAGCATTTATTAGCATAGGGGAAAGTTCGATCGCACACAAGCGTCAGCAATCGTTTGTCAATATTTCGTGAGAATTGGGCGATCGGCATGCGATGCCCATCATACCGTTGTGGTTTGGTTGCCGATCGGATGTAGCCGCGTTAAGCAGCCTGATCTGATTTGACCGTGACTGAGAGCTTGAAGCCTAATTTGCTGAGGAGTTGGGCGATCGAATGATTGAGATCTCTTTCTAAATAGCGGCTCTTTCTGGCAATGACTATTTTGCTTGTGCTATATATGGCGTAGGCAGTGCCTTGATCTTTTACGATTGTTAGGAGTTTATTTTGTAGATGTATCGCACTCCAAGAGTTTGTCGAAAAGTATCAACCTCGGTTCGCTTGAAAGGCGATCGAACAGTTCGCACAGAGCCAAAAATGATATCTGAGAAGGCTATAGCTGAATTGTAGGAGATTTTGCAAGAATCGGGTGAGGCCATTAGTTTGCAGAAGTGGAGTGAGAACTATGCACAGCATCACGTTAAAATCCCATATCGGTAGTGATGGTCTTTTACAGGTGCATCTACCTGACATGAAAGATACGGATGTCGAGGTTGTGATTGTTTATCAGACTAGTTTACCTAAAGCAACTGAAGCTGTGCCGCTTGCAGAGTTTTATGGCTGCATTCAGGATGACTCTTTTATAAGACAGCCTCAGAATGAACAATCGGAACGTGAACCTCTGGCATGAGATATCTTCTAGATACCAACACATGCATTGTTTATCTGAAGGGCAGAAATTTGACCTTAAAGCAGCGGCTTGAGGCTGTTCCAATTTCGGAGATTGCTGTATGCTCAATTGTCAAAGCAGAACTTTGCTTCGGAGCAATGAAAAGTGCTAATCCAGAGCGCAACTTTGCGCTACAGCAAGCATTTCTAGCACAATTTGTTTCCTTACCCTTTGACGATCTTTCCGCTACTACTTTTGGAGTGATCCGATCGCAGTTAGAGACTCAAGGAATACCCATTGGAGCATATGACTTGCAAATCGCCGCGATTGCTCTGGCACACAATATAACCCTGGTCACGCATAATATACGAGAGTTTGAACGGGTGAATGGCTTGCAGATCGAGGATTGGGAGTCCGATAACATCACCTGATTAGGCAGCTTGCTCTTTTTTGATTGAGATCTCTGTCTAAACGGTGGCTCTTTCTGGCAATGACTATTTTGCTTGTGCTATATATGGCGTAGGCAGTGCCTTGATCTTTTGCGATCGCTAGGAGTTGATTTTGTGGATGTATCGTGCCTCAGTAAAATCGTATCCAAATGTACGGCCTTTGATCAAAGAGAACGTACAGTTTTGTCGTTAACGTCTTGATATGACTGAATTGAATGCTCGATCGTTCTCCAAGAGTTTGTCGGAAGGTGTTAACTTCGGCTTTCTCGAAAGGCGATCAAACAGTTTGCGCAGAAGTAAAAGCGACATCTGGGAATTGTTTTAGGGCGTTTGTATAATGACAATTTGGTTCCATACAAGAACTTAAGAACATTGCTCGTTAAAGCTAGTCCTGTCTTTAGAAAAAGAGAATTTATGCTCGTAAATCTTCTATTTACTAATGTTCAGATCGCAACAAGAATAAAGTTATGAGCGCTTTTGATCAATCTCTCAGTCCTATTTATTTAAACAACCAAATAAATCAACCGATTACTCTCTATGAAGGTAATATGGTTTTCTCATCTTTGCAAGAAAATTTAGCCACGAGATCCTACGGTAATGGAATTGTGAGCTTTAATTGGTTTCCCACACTAAGAATTAAATATCAGTTTCATTCCAATGACTTCATTGATCCTGATGTGATTCAACACTATTTGGAGCTAAGGGAAATTGAAATTGTTGTGAAAGGAAATGCCCATTCTTCCTCGCCCCTATTTGCATCTGAAGAAACTAGAATTACTGGCTCAGTATATGATCCAGGAGTTGTTAAAAACAATCAAAAACTCTCTTACTTAATATCCCATATTGTAAATTTCCATGATTATATAGGATTGCCAATTCAAAATTGTTCATATCGATGGGCAGGTAGACTCGTGCTAGAAGCAGAGGGATGGAGAGTAACCATCGACTCATTGGAGCCAGTTTTGAGAAAGAAACTATTTGAAGCTTTAAAACATGATGGAGGTTATGCTATTACTCACGTAGCGAAGCTTAATCGAATAGATGATCGAACATTCAGTCATGAAGAAGCATTAGATATTTTAAATGGGTTATCTTATTTTCTAGCTTTTACTTGTGGAATGTGGGTAGGTCCTATTTTTCCGGTTGGTTTTGACTCTAATGGTAATCGGTCGTGGGAGCCATGGATTTTTTATAAAGCCACTTTATACAAGGAAGTAATTTCGTGGTTTCCTCTTTACAAGACACAAAATCTAGCTCAGGTGTTTGTAGGCTTTATGAAACATTGGACTGATCCTACCTGGCAAGAACCGATTAAGCTTGCTATTCACTGGTATGTGGAGAGTAACCTTCAAGCAGGAGCTATTGAAGGCTCAATCATCATGGCTCAAGCAGCTTTCGAACTCTTATTTGAGATCTTGAAGTCGCCCACAAGTAACTTTAAAGGAAACGAAAAACTAAGTTGGCTTTTTGATCGAGCACATCTTCCCAATAGTTTCTCAAACTTGTCTTTTGACTCAAACCTATTGAATGAGCTGGCGGCTTTCACTTCGGAAAAGAAGATCGAAATTTCTAAGGCTCTAACAGAGATCAGAAGTAAGATTACTCATCCTAAACGCAATAAAAGTAGTATATCAATTATACATTCTACAGCTTTAAGACAAGAAACATGGTTGCTTAGCTTGTATTACTTAGAGCTTGTACTTTTACATATTTTTGAATATCAAGGTCTTTATCAAAGCCGCATAAAATTTAATCGGGAAGGGGATTATGATGAACTTCCTTGGCTTGTAGAAAAAGTTGATTAAAACTCATATGGTTGATTCAATTAACACAAATTATTCTCTATTTATTGTTTTCTTTTATGTCTGTTGCTGTACTGTTGGAGATTTATGCAACTTTCCCAT
The DNA here is from genome assembly GCA_002796835.1 of Elainella saxicola E1. GTDB lineage: Bacteria > Cyanobacteriota > Cyanobacteriia > Elainellales > Elainellaceae > Elainella > Elainella saxicola. The sequence goes on along the minus strand of LUGL01000102.1, from coordinate 43,682 downwards.
TGTCATTGAGAGCTTACTGAGATATTTCCTGAAGTTAAGTACTATGATTATTAAAAATCTTGACTTATCGATCGCCCAAATTAAAGAAATCTGCGATCGCTGGCAAATTACCGAGTTCGCTCTGTTTGGTTCTGTGTTGCGCGATGACTTTAATCCCACCAGTGACATTGATGTCTTGATTACCTTTGCCCCTAATGCGCGAAAAGGGTTATTGACTTTAGCTCGAATCAAACATGAACTGGAAGAATTACTTGGACGAGAAGTTGATATTGCAACCAAAAAATCGATCGAACAAAGCCAGAATACCAGCCGCAGTCATGAAATTTTGCGATCGGCTCAGGTGATTTATGTTGCGTGATCAGCAATCCATTCAGGATATTTGGAATGCAGCTCAAGAAATCCTCAACTTTACGGCGGGGATGGATTATGAAGCTTTAGCCGCCGATCGCCGCACTCAAGCTGCTGTGCTCTACGAAATCCTCATCATCGGCGAAGCTGCAAACCGTTTATCTCCTGAATTTCGATCGCAGCATTCATCAATTCCCTGGAAAGACATTATTGGAATGCGAAATATTCTGGCTCATCAATACGATAAGGTGGACACAGAAGTTGTGTGGGATGTAGTCCATCAAGATATTCCAGAACTGCTCAGCCTGATTCAACCGTTGTTGTAAACTACCCCACCCCTTCGCCAATAACCCAACCGATCCCCTTCAGAATTTGCAAAGCGCTATAGATTTCTCGATCGGACGTAAACAATGCAAATGCCCGTGATAGCCCATATAGCCGTTGCTCCTGCTAGACCAATCACAAGACTATTTCACAGATTGCAACTGCTGCATCAGCCAGTTGGCGGCAGCTGTATTTGTTTCTGTTGCCAGACGTTCGATCGTTTGTTCAATCAGGGCGATCGGCAGATCGGTCAGCACCTGCGAAACTTGGATTGCTTCATAAATACCAGATTCCGTTAAACCAAATGCAAACAATCGCATTCCTTTAACATCAATCACCCAATATTCAGCGATCCCTAAACTTGCATAGAGCTGCTTCTGCTCATCCAGGTCTAAACTCAGGGTCGTATCGGCAATTTCTCCCACCAAATCGGGCCGACGATGCCGCGATAAATCAATCCGACGGGGTTCACCGGACTGCCATTTAGGAATATTATCACCGCGATACAGCACCAAATCTGGCGCACAAGCCTGGGTGTCGGGCTGTTCGATCAGGCAGCGACCATAGGACTGCAATACTTCATCCGGATGCAGGAATGCCCAAATAAAGAAAATTGCCGTCAGCAAGTCACTAAACGCAGCGTGATTCGGTCCTTCTTTACCCATATCAACCCACAGCCAGCCCTGGTGAAACGCAATTTTATTCCAGTTTGTGCGATCGCGCACCTGCGTATAGTCTTGCCAGGTGACATTGCGCTGTTGCAGAACCGTTGAGGATTGGCTGAGTTTTTCCAAGGAGAGAGTCATAAGCAGACACCAAGCATCTGATATAACGATCTGGTTTTATGCTTTATGGTAGCGTTCTATCACTGCTTTGTCTTAACATGCATTGGCAGCACTCCCTTCTGCTCCGATCGCCCAACCGATCCGCTTCAGAATTTGTAGAGCACTGTAGGTTTCTCGATCGGACGAAAATGGCGCAAACACGCGCGATAACCCATACAGCCGTTGTTCTTGCTGCACCAATTTCACAAACAGAATTTCATCGCCATTCGTTACCATGCCAAAGCTTGGTTTATGAGGCTGAGGATTTGCCATGAGATAGGCCAGCGTTTGCGGCAGTGCTGTCCAGACTGACAAGGTCGTCTTCTTCGACTCTAAGACCACGACCCAAAACTGATTCAGCAGCACCAGCACATCAATTCGCCCCTGTAGCATTTCTTCCCCATCATCCAGCGTTAACTGCACCGATTCTTCTGCCCGCACCCGAAATGGTGGATCATAAAAGCCTGCGATCGTCAGCAATGGAGAAGCCAGCAATAGAGTAACTGTGCCTTCCAATAATTGGCCCACCGATCGCTGATAAAGATAGCGTCGTCGCAACTCATCCAGGGCCGATCGTTCAGCATTAGAAAGTTCGGGTAACTGGGTCTGCCATTCCAGGAAAAACGCTTCATCTTCTGTGCGTGACAGCCCAAATCGTCGTTCTGCTTCAGCGATTGTTGTAATTGCTTCAGTAATCGCAATAGACATAGAATGATGCAGATAGAGTTGCGATGATACGATCGATTTTAGCATTGGCCCAGGTTCCAGGTTGATTGCCAATGCGATTGCCCCAATTTGCCCTGTCAATCGATCAGCTTGCAGACTGCAACTGCTGCATCAGCCAATTAGCTGCCGCTGTAAAATTCAAAGCCGACCTGATTGAAGGTGTGGTTTACTTGGTCATTTTCTGGTCATTTTTCGCTGATACATTCAGAACCGTTCGAGCCAGATTGGCTGATGGAGGTACTCTGAATGGTTACGAATATTCGGGATCTACTCATTCGCGACGATGTGATTGTGTCGATCGCCGGAACTGTGGTCAGCATCCGCGAGGATGAGTTTCTATTGCAAGACAGCACTGGGCAAATTTGGGTTGAGCCAGCCCGACCTGGATTGGGTTTAGGCAATCTGACAATTGGTGAACAGGTGACAGTAACGGGCGATCGGGATGACCTGGAAGATTTTGATGCGATTCGGATTATCAGAGCGGATGGATCGGATGTGATCGGGCAGCCTCAGCCCAGCAATCCTGTACCCAGTAATCCTGTACAGCCCACTCCATCTGAGAATATTAGGAATCCGGGCACCATTCCCCTGGTCAACATTGCCGATCTGCAAATTCGCGATGATGTTCTCGTTAAAATTCGCGGTACGGTGGTTGCGCTTCGGGAAGATGAGTTTTTGCTGCGCGATCGAACGGGTTCGGTTTGGGTTGAACCTGCGAGAGGCAATCTGGCGATCGGTGAGCAAGTGACCGTGATTGGCGATTTTGACGATGCGGCAGATTTTGATGCTCGTCGGATTATTCGCAGTGACGGGCAGCGATTCAACGGGACGAATCAGGCCGATCGATTCACAGGGACGAGTTGGAATGATTCTCTGGATGGCAATGGAGGAGCGGATATCCTCAATGGCCGAGCCGGGGATGATGGACTGGTTGGTGGGCAGGGCAGTGATCGCTTAACAGGGGGTGCAGGACAAGATCAGTTGATTTATGAGTCGCTACGGTGTGCGGGAGATGTGATGACTGACTTTACGCCAACGGCTGATCTGATCGACCTGAGCCAAATTTTCAATCAATCTCGCTATCGCAGTGCCAATCCCTTTGCGGATTACGTGCAGCTCCAGCAAACAACACGCGGAACCGAAGTCCGGCTTGATCCGGATGGGGATTTGGGCAATGCAGGGTTTCGGACGCTCGTGACGTTTTTGGGTGTGAATGTGAACGCGATCAACGCCAATCACTTTGTGGTTTAGAGTGTTGTCTTTCTGAAATGTAAAAAGGAGTATCCCATGAATCGCTTTGCTGTACTAGGTTTGGCCTTGACTGGAATGACATCGGTGATTGTGCTGCCTCAAGACAGCTATGCCCAAGCGACTTATACTGGCGTCGTTGAGCAGGTTTGGGAGGATGGATTTCAACTGAGGACGGGCGATCGCACTTTAACGGTAGATGCCTGGGATCTCTATGGAGACAATACGGCGACTCATGTTGAGGTGGGCGATCGGATTACGGTCAGCGGTGAACTTTCAGAGGGAGGATTTGATGCTTTCTCGATTACCGATGCGACCCTCTAAACGGTAGGGTTGAAAGGATGTGATCTGCGCTGACAGGTATGCGAATTCTCCTGGTGGAAGATGATCCCGATCAGCTTGAACCGCTGCACGAGGCTTTGACTCGTTCCGGGCATATTGTGGATGCGGTGGGAGATGGCACGACGGCCCGCTGGCTGTTGGGGGAAAAGGACTATGATCTGCTGATCTTGGATTGGATGCTGCCTGGTGAGGATGGCATTGTGCTGTGTCAGCAGTATCGTCGAGCAGGGAAGGCTGCTCCGATTTTGATGCTGACTGCGAAAGACACCACTGCCGATAAGGTCATGGGTCTCGATGCGGGTGCAGATGATTATCTGGTGAAACCAGTCGATTTGGCAGAACTGTTGGCGCGGGTCCGGGCGTTGCGGCGCAGATCGCCACTCTGGTCAGGGGATTGCCTGAAATTGGCCGATCTAACGCTGCACCTGGAAACGATGCGGATTGAAAGACCGATCGACCAGCAAACCGTAAGTCTGAAACTGGCTAGCCGCGATTTTCAGCTCTTGGAATATATGATGCGGCATCCCCGCCAAATTCTGACGCATGACCAGATTGAACAGGCCCTTTGGGAATGGGGTGAGGAACCTGAAAGTAATGCAGTTGCCGCTCGGGTTAAACGATTGCGTCAACGACTCAAAGAAATTGGGGTTGAAGATTGGATCGAAACAGTCTATGGGACGGGATATCGACTAGAGCCACCGGCGTGATGTTTGGCGGTTTCATTGGGTTTTCCGGGATAATATCGCTAGAGAATCTGGTTTTAAGTAAGCATGGCTCATCTGGTTCAGCAGCTTCAGCATCGTTGGCAAACCCTGCCGATTCGGGGCAGGGGCATGTTGATCCTGGCGATTCCGGTGACCTGCTTGTTTACGGCGCTTTTGGCCTTTGCCTGGTTGAAAGCGAGTTCGGTTGAAGATGAGACTTGGGTGCAGCATACTCAAAATGTGCGGCTCGAAACGAAACGATTGTTGAATGCGCTATTGGATGCAGAAACGGGGGTGCGGGGATATGGGCTGACCCAACGGGAAGCTTTTTTAACGCCTTATCATCAGTCCCGATCGGTCATTCCAGAGGCAATCGATCGGCTAGAGCAACTTGTTCGAGACAGCCCACAGCAAAGCGATCGGCTGCAAACGATTCAATCTCTGGTTGATGAGAATTTGGCCATTCTTCAGCAAAAAATTACGTTGCAGCGAGAGTTAAAACGAATTCGAGGTGGAACCGATACGTTGGTTCCCGTGGCTGCGCTCTATGATTGGCTAGAGGAAGGCAAAGTGGTGATGGATGAAGCGCGATTTGCGATCGATCGCTTTGCCCAAACTGAAGAAGAATTGTTCACTGCACGACGTGCCCATCTGGACTTCTATCGGCAAGTCACCTGGATTGTGCTGTGTGTTTTGGGTGTGATTGGTACATTAGGAGCAATATTCGCCGTCCATCTGTTTTATCAGCTGGAGCAGGAGTTAGCGAATCGAGAACATCGCCTGCGCGCCACCAATCAGCAGCTAGAGACGGCCTGTGATCAACTGCAACGCTTTACGGCGAACGCCTCGCATGAGTTGCGGGCTCCCTTGGCGGCGGTGTTGAGTAATGCCCAGGTAGGTCTGATGGATTTGGATGATCTCTCGGATGAGGGGGAAGAGGCTCCTAAACTGCTGCGCAAGAAGTTGGAAAAGATTGTGACGCTGACCAAGCAGATGAGCGCTTTAGTGGGAGAACTGTTATTTCTGGCGAGGCATGAGGGTTTACTGGCGGCGGAAGCTTTAAAGCCAGTGGATCTGCGTGAACTCTTATCTAACTTGTGGATCGATTGGTTGCCCCAGGCCAAGGCGCATCAGTTGCAGTTGACTAGCCATCTAACGGATGTGAGCGCGACGGTAAATGCAGATATAAATTTGCTGCGACAAGCGATCGCCAATTTGCTCAGCAATGCTTGCCGCTACACACCTGCAGGCGGATCGATCGAGCTACGGCTTTTGACCGATCGGCAGCAGGCCCTGATTCAAGTGCAGGATACGGGCATTGGCATTCCGCCTGAAGCGTTGCCCCATGTGTTTGAGCGATTTTATCGAGTGGATGCAAAACGATCGAAAGCGTCCGGGGGCTTTGGGTTGGGGTTGGCGATCGCCCAACAAATTGTTCAAGCGCATGGGGGTGAAATGCACGTGAGCAGCGTGGTGAGTCAGGGCACGTTGTTTCAGATCGCGCTACCGTTGGGCAGTGTGGTCCAAGAAACTGCAGTTACTGCAAAATAGATGTTCTGTCATTTTTGGGTCATCTTTGTTTTCTAGACTCATTCCAGATGAGCTTCAAGTGGGAGAAATCATGAAATTGGCAATCCCTTTGGTGCTGACGTCAGTGCTGCTGAATTTGGGGTGGCAGGCCAGTGCTACTCAAACTGCCATTCGCGATTTACAGCGAGTTTCCGATGTGACGATCGCAGGTCAGATTCTCAGTGTGGTGGGCAATGAGTTTATTTTGGATGACGGCACGGGTCAAATTATTGTAGATGCAGGACCTCGCTGGTTTCACCGAATTAATTTACGCCAGGGTGAACGGGTCACGGTGGTAGGTGAATATGATGATTATGATTTTGATGCGTTTAGGATTACGCGCAGCAATGGCGAGGTGATTGATATTCGCGACGGCGAAGGACTGCCCCCTTGGTCTGGTGGCCGCAGAGGCGATCGGCAATAGGTCTTGCAGCTATTCGTCAGGCTCATCTAAATGCTCGACGATCGCCTGATAGAAGCTGAGCACATGGTGATCTTGCAGTTGGTAAAACACATGCCGTCCCTGTTTCCGAGAACTCACCAGACGAATCGCCCGTAACGTTCTCAGCTGATGGGAGACGGCAGACTCATTCATGCCAACCGCAGTGGCCAGATCGCCCACACACATTTCCTGCTTGGCCAGAATTGACAGAATGCGCAACCGATTTGGATCGGCCAGAAAACCAAGGAATTCGGCCATGCGCTGGGCTTTCTCGCTGCTGAGCGATTCTTGCTGGAGCCATTCAGAGTTGCCCAAATGCGTTTCATGGGGAAGATCACAACACAGGTCTTCCCCAACTTCGGCGTTCTTTGTGGTGCGTTTGGTCGATCGATCGGACATGGGAAACAGAGATAAATGGGCGTTAGGAGTGACAACCACAGCCAGTATGACCGCAACCCGCACCTCCGGTATGTCCATTAGCGCAGGCTTCGCTACAGAAGGCTTTGTCGTCTTTCATGATCGCATCGCTGAGGTTGACGATGCAGAGGCAGTCGGGGCAAGCGCATTTCATTTGTGTCACGGTGGTCATGGGAATTCTCCAGATTGATCTTCTTCTCTATCTTAATACCTGAACAGCTATTCAGATGTCAAGCTTAGAAAAACTTGATGCGCTGGGCCGATCGCCGCACTCAAGCTGCTGTACTCTACGAAATCCTGAGGGTTGGAGAAGCCACAAAGCGTTGATCTGCTGAATTTCGATCGCAACCGATAAACCGAGAAGGTGAACTGTTTTGGTGTAGCAATAGCAATTGCGATCGTAAAACGGTCCTGAGTTCTCTGGATACCAAGCTCTGAACTGACTGAAAATAGCGGATTTGAGAATTGCTTGGACTATATTCAGTGTTTTGCCTAAAGCATCGATCAGCTTGCAGACTGCAACTGCTGCATCAGCCAATTAGCTGCCAGGGAGAAACCACGTAAACGATTCCTTCGATCAATTCTGCTTTTTTGATATCAAGAGCTGCTGCATACCTGCGTTCGAATTCTGGGCGAGTTAGGACGATCGCCACTTTGCAGAGGAGGAAATTTTTGTGCCGTTTGGGGTTGTGCTTGAGGCGAATATTCTCGGACCATGACTAATCCTCAAAATGCTGCATACTGTTCACTCTAGCAAATCTGGTTTTGGCAACAGTTGGTAAGACTTTCCTGGTTCAACCCAGACATTTAAGATTTTGCCTTTCCCCAAATTCGTTTGGGTGGTTTTGAATCGTTTCTCCTGGTTCGTTTGGGTGGTTTTGGATCGATCGTTCTAACGCCATTGACAAAGATAGTATCGTCTGCCAAATCTTCTGCAATTAAAGGTATGAGGCGCTTCATATTGATCGTGTAATTGCTCTCCCAGAATTCGGACAGTTTTGCTCTGGCTGCTTCATTCACCAAAACGGTTTTATCGGCTAGGATTAGCACCATAGCCACATGGCCTGAGTTCTCTGTTACGGCAAAGACATACTCATCGCGATCGGCTTTCAATCCTTCATACCAATAATCGATATGTTCTTCTAACTCATATTCATAAAGAGACTGTGCCATTGTCCCGTCTTCAATTAAGGCTTGACGGAGAAGTGCAGCAATGCGAGTGCTTTTCATCTGAATTTCTATCCCATGTGTAAGATGAAAACAAGAGGATTTGACTTAGCTGCATGTTGTCATAAGTGATTAGTTTTTTGTTGTTTTTGCCACCAAATTCGTAAAGCTTGTACTGCCTCGATTTCATCTTCTTTTGCCTGCTTCAAAAATTCGTAAAGCCGTTCTTTAGGAACTTTGGGAAATGTAGGACTAAATTCTACTTCGACATAGACGCCTTCCTGAAGTTGATAAATTCGCCAAATCTGGCCATTGAATCGCCAAAACTCTGGCACCTTCAGACTGGCATAAAACTGATTTTTAGCGATATCGGTATGGGTGATATCTACTTCTACTACGAGATCAGGAGGGGGATCCTGGTTGAAATCGACATTTCTGCCGCGAACTATGGGTTGATTTTGAATGTAATAGGCATTATCGGGCTCTGCTCCTTTTTTGAGATGCGGGTAGTTCATTGTTGTCGAACCCATTGTCTTGATTCGCATTGCCATCAGTTCAACCAGGGTCAAAATAAACCGTTCAATCAAGCGGCCCGAAAACTCATGATCTTCTAGTGGCACTGTAATTTCCAAAATCCCATCATCGTAGGTCAGCCTTGCGCTACGGGATTGAGGCAACGCATCTAAAATTTGTAAATAGGCTTCCCAGGTCAAACCGCGTAGTGAAACTCGCTGTTCACCAGCCGACTGTAACTCAGCCTTGGGTTCGGGTGCAGCAATAACCATCTGTAAATTTCTGACCTCCATTGATGAGTGGTCGCAAACTCTTGCTTCACTTCAGGGCATCTAAAACTTTTTGATGAACAATGCTTTTTCGGTTGCAAGAAACTGGAAAAACTTCCGCAATGCAACCCGTAGGTCACTCTCGGTTGCGGAATCCATCACTTTGCGTTTATACCAACTACGAAAATGGCTATTCACCATTCCTTTAGTAATGTCTTCAATCTTCTCCACGTCTGTATAGCCGCAAATAAAATGAATGAAGAGATCTACGATGCCTGCATGTTTACGAACGGTCTTCGCGACGTACTTAGTTGCTAGAAACTCAGCGAATTCTTGATTCAGTTGTTCTAAAGATTCGCGAAATGGTGCTCTGGCTGCTTCTGCTTGTTTCAATGCCTCAAAATATTCGGCCATTTTGTCAACTGGGATGACAACCTTCCCCGTAAAAACCTTTGCCATGGTCTTGTTCCTCCATAGAGATTGAAGATGCCGTTGATCGTGAAACGTTGATCACGAAGCGTTGATCATGAAACAATTGTCCCGAAAAGCTGCTGAAGCAAGCAATTATTCTGCTTTGTCAGTTTGTTGCGATCCTGCAAGGGGATTTGACAGAGTTGAGGCAACAGAGAGATGGAACTGCCTGCCTGCATCTTGCAGTTGGAAATCAACAATGAACCGCTGATTCTGGGCAAAGAACTTCTGTTTGCGATCGATCAATTCTTCAAAAAAGGCTTTCATTTCCTGCTGCGCAACTGGATCCTTGCTTTTGACACCTGCTTCCAGCATTTGATTGATGAGCGGCTGGCGATCGGCCTCTGGCATGATGGCTAAGTTCCAAGCAATCACTGCAATTTCCAGCAACATCTGTTTTTCTTTGCGAGTCTCAGCAGAGTCCAGGTAGGGTTCGACAAAGGACTCCAGGACTTCAGACATCTTGACTTCCCCTTGAGGATTGGCCACGATACCGGCAAATTTATTGCCCAATGGCCCTGTTTTCACCTTTTTCTCTAACTGCTCCATTCCATTCTGCTGGACTTGACTCAGGGGTTGCTGGCGGAGAAGTTTACCAAAATCCTTAGATTTTCGTGCCATAAAAATCTGCTCCATCCTAAAACATGGATCGTAACATCCACGCCTGCACTTGGGCTTGATTTGTGTAACCAGCAAGCTTGACATCTGTGCAACAATACACCGCGTACCTACAGATCCCTTTCAGTCCGTGCTGATTCAAAGGGATGAATGACTGGCAGCAAATTTCTGCTACAACGAAACAGCAGACCTATTTTTTCTTGCTTTATGACCGCTACTGCTTTCAACCCCTATTTAACGGGCAACTTTGCCCCGGTGCATCCCGAACTGAGTGTTGAAGACTTGCCAGTGCTCGGAACATTGCCGCCTGAGCTGAATGGATCGTTTGTGCGGAATGGCCCGAATCCTCAGTTTCCACCGCTGGGTCGCTATCACTGGTTCGATGGCGATGGCATGCTGCATGCAGTACAGATTCAAAATGGCAAGGCTAGCTACCGCAATCGATTTATTCGCACAATGGGGTTTAATGCCGAGCAGCAAGCTGGACGAGCCATGTGGGGTGGCCTGCTGGAACCAACTCCTGCGGATAATCCCTATGGCCCCAGCAAAAATGTAGCCAATACGGCTCTAATTTGGCATAACGATCGCCTATTGGCCCTTTGGGAAGGTGGGATTCCGCATGAAGTGACTGTTGCTGATTTAGAGACGATCGGTCCCTACACCTTTAATGACCGATGGACTTCAGCTTTCACGGCCCATCCCAAAGTTGATTCTGTTACGGGTGAGATGATCTGCTTTGGCTACTCGCTGTTTCAACCGCCCTACGTCCACTATGGCGTTGTTTCTTCTGAAGGTAAACTCCTGCATACTACATCGATCGATCTGCCGATCGGGGTGATGATGCATGATTTTGCGATTACTGAAGACTATACAATTTTCATGGATTTGCCACTGGAGTTTCAGCCGGAATTGATGCAGCAAGGTTTACCGCCACTGGGCTTTCGACGCGATCGGCCCAGTCGATTTGGAATTTTGCCGCGTTATGGCGATAACAGTTCAATTCGCTGGTTTGAAACGCCAAGCTGTTATATTTTTCATACCTTAAATGCTTATGAATCGGGCGATGAAGTGATTCTGCTGGCTTGTCGCACGGGCGCAACAGATGTTTTGGGGGGATCGTCGGATGCGAATGTGCATGGCGAGGATTTACCGATTGAAGAAACATCTCCATTTCTATATCAATGGCGTTTTAATCTTCGTACTGGAGAGATTCATCAGACGAGATTAAGCGAGTATTCAGGTGAATTCCCTCGTATTAATGAACAATATATGGGTCGTTACAACCGCTATGGGTATATTGCTAAAAGTGCAGCAGGAGAGATGCCCTGTTTTGATGGTTTCTTGAAATATGACCTGGAGGCAGGGACGGCTGAGGTGCATGAATTTGGATCGGGTCGCTATGGCGGCGAAGGAGTGTTTGTGGGGCGATCGGGGGCGACGGCAGAAGATGACGGCTGGTTGCTCACCTATGTCTATGACCAAAACACAGGTGCTTCTGAGCTGATTGTGGTCGATGCCCAGGACTTCACTGCCGATCCGGTGGTGCGGGTGATGCTGCCGCAACGAGTGCCCTATGGATTTCACGGCATCTGGATTCCCTGATCCGAAGTTTTGCATCAATCTTGTGTTGAAGTGAACGGTGTTGCCTATGATGAAAGCCTGAACCAGTTTTTACAGCGGTTTCGATCGACTGTGCGACTGTCAGTATCACGGTGCGTGGTATTTCCAAACGGTGCATAGTACTTCCTGTCTAGAAACCGCAAGATGGAGGGTGGATGGATACTCAACTGATTTACGAAATTGCAGGTTCGAGTAGCTTGGTTGCGCTGTTGCTCGGGTTGGGGTTTTACCAGCGGCGTCAGACGAAATTGCGATCGGCCCAGGAAACAGAAGCAGAAGCGGCAAAAGCGGCGCTTGAGAGTCAGGTGAACCAACTCACCTACGACAATCAAAACCTGCTGGAGGCGCTCAATATTGCGAAAGAGGCCGTGACCCTGCAAGAGACGCAAATCAGTGAGTTAACCCAAGTCAGGCAGCAGCTCAAAACGGAACTAGCCGATCAGCAGCAAACCACCCAAACCCTGGGACAGCAGCTCAAAACATTGGAGCAAAACCTGCAGGAGCAGCAAGCAAGTGAGGTGGCGCTGCAACAGCAACTGGAAGCTGCTGCTCAGGAGAAGGCAACGCTCGACACCCAGATTCAGGAGGAGCAGGCGACATTACAGACATTGCAGCAGCAATTGGAGGCATCCAATCAAGCTCAGCAAGGGCTTCAGCAAGAGCTGCAACAGGCCCAAGCTCAAGTGACGGCTTTAAAGCAGCAAGCCAGTACGATAGAGCAGCAAAATCAGCAGCTTCAGGAGGATTTGCAGGAAGTGATTGCAGGGAGGGAAATGCTGGAACAGCAGATCCATGGTTTGGTGCAGAACCAGACTAGCCTCGATCGCGCACTTCAAGAAGCAAAAACGACGATCGCGACGCTGGAAACCGATCGGACAGCAATAACGCAGCAAAACAGCGATCTGCAAACTGAATTGTCCCGTGAGAGAAGTGCTCATACCCTGCTGCAACATAATGTCGATCGCCAGACCTTAGAAATTGAGCAGCTTGCGGCAGAATTGCGGCACCGCCAAACGACGATCGATGCATTGCAGCAGCAAGTTGAGCAGGCAGAACAGCAGCGCCAGCAGATTGTTGCGTTAGAAGCAGAACTGCAAACTGGGCAGGCGACGGAACAATCCTTGCAGCAGCAAATTGAGCAGTTGACCCAGGAGCAACAACAGCTGCAACAGACGGTTCAGCAAGAGCAGGAGTCCCTGATAGCTTTGCAGCAGCAGCAAGCCGAGCAGCAACAGCAATGGGAACAGCAAGTAGAACAACTGGAACAACAGTGGCAGCAAAGCCAAAATTCTGCGACGGTCCTGGCTGAACAGGTGGATGAACTGACCCATGCACAGCAATCTCTGAATGCCAAGTTGCAAGAGTCTCAGGCCACGATCGCCGACCTGCAAGCCCAATTACAAGATCTGGAGCAACAGCGAGATCAGTTGGTTGGCACGCTGCAAAATGCCGAGTCTGTCCCTGCGGCGCTGGAGCAGCAAATTCAGCAATTAACCCAAGATCGCGATCGCTTCAGCCAGGAACTGCGGACCAGTCAGGCAACTGTGGCTACCTTGCAGCAGCAAATCGCAGACTTCAACCAGCAGCAGACCGATCTGTTTATAGAATTGCAGACGGCTGAATCTAACGCCGCTTCGCTGAACCAGCAGATCACAACGCTGACGCAAGCCCAGGCAGAATTGACTCAGGAACGCGATCGGTTGACTCAAGCCCAAGCGGAGTTAAGAAAAGACCGCGATCGATTAGTCCAAATCCAAAAGACGGAGGCTCAGAACATCGATCGGTTAGTGCAAGAACGGGATCAGTTGGTCCAAGATCTCCAGACCCATCAGACGCACATTGCCGATTTAGAGGCTGAATTGCACGATCTCCAGACCTATCAGACGCGGATTGCGGACTTAGAGGCTGAGTTGCAAGCTTTAGAGCAGGAAAAAGTAGATTGGACGCAGGTTTTGCAACAGGCTGGATCTAACCTTCAGCAGTCGGAAGCTGTCGCCTCACAACTTGAACAACAGATTGCCCAGATTGCCCAAGAGCGCGATCGGCTGATCCAGGCGCAAGAAAGGGATCAGCAGCAGATTGTTGCCCTGCAAACTCAGCAGCAAGAATTGGAGCAACAGGTGGTTCACCTTTCCCAAACGCTAGAAGAGACGAAAGCTGTCGCTCCTTCTGAGCAAGCGGTGCAAGCTTTAAGTGAATCGAGAAGTCAGCTAGAGCAAGAGCTGCAGCAGTCTCATCAAGCGGTTGCCGCCTTCCAGCAGCAAATTCAAGAGCTACAGCGTCACAAAGTTGCTCTAGAAGAAGCATTGGCGATCGCGAAAGAGGTGGTGACGGCGTTAGAACAGCAGGTGAGTGAGCTGACTCAAGGAAAACCGCTCTCGGTGCCTGCGCCCGCGCCTGAGTTATCGTCCGAATCACTGCCTGAGGGTAAGTTAGAATTGCCGCCTGAAGCATCGTCTGTTCAACCGGATGAAGTGGCGATCGAACCTACATCATCACCTATATCATCACCAGAGCTTACTCCAGGGAGAGAGGTGGTTGTACCGTCTGAACCCCTGAGAGCTGAGTCGGTTCTGCCGCCTTTGTCTATTGGAGAGCAATCTTTAGACGGTAAGAGTTTGGTGATTACAGGCCGATTGACTAAAATCAGCGCCGAAAAGGTTCAGGCTTTGATCCAACAGGCTGGTGGTCGAATTCACAGTATGCCCAGCGCCAAAACCAGCTATGTCGTGGTTGGACAAAATCCGGGGAACAAGCTGCAAAAGGCGGAGAAGTATGGGGTGCCGAAACTGACTGAGGACGAATTACTGGCTATGTTGGGAGTTGATCTTTAAGCTAGAAATAGCAGAGAACGATTGGACGCATAGAGGAGGCTAAGCAATGATGATTGAATCTCCACAATCTTTGCAACGCCTTAAGTCCACTGAGGAAATGCCGGGTGACTATGGTTTGCCCTGGATTGGCGAGACGTTCGAGTTGTTTAGTCGGGAGGAGCGGTTTTACTGGCGGCATTTCCACAAATATGGGCCGATCTTCAAAACCCGGATTTTGGGCCAAAAGTTTGCGTTTCTCTTCGGACCTGAGGCGAATCGGCTGGTTTTGATGGAGCAGTCCGATCATGTTTCCACGACGTTAGGCTGGGCCTTTTTGAAACCGCTGTTTGGCAATGGCTTGCTGTTTCTGGAGGGAGAAGAACATCGGGCTACTCGTCGGCTCATGTATCCTGCCTTTCATGGTCGAGCGATCGCCAGTTATTTTGAAACGGTTCAAACTTTGGTGCAGGCGTTTGTCAAAGACTGGGCTAAGCAAGATTCAGTTTCCCTCGTTTCAGAATTTCGCAAGCTCACTTTGATCATTGCCAGTCGTCTGTTTTTGGGCACTCAAACGGATCGGGAAGTAGAGCAAACCAGTCAATGGTTTTTGGAGCTGTTAACTGGAAGATTGGCGGTCACTCGCTTAGATGTGCCATTCACAGCCTATGGTCGATCGCAACGGGCAAGGCGTCAGCTGGTCAACTTTCTGCGGCCTGTGATTCAGCAGCGCTTACGTCAGGGTAACTTAGAGGCATCGCAGGATGTATTGGGTTTGTTGCTGGCCGCTGTGGATGAGAATGGCGATCGGCTGAGTGAGACAGAAGTGATTAATCAATCGCTGTTTTTGTTGGTGGCGGGTCATGAAACAACGGCGACGTTACTGACCTGGCTGATTTTTGAATTAGGTGCTCATCCGGAATGGCGATCGCGCCTCAGAGCAGAACAGGCTGAAGTGTTGAAAAATGAACCGTTGAACATCTCGCACTTGAAACAACTGCCGTTATTCACTAATGTGTTAAAGGAAGCGGAGCGTTTGTACCCACCTGTTTATGGCATGCCGCGTGGCGTGATCAAAGATATTGAATATGCAGGATATCGTATTCCCGCAGGCTGGTACGTAGATGTATCCCCAATGGTCACCCATCGCCTTCCAGAGTTGTATTCTGATCCTGATCGTTTTGATCCCGATCGTTTTGCACCACCACGTGAAGAGGATAAAAAACATCCGTTTGCCTTGGTTGGCTTTGGCAGTGGACCCCATGGTTGCCTGGGATTTGAGTTTGCTCAAATGGAAATGAAGATTATCCTCTCAACCTTGTTGCGTCAGTATGATTGGACGGTCACACCTGAACGATCGTCGATCGCACCCGTGATACAGCCTTCTAAAACACAGAATCAGGTGAGAGCGCATTTCCGGCCAATTTGATCGGTCAATTTGATCGGTCAATTTGATCAGACCTTTAGTTCGACAATTTCTGCTTGGACTCTGTTGCCCTGAATTTGCAGCCGCGCGACTGAAATGGGCAGTTTGAATCGTCTAGGGCCTGCACTGCCTGGATTGACAAATAGCAAGCCATCCTGTTCTGCGATGCGTGGTTTGTGAGAATGGCCGCTAATCACCACCTGAAAATTGGCTGTCGCAGGATCGTAGTTGAGCTCCTGACCAATGTGCAGCAAATGAATGCCAACTTGCTCGATCGTCACGGTGGTTTGTTCTGGAATGGTGTCCGCCCATTCCCCTCGATCGTTGTTACCTCGAACTGCAATCACAGGAGCAATTTCATTGAGCGCTGCTAAAATTTCTGGTTTGCCGATATCTCCTGCATGCAAAATCAGCTCAGATCCTTGTAATGCGTCGATCGCCTCTGGACGTAATAAGCCGTGGGTATCGGAAATCACACCAATAGATGTACCGGGAGAGGGACGGCTGGAGGTTGGACGATCGGAGTGAGACATGATCGGAAAGTTGGAGGTAAGTTGTTGTGCGATCGAGTGTAGCAAGTTTAGTAATGTGATGAATCGTTCAAGGCGAGGCTCTGCTGGGCCACAACGCATTCTCTCAAGTGGTAGTTCATGATTTAATTATTTTGCTCCTTTTGGACGATGAAATCGCCAGATCGGATTGTTATAAGTCATTCATGGCAATTGTTTAGCCTAAACTGAGGAACGTCTGTTCAAAGTGTCTGTTGACAGATCGGATTGATATATTGATACCTCGATTAATTGCTTGATCAGAGGTGAATTGATTAATGGATTTCTGATTATTTTTCGTGGTTTTTAGTATAGGAAATATATTCAATTTTAGATTTTCAACTGCCGGATGATTTGTCTTGAATTTGTCTTGAAAGCGTCATTGCTCCGCTGCCAGGACAATCAATTGGAAGCAATTAATTGGTAGACAATCAGGAAGGTCGATGGATGTAAGGGAGACTAATTTATCTGTAAGGAATGCCGTGTCAATTCTTAAATCTGTATTCAAAAGATCAGGAATTTTCAAAAAAATCCTTACACTTTGTTCCATCTGCTAAATTAAGGTCTTTTATGTGTACAGCCTGCAATTTCTTTGGACTTGAAGCTTCCCTACTTGCTTCTACTGCGTCAACTCCCATCGATCCAACCCCTGGTTCATCAGGAATTGGGGACTCGCTTTATCCCGGTTTTGGTAATGGTGGATATGATGCCCAGAAATATACGTTAGATTTAAACGTTACCGATGTAGCAAGCAGCGCTTTGATCGGATCCGCAACGATCGATGCAACGGCTACGCAAAATCTGAGCAGCTTTAATTTGGATTTTATTGGATTTGCGATCGATAACATTACAGTGAATGGTCAGCCTGCTACCTATCGTCGTGAAGGACAAGAGTTGACCATTACGCCTGCCGAGCCGCTGTTTGAGGGAGAAGCGTTTACCGTTCAGGTTGATTATTCGGGTTCGCCAGAGCAAATCACGTCGGTTGCGATTCCGGTGCTAACGGGCTGGGTGATTTATGATGGCGGTAGTTTTGTCCTGAGTGAACCGGATGGTGCAGCAAACTATTATCCGGTGAATGATCATCCGCTAGACAAGGCAATTTATAGTTTCCGGGTCACGGTGCCTGAAACTTATGAAGTGGCGGCAAATGGTGTGCTGGAACAGACGATCGATAATGGCGACACGACAACTTATGTGTTCGATGCTCGCGATCCAATGGCAAGCTATCTGACAACCGTGAACATTACGAGCGGCTTCAATGTCACGACCGATCAGAGTGCAGGCGGCATCCCAATTCGCAACT
The DNA here is from genome assembly GCA_002796835.1 of Elainella saxicola E1. GTDB lineage: Bacteria > Cyanobacteriota > Cyanobacteriia > Elainellales > Elainellaceae > Elainella > Elainella saxicola. Next base: position 25,990 of record LUGL01000102.1, on the reverse strand, counting down.
ATTTTGACGAAGGCATTGATGAAACGTTGCTCCAACCGTTTGATCGGCAAGCTGAAATTTTAGACTACTTCAGCGATCTGTTTGGTCCCTACCCATTTGAAGTCTACGGCTCAGTGGTGATGAATACCGAAACGGGTTCAGCGCTGGAAACACAAACCTTGTCAATTTTTGGCCTCGATCAGCTAGATTCGCCTGCAATTGAGGAAATTATTGCCCATGAAATTTCACACCAGTGGTTTGGGGACAGCGTCAGCTTGGCCGATTGGCAAGATATCTGGCTGAATGAAAGCTTTGCTACCTATGCGGAAGGATTATGGATTGAACATAGTCAAGGCGATGTGGCATTAGATGACTGGGTGAAGGATAATTACAGCTTTTTAGAAGAGAATTTGGATGAGCTAGTCCTACCGGGTGAGCCACCTGCGGATGATTTGTTTAATTCGGGCGTGTATGAATGGGGAGCCTTAGGTCTACATGCCCTGCGCTTGGAGATTGGTGATAATGATTTCTTCCAGACGCTGAAAACCTATTACGATCGCTTTCAAGGCGGCAATGTCACCACGGATGATTTGATTGCAGTTGCAGAAGAGGTGAGCGGACAAGAGCTCAATCCTTTCTTCGATCGCTGGTTCTATAGTGGCCAACTTCAGCCGATTCCAGAGTTGGGGTTGGGGGTCGATCGGTTGGCTGGTGAAACCGGAGTGAATCTGCTCGACTATGCAGGCCAGTTAATACAAACTACGGTGGTGGCGAGTAAAGGAACAGCGGCGTATCAGAACTCGGGTGGTTTCTATGCTGTTGATAATCTAGACGGAGTGGTGGTGGATCCGCTCACCAATAGCCGGATTGCGCCCGGTGAAGCAGGCTATACCGATGCGGTGTTGCGGCAGAGTGTGAAAAGCTTTGAGGTAGGTGATTCAGAAACGTTTAGCCTATTAGGCGGCTTCTATTATGTGCCTTATTTAATAGCAAATGGAGATACAACGAAGGTCTACACCCCATTTGATACAGGTAATCCAGATGGTCTCGATCATGTGCAGTTTGCCTCTGGCCGCTATGCCTTTGAAGACCTGTATAACTTAGGCAATCAGGACTTTGATGACTTTTATCTGCAAGTTGAAGTAACCCCGGTATAAAATCTGGAAATTATCCTCAGGGCGAAAACGATCCGGATGCGAACTTTTTGCAACCGTACTCGTCTTTCAGAGGTAGTAATATTCATAACTGGTGGATTAATGAAAAAGTTCTACGTTTTGGGGACGATCGCGCTGTTGCTGACTTGGCAGGCGGCACCGGCCTTATCACAAACCCAAGGTTCTTCCTCGACACAAACCCATGAAGAGCGTGTTCAGGCGTTGATTCAGAATGCAATTAACCTGAATCGCTCTAAAAACCTGGCTCGCATGGCGGCAGAACGGGCAAACGGAGGACTGTCGGTTTATCAAGCTGATGCTTCCATGCATGGACCGAGCGAAGACTCTCCCTACGTGGACAATGGGGATGGTACCTATACGTTTACGTTTACAGGAGGGCGTCCGGGTTACACAACGCCAACGGTTGAAAGTGTTGTAACGGTAGACACAAATACCTGGACTGTGAACGTGGACTACAATGGTCCCATCCGTTAGCGTCAATTGCGGATCGAATACTGGATTGATGGCACAGGGTTCAGCTCTGTGCTTTTTAATGGGATGACATTTTAATAGACTACATTGAGCCGTGGCCTGGATTGGATCGGCATCTGGGTTGAATCAGCATTGTGTTAGCCTCAACATAGCCTGAAAGCAGGGGTTCGCTTTCGCTCGATCGGGAGGATAACAATGGACAGCTGGATTCAGTGGTTGCAGCAGCAGACGCAGCTTGGTGTTTTATCAGAACCAGTTCTGGCTGCGATTGTTGACCAGATTCAGGAAGAAACGCTGCAAGCCAATCGCCGCTTAATTCTGGAAGATACAGAACCAAAAGCTTTGTATATTCTGCGATCGGGTCGTCTGGAAGCCTATCACACGAATCCAGACAAGCTAGCGGAAACGGTGAGTCTGCTGCCCGGTTCGGTGCTGCATGTCAAAGAGTTGCTGCTGAATCAGCCTGCCCAACAGACCGTGATTACCTTGACGGATTGTGAATTTTGGGTAGTGTCCCGTGAGGCGGTTCAAACCTTGGCAGCGACCTATCCAGAAATCAATCAGGCGTTTTCACGAGCCTTGGCGGCTGAACTGGATGCCATGGCGGCTCAGCTTGCGTTTGAGAAAGAGCGACAGTTGGCGCTGCGACCCTATCTGGTCACCAAGGTAAGACAGGGAATTGTGGGGTCAAGTCGGTATGCAGTGCGGCTACGGCAAGCGATTAAAAAAGCAACACTCGATCGCCAACCCGTGCTGATTTTTGGCGAACCCGGTTTGGGCAAAGACAATATTGCTGCCCTGATTCATTTTGGCTCTGCCGATCGCAAACAGCCGTTGGTGAAAGTGAACTGTGAGTTGTTGCAGGCCAATGGGGCAGAACTCTTTGGCCGAGCGGGTGGCAAACCGGGATTGTTGGAATGGGTGGGACAGGGTTCCCTGATGCTGAACAACGCTCAAGATTTGCCTCAATCGATCCAGCCTCAAATTCTGCATCTGCTGGAAACCGGAGAATATCAACCCGTTAGCCGTGAAGGAGAGCCAGAGCCGTCGGTGCGCCGCACCCAAGCCCGGATTCTGATGAACTCGGAACGCACTATTCCTGAAGTCGAGAAATGTAAAAAAATAGGGGCACACCTGATTAAAGTGCCGCCGCTGCGGGTGACGAAGGCTGATATCGAGGCGCAAGTGAAGTACTACATCAGTCTTTACAGCCGATCGCGCGGCATACCCCAGCCGACAGTGGCCCCGGAAGCGATTCGGCGGTTGCAAGGCTATGACTTTCCGGGCAATTTGGCAGAACTTTCCAGCTTGGTAGAGCGGGCGATCCTGCAATCGGCAGGGGCTCCGGTGTTAACCGAAGAGGTGTTCTGGTCGGTGAGCACCAAAGCTAAACGCTTCCGGCTGAATTTGCTGAATGCCTATCCACAGCTTCGCCAGTTTTTACGCAGTCCCTGGTGGCCCGATCGAATCAATTACGGTGTAACCCTGTGGCTGTTTGCGGTGGTGGTGGCGATCGGCCTATTTGGACCCCAGACGCGCGATCAAAACTTTGTGCTGAATCTATTTTGGGCCTGGTGGTGGCCGGTGATGCTGCTGCTGTTTCCGTTTGTCGGACGGGTTTGGTGTGCGGTGTGTCCGTTTATGATTTACGGGGAGTTAGCGCAAAAGCTTTCGCTGAAATGGTGGCCGCGTCAGTTGCGAGCTTGGCCCCGACAGGAGGCAGAACGTTGGGGCGGCTGGTTTGTGTTTGGCATGTTCACTCTGATTTTGCTGTGGGAGGAACTGTGGAATCTGGAAAACACAGCCTATTTATCGAGCTGTTTGCTGCTGCTGATTACGGCGGGTGCGGTGATTTTCTCGTTACTGTTTGAGCGGCGGTTCTGGTGTCGCTATCTCTGTCCGATCGGTGGAATGAACGGCATGTTTGGCAAGCTGGCCATGATCGAACTGCGAGCGCAACAGGGAATTTGTGGCGCAACCTGTACCACCTATCAGTGCTATAAAGGCGGACCTCAAAAGGGCGAAGGACTGGAGACGGGCGGCTGTCCGGTTTACTCGCATCCAGCTCAGCTTGAAGACAATCGAGATTGCGTGCTTTGTATGACCTGTCTCAAAGCCTGTCCACACCGATCGGTTGAATTGAACTTGCGACCCCCCGGCATTGAACTCTGGACCACGCACAAGGCTACACCCCATGAAGTTGCGTTATTGCTGCTGCTGTTTGGCGCGGTCTTTTTGCATCGCTTACCGGAAATGGGCGATCGGCTGCATCGAGTATTGCCGCTAGACTCGTTTGGGGCTCATGCGGGACTGTCGGTTATAGCGCTGCTGATCCCGGCGGCGATTGTGCTGAGTGCTTATCAGGTGCTTAAACTCGTGAACCGAACTACCAAACCGCGATCGATGGTGGAGTTGGCCTATGGCTGTCTGCCGTTGGTGTTAGGCAGCAATTTGGCCCATTATTTACACCTAGGCTTAACTGAGGGGGGACGACTTTTACCCGTGACGGTGGCGACGTTTGGCTATGGGCAACTCTCGGTACCGTTTGTGGTGGCTCATCCGGCAGTGGTGGCGTTTCTGCAAGGGGTGACCTTAATGGTGTCAACCTTGCTAAGTGTCGTTTTGACCCAAAAAATCGCACGTCAGTCTTTCAAAAAGCTCTGGCCGCAACATCTGGCTATTGTGGGGCTGGCCTACTTGCTTTGGCAAATCATTGTCTAAAATCCTGGCCTGAAATCTTGGCAATCAAGGCTGGAATTAATCGACGACTTTAATCAGACCCATTTGCAGGCGATCGAAAACCTGTTTCACTTGTTGCATCATATTAGGGTCAAGTGGCACATCGCTCATGATGGCTCGATGAAACCAAATGCGTTCAGCACTGGTAATCCTGCCAGACGTTAAAACTTGTTGCACAACATGTTGCAATGTTAATTCTGGTTTATCTAACTCAAAAATTGGGAGTGGCATTATTTCCTGATTAATAAAGGTTCAACAGGGTCAATCAAGCAGATTGAAGAAGCTAATATAGCAATCCTGTTTGAATTGTGAAAATGAAGTGCGAATATCTCGTTTCTCCTACTGGAGAGGCTGCGCCAACGCGGGCAAGATGCCCCCACTACAAGAAATTTCATAAATCATTTAGGACTTTTATATTAAGCAGCTTACCTATGCAAATGCATCGAATTGATGATGATCAACTGCTGATTGAATGAGGCTCAAATCGCTTCAAATACTACTTAAATTCTAAGTCAATGGTTGATGACGAAACTGAGACCGATTGAAGAGAAAACTGAATATTTTCTCAGCGTAAATTCCCCTGATGGACCCTACCAATACAAAAATCGAAGATAGGTACATCCTATTATAGGAAATGTCAATGCGGGATTATGGTTGTGTGGGCGTTGCTGTAGGAGTCAATTTGGGCAACTGAGAAGGGGAAGGATCGCTCTGATCCACTTCGTCTTTCATGTATCCATTCGTCAATAGCAGAAACAAGCAAAGCATCAAAAATGATGAAACGAAGGTAACATTGATGCACTTAATTAACCACTTTGCTTTTCCCTGGTTCATCATTGCCCCGCTTCTCAAATTTCCCTAGTGTTATCACATTCCTGGAAATGGTTCAAAGGCTTGGCAAAAATCATCGACGGAGCAAAACAGTTCTTCTAGACTAAATATCAGGGCAAATTGGGCATGAGACTCTAGTATTTTCAGCCGATTGAGTTTGCCTCCTTCTTGTCTTCATTTTTATGCCAAATTCGGGTTGAAATTACGTGTTTAGATGGTTTGATGAGTGATCGATTTAACTTGCCAGAATTCCGTGATGTCTCGCTTTTTTCTCAAGCGATGACCCACCGTTCTTATGTGAATGAAAATCCAGCAGTGGCTGGGCATAATGAGCGTCTGGAATTTTTAGGCGATGCGGTTCTCAACTTTCTCAGCGGCGAATTTTTATATAAGCGGTATCCGCAAAAGCCGGAAGGAGAGCTGTCTGCCTTACGATCGGCCCTGGTGGATGAGAAGCAGCTCGCTGAATTTGCCCGCTGGTTAAACCTGGCTCAGTGGTTGAAGTTGGGTAAGGGAGCGGAACGAGAAGGGGGACGGCAAAATGCGAATTTGCTCAGCAGTGCGTTTGAAGCCATGATTGGGGCCTATTTTCTGGATGCAAACTCGGATGTCGAGGTGGTGCGATCGTTTGTTGAGCCTCTATTTGGGGCTGTAATTGATACGCTGGTGGTCGCTGCGTCGCAGGTCAACTATAAAAGTCGGTTTCAAGAATGGGCGCTGATGAAAGTGGGTAAAAACCCAGAATATGTGACTATTCACCAATCTGGTCCTGATCACGCGCGAGAATTTACGGCAGAAGTGCGGGTGATGGGTCGTAAATATGGGCAGGGCCAGGGACGACGGAAGCAGGATGCCGAGAAAGCCGCAGCAAAAGCAGCGTTAGAAACACTCGGCTTGATCTAGGCAACATTAGGTGGCCTGCCGCAAGGCCTGGATGGTTTGAATCACGCGATCGCTCACCTGATCGATTTCTTCTGGCGTGTTGAAGCGGCTGATGCCAAAGCGGAGGGACGCATAGGCCAGTGGATCCGATCGTCCGATCGCCCTTAACACATGGGATGGCTCGATTTTGGTTGAACTGCATGCGGAACCTGAAGAGACGGCGACAAAAGGCTGGAGGCCGAGCAGCAACGCCTGTCCATCGACCCCCTCGACGCTGATATTTAGATTGCCAGGTAGGCGCTGGGTCGGATGACCGTTGAGCAGGATGCCATCTAGCATTTGCAGGTTTTGCCAGAGTCGATCGCGCAAGCTTAAAAGATGATGAGTGTCCTGGTCTAAGCGAGTCAGGCCCAGTTCAACCGCTTTGGCAAAACCGACAATTTGCGGCGTGTAGAGGGTGCCCGATCGCCAACCTCGTTCATGTCCTCCTCCATGCAATTGGGCGGCAAGCTGCACGCGGGGATTGCGGCGTCTGACATAGAGTGCACCAATGCCCTTTGGACCGTAGATCTTATGGGCGGTGAGCGACATCAGGTCGATTTGTTGGGCATTGACATCGAGCGGAGTTTTGCCGATCGCCTGTGCTGCATCGGTATGAAACAGAACATTGGCTTGGTGGCAGAGCTGCCCAATTTCTACCAGGGGTTGAATGACGCCGATCTCGTTATTTGCTGCCATTACCGAAACCAAAATGGTGTCTGGTCGGATTGCTTTTTCCAACTGCTCCAGGTCCAGGAGTCCGTCCGGCTGAACCGGGAGAATGGTGACTTCAAACCCAAGCGACTGCAAATATTGACAAGGATCCAGGACCGCATGATGTTCAGTGGCAATGGTAATAAGATGATGTCGTCCTTGCCCAAAATAGGCTTCTGCGACTCCTTTAATGGCTAAGTTGTTGGCTTCTGTTGCGCCACTCGTGAAAACAATTTCTTCAGGAGTTGCCTGAATCGCTGCTGCTAGGGTCTCTCGGGCTTGTTGCACTGCAGCTTCCGCTTCCCAACCATAGGCATGCGTCACGCTGGCAGGATTGCCAAACTGCTCGGTAAAGTAGGGCAGCATTGCCTGTAAAACGCTGGGATCAACGGGTGTTGTTGCCTGAGCATCCAGATAGATTGGACGGTGATACATCACAATGACGTTAAAACCCCAACTAAACGAACAATTCCATAACGATCCTACTCAATGGACAAAACCTAAAGTTGTTGGGCTGGTCCCAAGGATTGGTGGTAAAAAACGATCGGCGGTAAAAACGATCGACAGTAAATAACGATCGACGGTAAAAAAGCGATAAAAAAACCTGATGCTGCCTGGTCAGAAAGATGGGCTTGTTAAGTTCGATCGCCTTCTCTTGACATCGATTGTAAAAATTGGCTCAATTGCATTGTCGAGGTCTTCCGTCCCCTTTTACACTGTAGCCTTAGCTACTCTAGGGTGAGAAACGACAGGCGTGCTGAGCAAATTCCTTCCAAAAACAAATTCACAGGTTGATTCCCTTCAGTCGAAATTTTTTCGATTTTCATTGCGCCAAAGGTTGCTGTTATGCTTCTGTACTGCGTTGCTTGGTAGCATGATGTGGGTAGCAGTGCCCAATGGTTCTGCTTCAGATTCTGTCTCTGTGCGGGTGAACCGATGGCTTGCCCTTCGCCATCTAGATGGGAATGTAACTTTTTTAACCAGTGATCAATCTAGACCTGCTCGGCGCGGCGATCGGTTACAAAATGTTGGGGATGGGCTGACAACGGCTGGAGATTCTGACGCAACTTTAGAAGTGGATACCCAAATCGGTACGATAGAAGTTGCAGAACAAACTGCCCTCAAAGTGAAAGCGCTCGAAATTACCCCCAGTGATGGACGCATTACTCGATTAGAGGTCGATCGAGGTCGTGTGCGGTTACAGGTTCGGCCTTTCACGAACCCAGATTCTCGGCTAGAAATTGAAACGCCTGCTGGCATTAGCGGGGTGCGTGGTACTGAATTTGGGGTCAACGTGTCCCCAGATGGCAAAATGGGCGTGGCAACTTTAGAAGGAAATGTTGCAACATCTGCGCAAGGGCAGGAGGTTGAGGTGCCTGCTGGATTTCAAAATGTCACCATTCCGGGCAATCCTCCTTCTCAACCCGTCCCTTTTAGCAATGAACCTCGCCTAGACTATCAAGTTGAGCGCATTATTCGGCATGGCATTCGACGAATTGTGTTGAATGGGCAGGTTGATCCGACAAGCTCTGTTTTAATCAAGGATGAACCGCAAGCAATCGATCCAGAAGGAAAGTTTAGTCTTGTGCTGCCTGCCCCCTCAAGGTTGCGTTTAAAGGTGACAGTCATTACAGCTTTGGGACAAGAGCAAACCTATGACTTGGATCTTCTCTAGCTGGGGACGACGATTCATTTTAGGTGGATTTTCTGCTCTAGGAGTTTTACTGTTGCTCAAACTAGGGGCGTTGCAACCGTTAGAGCAGCTTGGCTATCAACTCCTGTTTCATCTGCGGGGTGAGCAGCCCTGGGATGATCGCATTGTGCTGATTACGATCGACGATGCGAGTTTGGCCAAGATTGGTCGGTTTCCCTGGTCCCGTCAGCAATATGTCAAGCTGTTGCAGGTGCTCAATCGCTCGGATGCCAGCGTCATTGTGTTTGACCTGCTATTTTCTGAGCCCAGTTCAGATGATGGGGCGCTTGCTACAGCCATGAGTCAGCAGGGGCATGTCATCCTTTCGCAAGCCTGGGATGCTGAGGGTGAGCCGTTGTTGCCGGTGCCTAGCTTGCAGCAAAATGCGCTCGGAGTTGGGCATATCTTGGCTCAGCAAAATAGTGATGGGATTGTGCGTCAAATTCTGCCTCAGGTGCAGGGGGTTCCGGCCTTAGGAATTACGGCCATTCAAGCCTACAACTTACTTCAAGCTGAAGTCCCCCTACCCGATCTCCACTCTCCGCTACAGCTCAATTGGGTGGGACGATCGAAAACGATCCAGCAATATTCTTTTGCAGAAGTTGTACAGGGCAAAATCAATCCCCAGGTTTTTTCGAACAAAATTGTGTTGGTTGGGGTAACGGCGATCGGTCTAGATCCGGTGGTGATGCCGTTCGATCGCAATCCGCCGACGAGTAGTGTGCTGCTACATGCCACCTTGATTCAAAACTTGTTGGACCAGGCAACGTTGAAACCGCTATCCACAAGTCATATCTTCTTACTGTTCCTGCTAGGAGGTCCGCTGCTGGGTTGGCATCTGTCAGGACGGGGCTGGGTGCGACAGGTTGCTGCCGTGGCAGGATTATGGGCCGCTTGGGGCTTGCTAGGTGTCTTGCTGGTGCGAGTGAATATTTTGCCGCCGATTGTGGCTCCCCTCCTGCTGTTTCTGACAACGGGAACGGTGACGGGAGTTTACGATCGCCTGCGAGAATCGGCTATGTTGCGGCATCAAATTCAACATTTTCGGCAGGATGATGCGCTGAAGCAGGAATTTTTTAGAACGGCTTCCCATGAGTTACGCGCTCCGGTCGTGAACATCCATTCGGCGATTACGCTGCTAAGAATGTCTGATACAGATGAGGATCGCGAAGAGTATCTCAAGATTCTGGAAGAAGAATGTCAGACTGAGTTTGCTTTGATCAATGATTTGCTAGATTTTCAGCGCCTCAGCGCTCAGCCCCCATCGAGGGAGTTAGAAACCTATGATTTGCGAGATTGGTTGACTGAGGTGGTTGCTCCTTTCCAGATGCGGGCAGAAATGAGCCAACAGGTGCTTCAGTCTCAAGTGGAATCTTCCTGTACTGATTTAACGCTGGATTGGCACAGTTTGCGGCGTATTTTGACGGAATTGCTAAACAATGCCTGCAAATATACGCCAGTTCACGGCTTAATTCAGGTGACGCTGCGAGCAATGGATTCTCAGATTGAGCTACTGGTGAGTAATTCGGGGGTATCGCTGCCCGAAGCTGAATTGCAGAGATTATTTCAACCGTTTTATCGCAATGTAGATGTGGATTACCGCCAACAGGGAGGTACCGGGTTAGGATTGGCGATCGTCAAACGGTTGGCAGAGCATCTCAATGGCGACATTGAGGCGACCAGTCAGGCTGACAGCCTCACCTTTACTGTGCGGGTGCCGCTGGCTCAGGATTGTTCCTCGGTGATTGAGCCATTGCTTTAAGGGTTTGCTGCCCAAGAGCGGATCGGATTAGGTAAAATACTCTCTGTTACGCAAACTCGGTTTAACAAATTCTTAAGGGTACTAGGGTGCTGTTGCATCAGCATGACCTTAAGGTCGGGTTTGTTGAATAGTTTTGATTTCTATCGTTTGCAACCTCAAGCTGTTGCGCTTTTGAATATGGCAAATTCCGATCGTAAACCCCTGCTATTAGATTTTGAGAAGCCGTTAGCCGAACTTGACGCCCGGATTTCCCAAATTCGTGAGCTGGCAGAAGAGAATGATGTGGATGTATCGGACCAGATTTGCCAACTTGAATCGCGTGCTACCCAATTGCGCCAGGAAATTTTTGGTAGCCTGACTCCGGCTCAGCGGCTACAGGTCGCTCGTCATCCTCGTCGTCCCAGCACTTTAGATTATGTGCAGGCCATTACGGACGAATGGATCGAACTGCATGGCGATCGCAGCACCGGGAATGATGATCTGGCTTTGGTGGGAGGGGTTGCCCGCCTGGACGGACGGCCTGTCGTGATTTTGGGACATCAAAAAGGCCGCGACACGAAGGATAATATTCGCCGCAATTTTGGTATGGCGTCACCTGGAGGCTACCGGAAGGCAATGCGGTTGATGGAACATGCCAATCGATTTGGTATGCCGATCCTCTCTTTTATTGATACGGCTGGGGCTAATCCCGGTTCTGAAGCAGAGCGGTTAGGGCAAGGAGAGGCGATCGCCTACAATTTACGCGAAATGTTTCGACTGGAAGTGCCAATTCTTTGCACGGTGATCGGTGAAGGAGGGTCGGGTGGAGCACTGGGTATTGGTGTGGGCGATCGGCTGATGATGTTTGAGCATTCAGTCTATATGGTGGCCAGTCCAGAAGCCTGTGCGGCCATTCTTTGGCGAGATGCCAGCAAAGCGCCTCAAGCGGCAGAAGCTTTAAAGATTACGGCAACCGATCTGCAATCGCTGGGGATTGTGGATCAAATTCTGCCTGAACCGATCGGAGGTGCGCATGCTGATCCACTTCAAGCCGCTGCAACATTGAAACAGGCATTGCTGGAAAACCTGGCGGAATTGACCCACATGACTCGCCAGCAGCTCAAAGATTGGCGCTATCAAAAGTTTCGCAATATGGGAGTCTTTAGCCAGTTAGCGGTTTAATCACTAGTGTGCTGCGATCCGTGAGAAAACCCTCTGACTGCATCAACACTGGCATCTATTGGATCTACTGATTGTCAGGATTGAGAAAAGGTAATTGCTACCATCGCGATAAAAGCTGGACAGGGACTTTGCAGTGTTATAATCGACTTAGCAACATTTTTTTACATTTTTCTCATTCTTTAAAACCTTGCGTTTTTTGCATGCATAGACAGTGTTGCTCTCAGCCAATCTGTTCGAGTGAGTGTGTCAGCGCAATGGTCTAACCTCAATCAAAACGCAGTCTTTATCTAGAGATTTTTATAAAACTCGCTCCTCAGTTGATCTTTTTAGGTCATACCAATTGGTCAGCCTGTTTGGACTGGCTCTATATGCTGAGTGCGCTTTTTGCTGAGTTTGGCAAAGATTTGGAAGAGTTTCATGACTTTAGTAACCCATCACCGTGCTCTCATTACGGGTGCAAGCCGTGGAATTGGGAAGGCAACTGCGATTGCTTTCGCCAAAGCTGGCGTGGATTTGGTGCTTGTTAGCCGATCGCAATCCGACCTGGATCAAGTGGCTGCGGAGGCCGCTGCTCTGGGCGTAGATGTGCAAACTTGCGCGATTGATCTGTCCTTATTGGATCAAATCAAGCCTCAATTAACAGCACTGGTGCAGCAGTTTCCGATCGAGATTTTGGTTAACAATGCGGGGACTGCTTATACAGGCACGCTACTGGAAACCTCGCTGTCGGATTGGCAGCAAGTCATGACGCTCAACCTTACGAGTGTATTTCAATGTATGCAAGCGGTCCTGCCTGGAATGCGTGATCAACAGCAGGGAACCATTATCAATATTGCCTCAATTGCAGGCTATCAGGCGTTTCCAGGGTGGGGAGCTTACAACGTCAGTAAAGCAGGTCTGATTGCCCTCTCTAAAACCCTGGCAGCGGAAGAACGTGCCCACGGAATTCGTGTGGTGACGCTTTGCCCTGGTTCGGTCAATACGCCCCTTTGGGATATTGAAACCGTCCATGTAGACTTCGATCGCTCTCGAATGCTGACTCCAGAGACAGTTGCACAAACCATTGTGCACGCTGCCTTGTTGCCACCGGGGGCGGTAATCGAAGAATTGACAGTGATGCCCAGTGCTGGAGCACTTTAAGGGTTTTATCTGTTTCCCAATTTCTGGTTTGAATCATTTTCTGGAGAGTTCATCCCTTTTACTTATGACTATCGCTTCTTCCAATGGAATCAATGGCACTTCGTTGCCCACCGTGCAAAATTCAGACTTGGCGGCAGAATCCAGCATCACAAATCGTGTCCCAGTTCGTCCCGATCGGGCCACAACGCATGGGCGAGAATCTAAGCCTCATCCTGTGCCAGATAACGCCAACGAAGAGATGATGGAAGCTGTTCGCACCATGCTCTTGAATGTTGGAGAAGACCCAGAACGCGAAGGACTGCTCAAAACGCCAAAGCGAGTGGCCGAAGCGATGCGATTTCTCACCAGTGGCTATAATCAGTCCCTTGACGACTTGATTAATGGTGCAATCTTTGATGAGGGCCATAATGAGATGGTGCTCGTGCGAGATATTGACTTTTTTAGTCTTTGCGAACACCATATGCTGCCCTTTATGGGGAAAGCGCATGTAGCCTACATTCCCAATCAGAAAGTGGTTGGCCTCAGCAAATTGGCCCGCATTGTAGAGATGTATTCCCGCCGTCTGCAAGTGCAAGAGCGTCTGACTCGCCAGGTTGCCGAAGCGATTCAAGAAATCTTAGAACCCCAAGGGGTTGCAGTTGTGATGGAAGCAACCCACATGTGTATGGCGATGCGTGGAGTTCAGAAGCCTGGTTCTTGGACGGTTACCAGTGCCATGCTGGGTGTGTTCCAGGAAGATTCCAAGACACGAGAAGAGTTTCTCAGCTTGACCCGCCATCGGCCTGCGTTTTTCTAACGTAATTCTAGGCGGAATGGGCAAACCAGCATAATTTCAGCCTTTGCCGTGGCCGGACCTGATTGGATTTGCGATCGCAATCGATGGCAAGTCAAAAATAAGGAAATGTAGGGGGGATCACCTCGCACCATGATGGCTTGCGCGATCGCCCCTACACGGCTCTGGGAAACTAAATAATTGGGAGGATCGTCTGGTTATGCCGCGCTGACATAAGCAGTGTAAACTTGTCGTGCAGGTTTTCGTAGGGTTTTACGTCTCGGCTTTTGCCAGTGATTGAGTGTGCAGCAGATTGTTCCTGAAGACTTTGGAACTCGAAGCCCTGGAGAAGACCCTAGAGATAGTATCGGCGGAATCGCTATATTGTCAAAGTTGAGGGTGCTGACCCTTCAGTAAGGAAAATGAACTTTTGTAGGCTCTTATACTTTAGTCGTATATGCGTAAATTTGCAGTCAAGCTAGTCTATTCCACATGAAGATTCAAAAAATAAATCAAAATTGCTGATTTTACTAATGCCAAAGCAAGAAGCAAGGGACTGCTCCTTACTATTTGGAATTGATTATAGGCTAAGTGGAGATATTTACTGATCCTGCTTGTTCAAAATTTTATACAGTAGCGATGCGAAGAGATAGTGCAAGCTGAGAGTTGCTAGAGTTCAAGCGCTCGCTTACGAAGTGTGGATGAAGTATCGATCGCAGCAAGGGCAATCATGGGTTGGGGATTCAAAGAATTAGGCTAAAGGGTGGCAAACAGGCGATAATCTGAAGAAAAAATTAATTTATTTAGTGATCCTGTTTTCTTTTAGTTCTGCTTAATTACGATTGCTCCCCCAACTTATCAGCATCCTCTATGAGCGCTCCTCTTTCCGATTCTGTCAATTATCCTGATTCAGGTTTGTCTTCAAAGTTGCCGATCGATCGCCTGGAGCGGTTTTACCAGGAGATCCAGTCTGTCATTTTGGCACGACAGAATCCGATTACCGGGTTGCTGCCAGCTAGTACGGCGATCACGGCTCATGGCAATTACACGGATGCCTGGGTGCGAGACAACATTTATAGCATTTTGGCGGTTTGGGGATTAGCGCTCGCCTATCGCAAGCGGGATGAACATCAGGGCCGCACCTATGAGTTAGAACATAGCGTCGTGAAGCTGATGCGGGGGTTACTGTTTGCTATGATGCGGCAAGCCCACAAAGTCGAGCAGTTTAAGCATACGCAATCTCCATTGGATGCGCTGCATGCTAAATACGACACGAGTACAGGCGATGTAGTGGTTGGAGATGATGGCTGGGGACATCTACAGCTAGATGCTACTTCACTATATTTGCTAATGTTGGCGCAAATGACTGCGTCTGGCCTCCAAATTATTTTTACGATCGACGAAGTTAACTTTATTCAAAATCTTGTTTACTACATTGGCCGAGCCTATCGTACGCCAGATTATGGCATCTGGGAGCGGGGCAACAAAATTAACCATGGCAATCCAGAATTAAATGCCAGCTCGGTTGGAATTGCGAAAGCGGCTCTGGAATCCATTAATGGCCTGAATTTGTTTGGGGTGCATGGCGGGCAGGCCTCGGTGGTGCATGTGTTACCAGATGAAATTGCCCGCACTCGCATCACGCTGGAGTCGCTGCTACCCCGTGAGTCTGCTTCTAAAGAAGTGGATGCGGCGGTACTGCCGGTGATCGGTTTTCCAGCCTTTGCGGTGGATAAGCCCGATTTGGTGGAGCGAACGCGCAGCAAAATTGTCGAGAAGCTGCAAGGCAACTATGGCTGCAAGCGATTTTTGCGAGATGGGCATCAAACGGCGATCGAAGACATGACGCGCTTGCATTATGAGCCGTTAGAACTCAAACAGTTCGAGCATATCGAATGCGAATGGCCGCTGTTCTTCACCTATTTATTTCTAGATGCGCTGTTTCGGGGCGATCGCGATCAGGCTGAGGACTATTACCAGCGGTTGCAGCCCTTGCTGGTCGAGCAGGGTGGCTTGAGCCTGCTGCCAGAGCTGTATTACGTTCCGGCAGATAAAATTGCGGCAGAACGGGAAAATCCCCATAGCCAGACCCGATTGCCAAACGAAAATTTGCCGCTGGTTTGGGCACAGAGCTTGTATTTGTTGGGCCAGCTTTTGCGGGAAGGGTTATTGTCGCTGGGAGATATCGATCCCCTGGGTCGTCATCAGCGATCGACCTATCTGCGGCAGCCCTTAGTGCAAATTACCTTACTGTCGGAAGATGAAGCCCTCCAAGCTGAATTAGCGACCTATGGAATTTCTACCCAAACCCCGACCCAGGTTGCTCCGATTCAGGTGCGGCGGGCAGAGGAGTTGGCGGCGATCTATCACCAGATTGGCCGCAATGACAAGCTGAAGTTGACGGGGCGTCCGATTCGCCGTTTGCGCAGCCTCACGACCTCGCGGATTTTTCGAATTCGCGGAGAAGCGATCGTCTTTCTCCCCTCCTTTCTCGATCCGCAGCAGTTTTATCTGACGCTCGACTACCACTTTCTGGTGGCCCAAATCAAAGGAGAGCTGGCTTATATTCAGCGACATTGGGATCAGTTGGGACGGCCTACCGTGACGCTGCTGTTGACTCACGCCATGTTCGAGGATCAGCAAACGACTGAGATTGAACAGTCTCCCTTGCTGAAACTGCTGAAGGAGCTGCGGGAGGGAAATTGTAATGGGGTTTCAGTGAAGTTGGGGTATTTGAACCAATTTTTGTTGACAGCAGGTATTGAGCGGGTCGATTTTGTGCATGACTTTGATTTTATGCAGGCTCCTGTGCAGGATGCTGCGCCTGTGCCCTATTACCTGACCTTCTATGCCGATCGCAATCATCCCCTCAGCAGTACGCAGGAATTTTTGCTGTCTTACGAAACGAATATCCCACGCTTGCTCGATCGCTTGCGCCATTCCACAAACTTGTATGAGCAGATCGATCTGCTGGAAACCCTCAGTCAATTGGCAGGATTGGAATTTGATACTCAATTGGGTGGTTCAGCTCAGGTTGTGACGATCGCCGATTTGTTGGATGAAGTTTATCGAAAAGCCAGCGAGTTACGGCTATGGGCGGTAATTCGTCGATCGGCAGGTTTGCTCAACAAGGTGGATGTTGGCTTGTCAGATGCAGTGACGGATATTTTGGTGCGAGGCAAGCAAATTGCGGTGGGTAAAGCCTACAGCGAGGCTTCATTGATTACTGCACCGCTGCCGCCGGATGAAATGCTTGAAAAAATTCAAACTTTCTGCGGCAATGATGTGCGCGATCGGCCTTTGACGCAGGAGATTTTGATTTATCTGAGCGTGCTGATCAAAACCGATCCATATCTCTTCAATGGATTGCTGACCTTGCGAGTGGGCTACCTGATTTTGCTGATTACCAGCGAATTAGCCCGTGAGCTGAATGTGACGCCTGATGAGGCATATGAGCATTTGACCCAGCTGACGCCGTTCGAAGTGAAGTCCTGGCTGATGCGCATTTTGGCTGGATATAGCAATCTCGATCAGAGTTTGTTCCGGCAGGAGTCGCTGCATGTGCGGCGGCAGCAGGCGATCGAATGGGTGGTGTCGTCAGAGGCGGAGACGGCCATGGCAGAACCGCAACAAAACTGGTGGCAGCAACGCCAGCGTGATGGAGCGATCAACCGGGTGCCCAAGGGATTTTACCCGCAGGTCTGGCAGGTGTTGCAGCATTGCAAAGGTCTGGTGATTGGGGATAAGCTCGATCGCCGCAATCGTTTGGATAGTGAGTTGCTGCTGGCAGAAATGACGCCCGGTGAGAAAAACTTTGCGCTCAGGGTCGAACATTTGTTGAACAATATTCAAGCCCCGGAATATCGTCAGGTGAATATTGAAGCGCTGGTGGAACTAGCTGCTATTTTTGACCGCAATCCTGATTTGCAAATCGAGGAATACATTGTCCTGGATGTGCTGATCGGGCATGCGGTACGGCTGGCCTGGTTGAGCGATCGGTCCCATCAGCCCGCTCTGTATGATCAGCAAAAGGGGATGGCTTGGCGATCGTTCTACGAGACTTCTCCCTATGTTTGCGCCAGCTACATTGCGGAGGCATTACGCTTCCTGACAGAATTGGGCCAAGCGC
Organism: Elainella saxicola E1; assembly: GCA_002796835.1. Classification (GTDB taxonomy): domain Bacteria; phylum Cyanobacteriota; class Cyanobacteriia; order Elainellales; family Elainellaceae; genus Elainella; species Elainella saxicola. The sequence continues at coordinate 8,503 of LUGL01000102.1, read as the reverse complement.
AGGGCAGTTCAGCCAATTCAGGCGCATCTAATCAGCCCAGTCCTGGTATGCAGCAGCTCAAGATAAGTAATTAACGCGTAATTAACTTAAAAATTAGCCATTGATTCAATGTCTGGAAGTCACCAGCACATCAGGGCTAATTCTTTGTTGCAGCAAGGTCCAGAGCTGCGGATCGGTAAAGTCAGAAATCACTAACTTGGCTCCGAGTTGCTCTAAATGAGACGGATCATGGGTTGAGGCAACGCCAACCGTGAAAATGTCTGCCCCAACTGCCGATCGCAATCCTGAGGGCGAATCTTCAAAGGCAATCGCTTCTTGAGTCGTCAGGTTGAGCTGACGTAATGCTTCTTGGTAAGGCAGGGGATCGGGTTTACCACGCGGCAAATCATCGCCCAGCACGATCAAGTCGAACCGAGTCGTCAGCTGTAAAACCCGCAGCATAAATTCGGCGTTTTCGGGCGGCGCATTGGTCACCACGGCTAATTTAAGGTTTTGACGCTCAGCCCAGTCCAGCAGATCAAGCAGTCCCGGCATGGGGGTTAAACGATTCGCTCGATTGCGAAATTCAGCCTCTTTCCGCCAAATGAAATCTGCTTTCTCGTCAGCATTGAGCTGAGGTAACAAGTCATCAACAATGTCCGGATTAAGCCGTCCGCTGATTTTTGCTTGATAGAAATTGCGATCGGTTTCCAGCCCGTAGTCACGCAAAAAGTCCTGCCAGATGCAAAAATGCAGCGAATCAGTTTCTGCTAACGTTCCATCTAAATCTAACAGCAAGGCTTTCAGCATGTTTTTTCCCAACATCCGGGATGACCAATAAATGTGACAAATTTTAACAGATTCGCATCGGCAAAATCTGTTTATCCAAAGGTGGAACCGTTCCAGCCCCACATATATCCTTTAGCATCCGAAAATTCGATGTAGATGCGGTTTAACGGTACGCCTAAGGCAGTCTGAATTTGTTCGCTGAAATCCTGACTCATGGCTTTGGTTTGGGCCGAACTCATGGAGCCGATGCTCTTGATTTCGATGTAGCAAACCGGATCGGTCGTGCCGCCAAAGGTCATGGGCACATCAGGTTCAAACGCGGTCATCACATAGGATTCAGGTTTGCCTGTGTGCTTGGCTAAACTGGCAGATAGGCTCTTTAGTAGAGTGTCAATGCTGGCGCGATCGGTCGTCGCAACTGAAGTTTGAACCTTAATCAGCGGCATTGCCTAACCTCCGTATTGCCAACCTGTACTTTCCAGCAGCAGTGGATCGCCCTCACGATGGACACCTGCTGCGATCACTTCTCCCACAAACACGGTGTGATCGCCCTGTTCGACCGATCCAACCACGCGACACTCGACGTAGCCCAGTGAATCAGAAATGATCGGACAGCCGGTTTCGCCTAAATAAAATTCCACATCCTCGAATTTGTTGCCGACTCGCCGCTGCGGCTTAAAGAATTTTTGGGCTAGCTCTTTCTGTCCTGCTTCTAATGCGCTGAGGGCAAAGACTTGACTATTCTGAATCATGGCGTGCGATCCAGAGCTGCGGTTCACACAATTCACGACGAGGGGAGGCTGGAATGAAGCCTGCATTACCCAGCTCGCAGTAAAGCCGTTGACCTCTTCCCCATCTTTGACGCCACAGACATAGAGTCCATGGGGGATTTTGCGCAGCATCGTCTTTTTAGCTTGTTCGTCTAGCAAGAGTCTACTTCCCAATCTGCTCTACATTCTGTAGTTTACCGTTAAGCAATCTGTATCAGATCTGGATAGAGACTGAGCATTTGTTCGCGAGACAAACTGTCGGAAGCATCCTGCGGTGACCAAATTAGCTCAAATATCATCAGATAGTCCGGTGTGAGGCCGCCCAGCCGTTCTAAAATACTGCGCAATTCTGGGACCGAATGGATGGAGTTAGCGATCGGGCGATCGTCCCCCGTCCCTAACAGCAGCGTCACGACAATATAGCTGGCGGGTTCCGCATCTGGATTGACTGAGATAGTTTGCTGACGAATTTGTCCTCCCACATTCACGAGCGTCTCGGCACTCAATTTGCTGCGCGTCTGGATCGAAAGCTGCTCAAAAAGCTGGCCTGCTTGCGATCGACTTTGAACGGTTTGAGAGGTAATTCGGGCATGGCTCCAGTTTTCGGGCGATCGCAGCAATGCCAAAACCGTTTCTTGCAGCAATCTGGTCAATCCTTCTGGGGTATTTAAGTTCGCACTCAGACTGAGTTGAGTCAGTTCCGTTTGGATATAGCGCGCTTGAGCTAGCAGTCCGACCTGGAGCTGGGTCACCGTCACAATGTCATTGTTGATCTCGTTTGCTCCATAGCTAACAGCACTACGATTTTTCGCTTGCCCTAGATAGGTCATTAGAACAGGCAGCACACAGAAGCCGCAGACCAGCACCAGAATTAGCAAAAAGCCGTCGCTGGAGCCGGTGCTATATCCACCTGTGCCGTAACCATAGGGATCTCTAGGCACCGGATAGGACTGGGGTGGTAACACAATTACCGGAGGCCGACGGTAGGAACCAGGAAAATAATCGGGCTGAGAAGGGTAAGAAGGGATGTTTCTCGGCCTGGAATAGTCGTAGGGATCGAGATAATCGCCGCTGCTAGGCGAACTGTGGGAAGGAGCTTGGCTGGGACTGGGCCGATCGAACGAGCCCCCCCTGGTTCTACCTCCCGATTGGGCGAAGGCGGGTTGATCTAGCCAGAGAGCGATCGAACCAATGGATGAATCGGTGGGAAGTCCAAATAAACTGTTGACTCCCCCGATCGTCAGGCTGGCAAGCAGCAATTTTTGTGTTAGGTTCAAGGGCCGAATGAATCGCATTCGTGCTTTAACCAATTCAGCTAGCACAGAACCTAACACAGTTCACTGAGTTCGAGAAAATTCCTAAGCAATTTGAATCAAATCGGGATATTCGGCCAGCAGGTCATCGCGGCTCAAGCTATCGCGATCGTTCTCAGGTGTCCACAGCATCTCAAAGATCGACAGGCGATTTTCCGTGATGCTAGCAAGCTGTTGTAGAGCAGTAGTCAGTTCTTCGCCAGAGTGAATCTTGTCAAATAAAGGCTGATCATCTTCAGTGCCCACAATTAGGGTGACGACGATATAGGCAGCGGGTTCACTCTCTTCGGCGAGACGGGCAGCAGTTTGGCGCACTCGTCCTGCCACATTCACTAACGTTTCGGCACTAAATTTACTCCGTTCGGCCACCGAAATTTGTTCGAAGTATTGAGCGGCTTCTTCGCGACCTTTGAAGGTTTGAGTGTTGGTGCGGGCATGGCTCCAGTTTTCGGGCGATCGCAACAGGGCAAGTGCCGATTCATGCAGCAGTTCGGTCAGTCCGGCAGGAGTTTCTGTATCAGCAGACAGAGCCAGTTCGGTTAGATCGGTTTGAATTTGTTTAGCTTGAGCCAGCAGCGCAATCTGCAGTTGGTTTACTGTGACCGTATTATTTTCTAGTTCTTGGGATGAAGACTGGGAATTCTTGGCTTTCCAGAGGATGTAGAGAATGACGGCTGTTCCACCGCCCAAAATCAGGAGCAGCCAGAACCAATCTTCTGCTGATGAANCTGCTTGTACTGCCGCCAGAAGAATGAATGATCACAGGACCACCCGATCGGTAAATTGGTCCCGATGAGCCGGAACTGCTGGAATTGGATGATGAACCAGAATTCGATCGACTGGACCCGCTGGAAGATTTGCGACTAAAGGATCCGCCTCTGGTCCGTCCGCCCGATCGGGATTTTGCGAATGCTTGCTCGCTCTGGAGTTGCCACCCCTGCCCTGATAAACCTGCTAATAAATCAAGACCAGCGTTGTTGATTAAGGCGAAAGTGAGGGCGGTTGCGCCCATAAGACGGAATAATGAGCGATGACGCATAACCAACTCCTGAGAAGCTCGGTGACTGTATAAATAGGTTGCACAAAAATAGGCTGTACCTATAGATACAGAATTCCCAGGGAAATTCTTGAAATTTTCTACAAAAATGCGCTGCTGAATGGTCTGGACCTGGCACCCTTAAACTTGAGCAACTGAAACTCGACTAACATCAGCATTGCGATCGAACAACACCCGAGGCCGCAGCAAAGCTCGAAATAAGAGAAACAACGATTGCAGTTCCCCAGGTGTATGGCGGTTCTTCCATTGTCCTGGCCGACAAAACAACATTTCTGTTAACTGCCGCTGTTGAATTAAATCGAGGTGCTCAAACATAACTCTCACGGTTGGAAAGTCTCCCGCTAATCCCGTTTGAATGGCTTTTCCTTGCAGAAAAAGCTGGTTCTCTAGAACTTCCAGCCGCACTGGAATTGTTTCGCCATCGAGAATCTGCGGAAAATCTGCCTGGGTGAGCGCGATCTCTGCGCCAATTTCAGAAATCATTGTGGTGACGCCCCAAAATACCAGATCGGATGTGCCTGTTTCAGTCATGAGCCGAAGCTTGATCATGCGGCGCAAGTCAAACCACTGGTAAGGGCTCGGTCGTGGGACATCTAATAGAATCAGCAATGCAATTCCTAGCATGATCAGGTTATAGCTGCTCCAGATCCAGCCCAACCCAATCCCTTTGGATTGTCCTGCAACGTCAGATGGGATGTTTTCCGCCCAGGCCCCGTTGATCATACACATTCCAACATTGACCCATAAACTAATGGCCGTCAGGACAAATAGCACCAAGAGTGGCCAAGCAAGACGCCAATTAAAGGAATAACGATCGCTTGCAGTCCCTTTTGGCGTCACTTTAAAGCCTTTGGCAAAGGGGCTTAACATTGCCTGAACCACCGTAATGGCCAGTGGAATACACAGCACTAGTGGATAAATGTCAGAGAGCAAGGCCGATCGGGAGCGATAGTTGAGCCAAGAAAAGACCGACAGGTGGACTAAATAGTAGGGAAGGAAGAAGTAAAGAAACTCTGCGGCGGTGGCTCGAAATGGAATGACGCCTAGAAAGGAGTAAGCTAGGGGCATCAGGAGAAAGCCAACCCGAGAGATGTTGGTAAACCAATTCAGCAACCCTTCCAGATGGGCTAGACGCTGGACCAGGTTTAAGCCTCGGATGGTGAGAGGATTGGCGTTAATAAAAAAGGCCTGTAGGGTACCTCGTGCCCAACGGATGCGCTGTAATGCATGAGCCGCAATGTTTTCTGCTGCTAAACCAGCGCTAAGCTTCTCATTTAAATAGACCAAACGATACCCTTGGGCAGATAGCCGGATCCCAGTAAAGTAGTCTTCACTCAATGAATCCGTAAAGAATCCTCCTGTTGATTCCAGGGCACTGCGGCGAACAACGAAGGAGGTTCCAGCGCAAATGACGCTGCCTGCTCCGTCTCGAATCATTTGAATTTGACGATAAAAGACTTCTTCTTCGGGGGTCAAGATATCTTCTAGCCCCAGATTAAAAGCGATCGGATCGGGATTGTAAAAACTTTGGGGCGTTTGAATCAGGGCAACTTGGGGATCTTGAAAAAAGCCCACGGTGCGAGTCAAAAAATTGGTGGTGGGCACAAAGTCTGCGTCAAAGACAACGATTAAATCCCCTTGTGTTTGCCGAAGCGCATTATTGAGGTTGCCTGCTTTAGCATAAGTATTGTCAGAACGAGCAATATAGGCGCAGCCAAGTTCGTCTGCAAGAGCCTCAACCTCTGGTCGGTGAGTATCATCTAGTAGATAGACTGTTTTGTAAGGATAATCTAATGCCTGACATCCAATGATGGTCCGCCGCAGAATAAATAAAGGCTCATTGTAGGTTGGAACCATAATATCCACGCTGGGAGTAAAACGCCCTTCTAGAACATCCATGGCTAACCAATCTGCTTCCCGACGGCGATCGCGAACCTTCAGCATTAAAAACAGCTGAATGGTGGTGTTAGTCAGCATAATCATTTCTAAAAAGAAAAGAGCAATACTGAAGACTCCATTCAGAGGCGTACTCATATTTAGGGTAGAGAGGGATCGCCATAGCAAATAACGGAAGGTAAGCGCTAGCAAAATCCCGACGACGACAAACCTTGACCAAGGTCGGGGCTGAGGGGAAGCCTTCATGACCAGCAACACGATCAAAAACAGGATGACAGTTGGAACGAGTAGATATTCCCCTGCTACCATCGGCACTGCAAGCCAAAGAGGAGGATGGTCCTGTAGCTCATTCAGTTGATAAAAAATGCGGCTAATGGTGCCCTGCCCTGCGAACCAAGCGGCAACAATTGCACCTGCCAATACCACGACACCTAAGAGGACAATTGTGGCAATTTGAGGGCGAAAGAACTGATTGCTTCGAGAATCGGATGTCCTTTGAGGAATTGAAGTCGTCATGGAAGAATCCTTAATCGTGCTGCTCAGCGAGCCATCTTCAAATTGTTTGAGAAATCAATGCTTCCTGGTTCAGTCGATCGAGCCAAGCCAAGAGCGATCGCCTCTGTCTGCAATATCTAATTCCAAACCAAAACCTCCTCAGTTCCTAAATAGTTTGGTGGACAGTTTGAATGAACAATAGTTCAAGAATATGCCTAAAGATGCTCTTCTTTTGAATATTTCGATGCGGAAGGGCTTGGCAAATCGATCGACTTTAGTACCGCTCTTGCAAATAACATCGGATGGACGTTGATTACCTATAACTTCCCTACGTCTTCCGACAGTTTCTCGGTTTGAAAGTTCCTGAATCGCCTGAGAATAGCTTTGTCATGAAGTCTTGCAAAGAACTCTCAATCAGAACAAAGCAATTTTTAAGAATTACAAATAAGAATGACTGAAAATTTTCTTGAGAATTTCTCAGCGCAATATCATTTCAGACACTTGAGCATGTGGTAACTTGCTGTCAAACAGCATGAGGTAACTACACTTCGATCGGTTTGGCCGATCGATAGCAGAGGCAGTTTTCAAGATCTTTACTGAATATCGCTATCTCTGAAGGACAGCCCGTGCCTTATTCACGTATGTATTAGGGTTATGAAGAGGGGTTTGAAATGAATGCCGTAGATGTCGCAGGGTTAATCCATCCAGCCCTAGCAGTTATTTTTATTTTCCCGTTGCTTGGCATTGTAGTGAATTATGCTTGGCAGACCCGACAGCGCCGTCTTCAAGCAAAGGAAGGTGGGAAAAGTAAAATTTCTCCAAGTGTTGGAATAGAACACCTCAGAATTGGCCGTTGGCTCTCAAATGGAGTGGTTGTTCTAGCGTTGATTGGTCTTTCCCATCCCCTTTTTTCAAAAATGACGAAAGATGGAATTTGGGCTAAAGACAGTTTTCGTGCATGGTTTGTAGTGTTGATGTTGGCAGCAACTCTTGCTTCTTTACTGATCCTCAATCGAGCGAGAACAAAACTTTGGCGTGCAGTCTTCGCTTCCTTAACTGGTATGGGATTAATCTTGCTTGGCTCTCAGCCCGAAATTTATCGACGAGGTGAAATTTTCGACTTTAGCAATGGTCAATGGTTCACAGGGGAGTGGTACCTGTCTCACTACTACTTTGGGATGGCTGCTGCAATGCTCATGATTTTTTCCTTGGCCATCTTTCCAGATATCTATCAAGACCGGACCAACCGTTGGCGAACGGTTCACATCATCCTAAACTGTTTTGCTGTTCTGCTTTTCGTTGGCCAAGGGATGACAGGGAGTCGTGATCTGTTAGAGATTCCTTTAAGTTGGCAGGAGACACATCTTTATAAATGTGACTTCACGAACAAAACTTGTCCGCCTTAAGCAAAATAGACCTCAGCTAGGCAGCCAATGAAATGGACGTGAGGGGAAAAAGATCCCACTTAGCTCCACTCAGATAGGATTGAACGAAATCTCAAAGCTAATTGGGTCAAGTGTCTTAATCACTTGGCCCACCTTTTATTGCGTAGTTCTCCCACAGAAATTTCGCAAGCTCCCAAAAAAACTTTAGAGATCAGGTTGACACCTCAGGCAGATCCTCGCTATCTTAGTAAAGCGGCGGTGAGGGGCGAGCTGAAAGCGGACCGAGAGGCGAGCGAAGGGGAGTTACCTGCTGCTGTACCGGACCTAGAAAACGATATAGTTTGGAAGCCAGAATAGCACTAATAACCCGTTAAATCAAATGGTTATTGGGTAGAGATACTCAAGAGCCGAAGAAGAAAACGAGATAGGGAGCTTGATGGAGAGGAGCTTAACGTTGATTAAGTTTTGGATTCATTGAGTTTATCTATTGAAGAGAGAGCAAAAGGAATTCTCTAACAACATGGAGAGTTTGATCCTGGCTCAGGATGAACGCTGGCGGTCTGCTTAACACATGCAAGTCGAACGGGCTCGTTCGGGAGCTAGTGGCGGACGGGTGAGTAACGCGTGAGAATCTGCCTTCAGGACGGGGACAACAGTTGGAAACGACTGCTAATACCCGATGTGCCGAGAGGTGAAATATTAATAGCCTGAAGATGAGCTCGCGTCTGATTAGCTAGTTGGTAGTGTAATGGACTACCAAGGCGACGATCAGTAGCTGGTCTGAGAGGATGATCAGCCACACTGGGACTGAGACACGGC
>LUGL01000226.1 GCA_002796835.1 Elainella saxicola E1 | reverse complement strand
AACCTACTCGATTGTTGCCACTCGAATTTTGTGGCTGACCTACCAGGCACGATTGCAGCCTGAGCAATCTTGTGAGTGCATCCTCAGTCGGGCAGAGTGGCGACTGTTGCGGCGCAAATTCGAGCCGAAAAATCGCAGTCAGAAGCCACCGACGTTTGCACAAGCAATTCGTTGGATTGCAAGGCTGGGCGGTTTTATGGGCAGTCAGAGTGATGAACCTGGACTGAAAACGATCTGGAGAGGAATTAGTAAGTTATATGATTTGCTTGAAGGGGTGCAACTTGCAGCTAAAACCTAAGCTGCATCATCACTTCAGCAACTTTTGCGTAATGGATAGCAAGCGGACGGGGTATCAGCATCAAAAAAGAGCAAGTTGCTCATCCCTGTGTAACTGGAGATAGTCATTGCCTTGGTTCTTGACGTACTGGGCAATCATACTTTCGTCTCCGTGTTTGCCGACTGTACTCGCAAAGTAACCATCACTCCAAAACTCTCCACCCCATAACTGCTGCTTTACTTGAGGGCAACGTTTGAACACTTCTCGGGCTGTGAGACTTTTAATCATCGTGACCAGTTTCGTCACACTGTAAGTCGGCACTGACTGCACCAAAAAATGCACATGGTCTTTGTCCACCCCAATTTCGACAAACTTCACCTCATAACGCTTCTCGATTTCGAGACACACTTCTCTCAACACTGCGTCCACCTGTTCATCGAACACAGCCCGTCGATACTTTGCTGGAAACACGAGATGGTAAAGCAAAACCGTAACGTTATGTCGTTTATGGATGTACTCGCTCATCCCTACATTTTACGCCGCAGAGCGGCGAGGAATCGACCCGTAGAGATTGAATTGCGCTTTTGAGAAAGAAACTTCGGTAGATGGCATCACTTACCGCCATATATAAAACTGCTTCCGGAAAAAGTTGTGCCAAATACAGTCTGTAAAGAATATACTGTCCCAATGCAGCCTCAAACTCTCGCACTCGTGAAGGTTCCAGTGCGATCGATCGCCGTAGGTTGGGTTGAGGCAACGAAACCCAACAAGCACCAAAACCCTCGCCAACCGCATGGGTTACGCTACCGCTAACCCATCCTACCCCCTTTAGCCGTAGCAACGAAACCCAACATCATTGTCACTCATTGCCAAGCCCATCCTCAAACTCAACCTTACCATTTGCACCCCAATCCGGCGAATACAATCCATCTCGCACATAGCGATGGAAACTGGAATAAACCCAATCCCTGGGTGCTAACACTAGCCCGTGACTTACCGGATTGTAATGAATATAATCCACATGCTGAGCAAAATCCCGTTCATCCCGAATTTGATGTTCCCAAAACCGTCGTTGCCAAATTGCCTGCTCACCCTTACGCAAGCGCGAAGCAGAGCGTTGACGCTTGTAGGTATCCGGGCAAGATCGGCTAAATTCACTCTTAATGAATCGCCAGCGTTTAGAAAAATCCGCATCTCCCTCTGGCAACGTCCAAATACAATGCAGATGATCCGGCAGCACAACAATGGCATCGATCGTGAATGGGAACCTGGCTTTGACCGTGCGAAATGCCGATCGAAGTAAAGCAACGATTTCCGGCTGATGAAATAGCTGTTGACGTTGATAAGTGACCGCTGTAAAAAAATAGGTCGCTCCGGCGGTCTTAGCGCGGCGATATTGCATCGATGGTAATGGTAACGCTTTGCTAAGAATGGACAAATTGCTGGAGAGAAGCAACAGGCTTGAAGGAAGATGTTGGGTTTCGTTCCTCAACCCAACCTACAGTACTGATCAACAGTCTGCG
>LUGL01000101.1 GCA_002796835.1 Elainella saxicola E1 | reverse complement strand
TATAAAGTATTTCAGTATAAGCCTACTAAATCAAAGACTTAAAGAGTTATTTGTGTATTTTATAAAGCTTTAATAACAACTAAAGATGACTGAAGAAAAACTAAATAGTGAAGAAGCCGTCTTGGAAGTTACTGAAACTCCAGTAACTGATCAAGCCAATGGAGATCTTAATTCTACAGAAGATACTCCAAAAGTGCAATCGTTAGAAGTACCTGCTGAAGAAGTTCAAGAAGAACCTCAAGCAGAAACGCCTGTTGAAGGAACTGCTACTTACCATCTTCTTAGTAATGGTTTAGTAAGAATTCCAGTCGCTAAGAAAGGAAGCTTCTATCACGAAGCTTACGGCAGGGTATCTTTTACTGATCAAGATTTCGAAGACATTGTAAGAAACTACAAAGAGAGTGCCCTTGGTTTTACTCCATACGCTACTTGGGGACACCTAGTTGACCCTAAAGTATCAGTAGACGCAGAACTCAAGAAAGGCTCCTTAAAAGACTTCGAAGTAGAAGATGACGTTCTCTACGCTTTAACTGAGCCAACCTCCGATACTCTTGAACTCATCAAGAACGAAGAATATGAGTATGCCTCTGGTGAGTTCATTAGAAATTACTCAGACAAAGTAACCGGAGAGAATAAAGGGACCGTATTAATGAGATACGCCCTGACGAATTCCCCCTTCATTCCATTCAATGACAAAAAAATTGAAATGGTTGAAAGTCTTTCTGCCAATTCCCCCAATGAATGCTCACATTCAGTCATGAATTTCATGCTTAAACTGAATGCAGATGGTGGAAATATTTTTACGTCTGATGTTGATACTGAAACATCAACATCAGATGAACCTAAAGAAGAAAGTTTACTCGCATCAGAGATAGAAGATTCTTCTGCCCCTACCAAACTAATAAATACAACTGAATCCTCAATGGAACTACAAGATAAAACCCTTAACACCGAAGTAGTTGAAACAGCTACGCAAGAAGCACCCGCTGTTGAAACAGCTCCTGTTCAAGCAGAAGCTTCTCTGGCCGTAACGACTCAAGAAGTAGAAGTTGCTCCTACTGCTCCTCAGTTCGATATCAACAAACTTGTTGAACAAGTTGTTGGTCAAGTTTCTACCTCTTATCAAGCGCAGTTGGATTCGATTAAGCAAACTGCAGAAGCAACCATTAATTCGTTGAAAGCAGAAATCACCAACCTGACCGATAAACTGGCTACCCAAGGAGAAACGGTTCAAGCCTTCTCGAATAGCATGAGCGCGGTTAGTCGTGCTAGCCGTTATCAAACTATTGCCGCTCAAGGTGTTCCGGCAGCTTTGATCGAACGCTTCTCTCAACTGGAATCCCAAATTGAATCTGGCTCCAAAGTTATCAAGCTTTCATCTACCGCTGGTGAAACAGAAGTTTCTTTGTCTGATGCTATTTCTCAGCTCCTGATTGATGCAGTTCAAACCGAACCCGTTCAATTGGAACAATTCGGTCAATCGATCAGCGCTGTAGAAGCTACAGGTTTTGCAGCAGATATGCGTCGGTTGATCGACAGCAATCGTGAAGCAGCTAAGAAAGTCAGCCTGTAATATTCCAGTTCGAATTATTTATTTATCTATTTATTTATCTATTTATTTATTATTTTAAAGGTTAATAGAATACAATGCCGCTAGGAACTCCTAATTTACCCTACGTTACTGGACCCTACGTTTCTCCTACCGTAACGGTTAAAAATGACACTTATCCGGATGATGCAGTATTTACAGAACTTGCTAAATCCCTTATTCCTATCACTAGCAGAACTCCTCTGACCGAGATCTTCCCTGAAGAAACGATCTCAGAAAGAATGGTTGTGATCGAACAATCCTATGACGGGGTTGACACGATTTTCCCCATGGTTGAAATGGGTAAACCGGACGTAGTGCTGTCGGATAACGATGGTACTCGCACGAGACGCTTCTACCAGCCTCTGTTTATTCGTCGTTCTATGTTCGTGAGCCACGGTGAGATCAATAGCCGTGTTCGCCCTGGAACCATGAATGAGAAGTGGAGCCCTGCTGATCAGATTCAAAAGAAAATGTCTCGCTTGGTTACTCAACATAACCTGACCTGGGACATCTACCGCGCCATGATGCTGCTGGGTGGTATTAACTATACCGATCCTCGGACTGGAATTGGGGCTCAAGTCAGCGCTCAAATCCCGGCTCATAACCTGTTTGCTTACAACGTTACTTCTGGTTATCGTGGCCGGAAAGAAGCTTCGCTGTTCCGTTCTATCGTGGACGAAAATACGGCTGATCCCGGTGGCTCAGCAGGTATTCCTTGGACGCACCCGGATGCAGCTATTGTTGAAGGGATTCAACGTTTTGCTCGCTGGTTCAAAGACACCAACAAATCTGATGTTACCGCGATGTACCTGTCTCCTGAAATGCGGGACATCATCGTGATGAACAACGAAATCAAATTGGCTTTGGGCGGTTTGATTCCTAAATTCGGCGCAGTTGTTGGTGACATGACCACGACAGCAGGCAGCGGCATTCTGATTCCTAATGGTGGCATCACCAACGTTGCAGGTCGGATCGGCATCAGCTCTAAAGGTGAATTGGTCTCAATTGCAGGCATTCCTGTGATCGTCGTGGATACGATGTACAAAGATCCAGTGGATGGTATCGTTAAGCGCATTTGGCCGAAGAACAAAGTTGTCTTTGTCTCTGGTGTTGATAGCCAGGGCGTTGCTGAAGCTGCTGGTCGTACTCAATTCTGTGCTTCTGAAGAAAGTGGCGGTCAACCTGGCGTATGGACCCGCATTCAGACTCAAACCCAAATTCCTGCTGCCCCTGGTATGTATGTTCAAATGGGTAACGCCGGTCTGCCGTACCTGAAGTACCCCTACCGTGTTGCACATATGACCGTTGCATCCTTGGATGACATCAACAACCGTTTGGGTATCATCGGTGATTTGAGCTTTGGGAGCTTCTAATTTATAAGTAAGCTTTGAACTAAATTCTAGGTTCAAAGCAAGAGAATATACTCTTTTATATTTGAACCTAGAATTTACAAATCAAGCTTACAAAATACTTAGAAGATAGGATATTCTAAACTCAAAGACCTATTTAATATTCATTCAATTATTTCTAGGAATCAACCAATGGGATTACTTAATAGTAACCAAGTTCTTAAAGGGGCTCGTACTGCTGCTGGTACTAAAACCTATGCTCAAATCGTAGTTCTGCAGCAACCCACCTATACGGTAGCTGGTTCAGTTGTCACCTTTACCGGCGGTGTTGTTGAAGTTGAAGGCGAGCAAGTATCTCTAACAGGTATGACCTTCGATTTGGCAGATGCTGGCTCTTTAATTACATCTGGTCAAAAATTCGTTCTTGCAGCGGTTCCTTCGTATGAAGAACCCCTCTCTCGTAGTGCAGCCGAAACTGCTGGCTTAAACTACTATGTTGGCAACACCGTTGAAGGTGAAACCGTAGCTTATAGCTTTATCCCTTCTGAAATTGAACAAGCAGTAGTCAACAAGGGCGGAGCTACGGCTCTGGCTACTCGTGTCTATAATGGCACCGCTTCTACGGCTGACATCACTGTTTTTAACATGTACAGTGAAGCTTTGGAACGCCTCCGGGATCCTCGTTATGCGTTGGCTCCTCTGCCTGTAAAAGCAGATGTAGATTTTATTCTTGCAGAAGTTGTTGATCAGTCTAACGCTGGCAACAAAGTTAATGCTCTGCTGACCAAAACTCAAGCTGAGTTTAACATGCTGCGTAGCCAACTGCCTGACCTGTATGTAGAACGCTTAGTGCATACGCAAGCAGAAGCAGTTGCTCGTTATGCTGGTCGTTACTTTTTGATCAAATCTGCTGTGGAATATTCCACACTGAATGATGCAATCAATGATACGAACGGCACTCCTAAAGTTGTGAGTTCAGCGACTGACCTGACGGCTGGTAAATTCTACGCTGTTTTCGAATACAACTATCCTTCAAACACTGCTTTGGGTCAGGAAGGAAATGAACCGAAGGTTCTTCGCTTTATCTCGAAAAAAGAAGTGGCTAGCTACGGTAGGGTTAATCCGATCTACATGTATAACGAAATGCCAGTTCGGGTAGCCAACAATGCTTACTCCAGACTGACACTTCCGGCGGATCCTGCTCCCCTGCTTCGCATTACCGCTGGTGCTTCTAGCGCAGTAACGGTAGATAAAGTTATTCTAGACCGTTTCTAAGGTAATAAAACAAGATGATTAGAGTTTTAATTCTATCTCCGTTCCGATACACTTACGGCAATAAAAACTCCTATCTAACGACTGGGGAATCCCTTTACTTAGATCCGAAGCAAGAAGCCGATAGAGAAGAGCTTAAGTATCTTCTCTCCCCTGCTTCAGAGTTTCGTCGTTTTGTGTATGTTGAAGATTCAGATTTAAACTCTAATTTTCTTCTAGAACTTTTGCCTGAACTTAATGGTGGCACTCCTGTACCGGACTATGTTGGTACTACCCGCTCGGAAGTTACCGAGACGCCAGTACAGGATTTAGCTGCTCCACCTCAAGAACCCGAAGAAAATATCTTTTTAAATCCGGAAATTAATTCTACTTTGTTATCTGAAGGTGTAGCAGAAGAAGCATCTGAACAAAAAGAAGTGGCTACCGTCGAAGAAGAACTTTCTTTGGAACAGCAAATTGAAGCTCGTCGAGAAGCGCTCGAAGGTCTTCACTGGAAGAAGATAGAGAAAATTGTTGAATCATATGGAGTTGACTACTCCGATAAAGATCAAGCTATCCAAGAAATTCTCAAAAAAGAATTTGAATAATGTCTGACTATACTTTCGGCGGATACAATCCTGCTAATCCTTCGGCAGGATTTTCAACTAATGGCATCATTGGAGATTACCTCACAGCAGGAATAATAGATTTTACCGAAATGGTAATCTCCTATAGCGTTTTGTTGAAACCCTACGAAAAGAAGACAGAAGAAGTAAAGAGAGTCGCCTTACGTCAAGTCTATCCTCGGATAGGCTTGATTCTTTCTGCCGCTAAAGATTTAGATAATAATTTACTGTTCTCTGACATCGATAACAAATCAGAAAGAACCGTGGGATCTAACGACCCCAATACTTTAGGCTCTTATACCGTTGGAACCAACGTAGGGTTTGGGGCCATTGGCTCAGATGGAAGAACTGCCTTAGAGAACGTCTATAGGAATGTCACTTACTTCATCACAGGCCTCCAGCCCACCTCAGGAAGCTATGTTCCTAATCCATTTACAGAAGGAATCACCGGGGTTGCGGCAGCGCTAACGGCTGCCCTGTTGATCAAGCAAATCCCCATCAATAGCGATATTAAGAACGTCGATCTAGGGAATGACATTGAAACGAGAGCCCTAGAAGATTTAGATAGAATTTTAAAGCTGTTTGAGAGCGGTCGCTCTGGAAGCTTAAGCAGTCAGTTTGCTCAGCTTCCTGCTCCTAACTTGTCAGAAAGCACTTTTCACATTGCCCTGGATATCGATCCTTCAACACTGCCTCGCTCTTATTTCGACATCGATCCAGTTGATGAAGCCACCGTCATTAATCAGGCTCAGCCCGATGCTAAGGTCAGACCTCTCCAGGTAATTACCATAGCACCCGAAGATATTGCTTTTGGGTGGTTTTATATCTCCTCAATGGAAGGAGAGACTTATGCCAGTTTTACAGATGCGACAACGGGCAGCACGGTATGGAAGCCTATTCTAGATACGAATCCGGCCATTGAAAGAACGTTTGTGATTCGCAATGGTTGGAATGCCGACGACATTATCGAAGCGCTAGCCGAAGAAATAAATAGCTACACCCTGACCGATAATGCGACCGCAAACATTTTAGCTGCCCCTAACCGGGGAGAGTTGATGCTGCAAAATGTGGCAGTCACTCGTCTTAGAATGTATGACGAAGCGGGAGACCTGGAAAGTCCCTATGCTAGAAAAATCGCTGCCTTTAGAATGCAGCAGCAGGTAAACCATCTCAGCTTTATGGCGAGACGGGTTTCTTCAATTGTGACCAGAGAAATGGTCATCCTGAGATTCTTTACGCTAGCCAAAACCCAAGTAGCCATTGAAGCTTTAAAAGCGAGGCCCGACCTATCCTCCACTTTTCCAGCAGGATTTGAGAACTTTAACTATCAGGGAATCTGGGATGTCAGCACCTCTTACCATCTGGGAGACATTGTAGAGAGTCGCCTGGGTAAGGAAGGGCAGATCTTTGTCTGTGCCGTTACTGATGTCGATGGCATTACGGGTGGAACCGATCCTGGCTCAGGCGGAACGAGTAACTGGGTTCCCATCCTGGGCGGATATCAAAGACTCAGAGAGTATAAGAATGTAGCAACTCCCTATGTCAAAGGGTTAGTTTATGGTCTTAGCCCTTCCTATACCTATCTAGACGGGAAAGGACCTAAATCACTAACCTTGTTTACGAAAGAGGGCGGCACCAAGACACTTGCAACAAAGTCTCCTGACTCTACCACGAATGTCCCCGCTTCGAATAAAGACAAGCTAAGCTTCCTAGATTCGGATACTTTCTTCTTCAAGAAGGCAGTCGAGACTAGCGTCATTAATGGCACCCTGAAAATCAGACTCTCTTCTTCCGACCTGACCAAAATACCAGAAGAACTGAAAGAGCATTTCGATCCCCTCACTGGATCCCTCTTAGTGCCGCTGGTCAATGTTCAAGAAGCAGAAGATGTCGCACTCGCTGTCTTAGAAAAGCTTTTTCTGGTGGCTCCTTTTACAGAACTTCTAGGAGCATTAACGCTTCCAAATGCGCTGCAAATGAACTCATTTAAGAAAACAGCCGAAGAAACGAAAGAGATTATCGATATCTTGGGGCCGCTTCCAGATAACTTAGAGCTGGCAGTAGGAACAACTAGAGTCGTTTCTGGAACGATTAGGGTAATCGATGATGCTGTTGAAAATACGTTCTATCAGAATGCGATCGAACCTAAAACTGCTTACAGCAATAAGCCCCGCTCCATCGTTATTAAGTCTACTCCGATAGATTTAATAACCACTAATTCCACTGAAGCAACTTCTACACTGGTAGATAACAAAGATTATGGAGTGGTGAAGGTTCTTCAGTCTAATCGATCCGTCCGACTTCAAGGGGTCTTTGATCGAATCAGTTTTCTGGAAAACATGAGTAATGGGTGCCGGAGGGATAGAGAATGATTAATAACGCTACCGTCCCTTCTATTCCTTACATTGCCTATAGTCTTTTTAAGTTCCTGGCAAATCACCCGTTAATTGTTCATCCAGTCGTAACGGATCCTATCACGAAAGAACCTGTCTCTATTGCAGTTTTCCAGTTCATGCATGGGTTCCCGACTGAAGAAGGGCTGATCTGTTCTATCTATCCGAGTTATCAAAATACCCAGGATACTCCAGCTCCTCCAACTTCTACGGCTATCTCTACCCTGTTCAAAACCCATGACTTAGGGCAGAACTATGATGAAGCAATTTACCACTTCATCATTGAATTCAGCATGAGGGAGGTATCCTTTCCTGGAGCAAATGTCTCTACTGATTCTGACTTAACGACCGTACCTACGGATGCTTTAGTAGAGCCCAATCAACGGTTTTTTATTAAACAGGATACAAGAGAAGTTCCTCTATATTTGAATCCTCCAATGGATATCATTGGAGATTACTTAGAAATTACAAGATTAGCCCTCAACGATGTGACTCACAAAGAGGACTTTCCAATCAATGTAAAAAGTATAGAGGTCATTCACTCAAACTACAGCTCTTCAGGCTGGGATACTGGAACGGGCGCTATTACTCACAAAGGGTATCTCTCCCTTAGAATCACGGCGTTTACTTCTAGAGGATGGAGAGATAAATTCATTCTTCCTTTAGAACGGATCAATCTAGACTATTCCCACTCCGTATCGAGAATTCAACTCGATGGGGCAGAGCCTGAGAGTATTACGGGAAGAGTCATAGAAGGAGAAAGCTCTAACTGCATCGCGATTTCAGAAAAAGGAACTCCCTATGGCGTTGCCACGTTAGACAGCACCGGGAAGGTTCCTTCTTACCAGCTACCTGCAAGTTCTTCTGACGCAGTAGCTCAAATCGAAAATCATAACCATGATTCAAATGCCCATTCACTTTTGCTAAGCGGTAAACAAGACCACACCGAAACTCTAGATAGTTTAAATGAGGCAGTACCCGCAGCAGGCCTAGTTATCAGTAATGGAGTTCAATATTCTACAACTACGAGCCTCGATGGAGGTTTATTTTAAATGACTAATAATATTCGAATTAAAAGAAGTACTTCTACAGCGACTCCATCCAGCTTACAGTTTGGAGAATTAGCCTATTCTCAAATCGGTCAGACTTTCTATGTGGGGAGATCTGACGGCACGCCGGAAGCAATTGGAGGGATTGGGGCCTTTGCTTCTTTGACTTCTCCTGCTTTTACGGGTACCCCAACGGCCCCGACTGCCGTTACAGGAAACAACAGCACTCAGCTAGCAACCACTGCGTTTGTTCAAGCAGCAGTTACCGCTATCCTACAAGCTAAAGATGTCAAAGATTCTTGTTTAGTTGCGCCCACCACCAATATCAACATCTCAGCGCCTGGGGCAACCATCGACGGAGTTACACCTCTAACCGATGATCGGATCTTCCTATACGCTCAGACTGCTCAAGCCACCAATGGTATCTACCTGTATAAGGGAGCTTCAACTCCCATGGTTCGTTCGACCGATGCAGATACTTCGACCAAAGTAACGTCAGGCATGGTGGTTACAGTAGAAAAAGGAACCAATGCCGATACTGCCTGGTTCTTATCTACCGATGATCCCATTACTCTGGGAACGACCAACCTGGTGTTTGTTGCGTATCCGGGTGGAGGAGGTTTGGTTCCAGGGACTGCGCTACAGAAGTCAGTCAACACCTTTAATGTACTGTTTGATGGCGTAACCATTTACGCAAATGGATCAAACCAGCTAGCCGTTAAATCCAGCGCTACTGCCAACCAGGTTTTATTAAGCCAGGGTTCAGGATCAGCGGCCTATGGCGCACTGCCTCTAGGAAATAGCAATGCCGTAACTGGAACTCTTGCCGTTACCAATGGAGGTCTTGGTAGAAACACAGGAATTACTGGGCTAGTCAAAGGAGATGGAACCAGCTATTCTGCCGCAGTATTAGATACGGATTATATAGGTCCCAGTTCTGTGATAGATGGCGGAACTTTCTAATTAATATTGCTCAGAATATGAATTCAATAAATACATAAAGTAAGGCTAGTTATTAACTAGCTTTTTTTATTTTAAATGGCATCCATTAAGCTAAAGAACTCGTCGGTAGCGGCTAGAACTCCAGTAGCAACAGATTTAATATTAGGAGAGCTAGCCCTTAATACTGCTGACGGTAAAATATATTTAAAGAAAACAGATAATTCTGTTATTTGTGTAGGACTTGATCAATCTACCAAACAAAACGTTTTAGGATACACCCCCTTAAATCCTGCAAACAATCTTTCTGATGTTAGTACTGCCGCTACGGCACGAACTAATTTAGGATTAGGTACTCTTGCAACTCAAAATGCTAGTGCTGCAGCAATTACAGGCGGGTCTATTACCGGTTTAGCGCAGGGAGCCAATCATCTAGACGCCTCCTTCACTACAGCAGGTAAAGGACTTAATATTCTAGGAGGTACCTCTAGCGCGCTAATTACTCCTAATGACGGATCTAGCAACCTAGCTTTTGAGTTCAAGAACACCGATACCACTAAGCTAATCTATCAAGACTGGTCTTTAGGAAACGTCGATTATACTGCTCGCTTAATGTGCAGTGAAACTCTTTTTAGATTTCAAGGAGTTTCAACTCTTAACTATCAATTTGAACGTCCTGTCACTTTTTCTGGAACAGCTCCTGTCACTCTTTCAGGAGGGATATCTGGAAATACTTCACTAACTGGATACCTATACGCTACAGGAGCTGTTTACACTACCAACGTATTTGAAACCAGAGCAGCCGCAGGATCAATTGGCGTTCTTAGACTTTGTAACGATGCTGGTTTAGCAAGATGGTATGTAGGCAAATGGAATGGAGCTGAATCAGGAAGTAATGCAGGGTCTGATTTTAACATCAACGCCTATGATGATGCCGGAAACTCTCTATTTACTCCATTCAGCATTACTAGATCTAACGGTCTAATCACCACTAGGGGATTAACTATTCAACCAAATGGATCACTTCAAACAATAGGAGTAGGTACTGGATCGGTTGCTGGAAATGCTAGGGGAACCGGAGCGACCGACCTACAGGTAAGCAGATCAGCAGCTACTCAAGTTGCCAGTGGCGGCTACTCTTTTGTAGCAGGAGGATATGGAAATACTGCTTCAGGCGCTCAATCGATCGCAATGGGCGGGACTGCTAACGTAGCAAGCGGTTCAAATTCGGTATGTATAGGGAACTCCAATAACTCTAGCGGTACGATGGGGGTTTGCTTAGGACAGCAGGGAACAGCAGCCGCCAATTTTTCTACCGCACTAGGGCTCCAAGCTCGTACTAAACGATATGGAGAAATGGCCTACTCCTCCGGTAACTTTTCAGCAGCGGGGGATTGTCAGATCTCAACCTTAGTGATTAGAGGCACCACCACAACGGCTACACCAACCGCTCTAACATTGAACGTTGGTCAGCTCTCATTAGAAGATGACTCTACGGTAATGTTTGAAATTAGTATAGTAGCTAGAAGAACAGATGCTGACAATGAAAGTGCAGCCTATAAATTAAGAGGCTGTATAGATAGGAATGCAGGAGCTGCTACCACCGCTTTAGTAGGCACGGTAGATAAAGTAGTTTTAGCAGAAGAGATTGCGGCCTGGGATGTAAACGCAACGGCAGATACAACCAATGGGGCACTCAGTATTGTAGTTACGGGAGAAGCTGCCAAGACGATTAGATGGGTGGCAGCTTGCTATCTAACTGAAGTAATAGGTTGATTAATTACAATGGCATTATTAAATCTAATGAATTTAGAGGGATTTAGCATTGATTATGCCTACTGGAGAGTAGGCTCATTGGAATGGAACACCAATGAAAGATTAATAGTAAGAATAAGAATTGATGGATACGCATCGCAAGAAGCATATGACGAAGGAAACACCGCAATTAGATCATTTTACAAAGAAATATCTTTAGAAGATCCCGCCTTACAAGATATTGTCAACAATATTAAATCCTATTGTTACAGCAACATCAAACAGCAAGATGAGTTTTCATCTGCACTTGACGTTTAATAGCCTACTAATCAAATCGTTTATTTGTTATTTCTACATTAAGTAATAAAAATTTAATATTAAATATGCTTGTACCCCGCGTAACTTTTGACGAGTCTAACGTTGGACTCACACCCATCCGGGAAGGTATTAGAAATCGTATCGGCATTGTCGGGGAGTTTAGCCGAGGACCCGCAAATGAGGGTACCTTTATTCTCGGTTATACCGACTTTGCTAATCGCTATGGTAGCGATATTAAGAAGGGCTCTTTAGCTTTTCAAGCTGCCTATGATCAGGGCGCAGAAGACTTTGCATTGGTTCGAGTTTTGGGTCATGCAAAATCCGCCAAAGGTTCTGCTACATTTAGCAATAGAGCTTTAAAAGCAAACACTTTAGTATTTAATCTTAAGTTCATTGGAGATGTCGTAGCCAAGAATCCTAAAGTTCTTAGCAGCGTTATCACCACTAGCGGAAAATACACAGGAACCACCAGCGGCAGATATCACTTTAAAGTAATGTCAGTTGCAAGTGGCAACGCTACCGTTAAAAGCGTCTTCATTCCGTTAGGTGCTTCGGAAGACAATATTGATTACACCGCCCCTTCTGCGATCAGCATCACTGTAAATCTCAGTGCGGATCATGGCGTTGCAAAATCTGTTGCCAATGGAATCAGTATTTACTTCGGAACGGCTGAACAGACTGCTCCCATTGTTTTGGCAGCAAATGATGAATGGTCGGTGAGAGTTAATTCCCATGCCCTGGAAATTCCAATCAATGAAGACGATCTGCCTAATCAGGTGGTTAGTGCTTTCATTGAAGCAACTGTAGGGATCGAACCCCTTGGAGAAGTTACCCGCAATTCCCAAGACGATGGGGTTGTGTTTGAACTCGCTCCTGAAGTTGCAGGCTTGATTGGCAACAAGTATAGCTACTACTTTGAGTTTGTAGATAACGTTTCTCCAGGTCTCTCTGTCACGACGAAGGGTGCATCTAATGCTGCCTTTATGCAAGGTGGTACCGATGGTCCTCGTTCTGCTTATCGAGATTTCTATACGCTCTCTGGAACTCCACTGCTTCGCTTGATTGCGCTGAGTGAAGGATCATGGGCCAATCAAATTAGAGCAACGATCTACCCGATTAATAGCCGTCAGTTTAGATTGACTCTGGAAGACTTAAATGCTCAAAACTACAATCCGGTTTTAGAAGCTGAGTCCTACATTCTTAATTTTTCAAATGTAGACAATACGGGTTTCATCAGTGAGCTGAATGATTCCAAGTTTGTTAGAGGCATCTTCCTTCCCAGACTCGCTGCTGAATATGATGCAAGTTTGAGATTCTCCGTTCCTCAAAGAATTGCTCCTCCAGATACCACAGTAACAGATGTAGAAAATCCAGCGCACGTCAATTACTATGGTCCTTCTTTCTTAACGAATGTCAGTTTGGAAGGCGGTTATGACGGTCCCGCAATTACTGAAGATGACTATATTCGAGGACTCCAGAAACTAGAGTCTCTGGCGGTTCATATCATTCTCTGTCCCGGTATTCACAGTTCTCCAGCAATCAAGGCTGCAATGATTGCTCATGCAGAAAACGCTTCAGAACTAGAAGGACTTCGGGTTGCAGTACTCAATACTAAGCCGGGTCTTTCCCCTAATGCAGCTAGACAAGAAACTCTAGGATTTACTTCTAAGAGAGCGGTTATGGTCGCAGGTTGGAGTACCTATGCTGGACAAGTTAATGCCCCCAGATATGGCCTATCCCCCGATGCAGTCTACGCCGGTAAATTAGCAGTTACTCCCTTCTATGCCGGACCAAATGCCACTAGAACCGCAGGCCCTGTGCAGGGGATTACTGAAGTTGATACGCGCAACTACTCAAATCGAGCCAGCCTTCAAGCGTATACCGATGCTCGCTTAGAAATCCTTGCTCTCAACTCACTAAGCTCTGGTTGGGTATTTACCAACGGCAGAACCCTTTCTTCTGATCCAGCCTGGGATAAGGTTTCTATTCGTAGAACCTACGATTTAATTCGTATGGATCTTTACGATATGCTGCAGCAGTACAAGTCGGAACCCCATACCTTCCTACTTCGCACTCAGATTGTGTCAGCAATCAACGCCTATATGACTGAGAAATCCAGAGAAGGTCAGATTGCTGACTTCCAGCCTGCTGTTGCTGATTCAACTAATAACACTCCAGATAACTACATTAAAGGAGAGTTGAATATTAGTTTGAGCTTCTTGCCGATCTACGCAGCCGATTATATTAACGTCACTCTGATTAGAGATACTCAGACTGGATTAGTTTCGTTTAGCAGCTAATCCATTATTGGCCTAATGGTGTTTATAAAAAGGAAGGAAATCACCTCCTTCCTTTTTACTTAATTTCTAGCCGTATTTTCGAGTAGGTTTAGTGACAGCCTGCTCTAAAGGCCATCCTTCTTTAAACCTACGAAAGGCAGTTTTAACTGAAATCCCGTATCTAAGACACCAGTCTTCAACTGTCAAGGACTCTTCTTCAATTTGAAGAAGAGTTTTAATAAACTCATTTTTAGCTGCATCTCTAGGAACAAAAGGAGTATCTAATGCCTTCTCTAAAGACCATCCTTTCATTAAGCGCATGTGTAGTGTCTTGTAAGGTACGTTTAAAATATCTGCGAGCTGTTTTAAGGTGATTTTATCCTTATAAAATTCAACAATAATATTATTAGTCTTATTGTTTGCTTGCTCTTTTTTAGTAGCCCATCTGCAGTTTTCTTTACAATAATCTTTATTACTATCAATTCTTTCTAGAGTTTGAGAATCATCTCTTTCCCCCATATCTCTTAAGAAGTTTTCAAAGCTATCCTTCCATTCAGCGCAGACTTGAATTCCTCTTTTTCCATAATAAGCATATCTATTGTTATTAGGGTTATAGCAACGGGCTTTCATACTTTGCCACGATCTATAAGTCCTGGTTCCACCACCAGACCCACCTACTGCATTACCATGTTTTAAATTAGTTTCTAAAACTTTTTCCCGATTATAGCAGCCGCAGGAAGTAGTATGCCCGCTCTTCAAATTAGAAGCATCGACTGATTTAGATACTCCGCATTCGCATAGACATTTCCAGTGAACTCTTTTTTTCAAGAGATCCATATCTCTTTCTATAACTAGAAGCCTTCCAAACTTTTTTCCTACTAAATCAACAACAGTAGTCTTTTTCATAAACCATCGCTCACCTATTGAATGCTTTTTTTAATACTATCCAAATAGTTAAAAAAATTATAACTTAAATAATCCAACTTAAACATTTATGGATAATTTATATCAAGCTCCAGTCAACAATACTGGCATCGATCCCCTCCAGGGCTTCGATTTCGAGTGTTGGTGCCAAGACGTAGCCTCCGGTAAGATCGCATGGTTTGGTAAATTCCAATCATTAACTCTGTCTGTTAGAAACGCAACAGAAACTTACCTAGAGTTAGGTCAAAGAACTCCGACTTACCTGGATGGTGAAATCCAAATTGCATGGGTATTGGAACAAGGCTTAGTGGATATGGCCTTCCTTTACCGCACGTTTGGCGTTAAAGACATTAGCCGCAATCAGGTGATCGGTCGTTCTCCTCGTTTCCAAATTACCTTTGACGCCAATGCTGCTGAATTGGTGAAGGATGCTTCTCAAGACAGAACGGCTAACCAAATCCTTAGAAAAGGTAGCCAACAGTATTCGCTGTTTAATGACAGCCTCTATCCTAATTCTGGTTCGGTCAAAGGTAGAGCTGCCGTGGGTCGCTATGAAATCCTTCGTTGTAAGGTAGACTCCGTCTCTCTGGGTATTATGCCGGGGCGTAGAGTAGCTGCCGTTCGTTGGGAAGGGGTTGCTGAAGGGATTCGCTATATTGAAAACGAATCAAAGCAACAATTTAAGACCGCTCGTGTAAACGCGGGTCAGAATGCGGGTGGCTTCACCGAAGCAGCAGGTACAGTAGACCTGACGATCTAATCCTACTAATTCAGATTGAGCTTAAAACAAGAAGAGAGGTAAACGCCTCTCTTTTTTCATTGCCTACATCTATAAAGCACTTTTTATCTAGCTTTATTGTATTAATTAAAAGAATTTGAAATGGCGAGAATCTGGACTTCTGAAGCGAGTATTCCTGCAGTAGCCGTCACATTAGCGACAGGAAATACGAATAATCAACCGATCCTATTTACAACTCAGTATGGTCAAACTGGGGACTATACTCCTGCTAATTCAGAAGCTGGTCCCAAGTCTACAAAACTTGAGTGGGTCATTAAATCAGTTAACGTCACCCTAATGNAGAGACTGGGACGTTAGTCAGGCTTCTATCGTAATTGCCTGTAATACCCCGAATGCTGATGATGAACTACCCACGCTTCCAGATGTAAGCGCTTTTAGAGGTGGAAACTACCCCTATCTCTGGTGCGAAGATGAAATTAGAATCTATGCGGGGTATCTCACCAACTTTAGTACTCCGATCAGCGCAGATCTTTTAGATGATGTTCCCTTTGATTTTGAAGCGATAGAAGGAAAGCATCAGTATGACAGAAGTAAGCCACTGGTTCCTATCTTCTGGGGATTCATTGATAAGATCGAATTCTCTGGCAACACCAGTGGGCTGCAAATAATAATTAGCTGTAGAGACCGAGTCAGAGTCTTTTCAGATACTAAAATTCTGAGTATCCCTGCTTTTCAAGGAACGACTAAGTCACAAGGCAGTGAGGCAGGGCCTAATGGTGAAGGTAGGGCCAGCTCTTTTAATAAAGGAGATAGAGCTGCAATCCTAATGCAGTTGGCTCAAGGAGCTAGCGGCAGTACGCTAGGAGATAGCGGAGGCTGTTCCTGCTGGAGAACCATTGAAGAAGGACCTTATACCGTAAGATACGCCGAATCCAATAGCGATCGACAGGGAGCAGAAGCAGTTGCTTTTGAAAGTCCAACGAAATGGACAAGAACGGCAGCGCTTTCTCCCATGAATGATAAAGCCAATCCCAGATTTCATATCTGGACCGAACGGCCTCCCATTGTTAAAGGAGAAGCCAACGCCGTTCTTCAGGTATTCAACAAATTTCCGCTAGAAGTCGTGGACTCTTTGGCAAAGTCTGAAGAACGCCCCATGGACTTCTATGCTTCTCACGTCAATGGGGATTATGTTTTTGGCCCTAGAAGCTTAGATATTTCTGGATTTGAAGATGAGACCAGAGTCTACCGCACCTACTTTTTTAAGAAGTGGCCGAAGGAACTGGGGAACACGCCCCCTGCCCCCAATCAAATGATTATTTCAATGAGAAGTGCTACTTCTACGATGTCTACTTTTAACAAATTTGTAGTAGTGGATTCAAAGAACAATGGTTCTTCTTCTTTTCTACTAGAAAACATTGAACAAGGGTTTTATGCGGTACCCTGGCAGCTCCAAGGAAGAACCCCAGGAGTGCCTTGCAGAACCCAAGTGATTTATGATGGAGCCCTGGCTTCCTATGACAATCCAGATCAAGGAGCCTTACTCCTAGGTCTTAGTGCAGCTCGTATCTGGTCTAGAGATGTAAATGGAGTCCAAATCGAATTACTAGGAGACCCCACCTGGTTTCCCGGAGAAGCAGTGCGAGTCTATAACTCGGTGCTTCACGATATTAATATTTTCACGATCACCGATCCCGATGCTTCCGAAAGCCATCAATACGCGATTAAAGAAGAAGTCGCAAGTAAAGTCAGTGAAGCAAAAAATCAATCCGCCACTTTAAAGGCGCAGGCCTGTTCTGAAACGGTAGCGAGTGAAATAGCGGATAGGATGCTTAATCAGAATCCAGCTAGAATCTTGACCAGCAGCGGAGACTTAGTGCTCCCAACTTATAAGGTAAGAACGATTCAGCACAAAATTCTGGCCTCTGGGAAAAGAGGCTGGACCACAACAATTAATGCTGTCTCCGACTATTAAAACTGAATCAAACTATGGATTTTAATATTAGAAATAACAATGACAAGTGGACTTGGGCGCATGGTTACCAAAAGGTATACCAAGAGCATAACCAGATCAAATATGGCCGCATCACAAATGTAAGGAGAAAGAACCATCTCGCGCTTACCTATGATGTGACCTTATTTGATACTGGAGAACTTTTAGTTCAAGGCTGTAAAGTTAGTACTTCAGAATCAGGGTTTAATGGCGTAGGTAGTTTCCGACCTCTAAATGAAGGGACCCCAGTCATTGTTGCTTTTAAGAATGGCATTCTTCAGGATGGAATTATCATCGGCTGCTTTAATGCTGAAGGTTTATACAAAGACTACTACGAAGAAGGAAAGCTACAAAAACCAGGGCAAGTCACTAAAGATGGAGGAGAGTTTAACCAAACCCTGGGTCACCCCAATCGAATTACTCAAGAAGATTCCTGCTTTGACGTGATGGGCGGTAAAACAAGACTTTCCCCTTACGATTCACCTGAGTATCACTCTCTCACCGAGGATAGAATTAAATCCTATCCCATGCCCAGTTCAATTGGAATGAAGAATCAGGGTGGTGATTTAGTAAACTATACGCTTGGCGCTAATATTACCTACTCTGATGGAAACATCATTGCAATTAGCGCAGGGGATAGAGAAGAAAAGAGCAGTAAGCTGCTTAGATTTTCTACCATGCATGCTCAGAGAGCAACTCTTATCAAAGGAGTTGCTTATAAAACTACCTCTATCTCTGAAGTAGAGGGAAGTGAAGCCGGGTCTTCAAATTTAGACTTAAGATCATCTCCTTCAGATTTTACTTCCATAGATTCGGGCAGTCTTTCTTTTACAGGAGTCAGCTCTACAGCCGTTAGCAAGGAAATTGATAGCATTATTCCATTAGTTCAGAAGACCGCTTCAAGTACAGCCGGGGATGCCATTAACGATGAATACCGAGCAGAGCAAGAAGCTAAATTAGCAGAACTATATGCTCAAGCTTCTAAATCTCAAAACCAATTAACGGCAGCAAGGCAGACAGAAGCTAAGAGTATTGAAAACGAATTCGGAAATGAATTAGGAACCGCGACCGATCCAAAGCAGACTTCTCCAAACTATACGCCTCCTCAAAATAAGGCAACTGCAAATAGTAATAACTATGGAGAGCGGTCAGACAAGGATATTAACGGCAATCCTGCATCTCATGACTTAGTAGTGGTGTTGCATGAAACTGCAACCAGTGCTGAAGATGCCCTGTCAAGGTTTAACAATCCGGGTACTGGAGCGAGCTATCACGCTTTAATCAAAAGAGATGGCAGCATTGTCTACACGGTTCCTTCAGAGAAGAGAGCCTACGGGGCTGCTGATTCAGACTTTAATGGTGAAGCTGTAAAAATGAGTGACACAGCGCCGCCTTCCGTCAACAATTTTGCATATCACATCTCACTAGAAAGCCCAGAAGATGGAAGAGGAAACTCAGCGACCCATTCTGGATATACAGAAGAGCAGTATCAATCTCTCGCCTGGTTAACTGCGAGAACTGGGGTCAAAGATGGCAGGATTACGACTCACGCAGCAGTAGATAACAGCGGAGAACGATCCGATCCTCGCAGTTTTGATAACGATAAATTCAACAGATTACTAAAAGCTTATCCAAGACAAAGACAAATGAACTTTGGAGCTGGAGTTAAATAATATGGGAGACATTCTAAATAGAACCGTACAAAGAGCAGTTTCAAAAGGCTATATTCCTGCATCAGAACAGCAAGCGGTAATCTCTAAAGTAGAGCAACTCGCCAATAAATATCAATTCTCTCCCGATGATTATGCCATCTTCTCCATGATGGAAACCGACGGGTTTGATCCGAAGGCCTTCAATGGGAACTGCGGCGGGATCATCCAATTCTGCAATGGATCTGGAGCTGATTTAGTCGGCAGGAGCGCCGAATCGATTACTCAGCTCTCGGTTATGCAGCAACTGGACCTGGTAGATAAATACTTTGCGGGTAATAGTCTACCTAAAGGAGCTGAATTAGAAGATCTCTATTTAACAGTGCTTTATCCTGCAGCAAGAAGTGAAAAGAATAAAGATCGAGATCTACAGATTCCTTGCTGTCAGGCGACCTCCCTACATACCGTTCCAGGAAATAACGTCATTACAAAGAACTCTCTCAGAAGAGGACTCCTTAGTATTGCTTCTCAGAAACTAGGAATTAGCGTGGATGGTAAATCTGTTCCACCTTCCGGCAGCTCTTCTGCACTACCTGGAGACTATTCCTCTACGGGCAGCTTTGGTCAAGCCATTGGGAATACGCTTTCAGCCATTAAATCTGCAATCTTTACTTCGGGGAACTGTCCGCCGCCTCCTTATACTCAGCAGGATCGCATCATCTACACAGGATGCCAATCTAAGATTCAGTCCGCTCAACAGGCTGGAAGTATGGGAACTGGATACCCGGCCCCTTCAGTTGGCGGAGTCGGTAATTCAGAAACAGGCTTAAGTAATAAACCCTATGGCGGGCAGCTAAAACCTGGAGGATTTATTAAACCTGCCAATGCGCCAATCAACTCTCCTTTTGGTTGGAGATGGGGAAGGATGCATAAAGGCGTCGATATTGCGGCCCCTAAAGGAACTCCGATCTATGCCGCTGCCGATGGGACGGTCAAATACACTATCACCGGCTGCTATCTAGAGAATACTGGAACCCGAAGTGGCGATGAGTGCGGGGGTGGCGGCTACGGTAATCAAATCGGCATCGACCATGCCGGAGGGTTCTTTACCCTATACGCCCACTTGCACCAAATTCTGGTTAAACAAGGGCAGGAAGTCAAGCAGGGGCAACAGATCGGTGAGATGGGAAGTACCGGAAGTTCTACGGGCTATCACACCCACTTTGAACTGAGAAAGGGTGAAGGAGGAGAAGCTTTAAATCCAGAGGATTATTTCTAAAATGGCAGCACTAAAATCAAANTATAGAGTACTACTCAGATCGAACGACCTTCATGCTAAAGGCCTGTATTGCAAAGGCAGGAGGAACAGAGCATCAGGTCAGCTTGTTTAAGCTTTTATTAGGAAGTTCTATTACAGGTCATCTTCCAGAGTCTCCTCAGAATCTTATTCAATTTCAAGATGTCCGGGCGCTAAGTTCTCTGCTATTCACTCTCCCCTCTCATCTTCAAATTCTGCTTTCTCTCATGATCGTTCAAAGAGAGCAGGAGATATACGAACAGTTTAAGACTAGATATAAATTGACCAGCACCATTCCCAGCGCTGCGGAAATCATTTATATCAATCAGGCAGTCACTCAGACTCCCATGGGGCCAACCATTTTATCCATTCTCAATCGCCCAACTAATATAAACGAACTGGATTTAATGTTTGGATTAGGGTTAAAGACTCAAATCTTTAACAAAGAAATTCCTTTTAGAAAAAGGCTAGAAGAATTATTTAACACCTACAATATCTACAATGAGTTTATAGAAGAGTTGATTTCTCTAGCGATAGTCAATGATCGCCTTACAGCTTCTAGCTATATTTGCAGTAAACTAGGTTATTCCTTTTCTAATATCCAAAACATATCAAACGTAGTAGAAATATGGCTGCTAGAGAATTCATCTATTTAGATACCGCCCCGATCAACGAGGCCCTTCTCCATCCAGATAAGACGCTGACTGAAGCGCTAGATTACCGAAGACAGCTCAACTTAGCCATTAACTGCTACCAGGCTGAAAATGCTTTAAGCAAGCAGCAAGAGCATATGACTAAGCTTGTCAAAGGAAAGAATGTAACAACTTCTATCCTGAACATTGCAATCGAGTCCTATCTCTCGCTACTCATCCAGATGACGACGATTGCAAGCTTAGATCTCAATGAACTATCGCCCCATTATCAAAGAAGAAAGCTGCTGGTAGAAAATCAATTTATCAGCCCTAACTCGGAGTATCTAGAAAGAATGCTCTTTGCTTCGACTCGCACCTGGGGGACTTCTTATGGAAGCTTGGGTTACTTTCTACATCTTCAGGAAAATAGCCGCCATTACTTGCATCCCTCGCAAATAATTCATTCCTCAGTCCTGAGCCTGATTAACCAAAGTAAATCAGCAGATTTTTTAAGAAATTTCCCTTCAAATTTTGAAAGACTGATTAGCCAGGAAGATGCTTTCACCGATATCCAAATTTACCAATTAGCTGCTCAACTGCTTAAGGAAATTCCAGACGTTAGAGAATCGATCGAGCAGTTAGATTTCTACGAAGAGTGGTTACCCAAAGTAATTAGCTGGTACCTCAAAGCTTCAAGAGAAGGAAGCGTAAGGCAAGTTCCAGAACAGGGAACTCCCGATGGAGATGCTTACACCCTGTTAGCTAAGATTGCTCAAGCCTGCTTAATGGCAGGCTTGGATGAGACTTCCTTTAATTCTCTTTCTTACATGTTTGTACATCAAAGTATTCCCCCGGTCTTCTTTAGTCTAATGGATGATCTTCTTCTATTAAGAAAGAAGGCTGCCCTAGGAGATATAGAAGATACGGAAATGAAAGAGTTAATCACAGGATTCATAAAAGCCATTACTATTAATACCAAAGTAGGTCTATTAAGAAGCACTAGCCAAAGTATTTTAGAAAACGTAGCAGCTCCTGGCGGATACAATCTTCTTCTAGTCAGCTTGGCCGCGACTTTGCTGAATCGAGCATTTATCCTAACGCATCCCAGTAAGACGATTTACTCAAACTACATCATCTCCCCTCTAAAGAATAGCTTTCCAGAACTAATGCAGTTCTTAGGTAGAGTCTACCGACTTCTTTATTTGGCAGGGTATTGCTTAAAGAAAACAAACTTAGATCACCTACAACTAACGGGTGTTAATTTAATAACGTTAAGTTTAATCGAAGATAATACTCCATTGCGAATCACTGATCTATCCCTATGACTTTTAAAATAGATTCGAAAGCTACAATTAGCGAACTTGTAAATGGGCTAAGCCTTAGCGAAATTTCAGCGAGTGCTAGCTTTGGAGTTTTATCAAATAAGGCTAGTCAAAATATTTCAGATAGTATCGAAGCCAATAAAGATACCAGCCAGTATGTTACTAACCTGGATCTGCAGTCTGTTCAAATGAAGACAGCTCAAGCGAATGGAACCGACGGTCCTAGAGATATCTCAAGCCAGTTTCTGATCGAACCCCTGAAAGCAATATCTCCCGACAGCGTCGTAAACAATACGATTGCTAGCAACTCCACCATGGCTAAGGGTTTTGTCAATAAAGCCACGGAGGTATTGGACAAATCGGCAGATCTATCGCAGAATCCAGATCAAATTAACAATCAGAATTTAAAAGACAAGCTAAAAGCAGCCGGAACTAAATGCGCCACCATTGCAATTCAAGAAGCTACTCACGGTGAACTGGCTCACGGCAATAGCTTAACTGCTACGCATGCTTCTCAGACAATTGCCGCTAATGGGTTAAAGCTTCACTCTGATTCTACGATTGCAGCAAGAACCCCTCACTTTGGCTTAAATGCTCAGGACTATCATGTGCAGGCAAACAACTCTGCCATCATCGTATCTGACCTATATGTCAACCAATCCGGTCAGAGTGTTTCTCTAGTCGATGAATCTCACGTTACCCAAGCCAAGACGGGCCTGTTTGTCGCATCGGATGCCCTGGACCACATCTCAACCAATCTTAGAAACACTGGGATCGAGCAATATACCAGCATGGGTAAAACCAACTCG
Source organism: Elainella saxicola E1 (assembly GCA_002796835.1). Lineage (GTDB taxonomy): Bacteria > Cyanobacteriota > Cyanobacteriia > Elainellales > Elainellaceae > Elainella > Elainella saxicola. Next base: position 45,198 of record LUGL01000101.1, on the reverse strand, counting down.
GCTATTGCAGATGAAACCCTGGTTGGAATCTCAGGTGGCGATATTAATCAAACCGCCTATAACTCGGTTTCTACTAGAGCGGCTGGCAGTATTTCGATCGTTGCTTCCCCCAGTCCCCTTCCTACTACTCCGGTTAGTGCAATGGGAGAGCAGGCGCTGGAATCAGCCGTAGAGATGACAAACGAGATCAACATCGTTGCAAAAGGGGCTCTTCTTGGGATGGCCGCTGTTTCATTATCTAAAGCTGGAGCCCTTACGACCTCTTCAACCAATGCAATGATTGCAGCGGGGACGAATGCAGTTATCTCTGGTTCTTTAGGAACCGCTACGATTTCAGATCTCTATAACTACATCGGAACTCCAGACGCTGGAATGATCGTCAGTGGGGGCCGGGTCTTTATGAACACCCTCCCGGCCTTATTTAGTGCGGCCACTGTTCCAGAAATTAATGAACTCCCTTCTTTACCTTCCCTGCCTCAGTTAGCAACCAAAGATATCTCTAGTTGCCTGCCTTCTAGCAGCGATCAAAGCAGTACCGATTCTAGTAAGGATGGATCGGGCAAGTCCGCTGGAAATAAAGGACAAACCATTTATATCAAGCCAGATAAGAACTCTTCAGCAACAAACGGAGACGATGAACCAGCAGTCCTGATTCCAGAAGGAGGAAGTACGACCAATCCGAAGCAAATCCCTAGAGAACTCGGTCAAGACTCTACCGTAGCCTCTACGCCTGGGGCCGCTCCAAGTAAACTTCCTGGAGTTTCAGCCATAGATAAGGCAGACAAAGCTCAGTCAGAAGCGCTATCGAATGCTTCTGGAAACGCAGCCTTAGATATGGGTGGGTTAAGTGGCGCTTCAGTGAATATCTACCTAGAAAAACAAGATGAGAGTTCTGGAGTAAACCTGTCTAGAGCCCTCACAGAAGTTCCCAGCAGTTTGAGTGGCATCCTTCAAGACCCTAAGACCCTGGAAAGCGTGGTTGCTACCGCGACCAAGGCAGGAAATGTATCACCCGCACTCCTGGAGTCTGTCCTTTCAGGAGTCATCCCCAGCCAGTCACTGGGAGAGTTTAATGATCCTAACTTATTTAGAGCGCTCTACTCTGTTAAAGGCATCTTGAGCAAAGGAAACATACCGCTATTGTCTGATTTTAGTGAGGAAACGAATCCAGAGATCGCAAATAAAGCAGTCAAATTAATTACTGCCTATCCAAACTCTATTCAACCTCTACTCACAATTCTCGATCAGGTAACGGCTCTCCCTGCTATTGGACTCCTTGAAATTCTTACTTCAGTTCTTAGTAATTTCAATATTGCTGGATTAGACAAGTTCTCCGGACTGCTGAATCTTCCTAACCTAATTAGCTCCGGCAATATTGGCGGCATTACTAACATGATTAGCCAATATGCAGATCTAGGTCCAGTTGGAAGTATTCTAGGCAGCACCGATATTCAAAGCTTAAGCCAGTCTCTATTCTCAGGCGATCTGAGCAAAGTCACTTCCGCATTTGGTTCACTGGTCTCTTCTCAGATTAGTCAATCCCTTCCTGAAGAATTAAGTGGGGCTGTAGGCGGAATCCAGTCGATTCTCATGAACCTACAAACGGGTCAGGCTATTGATTCAAATGCATTGATCTCTCAAATCTCTGGAGTCCTCAGCCAGGTCACCGGACTCGACGAAATTGAAAAAGCGACAGAGGTTTATGGCAATCTGCAAGGTTTAATCAGCGGTATTCAATCTGGAAATATTACTTCAGCTCTGACTGGAGGGAATTTACAGTCGCTATTAAGTACGGCCCTAGGGGCCAAGAATGCAGGCGTCATACAGCAGTCATTCTCTTTATTACAGAATGCTCTGGGCACCGCATCAGCTTTTGCAGCCGTGCCTGAACTGATGAATATGATGGGTGAGTATAAGATTCCCTCTCTCAACCAGTTAGCCAATGCTCTTTCTTGCTTAGATCTATTCAATAAAGTGAAGAGTTTGATCGATCAAGCAAAGGGATTAGCGGATAGTCAGGAAACTCCAGAAGGGGGAGGTTACACGCCCGATGTAGAAGATGAATTAGATAAAAATTCAGGAGTAGCGAATAGAAAAGGGAATAAGAAGACCGCCAAGTTTATAGAATTGGCTCCAAGAATGATGCAGCTCATCAATAGCGTTAAGTTGGTACCACCCACTGACTTTGAAAGAAGTGCCGACATCCAGAGAATCTCTAGTTTAGAAATTCCTTACACGCTAGATCCTTGCTATCGAGTTCCGAGGCTGACCATTGCTGAATCGATGGTGACCGTATTAGAAGTTAAAAATAACAAAATAGTATTCACCTTTCCTAACTTAGAATTGCTCACCAGAGAGATTAGATTTTATCCTAAGGTAGGGGATATGATCCAGCTCCACGTAGCGGGTTTCAAAGATAAGAGTGAATTCTTAACCCCTTATCAAACCAATTTCCAATACACTCCCTCTATCTATAATTTTATCATTACCGAGTTTGACTTAGAGAGTAATAAAGGAATCGCAGTTTCAAGCAACACTTCTTCTTCGATTATTCTTGAGGACTCTTCTGGCATCTTATTGGAATATAGCCCTCAGTCTATTGGAATTCAGCTTTCACCTGTAATCTTAGAATCTTACCTACTTGCTTAGAATGAATCCTATCGCTCCTCCAACTATTATTTCAAATGGAATTGCAGTTTACTTTCCACCTACAGTCGATCAAAAGTTTAGTTTAATCACCCTGGAGATCTTCTTTAGCAAAAGTAATCCAGTTTTTTCCTGGATATCCTGCAATACTTCCAAAGCGAAGCTATGGTCTAAGACGTTGCAGCAGTCGGGTAAAGGCTCCCTATTTCTCTACGAAACCGTAGGAGATCTTCCCTATGGCTTTTATACAATAGCGGTAAGATCGGTCCAAAGTGCTGGAGAAAAAAGAGGCCAGCTAAGTTTAGGAGTAATAGAGCCTACCCCTCACTTGATTGTTGGGCTACCGTACTCTATATATCCAACCATTAATCTTGCCTAGCCAAATGGACTTACAACTCAATAATGAAGACCTTGACATCATAAAAAGTGATGAAGCGGAAGACGGAAGTTCTTTTTATGATTTACTGATAGATCCTGATCCTAGTAATAGTTTAATTAGGCGCTGCGTTGAAACGCCCTATGCCTACATCGGAAGATATCTTTTAGAGGAAGAAGGACTGGGCACGATTGATTTAGATTTTGGCAATCCCATCTACTCTAGATTATCCGAACCGCTTACGGTAAGTTGGATATCTGAAGCCAGTAGGGATATCGATCAAGCGTTAACACATGTAGATAACAAGACTGCCGTAGAAGATGTAACTTTAACAATCAGTCTTCCTGACAAAGTTAATATCGATATCCAATATTCAATAGATGGAACTCCTTCAAGCGTAACTCTTCCGATTCAACTATGAGAACTGTAAACGATATTATACTGAGCGCTAAGAACGCTCTTCTAAGAATCAATTCCCCTTTAGCTAATTTCTCAAGATACAGCAATATCTATGCCATCTTAAGATCGGTAGCCACTCTTATTTCAGAACAAGATTTTAAGATTAAGACTAATCGGGATGCTTTTTACGTCTTTAGTGCAGTAGGTGAAGACCTAGACCTTCGTGCCTTAGATTATGGCTTGACCAGAAAGCAGGGCGTCCTGGCGACTGGATTCGTATTAGTAGAATCTAGTGTTGGGAATGCCAATGTTCCGGCTGGATTAATTCTCTCTACGGCTGACTCGGCCTTTCAGTATGAAGTAGTCAGCGAGGGTTTTGTGGGGGCCAGTGAAACGACATTAAACATCAGAGCATTAGTGAAGGGCGTAACGTCTAACCTCCCTGCGGGAACTAGACTCTACTCTTCTTTCATGCCTTCTTTGAAATTTACAGTTGGACAATATCGAAACAACCTAACAAGAGGAGCCGAGGGTCCTTTGACAGGAGGGTTAGATCCAGAAGATGACGATCGATTTAAAGATCGGATTCTTAGAAATCTTCAATCTATTGGGAAAGGCAGCGTCACTTCTGTAGAAGCTTCCCTACTTGCTATTCCGGGAATCAACAAAGTTTTTATTAAAGAGTCCTATCCAGCCTCTGGATACATTACAGCTTTTATTAATAGCCAAGATACTAGAATCATCGAAGCCGCGCAGATTGCAATTCAAATCAATAAATGTGCGGGCATCTCTTTTTTAGTAGAGTCAGTCGAGACGACTCCAGTCAACATCAATGTCTTACTTAAGATTAAAGACTTTAACGATTCGGCCAGAGTAACCTCTCAGGTGAGGAACATCCTGACCAACTACTTTAATGATATGCAACTAGGGCAGGGAGTAGATCCTTTAACCTTAAACGCTTTAGTTCTCAGCATACCGGGAATCTCAGATTCTCAAATCCTATTCCCTACTTCTTTTATCGCGCCAGTTCAACAAGCAGGCCTTCTCACTCTATCTAACTTAAACATTACGCTTCAGCAGTAGTACTATGGGCAAGTCTCAGTGTTTTAATCGCATTTTGTCATTTCATCAACCTGGGGGAGAGAGTACTCGAAGCTCTGACCTATCTCCCACCGGTAAAATTATCCTGCGATTAATCTCAGGAGATTCTTATGGCTACTCAGGATATGTGGAAGGAGAAGTCACTGGGGTAAACCTGGACTCCCATTCTGTCTTTAGTAATGACTGTTTTGAAGTAGGCTGCTTTGAGGGCGGCGGAATTTGGACGACCGCAGTTCCTACCCAGATCTCTAGAGAAGTGGATGGAGAAACTCAATACTGGGTCGGAGGCACCACTGATGCACAGGGGGCTATCTGGTATGTGGATGTGGGAACCGTGTGTCAACCTACAGGAGAATTTGCGATCAAAGACTTTTTTGTCCCAATCTCAGTCTTTGGAAAGTTTGAAACGAGAGTCGAAATTCCAGTAGGTTTAAAGGTTGCAGTATTGAAAAGAGTGACTGCAACTACCGTAGAAACGGTGGCTCACTACTTCGGCCCCTACCTCATTCCAGATCGACTAACCAGAGTTAAACCAGGTTACGCACTTAACTATTCTGCAATAGATCAAGCCACCGATATCGAAGAGATTGCAATGAGCCTCTCTTCTTTACTGCTGTCCAACTACCGGCATGACAAAAAAGGAAGAAAAGTCTACTACTTAAAAGGGGACTCAGATGTTGATCTGGTTCAAATCGTAGAGCAGAACCTGAGTCGATTATCTCGCCTGGTGGATACCCTCTCAGTGACTAAACGATATGGCTCTATTCCTAGGTTTGTTGCAACCTATTCTGAACCTTCTCAGCTTTATGGTCCTTTGGCCGATCATCACTACAACAATCGCATTGTCAGATTATTTGAAGAGGGCTGCTTTACAGAAGGATGTTTTGAAGTTAGATCTGACCTTACGCTGGTCTCTAGAGAAGTGCAAACCAGAGCAATTGCCTGGGTAGTTTATGCTCTTTCCCTCTATTCCTACTACTGGAAAGAAGACAAATACAACTACCTTCTAGAAACCCTGGGAATCTATCTCTTAAATCAGATTAACCACAAAACAGGCTTACCAAGTTTTGGATGGACTCACGCTGACACCCTTAACGAATCCACCGAAATTCTAGAGTATGAATTCTCAACGGCAGTAATGGTCGCTATTTCCTGCCTTAAGCTATACGACATCCAGGAAGACCTAAAATATCTCCAAGCAGCGGCAGATGTCTACGAAGGAATCTTTGATCATCTCTTCTCATACAAGAGTCAAAACTTCTATCACAGTCTATCTAATTTAACTGAAACAGTAGACACCCTAATCTATGGAGGCATTTTTACTTCAGCATTCAGAAGAGTAGACTTGGCTGAAACCCATCTCAATAAGATGGAAGGTCTTCTCAGGGAAAGGTATGGAAAGGATATCGAACTTTACCTAAGAGATGAGAACGAAGATCTCATCTTGGATAGCAACGGTGACTATCGATATGAAGTAGTAAAGCCTTTAACCAAACAAGGATTAGAGAGATTTCCAGACGAGTACTCTTTAATAACCGTCGGAGGACTATCTCCGTTAGAAGCATCCAATACTAATTTCTGGATAACTTCTATCCTTGAGTACTTTGCGCTAAATCATCTAGAAACGAAGCAGCAGCTCCCTATAGCAGAACCCTTCACGGAAAGCATTACCACCTTGCTGACTAGTGCATCCTGTCTCGACAGCGAAGCCAATTATTTAGAGAGAATTATTATAGAACTCCCCATTAAGGAGTTTGAGCAGCATCTATTCCATAGTAACTTCCTGTTCGATCGACTAAGAAGCATGTGGCCTCTCGAATATAGCTGGGTCAGTCAGCAGGCGCTTTCCTATCATGGAAACCTCGGAAAGTTATTAAAAGCTTTCACAAGAAGCTTGGCTGCTTCACTCTCATTCTTAAACAGATCTCAAGACGGGACCTTTCTTTCAAAAGCCAGATCGGCCTCCTTGGATAGATATGCTCAAGACTTTGGCTATACCCGATTTAGAAAAGAAGGATTGAGAGAGTTTCGAGAAAGAGTGGGAAGTTATTTGACGACTCAAGAAAAGGGAATCACCGAAAGAGGACTCCGATCGAAGCTACTAGAATTTGAAGTCACTAGCATTATTAGAGATCTCTATAAAAATATTCAAACAACCAATACCTTCTTAAAGGTAGACATGACTTCTGAGTTAGGGAAAGGATTCTACCATGGCAATCGAAACTCAGCCGCTGTAATAGAAGTTGAAATTCCTCAGCCTATAGTGAAGACTTTAATAGACGTAATAGAAAAAGAAAAAGCTGCAGGCATCAAAGTGTTCTATGTAGAGCGCATTCAATTTGAAGAAGAAATGTCGTTAGGAAACTTCTCTTGCGTTAACACTACTGCCAATGATTCTTCAACAAATTATATTCTCCAAGAAGACGGTGCGTTAGTTCTTTCAGAAGAGAGCAGTAGGCTCGTCAACGACGGCTAGAAGTAGCCTACATACCCCGTACTGATTCTTGATAAGACTTACTAAGAATTAGTACTAAAAATTAAATATGCCAGATCGTAAGATTTCAGAACTACCTGATGCCAGTTCTATAGATATTACAAGAGATTCTGTCGTACCTATAGTAGTAGATATAGGCGGAACTTTAATTACTTCACAAGCAACTGTAGAAGAACTTCTATTAAAGGCATCCAGTACAAAGCTTGGAACAATCAAATTAACTGGAGACTTAGGAGGAACTCCGGAGAGTCCGACAGTGCCGGGATTAATGGGCAAGGCCCCAATTAACTCTCCTACGTTTACAGGAACTCCTAACGCTCCTACTCCTGCTGTTGATGATGACAGTACGAGAGTTGCTACAACTGCCTATGTGCAGGATGTAATGGACGAATTCGCTCCAATTAACTCTCCTAACTTTACTGGAGTTCCAACCGCCCCCACTCCACCAGCAGACGATAATAGCACTAAGATTGCTACGACCGAATTTGTTCAAGGAGAAGTGAGTGATAGAGCTCCGAATGATTCCCCTACTTTAACTGGAACTCCCAATTCAACCACTCCTCCAGTCGAAGACGACAGTACTAGAATTGCTACGACTGCCTTTGTTCATGATGCAATTACAGATGCAATGGCTGGATATGGTGGAGAACCCGATCCAGGTGGTCCAGCCATTCCAAATATCGTAAATTTACCTTATGTATTTTCTCAATCCAACACTGTTGTTATTGCAGGAACTGTTGAAAATTTAACAGATTCGCAGGCTAATACAGGAGCCGTTTCTATAGGGGCATCCAATACCATTTCATACTTTCAGGCTGATCTAGGAGTTTTCTCTTATATTGGTACCGTTATTATTGGAGGAGGTAATCCTGGAGGAACCTCAGGGGGCTCTGGAGGTACTCAGGTTAGTCAGTATATTAATGGATTAACTATCCAAATAAGTGATGATGCAGTAACTTGGAGAAATTCTACAGTTATAAACGGAGTTACAGATGGTATTGGAACTTCTTCCTTATTTGGTTTTAGTGTCGGAGCCTGGGGAAGGTACATTAGAATCTATCAACCTCTAGCTACCTATATCGCCATATCAGAACTCCATATCCAAGGGTATAATCAAAACAGTAACGCAGGCACTACTCTCCCTAGCATTATTAGTTTGCCCTTTACTGCATCTCAAAGCTCTATTTATAATGGATCTGCAGCCTGTACAGCCTCTTATACTAACTTAACTGACGGACTATCAACTACTGGAGGGGGTACTACTACAGCCTCTGATCAGTGGATCATGGCAGATTTATATGATGGGAATCAGACCTTAAGATACGTTAACTCAATTGCAATAGCTCCTGGAAACTTAAGTGGAGGTTTTGGCGGAGTAGCAGCCTACTTAACCGGTAAGATTATTCAAGTAAGTACCGATAATTTTTACTGGAACACGGTTAATAATGTAAATCTTCAAGTAGATTCCAATCCAGTTTTAGACTGGTATAGCGTAGGTGCTTGGTGTAGATATGTAAGAATTTATAGTAAAACTTCTTACTTAGCCACGACAGCACTAGTGGTAAAGGGTTACTAGCATTAGCCCAATATTCATCTACAGAAATCTGCTAGTTATAGTTAACACTCAGCTAGCAGATTTTTATATGAATATCGTTATTGTAGGAGCAGGACCTAGATCTCTTGCAATCGCTTTAGATCTTGTGAGGCAAGGGGCTCGCCCTACAATTATAGATCCAGCTCCCATCCACACTTGGCAAGCTCCTAATATAATTCCTGACATTCAAATGCGCAGCCCGGTGACCTTTGATCTCGTCACCTTTCGGAAAGAATTGCAGAACTTTTCATTGACTTCTTTTTTAGGGAAAGACATCCCCTACACTAATAGTCAAAGAGAAGTTGAACAGTGTGAAATTCCGGTATCAAGAAGACAGTTTTGTGAGTATCTTCAACATACTTGGGAGTACGTATCAGCAGGATCTAACTTTATTCAAGAAAAAGTCATCTCAATAAAAGAATCTTCCGTCGTAACCGAAACGCAAGAGATCGCAGCAGATAAGGTAATCATCGCCACCGGCTACACTTCTACTCTAGAGAAAATGCCGACCTGGATTGCCGAAACTGTACTAAGAGATAAGATAATCCCCTTACCGGCATTAATCGAAAATCTTCCGGTTAATCAGAAAATTGCGGTAGTTGGTAGTGGGCAGGGGGCAGCAGAAGTGGTATACCTACTAGCCTCTCATCTAAATACGGTTTACTGGTGCGTCAACCATGAGACTAGAGTGCATCAGTATCCCGCCCCTCCTTATTCTGAATGGAAAAGCCTAACTGCATTAGGTCCCTACTACCGGACTTTAAAGAACTCTGACGATCAGATTAATTATCTCAATAAAGTCAAGCAATGGCAGCCAACTATCACTCCTTACATCGCAGAAAAGCTTAAAGAAGTAGCGGGAAAATTTACTCAAATATTTCCTACATCAAGCAATAATCTTGAAGATATATTTAAGCAATTAGATCATATTGTGATATTGAGTGGAAATATCCCAGATATCAATTTGGTTCCTTTTGATCGGGAAATACAAACCAATCCCTATATTCCTAACTTTCCTTTGTTAGATAAAGGTTTTAAGATTCCAGAAACTAACGTTTATTTTACAGGGCTTTTGGCTACTACTTACGATGGACCCAGACAAGCCTCATTAATATCTGCTGGAATAACTGCTCAAGAAATAATTCAGGATATTTTAGATCGATGATATTTAATAAGGTTATTACTAGCACTGGAAAAGTAGATAGACTACTCAGGTTTATACAAGAGAGTAATATCTTCTTTGCCTTTGGACAATCGACGCCATGGACGAATGAATGGGGCGCGGGGATCTCAGACATCAATCCGCCAGAACCAAAAGAAGAAGATAAAACCATCCCCAATCCCTTCATCTATAAGAAGGCAATCAAAGCAATGCCAGTCGTACCTAGCGGCTGTGGAGAGATGCCTTTTAATAACTGTTCCGAAGTAGAAGCCAATGGAAAAAAATGGACGGCAGTTGATATAGAAACAAACCCTGTAGAACTTTTCTATATTCTCAAACCCAGACATATTTACTTAAAAGCTGAACTTCAAGCAGTGGAGTTTATCGAACCTAGCTTTCGATCAGTCGGTTTATTTAAAGGACTCACTCTAAACGAGTCTGCCCCTCAAGATGAAATTGCTTACCGAGCTTACGACGTTAAAGATCCCGGAGTTCTATATTGGGCCAGCTACAACACTCCGATTTATAAACAACCTAATAAAGTTTCAGAATTTGAAATCATTATCAGCTTATGAGCCTCTTCCAATATTCAACCGATCCTAGTTACCCGGACAGATACGCTCGCAGTAAAGGCTGGGTAAGAGTTCTACCAGAACATGGGAAACCGATTCAGACTGCAGAATTAATTGAAATGCAGTCTATCTTGCATGACAACCTGACGCAAGGATTAAACACCCTGTTTACTTCAGGCTCGATCCTATCGGGATTAAGGTTAAGCCTAGTATCTGCTTCAGAAACAAACCTACTTGTTGGAGTTAGCTCCGGCCAACTTTATGTTGAAGGAGTCGTCGTAGAGATTGAAGCGTCCAGTCTTCAAGTTCCGATGATCGGGGAATACAATATTGGAGTTCTTCTAGAAGAAAAGGTCGTAACTGAAGTAGAAGACCCTTCTCTTAGGGATCCCGTTAAAGGGGGAGCCCTCTATGGAATGGAAGGAGCTTCTAGACTGGTATGGAATTCCTCTTTAACCCTGAACAATGCCAACGCCTTTACGATCGGTAGAGTGATTGACGGTGGCATTATTCAAAAAGAGCTGAATCCCTTTAAAAATATCGAAAAGATTCTAGCGGAGTATACCTTTGAAAGATCAGGAAACTTTGCGGTTCAAGGGTTAGGAGTCTCCAGTCTTCCAGCGGGAGAAAGGGCAGTCGCAGACAAAGCTAAATATAATGCGCTTCAAAACTCAGTCAATGACTCTAAGCAGAGATCGCAACAAGCTCTTTCGGATGCATCCCAGGCAGAAGCGACTCTAGAAAACTTAAAGCAGCAGTTAGCTACGGCAGAAGCAGCCGCCCGTCTCTCACCCACTGCACAAAACCTAGTCATTGCAGCAGACCTACAGCAGCGAGTGAGCGAAGCAGAAGATTACTACAATCAATTAGCAAGATTAGTCGTCACAACTCAAACAACCTACCAAAAAGGCACCGCTAATTTAACCGCCGCTCAATCTCTCCTGGTGGATAAAGCTTTATTCTCTATCTCTCCCGGTGTTGCCTACGTTGAAGGCTACAGAGTTAATCTCAGCACGCCAGCCACGGTAACAATTCCAAAGAACTTAGATACGACAAAGGTTGATTCTGCAGTCTTTACTTACGCGGGTAGAAACGCCACCTCACTTAGAACCTTCTCGCTAGGCAGTGGAATCGTTTACCAGGATATTAAAGACGATCGAACGCTTCTCACTTTTAACTTTACGAATCTGTATTACAATCAGCAATTCGTCAATGTAAAAGTCACTGTCAATATTCAAGGATATTCAGCTACCTCGTTAGAGAGCTTGATCGACAAACTTGCTGGAGAATTCAATAAAACAGAGAACCAAGCCGTAGAGTCTGGAATTACCTTCTCTTCGGCTTCACTGGCATTAACCGCTCCCAAGCTAAGAACGCTGTTAAAGAACAACCTGATCATTAGCCGAAATTCGAATGATTCCTTGAAGTTTGAATCCACCAGCATTTCAGATTCAGCCAATCAGATTGGCATTCAAATCGATATTAAATCTAGAGATGCAAGCCTGGTGGTCATCGGAAACTCTATCAAGCTACTGGTCGATGTGAACTTTGCCTCTTTATCAGGCGCAGGCCGATCCAACTCTTTTCAATTAGGCTTCAGACCGGTAGACGATATTATCAGCCTGACTGCTGAAGTCGAAGAGAACATGAAGCCCTTAGTCCGGGGCGCAACACCCGGCACTTCCGATAAGTTGGGAGATGACAGCATTTTCGTAATTACGAAAGTTTCTCAAGGATCTACCGTTTACGATGACACGGACTACGAATTAATCAAGCAGTCTGAGATTCACTGGAAGAATGCCAGTCATCAGCCTGCCCCTGGTACGACCTACTATGTGTCGTTTGCCTATACTCGCCCGCTTTCGATTGATAAAGACTTCGTCCTCAACCGAGACACCGACTCAATTACCTTTATTGGAGACACCCCGGCATCCAACCGTAATTTTTATGTGGACTACTCCTACTATTTAGCCAAGGCTGGAGTAATCACCCTGGATCGAGATGGAAACATTGGTTACATCCTTTCCGATTCAGGCTCTAATCCCCTACCTCCTGCAGCAGCCAACACTCTTCTCCCCTTAGCAACGATTAAATTATTTGCCAATGGAGTAGAAGTGATTGAAACGGATACTAAGGTTTTAAACTTTTCAGAGATCAATGAACTGGCAGAAAGAGTTAGAAGAAACAGCCGCAATCTAGAGACGCTGCAGCTAGATGTCACCGGGTATAACAAAGCCGTTAGTCAACTGGGAACCAATCCAATTGGCGTCTATACCAATACTCTTCAAGATTTGAGTCGGCTTGCTGTATCGAATCCTCAGTTTACGGGAACTATCTCACCTTCAATTCAAGCGGCCACCGGAGGATATGTCCATAAAGATGTGCCGATCAAGTACACTTCTGGCGGCTCTCTTAGTAAGAACATCTTGGGAAGAGATAGCTTTGTAACCCTTCCCTACAGCAATAGAAAGGTCCTGTCTCAGTCTAGACTAACGAAATCTAGAAGAGTCGATCCGCTGCCTACTGCGATTACCAGAAGGGCGCAATGTATATCACCCCTTCTGTACTCTTTTTAAATGAAGGATTCAAGCAGATTACTCCGTGCGACTGGATCGCCCAGACAACGAGCTTCCTAAGTCGGACCTCAGAAAATAAGCCGCTCATTCTTCAACAGATATCAGACACAAATAAGATTCTGTTTAAAGCGGCAGCAGAGAAAGTGAGTGAATCTTTTGTCAGTGGTAATCCGCTTTCTTCGATTAGCCAGGAAACCAATAGTTTCTTGGGTTATATCACTCAGCAAGTCACTTCTAAAACGACCTCAGTTGAAATCAAAGCAGAAAGGCTGGTCCCAAGTTCTGAAGGTTATCGACTCTATATTGCTGGCAAAGAAGTAACAGGTTACACCTTGCTAGCGGGTACTCCAATGTCGGGACCTAAAGCCCCTGGCACCATTAAAGCGAGACCCGATGGAACGATCAGAGTTAAATTTAATCTGCCTACAGGTCTTTCTTGCGGGGTTCATATTGTAGAACTCGTTTCTCCAGAAGGGTATTGCAAGACTCGATTAGCAATTTATAATAATCTGCTGACTCAGGTTGTTCTATCTACGATCACCAATTGGGATGCCCTGGCTCCCAGATCGAGAGCAAATAATTTCTTACCAATTCAATATCCAGATATTACGGATGAACCGACGATCGTAGCGGCAGACTCACTAACTGCTCCTGGTGTTATTCCAGATGTTCAGGTCAAAGAGTTAACCCAGTCTCAGAAATACCCCGTCCTGCATGATGCGATCAACCAGACTTTTGAATTACCAGATTACTACTACATCACTCAAATTAATTTGAAGCTTAGATCGATCGGAGCCACCGGTAAACTGAAGCTGCACATTCGAGATGCCAATGATCTGGGTCCTTCAAAGTTAGATTACGCTGAAGGTGAATCAACGACCTTACTTCCATCAAACACGGGAAGTAGTTGGACCACCTTTACTTTAAACAGACCCGTTCTAATTCATCCAAAAACAAGCTACTGTATTACGCTGGAAGCGTCTCAAGAAGGGTACGAAATTTTCACGGCAGAGATTGGAAATCCCGATGTCATTACAAAGGGTCTGATCGGAGACCAGCTTTACTTGAAGGGCACCCTTTACACTACGGAAGATGGTAGATCTCTAAATACTTTTAATTACGAAGATCTTACCTATGAAATTCTTTGTGCAAACTTCTCTACCAATGAACAGGTCGTAGAGCTCGGAAAGTTTGGGATTTATGATAACCTGACCAACGTCTCTTTCTTCTGCTTAAACACGAGAGATATTATTCCAAGCAACACTTCGATCGTCTATGAGTATCGGACTTCAATCTCTTCTACAAATTGGAAAGAGTTTCAGCCAAACAATTTAGTTTGCTTGGGTGTAAAAACAAATCACGTCGAAGTTCGAGCTAGATTAATCAGCAATTCTGCCAACATCTCACCCGTTCTTTGGTTAGAAGGAAGCAGCATGTCACTCTATGCGGGAAGTACTGCAGGAGTCATTGTTTCTAATCAAGTTAAATATCCTGAAGCTTACACCCATGCTGCAGTGGTAATTCAATATATTAAACCGACCGCAAATCAGTCGATCAGAGTCTTTATTAGTTCTAACGAGGGTCTTCCGGGACAGGGAGATGAATGGATAGAGCTAACAACTGAAGCAGGCAGCGTTAAGTATATTGATGAAGGTCTTCGTCTAATGGAAGCCAAATATACCAATGCCACTCCCCTTAGTTCGATCGCATATCTAAATGTTCTACGAACTAAATTCAGATACAAAGTAGAAATGACTACCACAGATACCGCCACTCACGCTTTAGTAAGAAATGTAATTAGCTATGTTTGGTAATCAAAATGCAAATACAAGACTATAACAATAGATTCAATCCAAAAAAAAATTGGCAGAGAATACTATTTAGATCGGATAGAAAAAGCCAAGTAGCTGAACTACATGAACTACAATCGTTAATCAATTACCAGCAGGCCGGAAACTTTACTTATCTATACTCGAAGTATTCGATCACCAAGGCAATCAGTGTAACTCCGATCAGAATGGGACCTACTACTCATCAAGTTAAGGTGACTGCAGGCCAGGTTTATATAGAGACTCCGGTCGGAGCTTACTTTATCGATACGGTCGAAACCCTTTTAGAAGTTTCCCCGACTGAGCGAACTTTTATTGGCATCGTTCCTGAATTTACCGTTCTAGAAGGTGAAGCAGATTCTTCGCTCAATGATCCAATTGCCGGAGGTTGGTTCTCCGGAGATGAAGGATCTGACAGACTCGTTTTATCTTATAGAATTACTCAAAACGAAGATTCCTACCCAATCGCAATTGTTCACGGCCAGGGAATCGACACAACGCCCCTCGTTTTTTACTACGAAAATAATGGTTACAGTCGAAATGTTTCTAAAGAGTTTTTAGCTCCAGCCATCAGAGAGTATCTTGCTCAGCGTTGGTACGAAGAATCCGGAGATTTTATTGCAAAAGGATTTGAGCTATCCATCAGCGCCGGAACTTATGTGGCAATCTCCCCAGGCGTGGTCTATTTAAAAGGCTACAAAGTAGAAAAAAATTACACAGCTTATTTAGAGCTTCCCAAGATTCGGAGTAATACCGATCCCAATACCCGATATATTATCTACCTCACCGCAAAGGGAGAAGTAGAAATGCTTGCCACTGAAAAGGCAGGTAACAACATTCCTTCTGGAACTTTTCTACTGGGTACTGTCGAGATCGATCTTTTAAGAAAAAAATATCATGCGGTCAACTCTAAGAACCGAGCCATTTTAAATTCAGATCTTCTTCTCTTGGGGGAAGTGAATGAAGCTTCTGAAACGAAGTTATTACAGATTCTCCTGGATCGGCAGATGATCGATAGAGGAAGAGATGAAAATCTAAATCTATCTGGAATTTTTACCGAAGTTTTTGCTGACTTAAGTAGAAGCGACTTTACCAGCCAACTCTACACAGCCGCCATCACCCCAAGACAACTAAGTTTAAGAAGCGGATTTAAAAGCTCTACTATTAATTTTTCAAATGCTTTGGTCACTTCCTCCTCTAATACTTCGATCGTCTATAAAGACGGCAACCCTCTTTACCTAACGTCCTCTCTTTCTAAAAGAAATCTAATCTCTCAAAAAAGAGCTACCCAATGGGTGACTCTGGGGACTCAGGAAAGTACTAGAGCTGCAATGATTTTGACTCCTCCAGGTGGAGTGCCTGAAAGTAGCACGAGAGAATTTGGAATTATTTCTTTCAATAAGATTCCAGCTCTTGCAAATTTTGCAGACGCAAATAATAGCTCACTAAAAATCAACCTCACTTTAAAAAGCGTAGAGGTCACCTTAGAATGCTATGGCTTTAAGCCCTTAGAAGACAACTTAATCCTGACTTTCGGCAACGTACAGATCACTGAATTTGAATTACTAGATGGCACTACCGTAGGTTCTGAATACGGAAGTATCAAAGCGCAGATCGACGGAACGGTTCTGATTAAGTTCAAGGTTCCATCCAACTTGGAGCACAAAGCTTACGCTGTTTCATTGTCAAATGGTAGAGCAACGGCCAGTGCTATTTTTAGCAATGTGGATTCAACCCAGCTAATTAATAGTCAGGTCTCTTTTCAGTCTTCAGTCTCTTCGATCGGTCAGACCTTTCAAGTTTCAGCTCCTTTAATTCTTACCGGAGTTAAAGTTGCTTTTAGAAAAGCACCAGCGCTAACTCAAGTATCCGCAGCCTACGTTTCAATTACAAAGACGAAATTTAATGTCCCCACTGAAGAAGTAATCGGAATGGGCTACATCCTTTCTTCCAATATTGAGACTAGCGCCGATGGTTCTAAGCTGACGGAAATTACTTTCGATCGACCTGTTGCGATTGATACCGTCGGGCAGTATGCCCTAACGATTTCTCCTTTAGTTCCTGGAGCTGAATTATTCATCGCAGAAGTAGGCCAACCCAATTTAGCGAACTCAGAAGTCTCCAGTATTCAGCCTCTAGTAGGGGGTGAGTTAGTTACCAAAAAAGGTCAGATCTGGGAAACGATTCCCTCATCCGATTTAACCTTTGAATTAATCCAAGGCGTCCCTGGCGCGATCAAATCAGAAGTTACTTTTCAAATAGAAGGATTAGAAGATTTTCATAACGTCGAGTTTGGTACTTCCGTACAGCTCCCGCAATCAACTTCGTTCCAACTATTTTATAAAACTGCAGGAGATTGGATCCTATTTAAAAATGGAATTCCTCTTCCAACTGGAACCAAAGTACTAGACATGAAGATGGTCCTCCAGGGATCTTCTTCGATTAGTCCAATTGTCGATTTGACTCAGACTTTCTTTACTTTAGAAACTAATCTTTCTAGCTCTACCTGGATTAGTAAAACAGTTGAATTTGATTATTCCTACTCAACCGTAGAAGTTTCTTTAAAGTACTATCAACCGATCGGAACTTCTATTTCAGTCTTCATCAGTTCTAATGAAGGGGAAACCTGGGAAGCCCTTACTTTACAAGGAGACGTAAGGGATGAAGATACCTTAGTAGATGGAAACATCCCGATGTACGCAGGAACTTACAAAGGTGTCCTAGGTTCTACCGTTGAAATTTCTGATTTAAACGGAAATAATAGTATCATACTTCGGAAAAAATTAACGATCAGAGTAGACTTCGATACTAAAGATTTAAATACAGTTCCTTTTATACAAAGACTTGCAACTATTGTTTACTAAAAATGAATAATTTTGGACTTCCAGCAGACGCTGCCTACACTCCAGACGGAGCTATCACTTTTAAAAAACCTGCCTCAGCGGCGATTCAAGAAGAATTGCTGATGCACCTTCTAGAACTTAAGCAACAACTTGCGAGTGTCAAGCAAGAAATTTCGGACCTCAAAAATGGGCTCAATCAGCCCACTTCCGCCGAAAGTACATCTGAACTATAAGCATTGTATAATAGGAAGCCTTTAAAGGAGGGTTTCCTATTATGGCATCCAGTAACAATCCAGCATCCCAAGGGAACGAGAGCCATCTTGAAGAGCAATTAAAGAAGTTCCGATCCGGCGGCCTGTACAGGAACTCATTTCGATCAATCACTTAGGTTATCAGGTCCTAACTCCTTGCTCCCACTCTAAGTATCCAGGACTAGACGCTGACTTCTGCCCGACCTGTAGAATCTGGTATGTAGATCAGCAAATGCGATCTCGCCTAATTTGATAAAGAATGTTTATCTAGAAATAAAAAAGTCTTGGAAAAATTTATAGTTTCAAGACTTTTTTATTTCTAGATAGGTAAACCACCTGCTTTTTCTGCTAATAAAGAAAAAGCTATTAGTCATTTTCTTCTTTAAAAGGATTTCACTAAATTATGCCATAAAGAGAGGCCCTGAAAGGGTGGGAATATTTCTCTATCAAGGCTTCTACTAAATCTTCCTAGACAACATGAAAGAACCTTGACTTTGATAATATCTCCCCTGCCCCTTACGGCGTGTAATACCGTTTTTAAGAATGTAGTAACCAGACAGGAGTACCACCATATTGAAGGGGGGGGATGACCTATAAATGAGGAATGCGATCCTCAATCTGGCTGCTGCAAGAGCGCGAGATCAGTGTTGCGTCGATGAAGCCTCCACATATTACATTTTGCTAGGGATCAACGATGCCGCTACAACTAGATTCTTGTACAATAGGCTCGAAAACTTGCCAATAAAATCAGTAAAGGTCTAAATTATATGCCCGAACTTAACACTGCAAGCCAAAAAACGATCGCTGACGCAATACGGGATTACGATCCGCCAAGCGCCGATAGCATTGCCGAATTAATTGTACAAGAGCGCAACCGTAAACCTTTTTCAGGACAGCTAGACTTTTTAGACCGATTTGATATCAATCCTGATGTTCTTGAATACTTCTTTCAGGTAGGTTTTACCGCTAATGGAGAGAGTGATTAAGCCTAGCATGAATAGTGCCGCACTCATCGGTTGAAGGCGCAACAAAACCGAGCGTATTCGCCTAAACCCCCCCTGCGTAACGAAGCGCCACCTCAAGCAGCATTTGCCAGTGGGAAACCTTCAAGCCGAATACTCCCCGATAAAGTCGAGGAATGGATTTTCAAATTCTTGAATTTAATGGCGAATCTGACCACGTTCACGCGCTTATTGCATTTCCGCCAAAACTCTCCATCTCTCAGATGGTAAATGCAGATGGTAAATGCGCTCAAGGGTGTTTCTAGTCGTCGCTACGGTCAATCTGGATTCCAAAAACCTTATGGCAAAGAGACTCTGTGGAGTCCTTCCTATTTTGTTTCCAGTGTTGGTGGCGCACCTCTTGAAGTCCTTAAGCAATATATTCAAAACCAACTAAAGCCGTCCTAGAAGGACGAGGTTTTAAACCCATTTCTTTGATAATTCTGCAAATTGGGCCAACTATGTCCCGACACTTTGGACCTGGAAGAATCGAGAGGGGTCTAAAGCGTGGGTTTCTTTTTATCGAGGCAAGGTAGACGACAAAGACCAGAACGGTCTTTAATCTTCTCAAAAATAAAAAGGATCCAAGGGCTCCAAATTATTTATCAAAACAGGTGCAATCCAGGCAGGAGAAGGGTTACAATGAAGCAGAATCTCGGTCGTTAACTTTGGTAAATGCGGTAAACGATGTGGTAAATTAAAGGCCCTGAATTCAAACCCTTGTAAATCAAGGCTTTCAGGTGTCTTGTTACCTGCTTTGGGAGCAGGATGTCGCAGGTTCAAATCCTGTCATCCCGATTTGTTTTTAGCGAAAGCTACAATAAAAGCAAGCTTTTGAGGACTGCATCGGTAAAAGGATTATGCCCTACTCGTAATGCGCTTACCCACTGTTGTTGCTGACTCTTCTGCTCCGGACGCAGATCTGATGAACTTAAGAAGACGCTGAAATCCTCTATTGCTCCTTGGCTATCGCCTTTTGCAGCCCTGGCAATTCCTCTACTGTTGTAAAACCATATGTTGGATTTATCAGCAGAGATTGCTCGATCGCACGCAAATAATACACTTGTCGCCTGCCCATATAAACTACCAAACCAACAAAGATGATTCCATTGCTTAGCTGGGATACCTATCTTCTTGTCTGCATCTTGATAGAGACGAACAGCTTGGTCAATCTCTCCTGCCTTGGCTAACTCACTTCCTTTTCCAATTTGTAGGCAGGAGTGCTGTAAACAGAGCGATCGCAAGTTCGCTTAGCTTCTTTGGCAACATCAGTTGTGGGTTGGAGCAACAGGGAGTGATATTGCAGTTTTTCACAAGCGGTTTGCAGCCAGCTCTCTTGAAAGATGGACCATAGGCGCACCGTGTAGTCTGAGCTGCCGCTAGCAACTGCCTTGCCATCTGGGCTGAAAGCCACAGAATAAACCGCATCCCAATGCCACAAAGGAGCCCCAATTGGCTGACCGGTAGCCGCATTCCACAATCGCAAGCTACTATCACTACTGCCACTGGCAATCAGATGGCCATCTGAGCTAACTGCAACTGAGTTAACCCAATTGATATGCCCTTGTAAGGGTTCGCCAATCGCTTGACCTGTGCTGGCATCCCAGCGGCGGATCGTGCCATCTGAACTACCGCTCACCATCAGCCTGCTGTCTCGACTGAAGGCAATCGAGTTCACTGTATTAGTATGCCCTTGTAAGGGTTCGTCAATCGCTTGACCCGTGATGGCATCCCAACGGCGGATCGTGCCATCTCCACTGCCGCTCGCAATCAGATGGCCATCTGGACTCAAAACAACCGAGCTAACCCAATTGGTGTGGCCTTGTAAGGGTTCGCCGATCGCTTGACCTGTGGCGACATCCCAGCGGCGGATCGTGCCATCTCCACTACCACTCACAATCAGCTTGCTGTCTGGGCTGAAGGCAACCGAGTTAACCCAATTAGTATGCCCTTGTAAGGGTTCGTCGATCGCTTGACCCGTGATTGCATCCCAACGGCGGATCGTACCATCTCTACTGCCACTCGCAATTAGCTTGCCATCTGGACTAAAGACAACCGAGTTAACCCAACCGGTGTGACCTTGCAGAGGTTCACCGATCGATTGACCTAACATAACATCCCAACGGCGAATTGCATTATCATCACCCCCACTGACAATCTGCTTACCATCTGGGCTAAAGGCCACAGAAGCAACCTGTACATTGGTATAACCCTGTAAAGGCTCACCGATCGATTGACCTGGGGTAGTGTCCCAGAAACGGATGGTTTCATCTAAACTGCCACTGGCAATCAGTTTGCCATCTGGACTAAAGGCCACAGATATCGCTGTATTGGTGTGACCTTGCAAGGGTTCACCGATCGCTTGACCTGTTGCAGCATCCCAAAGCCGAACAGTGCCATCCCCACTTCCGCTGGCAATCAGCTTGCCATCGGGACTAAACGCAACCGAATAAACCCAATTGGTATGGCCTTGCAAGGGCTCACCGATCGCTTGACCTGTTGCAGCATCCCAAAGTCGAACAGTGCCATCTCCACCACCACTCGCAATTAGCCTGCCATCTGGACTAAAGACAACCGAATTAACCCAACCAGTATGGCCCTTCAGGGGTTCACCGATTACCTGACCTGTTACAGCATCCCAACGCCGAAGCGTACCATCTGCACTGCCACTTACAATCCACTTACCATCGGGACTAAACGCAACAGAGTTTACCCGATTCGTATGCCCTTGTAAGGGTTCACCCACCTGTTGATTTGTAACGACATCCCAGCGACGAACGTTACCATCATCACTGCCGCTCGCAATCAGCTTGCCATCCGGACTAAAGGCTATATCATAAACCTTTGAGCCCAGGGAGATCCGGTTGCGTTCAGAAGTGTATTGAAGCGTATTGAATATCGCATGATCGACTGAATCCAATCCAGAATAATGAGGAAATCGGACAAAGAATGACCGACTTAACCCCTTTGCGGCGATCGCATTGAGGGTTGCATCGGCTTTATCTGTTGAAATCAGGTTTTTTGAAGTTTCAATCAGGTGTTCTACCTGCTTGCGTTGCGCTTGCTGGAGTTGATAGAGGGCAAAGCCACTTAATAGCAGCGTAATTGCCGAAAAACCAGACAGGCCGATCACAATTCGGCGACGCTGTCGTTCCCGGACTGCCAAACTGGCGTCAATAAACTGGTTGGCAGGTTGACTCAGTCCTCCCAGGATCTGATTGAAGGTGGAATCCCGCCGGAGTTCCAGAGCTTGTTCTAGCTTAGCTCTACTCCACAATTCGCTATCGGCTCTGTTCTTTTGTTGCCAAAGAGCCACATCATCATTCAATCGGTTACGGAGGGCGATCGCTTCACGGTTTTCTTTGATCCAATCATTGAGCGTTGTCCAGGAGGTCAGCAAAATCTCATGGGCTATTTCGATCGTCGATTGCGTCGCTTGAGTTGTACTGAATATTGGGCTTGAGCTGACTGTGCTGCTTACTAACAGATTTTCATCAATCAGGCGCATCAATACAGTAGTCTCAATGGCATCAGTAAATTCAGCTTTAGACGCTCGTCTGCGAACGGGCTGACATTCTGTTCCGGCTGCTTCCTGACTGCCAATCTCAACAATCTTGAGAAAAATCTTTTTTGCAGCCGCCTGTTCTAGAACGGAAAACGATCGATAGATACTATCCACATGTTGCTGCAAAGCACCCTGCACACCACCCAAGCTACAGTAGCTACTGTAATTTAGCATTCGATCGTGAATCCCTCCATCCTGAACCTCTTGTTCCCACAATAAATTCAGCGTGTATTGCAAAAGAGGTAGACAACCTGCTTGGCCTTTAACATCCTTTATAATCTCATCAACTAGATTTACTGAAGTATTCTCAAATGTGACTCCGTTCCGTGCTGCCGGCAATTCAATCGCGGCACGTAGCTCCTCTGTTTGCATCTCTGCAATTAGCGGGCGATGACCCTCAGTGATTTTCACAAAGGCAGGATACGGACTGAGACGATCGAGAAAATCGGCTCGCATGGTTGCAACCAGTTTGACCGACTGCGATCGAGTCTGATTTAAATGCTGGCTGAGCTTGACTAAACCAGCAATAAATCGAGCGCGCTTGTTCTCAGCACTAATGGTAAACAGTTCTTCAAATTGATCGATAACGATGAACCAAAAGTCCTGCGGCGTTTTCAAGGTGGTAACGACTTGAGTCAGCGTCTCAGCTTTAGCTTCTCGGGCCATTCGGGCTTCAGCCTGCTTGTATCGCCCCAAGAGGCTACCATATAGAGATTCGTAGGGATCATGGTCCGGCGTAAACATAAAGTGCGTAAACCGGGTGCCATATTTCTGAGCAAGTTGGGGAATTAACCCTGCGCGAATCACGGAAGATTTTCCACTGCCACTAGCTCCTAGCAATAGAATCAGGTTTGTTCTTTCAATCTGTTGAATTAAATCTGTGACAAACTGATGTCGCCCAAAAAACAGGTCTTTGTCTTCAGGGCCAAAAGTTTTTAAGCCCTTATAAGGAGAGATGGTGATTAAGGGACGGTTTTGGACCTCATCCCGATTTTGAATGATTTTGGTTTCACTGTAATGAACCGCAACCTTGTTGCCATCTCCCGAAACGATCGTACTACCAGCTACGCCTTCCCCAATCGCGATATGGCGATCGTCATCTTGATGCGTGTTAACCATAAAAATACCTGATGGAACACCGGACAAATAGAATGTGTACGGTCCCAAGCTTGGAACAGTTCCTACCCAAATTTTTGATTTTGCAATGAGCGGTCCTCAAATGCCTAAGCTAACCAGAGGCAAAAGTTTATACCAGTTTTCGCCCAGCCAAGCTGCTGCATTTTGCACATGAGGACGTAATTGATCAATTGCTTCTGAAAATCCTGTTGCCTTCTGGGCATAGCTGATCGCCCGATCGAGGGCTTGACCAACCTCATCTTTATCTGGAGCGGGTTTCTTCAGTTCTTCCTCAGCATCTTCAAGCGCATTTTCAAGCTTGCGCTGATCTGGCGATGATAGGGTAACCAAGACCTGACGTAGTGCCTCCAATTCAGCTTCGATGTCTACCTGCTGGGGTTCAGGTAAGGATACTGGCTGAAACTGGACTGAAACAGTATTGCTATCGCCTGTCACAATCGCACCACCGATGACTGGACCGCCGATCGAAACTGAGCGATTTTGATGAGGGGGCATTGAGTTCATAAGATACACCGCTGAAGCTAGCTGATTATTTTGATCAAACTAGCTTCCACTACAAGGAACAAAGGCTCCATTCCTAAATGGTTCCAATTCGAACCATAGCTTTTTATTGATGCTCGCCTTAATTGGACCTCATTAAATAATGCTCTTGACGTACTTTTGATTTTTCAACCCAGATTTTTCAACTCACTGAGGAAAATCCGTCACTTTTGCGGTCTTCCCGCTTCAATACTCGATTCCACCTTGATTTTACCCATGTAGTCGATCGTCCAAACGTCGTATGTAGCGACGACATCTCCTGCGGGGGTAAGGTCAACGGTGCCACTCGCACCCTGATAGTTAATGTCTTTGCCATCGCGCACCAGAGAAAGGGCTTGACAGATGTCACTGACTTCAATACCAGGTGGATTGGCGACCTTCATGATTTGAGACTTAATCGCCGTTCCGGTGGTATGACCTGCGGCTTCGGCGGCGAGCATTGCTAGCGCTGCGGCATCCCAGGTATTGGCATCATAGAGGCTAGGTTCGCGATCGTATTGCTTTTTATAGAGGTCTCGAAACTGAGTAAAAACAGGGCTAGTTGTCTTGTACGTAATGCCAATCACCCCAGATGCAATGTAGCGACCATCGATCGATTGTCCAACCTGAGAGGCCAGCGTGTCTGTTTTCATACTGGTTGTCAGCAACACTTTGGTATTGCCACTCCAATAGCCCAAATCCGCTGCCGACTTCAGCATGGCACTGCCTAAATTGGGTTCAGCCACAATTAACACTGCATCCGCTTCTGAGGTAAATGCACTGATCCAGTTGACATCATCAACAGATGCAGCAGGACTATAGCGAATAGTTGAGCCTACCACCGTTCCACCTAACTGCTTAAAGTTTGTTTCGAAAGCACGGGTAATGCTGTTGCCATAGTCATTGTCGATCGCCACAATTGAGACCTTCTTGAAGCCTCGCTGTTGAGCAAGATAGGCAATTGCCTCTCCTTGAGCCATATCAGGTGGCATCGTCCGATACCAGAATCCTTGTAGCTCACCTTTTTTCGCTCGTTCAGTGAAAATAGAATTCGCGCTTGCCGGAGAAATTTGCACAATTTGCTGCTCGACGGCAATGTTAACGGCTGCATTCGAGACTTCGCTACCGATCGCCCCAATCACCGCACCAACGCGATCATCTGCAACCAGTCGAGTCATCCCTACCTTTCCACCTCCAGCCGTTCCCTGATCATCCTCAGCGAATAACTGAACTGCTTGGCCAACCACACCCTTGCAATCATTCACGGTTTCGATCATCAAACGGGCGCTATCTCGCATAGAGCTGCTCTGCTTGGCCAGGTCACCGGACAAAGACAGTAACATTCCCAACTTGAGCTGTTCAGAACTGGGGGATTGGGCAGAATTACTGGATGCATTAATTTGGGAACCCGGAAAGATTGGACTAGAGAGGACTTGGGGAAAATTTAGGGTTGATAGAGGCGAAGTACACCCTGCCAGGGTAAAGCTCAGCAGCAATGTTAGCCGATTCGACTTAGCGTAAAATCTCTTGCGAATATTCATCAGTTGACAGGTTTCTACATCGTCATATCGTGGTGTGAGAGGCTCAGTTGGAGGCTTGCCCTATCACTACTTCTCAACCATCACAGGGCTACGGATGATGTTGGTAACTAGAACGAACTGGAACTGGCAATGATGTTGCTTCTCACTGATGATTTGTCTTTACACCGTAGGGAACTCACCAACCGGATCGAAGGTCAGGATTAAGGACTTTAATCAATTGCTTTTCTAAATGATTAGCCGACAGAGAATGGGCAAATGCAATGTTTCTCCAGGTTAACTAGGGATAGCAGAATTCGCCATCTGCAACAGATGTATCTAGAGCAACTCTAGAAGCGGACCACTGACGGTTGCCGATCGAATCAAAGTATGTAACTCTATTCAGCTAGTTCTTAACATAGCTTTTTCAATGATGCTTATGTAGTGTGTTATCACCAAATGCAATTTCCAGCAAACAAAATACCGATAAAAGTGCGTTCGCTCGCCTGACTTGCCGATCTGTCTCGCTTGCGGCGGCTCGTATGCCCGCACTCCCATTGAGAATTTCTCTTATAGAAAGCATTTAATGGTCCGGCTTTTGTTTTGAAGCAACCCACTAATTGAGACGATTCGAACCAAACGTTCTGACAGATTTGAGATGGCTAGAGCTTGAAACAGCGAAAGTGAGTAGTTGACATCACGACTCATGCAACAAAAAAACATTCAGTGTCATGACCAGGAGCATTATGAGCATTCAGAAATCAGTCATCCGATGGGGACTCAAACTCAGTCTGGTGAGCAGCATCGTCCTGGGCACTTTTCTGGCCAGCAGCGTTCGAGTGTTGGCGTTGACTCAAGAACAGGTGATGGAACGACTCCGTTCTGTTCCTGTTTTTACTCTTGCTAACAATGAAGGTTCACCATTATTGGCAGTGCCAACGGAAGGCGAAAACCGCAATCCGATCGCAAGTGTATTTATGAGCCGCGAAGATGCCCAGACCTTTTTAAATAATTTGAAGACACGCGATCCACAAACAGCAGAAGGCATCCAGGTCATTCCCATCCCGTTGGCTAAAATCTATGAATATGAGGTGACGCAACGCAGTCGGTCTGAAACAGAACAGTTGCGCTTTGCGTTTATTCCAGAACAACAGCAGATCGATGCAGCCAAAACCTTGTTACAGCAAAGTGGGCAAAATAGCGAGCAGTTTCAAGGCGTGCCACTGTTTGTCGCGCGATCGGGCGGTAATCAGGGCGGCTACCTCACCATCAACCAGGATAATCAGCAGGTCATCCCCATGTTTTTTGATCGCACCGAGTTGCAAGCGTTGCTCGATCGCTTGAAGGAAGTACAGCCTGAGTTAGCGAATGGGGTACAGGTGCAAGTGGTAAATTTGGAAGGCGTGATTCAAACCCTGCAGAACAGTAATAACGAGGAACTCAATCGGATTTTGCTGGTGCCCTCTCAGGCGAGCCGTGACTATATTCGATCGCTTCAGCAGAATCAAGGGCAGGGAAGTCAGCCCCAAGGCCAGCCGCAAAGTCAGCCGCAACGCTAGGTTCAGCAATTTAGATATCGATATAGATTGAACACAATATTAGAGGGTGCAAGTTGAATGTACCCTCTTTCGCATTTTTGTACGGTCAGAACAAATTTTGCTCAGGAAAACTGCTGGGCATAAAAGCGAGCATAGCGATCGCCCTTAGCCAATAGCTCTGTATGCGTACCTGACTCAACCACCTGTCCTTGCTCCAACACGAGAATGCGATCGGCCCGTCGAATTGTAGCGAGTCGGTGAGCAATAATAAACACGGTGCGATTTTGCATCAGTCGTTCCAGGGCTTCTTGCACCAGGGTTTCTGATTCAGAATCAAGCGCAGAAGTGGCTTCGTCCAGGATGAGAATGCGGGAATTGAGCAGCACGGCACGGGCGATCGCAATTCGCTGGCGCTGTCCTCCGGAAAGATTGACGCCTCGTTCCCCTACCCAGGTGTGATAGCCCTGCGAAAATTGGCTGATGAACTGGTGGGCGTTGGCAACCTTAGCCGCTGCTTCAACTGCGTTCAAATCAAAGTCTTTCTGACCAAAGGCAATATTTTGAGCGATCGTTCCCGAAAACAACACCGTTTCTTGGGGCACAATGCCGATTTGACGACGCAGGCTCCGGAGTGTCACTCCTCGAATATCAACGCCATCAATCAAAATTTTCCCTTCCTGCGGATCATAAAAGCGAGGCAGCAGATTAACGAGGGTGGTTTTTCCAGCTCCGGAGGCACCGACGAGGGCGATCGCTTCTCCCGGATGGGCCATTAAGTTGAGCCGTTGCAGGACTGGCTGATCGGGCTGATAGCTGAAACTAACGTTGCAATATTCCACTTTTCCGGTGACCGGAGGCAGATCGATTACATCTGGACTTTCAACTACACCGGGCTGGATTTCCAGCAGTTCAAAAATTCGATCGACGGAGGCTTGGCCCTGCTTGAATTCGTTGTAGTCATCGGTGAGGTGGGCGATCGGATCGATCAACATCAGCGCTGCTACCACATAGCTGCCAAATTGTTCCCCTGTGAGATGACCGGACGAGATTTGCCAGCCGCCCAAAAGTAACAGCAGCAGCACGCAAAGCAGCTGGAGAAATCCCACAACCGGAAACTGCACCGCTTTTAACCAGGCTGTCGCATATTTGGCTTGGCGGTTGCGTTCCGCTTCTTGCCGAAATCGTTCAATTTCATACTCCTCAGCCGCAAAGGCTTTTACCAATCGAATGCCGCTAAAGACTTCGGTCAACAGCGAAGACAAATCGGAAATTGAATTTTGGCTACGGCGCGAAAAGACCAGCATGCGGTTGCCAAACCAGCTAATTAAAATACCCATGAGCGGGCTAACGATCAGGCTTGCCAGGGTCAGCGGCCAGTTGAGGTAAATCATGTAGCCAAACACAACGAGAAGCTGCAAAATGCAAGGCACCGCATCGTGGAACAGCTTGTTGATCACCTCCCCAATTCGATCGATATCTTCCGTTAACCGATAGCTGAGGTCGCCTGTTTTTGCCCGTTCAAAATAGCTGAGGCTAAGGTGCTGCAAATGAGCATAAACCCGATTCCGCAGGTCCAAGACGATCGCCAGCGCCGCTTTTGCCATCTGGGAGTCCTGGCCATATTGCGCGATTTTCTGGACTAAAAACACCCCTGCCAGCACTGCCGATCGCTGCACTAATTCTGGCAGGTTGCCCTGCACCAAAATCGACAGCAAGTTCCCAGCAAGGCGCGCCATCAGGGGCCAACAGGCGGTGAAAATGAGCGTACAAACTAAGGCAATTGCGATCGATCGCCAATGAGGCCGGAGATAGGGAAGCAAAAGCCAATAGCGAGACCGCTGTTTCATAGGTTTAGAATCTTGTTTCGAACTCCAGCACTGCCCGACTGTCTCCTTCTAAATTGGTAGAGCCACGCAGCAGCAGCTCATCCGTGAGGCGATAGCGCAAACTGAACTGAGGGGAAGATTGGGTGGTGAGCAACTGCAAGACTGAAACCGAGAAATCATTCGTGATGTCAAAGCCAAGTTCAGCAGCCAATGCCAAATTGGTGGTGCGATTGTCTTTTGAGATAATCGTTGTGGGAAAGAGCCGGAAATCGGTCAGTCCCAAATTGTCTATCACCAGATTTTGCAGGCCGGTCAATAGAGATGAACCTGCCAGACTGGCCAGCGCAGTCGTTGCACTGCCTTGCAAATTGCCAATCCCTCCCAACAAAGCCAGGATTTCAGTTTCCGATCGACGGGGGCTACTGGTCAACTCTAAATTTTGGAAGACCTGGCTGGCGGGTCCAGTGGCAATGGCCTGAACACGTACCGTTTGAATCGCCCCAAAGTCACCCGCAGAAGGGGTATCCACAATTTCCGAAGAGGGGAAAACCGCAGTAGCGGTATTTGGGAACCGTGTCACTTCTGGCACTGAGGTAACCAGATGCACATCCAGAATTGGATCCAAGCCACGGGCAGCGTCAAAGACAGCCCGATTGTTATATCCTCTTTCAAGATTAAATTGGGTCGTGAATAAGTTAACTTGACCACTTCGTAGAGCAACGGTGCCATCCAGCAGTGGATCGGGTTGGGTGCCGCTCACCTGCAAATCACCCCTGACCAAAAAGCTGAGGACTGGATCATAAGTGACCCGCAACCGATCGCCCAGGGTCACCCGCAGTCCATCATAGGCAGGGGGGCTAAAGAAGTTATTGGATCGGGTAAAGGGAGTTGCTGTCGCAGCGGTGGGAGTTGCAGCGACCTCTGCAGTTGGAGTTGGGATCAATATCCGGCCATTGCTCAGAGTAATTTCACCCCTAATGACCGGTGCTAAAGCCGCTCCAGCAATTTGGACAAAGCCATTAACATCCCCGTCATATAGCTCAGCGAGTTCAATAGTCAAATTATCCAGATTCACCGTCAATGGATTCGCGGCATCTGAGTCTTCAAACCAGAGGGGAGTTTGCAGCGGTAGCACACCCGCAACCGTCACCTGTCCATTGCCAAGCTGCCCGGTGACTGTTTCCGAAACCCGCAGCCGATCGCGTTCAAATAAGACAGTGCCATTCACATTGGTCAGATCTTCTGGCAACGCTTTTGCCCCAATTTGGGCATTAGCAAAAGTAGCTGTGCCGCTGGCCGATAGCGCTCGAAAATCAAGTCGATCGGGCGGTAAATTGCCTCTGACCTGCAGCTGAACATTCCCTTCACCCCCTTCCCAAGACACCTGATCGGTCAGCAGGTTAATTAATGCAAGACGATCGTTCGATAAATTCAAATCCAGGCTGAGCTGATAGTTATCCGGCTCGACCTTCGCAAAAGGTAGCTTATAGGGGATGCTGCCTGTGAACTGAAAGTTGTCATCTGCCGCAGTAGCAACCCGATTGCTGTTCCGATTTTCAGTTGGATTTTCGGTCGGACTGACCGGTGGACTGCTAGTCGGCTCAGCAGCAACAAAGCGCGTATCAAAGTTCAATCGCGCATCGTTGTAACCAAATAACCCTCGCACAGGCGGAATCGTCTCAATCTCAGGGTTGCCATCCCGAACTTGCGTAATCTGCCCTTCTACTAAATTAACTTCACCTTCAAACTGGGGATTATCGACACTGCCACCCAACGTTGCGGTCGCATTCAGGTTGCCCGTGATATCGATCGGCGATCGGAATAAATCACGCAGCGCAGCCACCGGAATATTTTGGGCAATCAGCTGTCCCGACTGCTCTGCCCCACCGACCTGCCCCGAAAAAGTCAGCAATGAATTGCCCGCCTGTAAGGTGACAGGCAGCAGCGTCAACACGCCATCCTCAAAGCTGCCTTTGGCAATCACCTGATCGACGTCATACCGCTGACACCTTGCGGGTGGCCGATCGAGACTCAAATCTGCCTGGGCAACTTGAGCAGCACTTGATCGCCTCGTTGCAGATTCAGGCTGGCTTTCAGGGGGTTGATCAGCCAGAAATGGTTCAGGGGGTGCCGCAGCAGAAATGGCGGGTTCACTGGAGCTGGGATCGGTGCCTGTTGTTGCAGAATTAGTCTCTTCAGTCTCTTGGGCAGTAGATCGCACATTGTCGGCTGTAGAACAAGAACCCCAGGCCCAATCTTGGCCACCCAAGTCAAACTGGACCGTCGGGCCTGCCTGAGCGGAGTAAGCTAGATCAATTTCTCCTGTAAATCCTCCTTGCAACGTGTCCAATGTCGGAAACAGAGAACTATCCTGCCTTGCAATCACCTGTTGCCGATAGAGCGATCGAATTTCGGCATAGCGGCGCAACTGATTCAGCAGCGATTTATTTTGGACATCTACCGCAAAGGGAGCGATCGCTGTTTCTGGAATATCAAGAGGACCCCCAATCCGCCCCAAATCCGCAACATCCGACCAGTTCAACAGGGCAAAAATATCTTCAATACGGCCTGGTTGAGCGACTACCTTGCCCTGAAATGCAGTTTCAGCCTGCGGATCATAAACGCCCGATAGCACATAGCGACTGCTGCCAAACAAAAGCTGAGAATTTTCGGCCAGTCTGGCAACGCCATTTCGGTAGCTGAATTGACCCACAAATAAACTGCGGGGACAGGGGCGATCGGCTGACGGAACGGCCACAAATTCAGGATTGACATACTGAACAGCCTGCACAAAGGTGGGAGAACAAATCTGGGTTGTTTCGTCCCCTGGCCTGGGAAGACGAGTATTGAGTCCGCCTAACCCTGGATCAACGATGGCGATCGTTCCAGCCACATCAGGGTTACTCAGATCAGCAATGTTAGCTTGAATTCTGCCATTCAGATGCCCACTTACCGCTCCAAAGCCTACAGTGGCTGCTGGAGAAAGATTGAGCGCATACAGGGGAAAGTTGCGCAGCGTGGCAACCAGCTGATCCCCATTGCCTCTCCCTTCAGCAACTGCTTCTCCTTGCTGCACATAGAAAGAACGAGGTCGATTGCGATCGTCCAGCACCACCGCAATTCGGTCTTGCTGACCCCTCAGGTCGAGATCCAATCCACGATTGAGGTCGTAGCGCACATTGCCAGCTAATCGAGGCTCAAAGGCAAATGAATTGACGGCAAACTTGTTCAATCCAAGCTGACCGGCTACGCTGATTGCCGCTAAGGGTCCTGTGATGCGTCCATTGAAATCAGTGGTCCCGGCTAACTGGATCTGGGAAGGTACCGCAACTGGTAAATCAGCAAGGCGATAGTTACGCAGGTCGACATTGACATCCACGCCTCCAACTGCCGGAGCACCGGGACCAGTTAATTGAGCCAGGATAAACCCATCCGCCCGAAAGTTGCGAGCAGTGGCTTGCACAATCTGCAGTCGATCGCCTAACCAGCGGACTGAGGCTTCCAGGGGATCGGTAATGATGGCCAATCCTTCTGAAAAACGCACTTGACCCGCAGCCTGAATTGCCGAGGGATCGAGATTGTCAAGCCGACCTGCCAGCTGGAAGTCGCCGCTGAACAGTCCACGCAAATCTGGGTTGAACTGGCTGAGTTTGATGCCAGAAGTGTTGAGGTTGGCCTGCCAGCGTCCCTGGTTAATCTGACCGTTGCCGCGTACAATGCCACCCGCAACTAACAAAGCCGTATCTTCAAAGCGGGCATTGCTCCCTGCTAACACAATCCGACCTCGGCCTGGATAGGTGGCTTGCGGGGCTTGCCATTGCACAACGGTCTGCACATTGTTCAGTGGACCAAAGACCTGTGCCGTTGCATCAACATTGCCGATCGCAAAATTGGTTGTGTTGGCTCCATAGGCGCGAGCGATCGCATCTCCTGGCAGGTTTGAGGCGCGTACATCGACGACTAAGCCGCTCTGGTTCCCAAACTTCACCCGCCCGTTAGCAACAATGCGACCTCCATTCTGCGGCAAGGCTTCAAACTGATTGACAACTAC
Source organism: Elainella saxicola E1 (assembly GCA_002796835.1). GTDB lineage: Bacteria > Cyanobacteriota > Cyanobacteriia > Elainellales > Elainellaceae > Elainella > Elainella saxicola. The sequence continues at coordinate 12,201 of LUGL01000101.1, read as the reverse complement.
CGCTTGAGGTGTGACGGTGAATGCAGCCTGAGTTTGGCGAAAGCGCAACCGATCGACCTGCACGGGCTGTAGATTTTGGACGGTCCCTTTAATCAGCGGTTGGTTAATTCCCCCGGTGACATTCACTTTGGCCTGGAATGCCCCATCCACAGCGATCGGCAAATCGGATTGTTTCAGGTCGATCGTACTGAGAATGTCGGTCACGCTGGCACGCGGCACTTGAACCTGCAAGTCATAACCTGCCTGGGTATCCAAACTGCCGCTAATTCGAGCTGGGATGGCCCCATAGCGACCCTGAAATTGCTGAAACGTGATCCGCTGTCCCTGAAATTGCAGTTTCCCATCTGCTTGCACAGGCTTAGGAGCCCCATCGACTAGCGCTACCACATTTTTGAGTTGGGCTGAGCCATAGAATTGCAGGGGTTGATTATTCGGCGGAAAGGCCACCTTCAAATTGCTAGCCAGCTTGCCTTCCTGCAATTTCAGCGGCAAAGGCACCAATAGATTAAGTTCCGAAGCCAGCAGATCGTGGCTATTGAGTTGCAGCGTAGTTTCTGAAGCCTCTAAGTTAGTGACTCCCTGAACTTGCACATTGCCGCCGCTGTCGGGTTGTGCTCTGACATCATAAGCAATGCGCTGATTGTTGTCGCGAAATGTGACCGTGCCATTGATGTCGTTCAAACCGACGATCGAATCAGGGGCTTGCGATCGCGGCAGGGTTTCTGGTGCATTTTCATCATTGGGTGGGCGATCGGACTGGTTATCTGGTTCAACAGGCTTTGAGGTTTCAACCCCTCCATAGGCCGCCAGTTGCGCTGTACCCTCTTGAATGCGCAGGGTATCCAACTCAATCTTGATTGGACCTTCCTCTTCATCCGACTGCTGAATTTTTGTCGTAATCCAGAGGCCATTTTTGTCTTGAGCAAGGTAAACCTCAGGTTGAACTAAGGTAACATCCAGGCTGAGGGTTCGATCCCACAACAGCTCTAGCAGATTGAACCGGACTTTGACCGACTCCAGAGTCGCCCGATCGGGATCGGTGGGCGTAGCCGGTATGGCAGACTGGCCGAACGTGAGTTGACTGAGTCCAACGGCTTCCACTGGACCCACTTCGACTGGGCGATCGAATGTTTTGCTTAAATTTTCTGCAACTAAGGGCGCAAGCTGCTGTTGAATAAAGCGCCAAGCCCACCACCCTGCTGCAGCCAACCCAATTAGACCAATGCCACCCCCGACTAACAGAATCCGTAGCCACAGCGATCGACGCGGTTGAGGATTACGCTCAGGGTCTGGCTGCGAATTTTGAGAATGGGTCATACTATCTCACTGCTTCATCAGCCTCGTTGCTTTATCAGACCGTCTGTGATTTCAAGAGAGCTTTCACCTCTTCCAACCAACATGCAAACAATGACAGCAGTCAATCTGCCCAATGGTCGGTCTATCATGCAGGTGCATCCCCTTATGCCCACTCAACTGCTCCTAATGAAGAATAAACTTGGCTCCGCAGTGAAGCAAGAGGGCAAGTCTTTTTCATTGGCTGAGGAAATGACCGAAAGGAGGGCTAGCCACGATTGGTTTTCCCTGGGGTTTACCTTGCAAAATCTGCGTCATAATGCGTCATAAATTGTCAAGACGATCGCTTACAATGCTGGAACAAACGGGCAATGCAAACTGGCACTGTTGATGAAGACGTTTTAGCGAGTTAGTGAGGAAGGAGTCAATGCGAGTATTTGTTTTGTTGTTTCATGCTCGAACTGACAACGAAGGCATTCACACGCTGAAGGTGAACGATCGCAACGTGGTGCTGATGTTTGAATCAGAAGATGACGCAACCCGCTATGGATTGATGCTAGAAGCTCAAGATTTTGCTAGCCCTACTGTAGAGGCATTTGAAGCAGACGAAATCGAAGAGTTTTGCCAGGGAGCCGATTATGAGTGCAAACTCGTTCCCGAAGGGGCCTTGACGTTGCCTCCAGAAGCAAATGTTGACCAAACCGATTGGCAACCGGATGCCAAAAGCAACTCGGCCTCGGCATCCAGTCCAAACGCAGAAGCGAACGAACTTTCTTCTGCAGAACTCGATCAAATCCGCCGCAGACTGGAGGGGCTGCTTTAACTGAAGGAGACATAATGCAATGATTACAGCACTCATCCTGTTGGCAGCGCTAGGGCTGCTCACCTGGGGTTTTTATCGAGCGCAGCCCTTTGGCAAATTGGGAATTTTAGCTTGGCTACAGTCGGTGGTGTTGATGGCTCCCTGGCTGCTGTTTTTTGGATTGGCAGCAATCGGCATTTACCTGAATCTGGCAGGCGTCTTGTTCTTGCTGCTGTTGTCGATCGTGCTCTACATCGTGCTGGGTCGGCAATTGCGATCGATTGCCAAGACAGAAGCTGCCGCCAAACCCCTGCCTGCTCTATCAACGGTATTGCCAGAACCATCTAGCTCAGATTCAGGGGCAACTGATTCAGGGGCCGTTGATCCAGCCACCCAATCCAGCGAATCCACCCCGATCGCCAGTTCCCCCACTGCCGCAGCGGAGCTCAATTTGCCGCAAATGCCTGCTGAAGATCTACAGGCCGTTAAAGGAATTTTTGGGGTGGATACCTTTTTCGCCACTGAGACGATCCCTTACCAAAATGGCACGATCTTTAGAGGCAACTTACGCGGAGAACCTGAAGCGACCCATCAGCAGCTCTCGACAATCTTGAAGGACAGATTAGGCGATCGCTATCGTTTGTTTCTCGTCGAAGGTGCTGATGCTAAGCCGGTCGTTGTGGTGTTGCCCAGCGAAAACGATCCCAAGCCTTCTGCGGTTGGTCAGTATATTTTTGCTGCAATATTGGCGATCGCCACTCTGGGAACCAGTCTAGAAGCGGCGGGCATCATGCTTGGCTTTGACCTGTCTTCCGCGCCCGATCGAGTTCTGGAAGTTCTGCCCCTTGCCATCGGAATTTTAGCGGTATTAGTCGCTCATGAAATTGGCCATCGCGTTGTGGCTCGCCGTTATCAAGTGCGACTGAGCCCCCCTTTCTTTATTCCCACCTGGCAATTGGGTTCCTTTGGCAGCTTGATGCGAATTGAATCGATTTTGCCGAATCGCACCGCATTGTTTGATATCGCCTTTGCCGGTCCAGCTATAGGGGGATTAGTCGCCTTTTTGATGCTGGTCGTCGGCCTCGTCCTTTCCCATCCCGGCAGTCTATTCCAAATCCCGATCGAACTGCTGCAAAGCTCAATCTTAGTAGGAACGCTGGCTCGCATCGTGTTGGGCAATTCCCTGCAAACTGAGCTGGTCGCCGTGCATCCTCTGGTGATTCTAGGCTGGTTAGGGTTAGTCATTACAGCGATTAATGTAATGCCTGCTGGCCAGCTTGATGGCGGACGCATTGTGCAGGCGATCTACGGGCGCAAAACAGCCGGACGTGCCACTGTCGCCACGCTGATCGTATTGGGCTTGGCCGCATTAGTAAATCCACTCTCTCTCTACTGGGCCATCCTGATCCTATTTTTACAGCGTGACCTGGAACGACCGGCCCTGAATGAGTTGACTGAACCTGATGATGCAAGGGCAGCACTAGGGTTACTAATTTTGTTTTTAATGGCAGCAACTTTGCTACCCTTAACACCAAGTCTGGCTGGACGTTTAGGCATCGGCAGTTAACGATCGAGGTGAACCATGGTTGCTGTTCCACCCATTATGTTGGTATTTGACATTAGCGCGCTCTCAGCAGCGACTCCTAGCGAGTGGCGAGAGTTTTCGCGGGTCGGGAGTTGCTATGTGCCCCAGGTGGTCTATGAGGAAATGAAGCTGAAGTTCGATCGCTCTCCTGACCCCGATCTCGAAAGAATTGCTAAAGCTTTTAACCGTTTTTATGCCAGCAGCGGTTGGCGCATTACTGATGTCAATGGACACCATCCTTCACTGAAAGTAGGCTCTGGACAAGCCCTAACCCGTCGTAGCCGCGTTTCGTTAGCGGTGGGGCGTTGTGCCTTTGGTTTGGCCGAGAATGCCCCTGGCAGTTTAGTCGTCCTGGTCACGAAAGATCGATCGCTGCTCCAGCGCCTCTATGAGATTCCGGTGGTGAATCTGTGCGGCATCACGGTAGAAAATTTGTTGCAGTGGAGCCGTACTGGGCAGCGACCGATTCCAGTTAGCCAGAAGCTACAGCAATTTCGCGCGGCAGCTGGTACTCAACCAACCGGCTCCACGATGATTAATCAAAACTATCAACGCACCTCACCAACCCGCGTTACAGACAACTCGTTTAAGGTCAAGGGAAGCCGTGGTGCCATCTCAACCCCCGATTGGTTGCCTGATTTAATCTCGCTGGTGCTTGCTGCGGCTGGATTGGCGATCGCAGGTTATTTGATCTGGCTGATCCTCCACAACGGCAATATTCAGCAATATTTTCAGTACCCTCCTAATCAATCTGAACCGAATTCAGGTCTTGACACTTCTGTGAGGATTGGTTAACTTGTATAAGGCGAGCGAAACAAACGCGAGCGACCGAAAGAGCGAGAAAGGCACAAGCCCCCATCGTCTAGAGGCCTAGGACACCTCCCTTTCACGGAGGCGACGGGGATTCGAATTCCCCTGGGGGTATGCCTCAAATTCTTGTGGGAGAAGGGTTTCACTTCTCCCAATTTGCATATTTATTTTTGTGAACTTGGGGGTTTAGGCCGATCGTTACGGGCCAGCACCCTCTCATAAGCGCGTTGATGAACGACCGCATCAATCCATAACTGGTAGGTTTCAGTATGGACATCAACGGAATGCCCCATTTGCTTTGCTGCAAGCGCATCTTCTAAGCCATACTCCAGTGCTCTAATTGCCCATGCATGACGCAAATCATAGAGTTTGAATGGGCACCCAATTTCCCAAAAATGCCGCGTTGCAGAATGGCCTATCTTGTCATTACTGCGGTCTAAATTGACTCCGGGCAAGATTGGGTCATGCAACCTGAATTGGTCGAACCATTCTGGGTGAAATGCCCAAACTCTGCGCTCTCCAGTTTTACCTTTCAGCACCCAGAGAATGCGATCGCCTCCCTTCAGCCGATCGTAATCCACCACAAATGCCTCATGCGGTCTGAGTCCATAGGTTGCAATTAGCCCAAGCACAAAACGCCAGCCAGGATTCTCCAAGGTGAGCCAATAAGCAACGATATCGGCATCACTAGGGATTTGTCTGGGTTGAGGTTTTTTAGGGCTGTATTTGCCTTGATAGGGCTTTGGGTTGTAATCGACCTTTGCAAATTTTGCTAGCTGCTGAGTCACCATACAAACACGCCTCCTTGATTTCGTGTTGGGCTGAGTGGAGAGAACCAGTCCATGCAACAGAGCTGCGGTGAGCGGGGCATCGGGTGAAAGTTGCTTAAGAACTTTCCAGTAATCCGTATTCCAGGTAGTTAACGATCGGCCTCGTTGAAAAAAGTCTTCCTTGAACCGATCAATCCAATAGCGACAAGTTCTAGGCAGTGGTCTCACCTCCTAGCGGAATAGTGAGCTGTCCTAACCGCTCTCGCTTCAATCGTCGTTTTGTGGCGCGTTGAGAATTGTCATAACGCAAGTGACAGACAGAGCAGAGGGCTTTCAAATTCTCCGGCCTGCAATCAGAGGGAATGTGATTGAGATGCGCAACGGTGAGAATGAATCGACCAGCCTTAGGAACTTCAATCAAGCCAAACTCTTCAGTTTCAACGCCAACAAACATATCAGGTGCCCAAATTGAACCAGAGAGTCGATTGTAGAGATCGCTATCGCTCTCACCGGGTTGACGGCATGGACGGGAACACTGCTGACAGCACCATCCAGCGGCCTGCTTAATCGAGAATGCGATCGCCTCCCAATTCTCCGGGTAGAGGCTTCTATCCATCGGCATTGTCACACCTCCGGATGCAGTCAACCGTCACAGTTTCTCTTTTGCGCCCAACATTGACCATATAGGCGATTTCCAAAGCTCTACTGAGAGGGCTGAGCTTCATAGACTGGGCTTCTCTAACAATCCGCCCTTTCACCCATTGCTTATCCAGTAGAACTTGAACCACTGATCCTTTCTCTAGAGTTTTATCTATGAAACCTGATGGTGACTCTAGAGAATTATCTTGAATATTTTCCCTCTTAGGAAATTGGTTGGGTTGGTCGGGCAGGTTGGGCAATTCACTTGGTGCGACATTTAGATCGTCAAAAATCTGGGGTTGGGCTATAGGTTGGTCAACAGGTTGGGCTATAGGTTGTCCCTCTACTGCTATCTGGTTTTCATCGCTTATAGACCGACCTGGACAATCAGAACCATTAAAAAAGGGAGATTTCCAGATTCTGACCCTTCTGTTATGGACAATCCGCCTAGAACTAGCCCAACCATTTGCCTTTAAGAGGTTGGTCACTCTCATTTGAGACGCTCTATCCTGCCGCTCGATATCAAGATGCAGTGCTTCATCCAAAATCTGGTTTGCAGTAACCTCATCTCGTTCGGCTACATAATCCATCACTGGTTTTTCCCAAGGATCTGAAAGTTCGAATTCGCGGCCTGCTTCATAAGCGGCCTGCTTCAACTCATCCGGCAACGCCCATTGCTCACCTTGCATGAATGCATGAGTTGCAGCCGCCCAAATTCGATCACGTTCTTCAACGAGTTGCCCCAGCGGGATGAAATCCTTTGTGATAGGAACAACCCAAAAGCGGCGGTTCCCTGTTGGATCTGCAAGGAATTCATCAAAGTTGGTTGTTCCAACGATGATGCTAGGCCGTGGAAATTCCTTGACCGTGCGACCATACGGCGGCCTGATTTGGTCAACCTGGGAAGTAATGAAGGCTTTTACAGCGCTGATGTCTTTGCGCTTGAATACAGCCTCTAATTCTGCCCACTCCACAAACCAAGATTGGTGCAATTTCAGCCGTTCATCTTTGTCTGAAACACTCCCAACCGAGTCATCAAACCAATCACCTGCAAGCACTCGCCAAAATGACGACTTGCCCGCGCCCTGGGGACCACTAAGGATGCAAACTGAATCGACTTTGCAACCGGGTGATAGCGCCCTGGCGACAGCTGCGATCAGAGTCTTGCGGATGAATACCCGATGAAGCTCTGAATCGGCTCCTAGATAGGTTTCAGCAATGCTATTGAGTAAATCGCTATCAGGCTCATAGGTTTTAGCGCATTGGTGTAGGTATTCAGCAACTGGATGAAATTTCTGCTGTCTCGCCAGATAGCTGACTATTTGGGCACAGTCTTCCATTGGGATGTCAATATTGTGCTTCAAAGCCAGATAGAGCCTTAGCTCATCTAGATCGGCAGTTTGCCCATCCAATTCGATCTCCCCTTTTAAATCGTTCCAACGGAGGCGGCCCTTAAGCCGATCGGAGACCATCTGATAGCGGAGAGCCAGACGGCATTTCTCGATCTCCAGCAAATCTTGTGGAGCCTGTTCTAAATCATCGCGCCATTCTTCTAGCGTTTTCGCTTCGTAGAGCAGCTGCTGAATGTCTCCACCTGCAACGAGATGATCATCAATGCCCTTCCGCTGATTGGGCCACTCCAACACATAAACCATCGCGCCATGACTGGCAATCATCCGGCCTAGATTGTGCAGCGCTTGCTGAACCTGTTTCTTAGTGACGATATCGCGATCGAACGCCAGATAAATGCGGCGGCCATATCGACAGAATTGCTCTAGTTCAGGACGTAATCTTCCTAACTTGCCACCAGTAGACACGCCAGGAATAGAGATACAGGGCAACCCTCTACTCAGGACGGCTCCGGCCTTTTTTGCTCCTTCAGTAAGCACAATCGGCGTGGTGAAGTCTAGCAAAAGCTTCTGCCAGAATTCCGGATCGGGAACATCTAGGAATAGTGGGGAAAGACTTTGCCGCGATGGGCTGAAGTATTTGCGAGCTTTTTGGGTTTCAGGATCGATCGGTGGGTTGTCTGGCTTGAATTGTGCCCCTTTGAAAGTTTTCTCGCCAGTTTTGGGATCAACGCCTGAGACTGCCCAGCCTGGTACTAAATCGTCTGAGTGCTTCCATCGTCGATCGGTGTTGCGGTTCAGCAGGTGATCCACATCGCGAGCGTCTGTAATGGTCCGAATATTGCGCTCAATGATGCCAGCATCAACACCTGAGTCAAACCACTCCTTGAAGTGCTTTGGGTCAATCACAAGCCCTTGCAGGTGTGCTGTGTCCATGTTTTTTAATCTCCGGTACTTAGCAAAAACAGGGAAATTCGCAGCAAAAAAGGGCAGCTCAATTGCTGCCCAGAGAGCAATGCTTTATCGTTTGCTGCGGGGGCTGAGCGTATCGATCGCCTTCTCAAGTGATTCGATTTGCTCGATTGGGATATGCTCACCCATTGATAGGCGTTTCAGCAGACTGAGGGCTGATTTGGTGAGGTGTATCACTGCCTGCATCTGGTTCTCAAGTCGCTGAACCTGTTTTCTAAGCAGTTCGTCTCCTTCTGAATTAGTCATCTTTTCCGCTCTCCTAAGCCGTTGGTTGTCCATAGGGAGCGGTAATCTCATAATCCAGAGCATAGCCGTCAATTTTGTCCTCTAAAATGCCGGGAGACGGTGCGAGCAATGTGATATTTTTGGTGAGATGTTGCCATAGAACTAAGGCATCATCACCACTTAAGACAACCGGATGACCATTTACTATCAAGACCAGTTCAATCCAATCGTTATCGGTGTTCTCATCTGGAAAAGAGATAGAGGCATAGTTGACAGCTTCAAGAGAGATGACGCGGTTTTTCAGTTGAATCATCGTTAATGTTCCTCTACTAGGTATTTGAATTGGTTCACAAGAGCTGCCCCTGCCAGAGCAGCTTTTTTATTGGTTGTTGAGCTGCCTAATCAGCTCGTCAGCTTGCTCTAGAGCTATCTCTGCAAGGGATTGAGAGGATGGCGCTTGATGTTCAAAAAAGCGGAGTTCTTCATCAAGCCTCCAGGATGTTGAAGCTAATAGCCCTTGCAGTGCCAGAGCTGCAAAAAACTCACGCTTGCTTAGCCCTTCCCAGCATGAAACAGGCGTTTCATTATGAAAAATCGTTGCGCTAAATGCCGGATGCGCTGGGTGTGTCATATCTAGTACCTCTGTTTTGTTGACGAAAACGCAATTTCAATCGTTGATCGTTTGATGTGCAGGGCGCTCAACCTTCTTTTGCCGAGTCGGATGCACCCTGCACAGGTTCAGCCGTAAGACGTTTTACGACCTACTCATCTGAGCTTAGCGTAAATCGTTTTACGGGTAAAGCGTTTTACGGTAATATGTTAAATGACGAGATAAGGACTTCAAAACTTGTGAAGCTCAGAGAAAAAGTAGGACTCACTCAAGAAGCTGTAGCGCTTGCTTTAGGGGTTACCGATCACACTATTCGTAACTGGGAGAAAGGGAGAGCTGAACCGCGCCTGACCATTAGACAGGTAAAGAAACTGTGTCAGCTTCTCAATTGCACCTTAGATGAGCTACCTGATGATTTTGGTCCTGTGCAAGGAGGTGACTAAAACTAAAACCTTTACCAGAGCTGCTGACAACAGCCCTGGATTTTCCCCCAAAGTTCTCTTTCAACAATGGAGGTACTTAGATCATGACGAATTCCGAGCCAGACGATCGAGGCTTCCTCAATCAAGTTCTGGCACTGGTGGAAGAACAAACAGTCAGTCTTGAGCAGCTCAAGCAAGAGCAAGAACGCTGCCACAAAAAAATTTCTAACTATCAGCAGGCTATTCAATGGGTAGTGCAAATCAGCTTTACCCTAATTGCTTCTGCCACAATTACGGCGGTGACTACCGCAGGCTTCAAAAAGTAGGAATCTAAAAACCCCTCAGCCACTCTACCAAAGCTACTGAGGGGATTGCTTTCTTTAAAGGGTACAAAACCATGATGAATGAAACAAAACCTAACGTCACCTCTCAAATCTCGCCTATCCGCAAAGAATCAGCACCGATCGCACAAACGGACGATCGCTATGTGTTGGTAGACAAAGGTGATTACAATCGCTTGGTTGCCAATGCCAACAGCTCAAACACTCTCGTGATTTGCGGCATTGCCGCCTTTCTGATTGGGGCAGCCGCTCTAGTGATGACTGGGATGAAGCCCGATACCGTTATCACTCAAGAGAAGCCAATCGTCATTGAAAAACCTGTAATTGTTCAATGCGGTCTGTTCGGTTGCAGTAAAAAAGAATGAACATCACATCACGCGCCCGATCGCCACCATTCCCAGTGGTCGATCGGGTTTTACTTTCAACGTTCACTCTTTATTCACTTAGGAGTTTTCCTGATGGCAATTCAAGATCTCATCTTCCCACCTGGCGATGATAAAGACGCAACGCCCAACAAAATCAATCATGGAGGTCACAATATCAGCGTTGCAGATGTTGTAGACTTTGAGCCTACAGCCGTCACCCCTTTTAATATCGCTGATCACACATTCCAAAATGTGGTTCTTGATCGCGGTATTGTCAGGGCTGAAAAGTGCTCTATCACTGAAGCTGATGAAGCGGAGGAAACAGCCGATCGTTTGGAGATTGATGTTCAGAACGGCATCCGACGATTGAAGGCAGCCTCTAAAGTCCGAATGGCTGAAGCAAAATTGCAAACTGGCTTCAGAGCTTATCAGGCTGTTAATGCCAATGCCGCACTGCTGAAGGCTAAAGCAAACGGCAAACTAGCCAAACACTTACTCAATCAGCGTCAATCTTGGGCTGAATTGGGCTATGGGGTAGAGCGTACCATCGCTCAAACTGATAGCCAGGTATCAACAACTCGGTACAAATATTTAGGGGCGTAACTATGGCGAGGGCAACTGCAATCATGGCCTTTTTTGGCCTTGGGGTAGTTGCCCACTCAGCTTTATTCTGGGTTGGGCAGCTCTCCCCTAAAGCCTCTCTCATCATCCGAGGGCTTTACGCTCTGACTTTTGTGATGTGGACTCTTTGTCTACTGTTTGACCGTAGCGTCATGAAGATTTTTTCCGTCAAACCTTCAATCTACTACGGTCTTTTGGTCTGGTACGTTCTCACCGTAATTATAGGGGTAGGTTTGACGTGGGTATTGATGGCTTAACTGCAACTCAAAAATCAATTGGGCTTTGCATCGCTGGCTTTGTCCTATTCATTGCGCCGCTATCTCTGAAAGTGGATCGATTTACTCAAGTTCTTTGCTATATCGCATCTGGTATGAGCTTTGCTTCAGTCTTGAGCATCTCGCCAGATGCTGCCTATGAGGGCAAGCTGAAGCGACAAAACCAAATGAAACGAGATATGGTAACGGCTGCGAGATTTGAAGCGGCTGAAGGCTATGAAGTGCAGCAAGTGCAGCAGGAATTTAGAATGCTTAAACCTGCAACAGAACCAGTTCTATCTGCTCCTCTTCCTGGCACTGAAGCATCTTTACAGAATGCCGGAGAAAAGCTCGCAAAAGTATTAGAGCATTGTGGCGAGAATGCGATCGAATTGATTGACTATCTCTGGGATGGGAGAGCTGAATCGATCAGTGATGACAATGGATGGATCAATGTTCGTCAGCTTCGTAAAAACTGGGGTGAGTATCGCGGCTATAAGGCTGAAACCTTCCTGAGTTTGCTTCAAAAATTAACTGAACTAGAAGTGGGCGAATTTCGCAATTTAGACTACAAGGAATGGCGGTTATTGTTAGTAGTCTGAATTCTACTGGCGGATAAAACGGCGGGTTCTAGAACTCGCTCTCAGAGGCTACCCGCCACTTCACCCGCCAGCTATCCGCCACTTCACCCGCCAGCTATCCGCCACCTGATCTAAATTAACGTGAGTTCGACGGAGTGACAAAAGGCCAAAGGAAAGCTGAGACTGGAAATGAAGTACATAAAGCCTCAGCGATGAAACCGATCGTATCGCACCTGGATGTGACCCAAATCTTTTGCGATGTAGATGACTTCTACCAAGAGTTTGAACGACTTTGGCAGCAACAAATCCAGCTGCCCTCGATGCTAGGAGAGAAACGCAGTCGCTCCAGACTGCACCTCAGCGAAGTGATGACGATTGTCATCGCCTTTCATGGCTCTGGCTACCGCACCTTCAAGGATTTCTATACCCTGCAAGTGTTGCCGCACTGGCGAGGAGCCTTTCCCAACTTGGTGAGCTACAACCGTTTTGTAGAGTTGATGCCTTGGAGCCTGATGCTGTTGTGCTGTTATCTGTACACTCGTTTAGGAGAAATGACAGGGAT
>LUGL01000225.1 GCA_002796835.1 Elainella saxicola E1 | reverse complement strand
AATGTGTGAGGTGGTATAGTTACCGGTGGTTGATAGAACGGTTTCATTTCACCCTCAAACAAGGTTGTCAGATTCAAGCGTTGCAGTTATCGAGTGGGACTCGATTGACCAATGCCTTAGCAACCTACTCGATTGTTGCCACTCGAATTTTGTGGCTGACCTACCAGGCACGATTGCAGCCTGAGCAATCTTGTGAGTGCATCCTCAGTCGGGCAGAGTGGCGACTGTTGCGGCGCAAATTCGAGCCGAAAAATCGCAGTCAGAAGCCACCGACGTTTGCACAAGCAATTCGTTGGATTGCAAGGCTGGGCGGTTTTATGGGCAGTCAGAGTGATGAACCTGGACTGAAAACGATCTGGAGAGGAATTAGTAAGTTATATGATTTGCTTGAAGGGGTGCAACTTGCGGCTAAAACCTAAGCTGCATCATCACTTCAGCAACTTTTGCGTAATGGATAGCGTTTACGCGCAGGCGAGACTGAAACGATGCGTTCAAGCCCCATTTGCGATCGACTGAGATTTGGTCGCCCCAGCAAGATTTGAACTTGCAACCCTCTGTTTGTAAGACAGATGCTCTACCACTAAGCTATGGGGCGATCAGAGCGATCGACGAGATTCGAACTCGTACCGTGAGTTTGGAAGACTCTGAGTTAACCTAAGCGCCAGAGTCACCTCTACCGCTCGGCTTCAAAACCGTGCTTGCTAGTTTCCCAGCACACGGCTCCTCAATGACTTGGGACTTGTCATGTCTACTACTTCCGTCGTGCCGTGACTTCTCATCATGACAATGCCTATGCAGAAGTTGTAGGTTTTTAGCCTTGCCTGTTCCCCCTTTTGCTATCGGGTGGATATGGTCAACTTCCATTACATCGTCATGTTTGAAGAACAATCCACAGTAGGCGCACTTACCCTTCTGTTGCTTCAGGAGTTGAACAATCCGGGGAGCAACTTCTGGATGTTTACCTAGTCGCGTACTCCAATACAGCCAATCCCCATCAAATGGACTTCGCCTGTCTTTTACTTTCGTGTGTCTCCGAATGGAGGTTTCACGATGCAGTTTTAGTCGAATTTCAATTCCCTGCTGTTTGACTGCAAAATTCCATCGTTCCTCTTCATCCCGATGCCAATAATGGTTAGCAATCCAAGAGCCGAGTTTATTATGATGGCGGTGTTTTGCCCAGCTTTTCAGTTGCTTGTAGAGAAGGTGGTCAGCCTTAGCAAAGATTGCTTTGCTAATACAGGTAGAGTAATAATTGCTCCACCCTACAATGATTGGATTGAGAGTCCGAATTATTGTAGCCTGGTCAACCGCTCGGCGTTCTCGAATAAGATCACCAGTGCGTTTG
>LUGL01000100.1 GCA_002796835.1 Elainella saxicola E1 | reverse complement strand
AGCAGTGGGGACCGAGAATTTTGGTGGTGCTTGACAATGCCAGCTATCACAAAAAACAGGCCATGCTCGAACAACTGGCAGTCGAATGCCCCAATCTGCAACTGCTGTTTTTGCCGCCTTACAGTCCAGATTTCAACTTAATTGAGTTGGTGTGGCATTCGTGCAAAGAGTTTATTGCGCATCGTTTATTTCAATCGGTGGAGGAACTTCACTCCTTGCTCGACAGATTACTCAATCAAGGGGAACTGGTGATTCAGTGGAAACGCAAAGTGAAGAACAAAGGCAATGCTCTGATCGCAGCTTGATGATGCAAACTAAATGTCGTCCAGCTTACCCTCAGGAAGTTAAAGGTGATTCGATCGTGATTATCAGTGCCGCCAGTCATTGCATAGGCTAAACCACGGCGATATTCATGACGGATCGGACTCTACTGTTCAATATCAAGATATTCTTCGGCGTAATGTAATGGGGAACAGCAATCATGGCTCTTACTTCTGGAGGGATTGTGTCGCTTTCATTATAGCGATCGTCGTATTCCGCACTACAGTTGCGACCAGTGATTTACTGCCGTTAGTAAGCTGGCCTAGCTTGAATATCCCGGCTGCAATTGAAGAACTCTGATGTCTATTTGAGGAATGAGGCTGAATTATTTCAGCACAACTGACATAATTACTCAATCTACACTAAGACTGTTCAGGACTCAGCTCCTTTCTTCTCCACATCTTGTGTTTGTTTGATGAGTCTCCGGCCCCAAGGTTTGAGCACTGAAATCGCGATGATGGCTAGCAGACAGCTCGTTTGGATTAGTCCTCCGATGATCACTCTCTGCTGATCGATCACATAAAGCGGATTTTGGAAAGCTTGCAGCCGTTCTGCATCAGAAATGGCAGTCATAGCATTCAACCAGGGGCCTAACCAAATTGTTCCAGTCGTGATCAGCATAACGGTTGCGACCCATTTTACGATCACCCAATAGTGCTTGGTAAATCCCCAAATGGTTAGCCAACACAGTAGCCCACCTGTCAACAGAGACAGCATTGCAGTTGGGATAATCACCCAATCGTCGATGAATTTTAAGACTGAATTGATTCCATAAAGCTCGTCACCGTTTAGAGTTGCTCCTTTGACGATCGCAGTTGCCACAATCGAACAAGCTGCCCCTAACCACAGACCACCAGAAGCAACATGTAAAGAAACCAGCCAATTTTTAGGCTTGACGCTCAATTTTTTCATAAAATCTCTCTCAGCAATTGACTCTCAGCAATTGAAAGGTGAGCAGCATCCAGAATTTCGATTAGCCGCCTAATAGTTAGCTTCCTAATTAATATAGCAGCAACGATTCAGTGTGTAAAGTTTAGAAACATCAGCTACGGCTGCATCATGGCAGGCGTGCCAGCCTGCAATTTTTTTAAGAGTTTGATCAGAGTGGTCTTCTCATTCGAAGATAAATTGGCCATTAGCCCAGTCGTACGGCAAAAATGATCGGGTAGCATTCGATCGAGCAGATTTCGTCCCACATTAGTTAAATGCACTCGCAGCATCCGTCGATCATCAGGGCAAGGCCGTCGTTCAACCAAGCCCTCTCGCTCTAATCCGTCCAGCAAACCTGTGATCGTTGCACGAGTTACGCCCGATCGCTCAGCACAGTCCGAAGGGGTCAAGCCATCCACCTGCGAGAGCTGCATCAGCAAAGTAAATTTACCCATTGATAAACCATAGCGAGCAAAATGAGTATCAAGGGCAGCCTGCACATCCGCTGTGGTTCGCAGAAATGCCAGACAAGCTTCTACAGCATCCACATCCAACTCAGAATAACGTTGAGCCAGGGTTTGTAAAGCAGACCGATCGACGACCCGATCGACAAAAGGACGTAAGATACTCACGGTTTGGGTGATCTCATTAGGAAACTCCCTATACGGTAACTGATTCACGAACCGATTGATTAGTTGATTGGTGATCGATCTCGTGCCATTTCTGTTTGACAGACAGGCACTGATACATTATGCAATCTCTAAATCAGCTGAACAGGAGGTTACGATTGCAAAAGCCAAAGCTAAAACCATCGCAACTTGAATCGAGTTGAATGAATATGGACTAGACCGCAAAATTTGCCTTAAGATAAACGCATAGCATAGATGAAACTTTCCTTATGAGCAGCCATCCTCTTCTTAAGGTTGAAATTTCACAACTCAGCATTGCTGAGCGAATCCAACTAGCTGAGGATTTGTGGGATAGCATCTTAGAGCACCAGAACGAGCATCAAACCGAATTCCCTTTAACTGACCCCCAAAAACAAGAGCTCGATCGCCGATTAGATCGATACCAACAAGATCCAACCACTGGTTCCAATTGGGAAGCCGTTAAGCAGCGATTAGGGTTATGGTGTAGAAATTGATTCCCTCCACTTGCCCGCATTACTTCGATCGTACCGTTTCCGATTCATCGGCTGCATCTGGTTGAGTTTCCTGATTTTGAGGAGATTGGGTTTTAGTTGAAGAACCCGACCAGGTCCAATTTCGAATGTCTGGCATATCGTCTCCATAAACGGAGATGTAATGAAAATGCTCAACCAGCTTGTCATTAAGTAACTGCTTGATATGTGCTCCTACATACTGTAATTTTGGCACCCGATCGATCACATCCATCACCAAATGATAGCGATCGATTTCATTCCGCACGACCATATCAAATGGTGTTGTCGTAGTTCCTTCTTCCTTATAGCCCCGCACATGTAAATTCTTGTGATTCGTGCGGCGATAGGTCAGCCGGTGGATTAACCAGGGATAGCCATGAAAGGCAAAGATGATCGGTTTGTCGGCAGTAAACAGAGAGTCAAAATCCCGATCGTTCAAACCATGGGGATGTTCATTATGGGGCTGAAGTTTCATCAGGTCTACCACATTCACCACCCGCACCTTCAGTTCAGGAAAATGCTGATGCAGCAAATCCACTGCTGCCAATGTTTCTAATGTAGGAATATCACCGCAGCAGGCCATCACCACATCCGGTTCGCTGTTCTGATCGTTACTAGCCCACTCCCAAATGCCAACGCCTTGAGAACAGTGTTTCACCGCTGCGTCCCGATCGAGATACTGCAATGCGGGCTGTTTCCCGGCCACAACCACATTCACATAATTTTGGCTGCGCAAACAGTGATCAGTAACCGAGAGGAGCGTATTGGCATCAGGTGGGAGATAGACTCGAATCACGCTGGCTTTTTTATTGGAGACGACATCCAAAAAGCCGGGATCTTGATGGCTAAATCCATTATGGTCCTGCCGCCAGACATGGGAAGTCAGGAGATAATTTAGAGAAGCGATCGGTCTACGCCAGGGAATATGGTTGCAGCTCTCCAGCCACTTGGCATGTTGGTTAAACATGGAATCGACAATATGGATAAACGCCTCATAGCAGGAGAAGAAGCCATGCCGTCCGGTGAGCAAATAGCCTTCCAGCCAGCCCTGACAGGTATGTTCACTCAAAATTTCCATCACCCGTCCATCAGAGGATAGGTGATCATCATAGCTGTAAATTTCCTCCATCCAGGTGCGATCGGTCGTCTCAAACACGGCACTCAGACGGTTGGAAGCGGTTTCATCCGGTCCAAACAGGCGGAAATTGCGATGGGTCGAATTGAGTTTCATCACATCTCGCAAAAATTCACCCATGATTCGGGTTGCTTCAGCATAGTCCGTACCCGGTTCTGTGATTTCAACGGCATAATCTCGAAAGTCAGGGAGCCGTAAATCTTGCCGCAACATGCCACCGTTTGCATGGGGATTATCGCCCATCCGCCGCTGCCCCTGAGGAGCCAGTTCTGCCAACTCTGGAATTAGCGTACCCTGCTGATCGAACAATTCTTCGGGCCGATAGCTTTTCATCCAGGCTTCCAGCAGTTCCAAATGCTCTGGCTTGCTTTTCATCTCAGCAAAAGGAACCTGATGCGATCGCCAAAATCCTTCTACTTTTTTGCCATCCACTTCTTTGGGACCAGTCCAGCCTTTGGGCGATCGCAGAATGATCATCGGGAATTGAGGCCGATCGCGGAAGCCGTGGGTGCGGGCATCTTGCTGAATGGTTTTGATATCGGTGATGATGCGATCGAGTGTGGCTGCCATCAGCTGATGCATCGTTGCTGGATCGGACCCTTCAACAAAGTAGGGCTTATAGCCATAGCCGACAAACAGGCTTTCCAACTCCTGACGACTCAGACGCGACAAGAGAGTAGGATTAGCTATTTTGTAACCATTTAGATGCAGGATCGGCAGTACTGCGCCATCGGACACCGGATTGAGAAACTTATTGGAATGCCAAGCAGTGGCCAGCGGTCCTGTTTCGGCTTCTCCATCCCCAACGACACAGCAAACAACCAAGTCTGGATTATCGAAAGCCGCACCATAGGCATGGGCCAGCGAATAGCCCAGCTCACCTCCTTCATGAATGGATCCAGGCGTTTCTGGCGCAACGTGACTGGGAATGCCATAGGGGAAGGAAAATTGCCGAAACAGAGCCTTCATTCCATCCACATCTTGAGAAATGGTGGAATAGTATTCGCTATAGGTTCCTTCCAGATAGGTATTCGCCACCAAGCCTGGACCACCATGTCCTGGACCTGCAATGTATATTGCATCGAGATCGTATTTGTTGATGATCCGGTTAAAGTGCGCATAGATAAAATTCAGTCCCGGCGTTGTGCCCCAGTGCCCTAATAGTCTTGGCTTAATATGCTCTAGCTTCAAGGGTTCGCGCAGCAATGGATTATCAAGCAGATAGATTTGACCAACGGAAAGATAATTTGCAGCACGCCAGTAAGCATCAATTTTGTGCAACTCTTCATCCGATAAAGGAGCCTGCTGAAGTGGGGGCACGATCGCTTGAGTCATGGAGGGTTCCTGCCAGTTGAATACACTAAAAATGGGTTCGAGACATGATCATCGATATCTCAGGATTGCTGTCGTTAGGATTTGCCAGATGGCTCAGCCGCGTGAATTAAATCTGCTTTCTTTTCAATGGGAGGTCGTTCGATCGCCTGAGTCGCACTGGAACGGTGATGGCGCTCCAGATGATCGAGACGGACAAAATTTCCGGTTTGAATAGACTGTTCCAGGGCACGAATGATTTGCACATCAATCAGCCCTTCTTTGCCGGAAGGTTCTGGGTCTCGGTTCTGTTGAATACAGTCGGCAAAATAATCTAACTCTGCGGCAAGCTGGTCATGGGGCTTAAAGAGATGCTCCTGAGTTTTTCCATCGATCGTCAAATAATGCTTGAGTTCTCCCTGCCAGGGGTAAGCCGGATCGGCTCGCAAGTCACCTTTAGTGCCCACAATTTGATAGGTCGAGGTCTTGGCTGCTCCAAAGCTACAGGTAAAGGTGGCCAACCGATCGTCTGGGAATCGCAAAATTGCGCTGGTCATTTCTGCCACCTCACTGAAGCGAGGTTCTGCATTACTGGCGCTCGTGGCAAACACTTCGATCGGTTCATCCCGGAATAGATAACGAGCCGCATTGATGCAGTAGATGCCTACATCGTCTAATGTGCCACCTCCCTTCTCCTTGTCCACGCGAATATTTCCAGCCTCCGTTTGCTGCGTGAATAAAGAATTAAAGATGCGAGGTTCTCCAATTTGACCTGATTTAACAATTTCGATCGCCTGTAAATTGGCAGGGTCTAAATGCAACCGATAGGCAATCATGAGTTTGACTGAATGCTGCTCAGCCGCTTCGATCATGGCTTCACATTCTGCTACCGAGACCGCCATGGGTTTCTCACACAACACATGGATGCCTGCATTCGCCGCTCTGACCGTATAGTCACAGTGCAAGTGATTTGGTAGAGCAATGTAGACTGCATCAATCAAACCACTGCTGAGCAAATCATCATATTCGGCATAAGAGAAAGTGCGCTGCATGCCGGGATATTTCTGGGACAGTTCGGCCAGCTTTGTTGGATCGTCTGACACTAAAGCCGCCAGTTCAGCCTTTTCTGTATGAGCAAATGCAGGCAAGGCAGCAGCCTGAGCGAACCAGCCTAAACCTACCACAGCGTAGCGAATCTTCTGAGGGCGATCGGAAACGGGGGATTGAGCTTGAGTCATGGCAGGCAACTTCCCTGAGATGGCAAGCTTATTCTAAGCAGGTGCAGATGGACTTTCCTCTGCCTATACGGTTGCAGTCTCTAGAGGATCGGTCCTTCCAAAGAGATAAATTGCAGACAACCCAGTGAGTGATCGGACTAACGGTCCAGGAGTAAGCTTTAAGTGCATCCAGGTCTTATCTTGTCGTAATCGCTCTCTTTCCCGCTAATCCGACTCGACCAGTGAGCGAGCTCCTACCCAATTTGTCAAGTACTCATGATAGTGTCGAGTACCCATAACAGATTGTCTCGGCTCCAAAGTTAGACAAGGTGGATCAAGACAGCCATTTTCGATCGCAAAAGCATGTTGCAATTAATATCAGTATTTTGGATCTTGCGACTACATTAGCTGGACAAAGGGTACTTTTTCAATATTCGAGACCATCAGTAGCCAGGAATAAGTTGTAATAATTCGAACATCAAAGCACTGCTGATACGACTGGTTCTGTAATACGATCGATCAATCAAATTGCTTGAATGGAATACGCTGATTCATCCGACGATTGTTGTACTTCAATGCTGTTTGAAGATTTAGTTAATTCGAGATAGGGGTATTGTCAGAAGGATAGAGGATGCAGGAATATGTATTTCAGGCGTGCTCAGGTTACTTCAGAATTTTCTGGAGGTAGCTCTTATAGATTGGCTTAGATCGGCGTAAACTTTCCCAGAGTCATCTACCTTTATAGATTTAGTAGATTGAAAATAAGTCAAATAGTCTATACGTTTGCTTAGCCTTTTTAACCTCAAAAGTGACCCAATTTTAGGGATCTTCGAGCGGCAATGGGCATAAATTTTTCATATCTTTAAATCGAGGTTGAATGTACTTTCTGGGACTCGAGACAAGGGATAGAACCAGTCATTCAGTAAATACTAGATTATGAGGGGCGATCCTATACGGCTACGTCCTATTTATTGAATTGAATCATAGATGGCTGTTCGGCTGTAGTCATCCATCGGAAGGAGAGCGATTTTGAGGCAGATCGAATTTTTGAGAAGTCTTGAGCAGCTCCGATTTACGGGGCGATTGGTACAAACTAATACAACTGGAGAACAATGGACGATTTATCTGGCTCAAGGAAAGATTGCCTACGCAACAGGTGGACAACATTCAATCCGACGATGGCGACGCAATTTGCTTACCTATTGCCCTGCTATTCCAACCTATCGCTTAGCATGGCAGATTGATTTAGCCAAAATTACAGATGATGAATTAGGGTTGGGCTGGGAATATGCCTTGCTGAAATATTGGGTTGTCCAACAGAGAATTACGCAACAGCAAGCTCAACAGGTGATTCGATCGGCCATCACAGAAATCTTATTTGATCTGATGCAAGCTTCTAACATCACCGATCAACTCTATCGCGAACAGTTACTATCCCTCTTCTTTGAATCAGCGGAGATTGAAAAAACGGTTGCAGGCACAGAAAGAAGCTGGCAGATTTGGCAGGAGGCAGGATTAGCGACCTATTCTCCTAATTATGCTCCTGCGATTCAGCAACCGGAAGATTTTCAGCAGTGGGTGTCGATTCATTCACAGCAAAAATTGGCACATCTCCTGAACGGTCAACGATCGCTCCGAGACGTGGCGCTGGCAATGCAGCAGGATATCTCAGACGTAATGTTGTCGTTGCGGCCCTGCATCCAAGCTGGATGGTTGAAGTTGGCTCCAATTGCAGATTTACCCGGTTTAGTCTTTAAGCGCGAGCTGCCCAAACCAGTCTTGCCGATCAATACAGCTCCAAAGGCATTGGTCGCCTGTATCGATGATAGCCTGATGGTTCGTAAGATGATGGAGAACTTGCTGACCTCATCCGGATATCAATTTCTAGGAATTGAGGATCCGTTACGAGCATTGGGTATTTTGCTCGCTCGAAAACCCCAATTTATTTTTTTAGATTTAGTGATGCCGAATGCTAACGGATATGAAATCTGTGAGAAGTTACGCAAACTCTCCTGTTTTCGGAATACTCCTATCGTTATCCTAACTAGTAATGATGGTTATGCAAACCGACTGCGATCGAATTTTGTAGGAGCAACTGATTTCCTCAGTAAACCCTTAAATGCTGAAATGGTTTTAAGTATGATTGGCAAACATTTGACGCAGGTCGAGGCTAAACTCCCAATATCTACACAGAAATAACAGTTAATCGATATTTCTGTAGGTTCTGTTCTTTACTCGATCGATTCTTGGTTCTTCTGATCACTTGTTCAAATTGGCTCATTGAGGACATCAATATGACAGGGACGGCACTCGTTGTAGAAGATTCTTTGACGGATATGCAAATTTTGATCGGTTGCTTGCAGCAAGGTGGGATCACGGTATTATCCGCTCAAAGTGGTGAAGAAGCCTTTTTAGCGGTGGCGCGACAAAAACCGGATGTCATTATCCTGGACGTAGTATTACCCGGTTGCAGCGGCTTCGAGGTCTGTCGAGAACTGAAATCAAATGATGCAACAAGTGATATCCCCATCGTCATCTGTTCTACCAAAGGAGGTGAAATGGATAAGTTTTGGGGTCTAAAACAAGGCGCAGATGCCTATTTAACCAAACCGATCGATCAGGAAGAATTTGTGCAAACCATCAGACAATTAATTCGAAATTAGATCGGTGAACCCATGGCCAATTCTCTGCCTGATCCTTATCAAATGCTAGTGTTGCCCTCTGAGTCAACCTCGCAAGCTTCGACAACTTCTGGGGAAGAATTTCTACGGCTAAGGATTGGAGACAACGTCCCCGTTCTTTTACCCATTCAGCAACTGGTAGAAGTTCTCTCGATTCCAGAACATCAAATCATGCCCATGCCTCACATGCCTGCCTGGATGATGGGCATTTATAATTGGCGGGGTGAAATTCTGTGGGTCGCTGACCTGGGCTATTTGTGTGGACTCACGCCCTGGTATCAATATCCCATCCATCGATCCACCTACTCAGCAATTATTTTGAATCTCATTGATCATTCCCAAGATTCTACCCTGACTAAAGCGCATGTTTTAGGACTGGTTGTCCAGCAGGTAGAAGATATGGAACGGTGTAATTTAGATGAAATTCAGTCCTTATCCCCGGTGCCAATCTCCTCAATACTGACGCAACTTTCAGCTGGATATTGGCAGAAATCAGATGGTACCGTCTCAACCATCTTAAGTGGAGAAAAACTTTTGAGCATCATCTCTCAAGCTCGAAAAGGATGATTTTACTCAATTAGAGACGAATTTGTGAACAGGGTTTGCATTTAGCTGCATAAGATGCGGCAAATATTCTTTTATCTTTATTGAAGCCAGGTTATCCCATGACGCCGATCCCCTCTGAACAAACTTCTCACAATACGAACCATCATCTAGATCCCAGAGAAATTGAGTCGATGAACTCAAACCTGTTGGATTTGCCTGAAAAACTCTCTCAAGAAGTGCGCTCCCCTGAAGAGAATCATGCATTTGAAGGAACGGCGGTTGCAATGCCAGGTACCACGGGGGTCAAGTCAAGTCACCTCCGCGTGCGTCTGAAAAACTCGATCGGTTCCAAATTATTTCTCTATGTGTTAAGCGGAGCATTGATCGGTTTGGGAGGCATCTCCTACTTTCTCTATCAGGCTTTGAGGAACCAAGCTGAGACAGAGATTCAGAGTCGGCTGAATGCCAAAGCAGAAGTAGTTGAAAATAAACTGGCAAAAGCTGAACAGTCTATGATTGGCTTAGGTTCAACAATTCGTAGCCTCAATGCCCAAAAAATTGAGGATGCAGAGGCTTATAAAGCCTTAGCATTCGACTTCTTTAAAGAACGTCCTGAGCTG
This sequence comes from Elainella saxicola E1, assembly GCA_002796835.1. Lineage (GTDB taxonomy): Bacteria > Cyanobacteriota > Cyanobacteriia > Elainellales > Elainellaceae > Elainella > Elainella saxicola. Next base: position 34,602 of record LUGL01000100.1, on the reverse strand, counting down.
ACAATGGGGGTTGGTCTTGGTCAGGCTCCCAATAAAATCGTCTCCAGCCGCCAATGGTTTTATCCTTATTTTTATCTGGATCAGAAAGTTCCCGGTCAAATTGGACAACTGTTGCCGTCTCCTTACACAGCCATCCGCTATGCTGAACTGTGGTCGGAAGATCAGTATCCAGAGCAGGATTACTACAAACGCCTGGTTGAGTCTAAGCGTGCCCAATGGTATGAACCCTATCAATGGCATGGAATTACGATCACCACCCATGCCCGCCCAATTTTCAATGAGCAAAATGATTTTCTGGGTTTGGTCACACTCGACGTGAATGTTTCCGCGATCGGCGATCAAATTAAGGAGACGGTTCTCAGTGGTCAAGGACAGTTTGCGATTCTCAGTGACCAGGGAAAAATTTTGGCTTACCCGGTTGATCCAGAGCAGGCCAAGCAACTCGCCACTTATGAGAATATTCCCCAATTAAAAACAGTCTGGCCGAAGCTGGGGCAAGATCAGGCTGGTCTCGTCCTGGCAAACGATAACTTCTGGGCCTATCGCCGGATTGAAGGAACCAACTGGTTGATGCTGGCAATCGTGCCTAAGTCAGTAGTAAACAACAAAGTACTGCTGATTACGATCGGGAGTGCATTGGCTGCCGGTGGCCTGTTGGCACTGGTTGTATTGATCTTTATTCGTCAATTAAACAGCCGCTTGCAGCCTTTGCTGGATGAATGTAACCGCCTCGCAGAGTCAGATGCCCAACGGGCCGCGCGTTTGGGCTTAAAAACTGGAATGATGCCGGGATTCGAAGCCAGTTCCCATTTGGAAGGGGCAGATGAATTAGAAATCGTGACCCAATCATTCCGGCAAATGACGGCTCAGTTACAAGATTCGTTTAACGTTCTAGAGGAAACCAATCAAACTTTGGAACAGCGAATTGAGGAACGCACGAATGAGTTAAAACAAGCAAAAGAAGCGTCTGAGGCCGATCGAAGAACATTGCAAAGACGGGCTTTGGAATTGCTGCGGGAAGTTGATCCGATCAGTAAAGGCGATTTGACCATCCGGGCCAAAGTGACACCGGACGAAATTGGGACGCTGGCGGATTCCTATAATGCCACCGTGGCGAGCTTACGGAAGATTGTGCTTCAGGTACAAAATACAGCCAGTCAGGTCACGGAAACGACCAGTAATAACGGGGAATACATTCAAGCCCTTTCGCAGGAAGCAGCTCAACAGGCCGCAGAAATTACAGAGGCTCTGCAACGCATTCAACAGCTCACCGAAGTTGTGCGAACCGTCGCAGCCAATGCGGAACAAACCGAAATCATTGCCCAGCAAACAGTGCAAACGGTACAGGAAGGGGATATTGCCATGAACCGAACCGTTGATGGAATTCGGGCCATCCGGGCAACGGTTGCAGAAACGGCGAAGAAGGTCAAACACCTGGGAGAATCCTCACAGAAAATTTCAACTGTGGTGGAACTGATCAGCGCTTTTGCCTCGCAAACTAACATGTTGGCCCTTAACGCTTCCATTGAAGCCTCACGGGCGGGAGAAGCCGGTCGAGGGTTTGCGATCGTGGCAAGTGAGGTGCGGGCTCTGGCACAACGATCGGCAGAAGCAACCGAAGAAATTCGCAAGCTGGTATCAGACATTCAGGCGGAAACCAATGAAGTGGTTGTGGCCATGGAAGCAGGGACTGAGCAAGTGGTGATCGGTTCTCAATTAGTAGATGAAACCCGTCAGAGCTTGAACAAAATTACTGCGGCCAGTACCAAGATCAGTCAATTGGTTGAAGGCATTGCCCAGGCAACGGTGGTGCAATCTGAGGCGACAGAAACCGTTGCGCAAACCATGCAGGAGGTTGCTGCAACCGCCAACAAAACCTCAACAGAAGCCAGCCAGGTTTCTACTTCTTTTGAACAGCTTCAGGTGGTGGCTCAAACCCTGCAAGCTAGCGTGGGCCGGTTTAAGGTCAGCTAGTTTAAGGCCGGCTAAAAGCTACGCCGATCGATCCAGTTCACAGACCAATCAAGTAGGGATTTCTGACCTGAACCATGCCAATACAATGCAGTTGGCGATCGTCGTTGACTGCATGGATCTTCTCATTCTAGAGACTTGATAATTCAATTACACAGCAGATGTGAGCGTCACCATGTATGACTTAGCCCAGTTTAGCGATGATGATATGTATGATTGTGCATTATCTTTACGCAACTTAGATAAAGGTTGTCGAAACATTGAGGATATTGCTGAACGCACAGTGCGGTATTTGTATGAAAATCTGGTCGATCGACAAACCGGAAAATCTGCCTGTGCCCTCGTTCGCTTTTTTATGACCTGCCCGTTTATGGAATTGAGCGAAGAACTCCAGCTGGCAGCTCGTACTTTAGTCGGTGGAAGGAATGTGGCTTCTACAACGAAATGTTTAACGCTAATTTCAACAGCGGGTGACGAACCCCAGTGGAACTTTCGGCAACAGTCGTCCGGTCATCAGGCCATTCCCTTGCTCGATCGAGATTTTGTCAGCCGTGCGCCGATGATCTCGCAACTAATTCATCAATTTGGCCTAGATATTAGCACGGTACTAGAACCCGATCCAGAAATTCTGGTTGATTTGGAACAAACAACCTTCAATGTATTCTATATTCCTGAAGCCGCAGGCAGTGCCCATATTCCCGCTCAAAAAGAGTTCGTGACACCTTACCAAATTAAATCGGTGTTAGGGTTTGGCGGTATGTTGCCCTCAGGGAATCTTTTTGCAATTATTTTGTTCACGAAAACGCCCATTTCCCCCGAAGTCGCAGAACTGTTTAAGTGGATCTCGGCTTATGTTCGCATCTCTGTTGCCTCTTTAGATAAACGAGCGATTTTTGCAGGTCGATAAAGGTTCTTGGTATAGGCTACTGACGTATCTTGCTTCTGACGACAATTTTTGCGCTTCCTTTCTGTCTGATCACATCTTCCTGATCACAAATTATGGCGATCAATCCTGACATTCGCGACCAAGCTTATCAGTTTTTCATTGAAGAATCTCCAGACTTATTACACCTGATTGAAACTGGTTTACTGAGCCTCAACCAAGACCGCAGCACTGCTAAAATTCATAGCTTGATGCGATCAGCCCATTCGTTAAAAGGAGGGGCAGCTGGTGTTGGTTTGGATGCCATTGCTACCTTAGCCCATCGACTGGAGAACATCTTTAAGGCACTCTATCATGAAACCTTAGCAACAGATGCGATTTTAGAAAGTTGGCTACTGCAAGCCTATGACTGTTTGCGATCGCCACTCATGCAGCAAATTACCACGGGTTATTTTGACGCGACTCAAGCGTTAGCAGCCGCAGAGCCCATTTTTAGCCAAATTGAAGCATATTGTGGCGAGGCTTTAACCCAATCGGATAGTTACATTCCCAGTTCAACTGAAATGGGGGTGGATATGGTGCAGTCTATTTTTGAAGTGGATGTTGTCCAGGGATTGGAGCAGATTGCAACGGCGCTGGCCCAGCCCCAGGGAGATATTTATGGTGAACTACAAGTCCAATCAGAGGTCTTTGCAGGATTTGCTGAGGTCTTAAATTTGCCTAATTTTGGCAGGATTGCTCAAACAGTACAAACGGCGTTGAGTTTGCATCCAGAGCAGGCGGCTGCGATCGCAGAATTGGCTTTGATTGAATTTGAACAGAGTAGACAGGCGGTTTTGGCAGGCGATCGGGCAGGTGGTGCAGCTCCTTCTGCCGAGCTCACGAGTTTTACGACGGTTATTCTGGAGCAGAGTGCAGCGTTATTTCCGCTGGCAATCCCCACTGAACTCAATCTAGCTGAGCCTGAATTAGAAGGATTGTTGGTCTCCCCTCCTGATTATTCCCCTTCAGAAGTCTGCTTTGAGGCGGTCGATCACGGTGATACAGAAAACTTGATTACCGATTGCTTGGGTGTGATCGATCCAACTGAAGCAATGATCGAAAATCCTCCTGATTTGCCGATCGATCGTTTATATGAGGTTGATCAATACAATGATAATGAATATGATAGCGCTCAACATGATGACAACGAAGTTCGCTTAGAAGAGCATTTTAGTTCAACAGAGCCGGATACTTTCGAGGCATTCGCAGAAATAACAGAAAATTTTGCAAGTTTGGAGGATAGCCACTTTCTAGACTCCGGAAATAAGATCTTAAGTGACTCTGATCCCATCCAATCACCGGAAATATTAAATGATTCAGCTGAGACTTCTACGAATGGATTAGAGGTATCCCATCATTCAAATGTTAATACTACTGAAATTGATCAGGGAAATGCCGATCCAATAGCGGATCCGGTAACGAACGTTGAACCGATCCTGCGAACGAATTTTCAGCGACCCTTGATCCCGCCCCAAGCCATCACTGGTTCTGCGGTGGCTAATCTGACCGTCCGGGTAGACTCCGAGCGGTTGGAGCGGATGAATAATTTAGTTGGTGAGCTCTCCATTAGCCGCAGTAGTTTGTCCCTTCAGAATGATCAGCTTCAGCGAGTCATTCAAGAATTGCGGAATCGATTTGCCCGCTTTCAGGCCCGGGTGACTCAGTTGCAAAACTTATCGGATCAAATCAACGTGCTGGATCAGATCTTTGCAGTGCCCGATCGAGATGACAGCAACCACGCTACTGAGCAGCAGCAGTTCCTCCAGGCGAACTTTCCTCATTTCGAGACCATCCGCCCTGACATGGCTACGATCGCGTTTGATGCGTTGGAAATGGACCGCTATGGCGCAACTCATTCCCAGCTCCAGGCCATTTTGGAAGAGCTGGTTCAGCTTGAGGAATCTGTGGATGATATTGCTTTATTTACTCGCCAGTCCAATCAAACTTTAGGACAACAGCAGCATAAGCTAACTCAACTGCGAGATGAGCTGGTGTGGGCTCGAATGCTGCCTCTGACTGAAGTCTTGAATCGATTTCCCCGGATTTTGCGCGATCTCTCTGTGACTTATGACAAACCTGTTCATTTGAAGTTGACCGGGGCAGAGGTGTTGATCGATCGGGCCATTCTCGAAAAACTCTACGATCCGCTCTTGCATTTGTTACGGAATGCGTTTGATCACGGCATTGAATCACCTGATCTACGACAACAGGCTGGAAAACCCGAGCAGGGCCAGATTGAAATTTGTGCCTTCCATCGAGGCAACCAAACCGTAATTGAGGTGCGAGATGATGGTCGGGGACTCAACCTGGATGGCATTCGAGAGCGGGTTCAGGCAGTCGGGAGGCTATCGCAGGAGCAAGTTGCAACGCTGAGCCCCACTCAATTAGTTGAACTCATTTTTGAGCCAGGTTTTTCGACAGCCTCTCAGGTGAGTGAGCTGTCTGGGCGTGGATTTGGTTTAGATGTAGTGCGTTCCCAGCTACAAGCCTTGCGAGGTACCGTGAACGTGGCTTCCTCTCCTGGGCAAGGCACCACGTTTACCCTGACGCTACCCTTGACGCTGACCATTACCCAACTAATTGTCTGCCTGGTCGGCTCATTACCCATTGCCCTGCCTGCGGACAGTATCGAAGACATTCTCGTGCCTCAAAAGAGGCAATGGCAGCCGTCTGAGACGCAACCGTCTAAGGCACAACATGTTCTCAATTGGCGGGGACAGAAGATACCAGTTTATCCCTTTGCGGATCTACTTCAATATACCTGTCCTATTCCTGATGCCATAGCCAGCCAAATCTTAGCTGCCTTCCCTGCCCCCAAGGATTGGGCTGCTCCGATCGTCGTCCTGCGTCGCGATCATCAAGTATTTGGTTTAGCGATCGAGCGGGTGATTACTGAGCAGGAATTGGTGATTAAACCATTTGGGATTGCGATCGCGCCTCCACCCTACCTGTATGGCTGCACAGTTCTAGGAGATGGTAGTCCAGTTCCTGTAGTTGATGCAGCAGCGTTGTTAACTTGGGCATTGGAGCAATCTGAACCTGCAGAGCTCAAAGACATCTCCTCAACAAGATCAGAGACTACCCGTAATGACCCATTAGATTTACAAACAGCGCAAATTTCGACTGTTTTGGTAGTCGATGACTCAATTATGCTGCGGCGAACGTTAGCCCTATTTCTAGAACGGGAAGGATTCCGGGTTTTGCAAGCGCAAGATGGTCAAGAAGCGATCACTCAGTTACGGCATTCATCCGTGCAGTTAGTTGTCTGCGATATTGAAATGCCAAATATGAATGGGTTTGAGTTTCTCAACGTCCGGCGTCAAGATCCTCAACTTGCTGCCATTCCAGTGATGATTCTAACTTCCAGAAGTAATGAAAAACACCGATGGCTAGCTTTGCAATTAGGGGCTACAGACTATATGACTAAACCTTACCTGGAGCAACAGTTCTTAAATGCCCTGAAAGTATTGTTGCCCCAAACAGTTGATCAAGGCTAAGCCGTTCAGTCATTTTTGAGAGAATTAATGCAATCAGACTTTCTACCCAATTAGCAATCTAAGTTAGCAATGATGTAGAAAGCCTGATTGTGAGAGCGATAGGCATGATGAGGGTGCTTAGTAAAACACCGTGACCAATGCTACCCTGCCACCCTATGAATTTTGAACCGTAGGATCAGCAATGTATTTGAATGTGGGCTCTGAGTTCCAAGGGCCGCGCATATCTTGACCATTCTGTGAAAGATTATAGTAGATATTCACAGTTTCGTCAGGCTGGATATTTCCAAACATTGGATCGGTCAGCTTGCCTAAGGAGTCCAGTGCCTTCATAAACATCTGAGTATGGGAAATTTCGCGCGTGAGTAGATGCACCAATGTTTGCTCTGTTCCTTTATCGGGAGCTAATTTGATCAGCGCTTCGTAGGTTTGGCGGGCTCCTGCTTCTGCAGCAATGTTTGCTCGAAGATCACGGACCACATCACCTCCCTCATTGATGTACGCGGCAGTCCAGGCAGCACCTTGACTATCCAGGAAGTGCGGCCCTAACCCACGTACGGCAAAAAGAGAACTTTTGTAGGCTTCGGTTTGGTCCACATCCTTCGTATGCGCTTCAATCAGCTTACCAACCATTTCGAGATGGCTAAACTCTTCGATCGCAATGTCCTGCAGCATATCTCGGATGCCGGGGTTATCGCAGTGAAAAGACTGGACCCAATATTGCAAAGCCGCAGTTAATTCGCCCGTTGCGCCTCCAAACTGCTCTAACAGGAGCTGAGCAAATTTTGGATCTGCGCCATTAATATTGACTGCATGAATGGGTTCTTTCTTATGGAGGAACATTCTGCCTATCTCCTAAATATGACCTGAATGAGCACTATTTCGCTCTGTACAGCTATCGATTCATCGAGAAGCTGTTGTTCAGTGTAGGAGGAGGCTTCTATCAAGACCTTGGTCTCTAGATAGACTTTTATCGTCTCAACAGAGTGCAAGCCGGTCAAAACCACTTTGTTTCGGTCTCGTTTGTACACAAACAGTAAGCTTGAATGACTCGAAAGCTGATTCGATCGACCTACTCGCTTAGTCAGAATCAGATTTCTGCTTAGGCATCAAATCATCCCGTAAATCTTCAGGTGCCTGCTCAACCATTTCTGGCGTGACTGATGGGTTCTCAACCAGTTCGCGTGGATCGCGATCGCTCCCACCCCGATAAACCAACTCTCGAACATCAATAATCTGATCGCTCTGAGGTGCTCGATCGTCAGAGTCTTGAGCCTTAGGATGGTGTGGATTGGCAGATGTTGGCCGATCGGATTCTGGCATAATGGGATGCTCCTGAGCACAGCTTACAGGTTATCTCTGAGTAGATTAAATGCAATTTGCGGTGATTGGAACTATCTTTGGACTGACGAACGCAGACTAATTGGGCAGCGATTCATCCCGTTTGGCGAACAAAACCACCTGCTACACCTCGATCTGGCTCTCGCAGTCTCACATCAGGTTTAATTTCAAAAGCGCAAGGAATTTGAGTACCCCAGCAGAGCTCATCATTTTCAGGAGAGAAGTAGTAGAAATCATTGACCCGCTTTAAGGTGACTCGGACAGGTTGTAAGGCTGGCGGGAGTAAGAGCGGCCAACCAGTTCGATCGCCTACTATAATCACGCAACAGATCAGCAATGCCAATCCTGCCATTTGAATTTTTTGCCCCCGTCCGGACAGCAGGTCTTTTAGATGCCATTGTTGGCTAATGCGATGGGATTGGCTGACGCTATAGAGGGCCAACAGCAGGGCCGGAATCAGCAGCAAACTCGGTAAGGCAAATCGGAAAAATAGAGTGGTGACGGCATGAAAACCCATGCTGGCCACTTGAGTAGCGATCACCCAGCTAGCGCTCCGTTCATTCATCCGACGCAGCAAGCGATAGAGAAAAACAACCGCAAGCAGTGAGCCAACCGCCATCAATGCCAACAACTGGTTCGATCGTTTGGCGCTGAGCCACAGGAAAAATGCACTGAAGGGCGAGATGTCGCTTTGCTTAACGCGATACCAACTCAACCAATCATGGGTCAATTGAGATACAGATTGGGAGACATCTGCCGATACAGCAGAAGAGATATCCAAACAAAAGCGAGCGGAAGGAAAGAAGGGACAACCAGACGTTTGAATTTGAGCGGCTAAAAAAGGAGCAAATAGCAAGAAAGTAATACTTAACCCAATTCCTAAGTAAAACCAGCGCTGTTTCTTCAAGAAAATGATGTGAGATAGATAGAAAATACCACTAATTGCTAAAAGCGGCAGAGCAATCAACTTCAGTGTGACTGCTCCGATCGCCAAGATTAACGGCACGATCGCAGTATGGGTTCCTGCTGTTTTACCTGAAGTTGATTGCATGCCAGTCTGGTGAATCAGAAGCATACTCCAGGGAATCAACCCTGTCAGAAAGCCAACTGGCACATCTGGAGAGGGAGAAACCGCAATCTCTCGAAGATTGGAAAAAATGAGGCTACAGAGCAGTAACAATAAGGTGAAGATGCCTAAGAACCAGTCGCTGAAAGTTGCTTGATTGCGCCAGATCAGCCGCGCTATGATGCCAATCTGCAAAAGGGCCAACAACAACACCCAGCCGCCCAGAACCGCGCAGACTTGAGGACCGATCGCGCCTGGACTCAAAGGAGCAGCCAGTGCAAACCAAGTGGAATTGAAGCCAAAATTCGCGAACAGTAAGGCAATGCCAGGGACCACGCCAACCTGACTCAGCCACTGAATCACCGGGTAATGGTAAAGGCCGGTATCAACCCAGGTGACTTGGTGGCTAGTAATGGCAGCCAGCAGCAGTAGGCCAGCCCCGCACAGCAGTACGGTACGCCCGTGGATGAGTGGCGCGATCGATCTTCTCAGATGCCGCAGCTCCATACGCACCTGAGGATTAACCAGACTCAATCCTATTAAGCTGGCCGCCACAAGCAATCCCACAACTGGCGACAATGGCGCGATCAGAGCCACCCCCAGCAACAGGGACGCTAAAAGAATGACGCCTAACCAGACCGACAGAATCCAGCGATCGCTCGATCGAGGTAAGGCAATTTTCAACCCGTTTAAGAGGCCAAGCCCGATCGTGCTACAGGTAAATAATAATGCTGTCCAAGTCAATAGAAAATACAGCATAGTTGAATTGTGGATGCTAAATTTTGAATTTTCAATCTATCCTCCTATCTGAATGGGTCATTGGCAAATGATTTGCCCTGCGACTGCCAATCTTGAAACGCCACAACCATCTGCTGCTCTGCTGCCGTAAAAATCTGCTGCCAGTCATATTGCTGTTCTACGAGCGATCGGCTCTGTTGGCGCAACTGTTGGCGTAACTCTGGCTGGGCCATCAGTGCTAGAATCGCTTCTGCAAAGGCAGTGGGCTGATCACGAATCAATAAATGGATGCCGTCGGTAACCGCTAAGCCTTCACAGCCTAATGCTGTCGAAACGACTGGTAACCCCATTGCCATGGAATGTAGAATTTTGATGCGAGTACCGCTACCAATGCGTAAGGGCACAACCGTCATCATGCAATCTTGAGCGACCAAACTCATCTCTTCTGGATTCGCGATGACACTAATGCGTGGATCCTTGGCGAAATCTAAGACTAGCTGGGGTGGCTCAGCGCCGGCAATGCAAAATTGAACTGTTGGATCTTGCTGCCAGATGATCGGCAAAATCTGCTCGACAAAATAGCTGGCCCCGTCAATATTCGGGTAATAGCTCATGGTGCCGATAAATAAAATCTTGCGGCTGGAACTGGGGGCGATCGGCTGAATTTGCTGGGTGTTAATGCCGTTGTTGACGACTAAGGTGCTGCCTTGAGTACAGCGAGCCGTCATCTCCTGTCGATCTTGTTCGCTGACCACCCAGCGCAATGGGAATTTCGGCCAATATTCTTGCTCAAATGCAGCCAGCAGTTCGGCCTCTCGATCGGATTCAACAAAGGCTTTGACTGCCGCAGTTTGATGGGCAATTTGCTGCAATTGGGAGGTGTCTTTTTGAACGATCGCGCAACGTTGAAGCAGACGAGATTCAATGTTATGCTCGCTTAAAATATGAAAAGCATTGGGGAATAAGTCGATATATTGGGCCATATAGATAAAATCACACAGCACAACATCAAAATTGGCGGGCTGCAAAAGTTCCAGGAGCGTCCGCATTCGTTTGCTGCAATAGCGATGAATTAGCGCAGGTTGCTGAGGCTGGCGAGGTGGGGCATCCCCAATCATGACCGTCAACCCAAGCTGGCAATAGTTAGCCAACTCTGTTTCTAAGGTATAGTCTGCTGTGGAAAAGATGAAGGACATCACCACTAGCTCATGAGCAGCCCCCAGCACCTGCATCTCATAAAACATGCGAGCGATCGCCCCCAACTTCGGCGGATAGGTGGGATAGGGCGTCAGCATTAAAATCCGCAGACCCTGGCGTGGCGCTTGCTGCACCTGCTGACAATAGGCGCGAATTCGCNTGCTCCTGGGTGGATAAATGTCGGGCGTAATTGAGGCAGGAACGCAAATAATCGATATCTGGATGACGCCGGGTGACTTGCTGATAAACCTCGATCGCTGCTTCCACCTCTGACTGTGCCAGTAAGGCTTCGCCTAAATAGTAGTAAGACCAGGGAAAATCTACATCGAGTTCAATCGCGCGTTTGAGGCTAGGAATGGCAGCCACCCAATCCCCACGTTTGACCTGTGCTTCTCCCAGATGATAGTAAAACCAGGAAACCTGTGAATCGTGCTGGATGGCCTGCTGGCAGGCTGCGATTGCGTCTTGCCACCGTTCCTGTCCTAAATAGGCTTTGGCCAGCGTGTCATAAAACCAGGAAATTTGGGAATCCAGTTGAATCGCCTGTTGACAAGCGGCGATCGCCTTTTCCCAAGTCCCCTGCCCTACATAAGCGTCGGCTAGCGTTTTATAAATCCAGGGATTTCCAGAATCGAGTTCAATAGCCTGCTGACAAGCTGCAATCGCCTCCTGCCATTGGCTCTGCTCCACATAGGTTTTTGCCAAGCCATGGTAAGCCGCAGCATCTTGAGGTTGATGTTGAGTTTGCCATCGTCGTAATCGAACTGCGATCGATAGATAGGTGTCCTTAAGAGCTGTGAGAAATGATTTTGGCAACATCGCAGCAGGGGGAGTATAGGAATTTGGGCACCATGCAATTGACGATCGATCAGTGACAGATTAGTTGTGCATCAGTTATGCATCAGTCGATCGAAAGGAGGGAGGCACTCTGGTTAACGACTGAGGACATTGCTGCACAGCATAGGGCTGTTGGAGCCACCATTTATCGTGACTGCCTTCTTTCAACTTGCGAAACACTGAGGAATTAGGCGAATCGGCTGGCACTTCGGCAACAAGTTCCCATTCGGGTTCGAGCTTCAAGAATTGCCGCAGCACCTCTCCCGTCCAAAGCTGAACATCATCCACAATGCTCAACCCGCCGATCTTCAGCCAGTTGGTGGTGTAGTACCAATCAATAAATGGACTGGGGAAGGCATGACGACCATCAATTAAAACTAAATCTAGCGGCTCAAGTTGAAGCTGCGGCAGGATATTTTCCGATCGATCCACATGGAACGTCAGGGCTTGAGTTGGGATTTGATGACGCTGACAGTAAGCTTGGATCCGATCGACCAGTTCTGGATCGGGCACAACGCAGTGATGAACGGCTCCTTTGATAGCAAATAGCAGGGTACTCAAGCCTGCTCCTGTTTCGAGAGTATGGTCCCCCGGTTGAACCTGCTGGTTGAGAAAGCCAATCAAGTCATTGGAAACGCCGAGGGACCCCATGCGACCAAAAACTTGATGCAGTTTGGGAGAATGCTTCAGCAGCATGTCCACCGTCATTGGCGCTTGACTTTGCAGATGGGTGGCATAGGCCAATTTCTCTTGAAAAAAANGGCTCTTTCGGGTCGAGTTCTGCGGCTTTACGATAGGCTGCGATCGCTGGTTCCGCCTGTTCTTGATCGAGCCAAAGTTCACCTAATGAATGATAAGCCCAGGAAAAATCTGGATTCAGTTCAATACTGCGCTGCAAAGCAACAATGGCGGCCGGATCATCTCCTTTTTGAATCAGGCAACGACCCAACTCATAGTGAGACCAGGACAGGTTGGGATCTCGATCGATCGCCGTTTGAAATGCTTGAATGGCCTCCTCCTGTTTTCCTTGACCCACCAATGCTTGACCCAGGCTGTGATAGTACCAGGCGTTTGGATCCTTGGCGATCAAGGTTTGACAGGTGTCGATGGCAGCCTGCCAGTTTTGCTTTTTAAGCTGGTCCAGGATGGTTTGATGGATCGCAGGAGGATGGGATGGGGCTAAGTTCGATTGGGCTGGGGGCCACCATTGACGCAGTTTGGTCTTCACTTGTTTCAGCATGGGTTTCTTAGTAGGGGAACAGCGATTAAGCAGATTTTTTCAAGTGACGAGATCAAGTGACGAGATCAGGTTACAGGATCAGGCTACAAAATTTGCTTGACCGAGGGAGATGGAATTATTTCCCATTGACGGGGCGGGTAGAGGAAGGTCTGTTCGTTGGGGGTCCAGTGGACCTGAAAAGGATAGGCTTGCCACTGGTAATCGTAGGCTATGCTCCACTCCGCCGCAAAAATGCCCACGTTCACATGATAGGAACCTCCCGGTAGATCTAAACGGGCCAGATGCAGCCTGGTCTGTCCGGTGCCGGGATCGAGAGAAATCGATAAGCTCGAAGCTTCTGTGTTGGTGTTGCAATAGATTTGTCCGGCTTCGTCGCTAATGCTGCAACTAAAAATCACATTGTCGCAGGGATGATGGCTGACATAATCTAGCTCGATCGTCATGGCATCACCGCTATGAATCATGGACAATGGCTTGCCTTGAGCATCCCAAAGACGAACGGTGCGAATTTCAACCTGTTTCGAATAGGTCCGAAAGGCTTGCATCTGGTTTTTCACGGCCATCCGGTCTGCAAACTGGTTGGCAATGCCATTGGGTTCACCGTAAGCTCGCACTTGCCCCTGCTCTAGCCACAGGGCCTGATCACAAAGCTGCTGAATCTGCTCGACATTGTGCGAAATCAGCACGACCGCGCAGCCATTGGCCTTTAGTTGAGCAATGCGGGACAGGCATTTAGCTTGGAAGGCCAGATCGCCCACCGAAAGAAATTCATCGACAAATAGCACATCTGGGTCGGTGTGAATCGCGACGGCAAAGGCCAACCGCATCAGCATGCCGGTGCTGTAAGTTCTGACGGGATTATTGATGAAGGGATGCAGTTCCGCAAACTCAACAATGGCATCAAATCGCCGTTCGACTTCACGTCGCGTCAGACCCGCAACGATCGCACTGACAAACACATTCTCGCGTCCGGTTAGATCGGGATGGAAACTGGCTCCCAAATCCAGTAAGGCTCCCATGCGGCCCCGCACCTGCACGTTTCCCTCATCTGGATGAACCACACCGCTGAGGACTTGCAACAGCGTCGATTTGCCCGCACCGTTATGCCCGAGAATTCCCAACATTTGTCCTGGCATAACCGCAAAACTGACCTCGCGCAAGGCCCAAAACTGTTCGATCGGTTTCATCCGGCGATGCCCCCACAAAGCGGTTTCCATAATTGTGCGGGGTCGATCAGCATGGTAGCGGTTATAGCGTTTGCCAACGGTCTGGGCGGTGATTGCATAGTGCATCCCTAAATTTCCTCCACAAACCGCTGACTCTGCCGTTTAAAAATCCGGTAGCCGATCGGCAACAGAAGACCAGAAATCACTCCTAACAGCAGCAACAGCGGCCAATCTGGAAATTTTCCTTGAATCAAGATAGTGCGATAGGCTTCTAGCAAAATCACCATGGGATTGATGTGGTAAACCAGTTGTAAAGAAGAGGGGACTTGTTCCACGCTATAAAAAATAGGCAGCAGATAGAACATTAGCTGTAGCAAAACGCCCAATGTATGCTGTGTGTCTCGAAAGGTGACGTTGAGGGCAGCCAGCGGGTAGGCAAAACTAACGGTAAGGATAAATTGAAACGCCAACAGAATGGGCAATAACAGAATCGAAGCAGACCAGGATATGCCATCGATCGCCAAAAATATCAGCAGTACAGGCAAGGCTAATAAAAAATGAATTAACCCGGTTGTGACGGTGATAATGGGCAGAGCCGCGATCGGAAAACCGGGTTGGCGAATCAATGCCCGGTTGCTGGTAATTAACCCGGTTGCTTGAAACAAGGCCGACTGGGTCCAGGTCCAGATCAGCAGACCACTAAAGGCAAAAGAAGCATATTGGGGAATTTTGACTTGCAGGACCGATCGAAACACAAAGGCAAATACTGCCAGCTGAAGAAGCGGACTGATCAAAGTCCAGCCGATGCCCAACACCGATCGTTTATAAAGCAATTTCAAATCCCGCACGACCAGTTCCCGGATCAGGTCCCGATAGTAAATTAACTGGCGCTTGTGCGGCGATCGAGCTTGAGTGATATGGAGAAACATGAGTCAAAGTCGAGGCAAGGGGAAATAGAGTGTCGGGTGGACAACAATCAGGATGCAAAAAGTATAGGCAAAACCTAGGGAAAGTATGAGAAAGATACGCAAATTCTAGAGATTTAATAGACCATGGTTTATTCCTCGTTGGTATGACTCGTCAAGAGATTGGGCTGCACTCCCTGAAAGCTGGATTGCAAGTTGGGCGAAACGATGGGCCCCACGCGAATCGACTTTTGCCGCTCTGCCACTGGAATATAGGGAGCGCTGCGTCCCTGTTGCTGCACTAGCTGTCGGCTTTTCCAGTAGCCCCAGTAAGCGACAAAATAGCCCTTCACTTCACTCCAGAGTAGAGGCCAGGGGGTCTGGTGCCGTCCCTTCAAGCGATCGATAATGTGGCGAATATAGTAGCGGGGTAATTCATACATCAACTGTCTGAGGCCACGTTGATCTTTTTCCTGAAGCCAAAGCAGCAGGTGATAGGCCGTACCGCCCACCATGTGCCCATAGATTTGACGGTAAAGAGATTTGAGGTCTCGTCGATGCCGATGCCACACAAAGGCTGCTGGTTCATAGACCAGGGTATAGCCCGCTCGCAGCACTTTATAGACCAGATGGTTTTCTTCACCACCACCTACCGTTGGGGTTCCTGGCCCCAGCACTTCATCCATCAAGCCAATTTGAGGATGGCTAAAAATGGTGGCTCGAAAGGCAGCATTGGCGGATACCCCCAAATTCCAGATCGGCGGCGAACAGGTGAACGAATTTAGCCAGTTGTGATCGACCTCGAAGGGTTTGAAGCCTTGGCCAAGCCCCCCTTTCAGCGTTTCAAACAGCAATTGGGCCGGAGTTTCCAGCTCCAGCGGCAGCACGTTGCCGGTCACCACCATCACTTCCGGTCGAGCGAAAGGCGCGATCAATTTTTCCAGCCAATCTGGTGGAACAACCACATCATCATCCACACTCGCCACAATTTCACCTGTGCTGGCAGCGATCGCCGCATTCCGACCATAGCTCGCTCCGGGACGGGCTTCCTGAACCAGCTTCACCGCTGGAAACTGAGCAACGACCGGAGGTGTTAGCCCTGAAGCAGGCCGATTATCCGCCACGATGATTTCAACCGGACGACTGGTTTCCTGGGCTTGCAAATGGCGCAAACAGTCAACTAAATCGTCTGGTCGATCGCAGGTAGTGATAATAATGCTGACGGGAATATGATTGGGCAGCGTCTGCGGCGGTTGAGTGCTCGGACTGGGGACCGTTGCAGGCATCCAACGCTGAACAAAAGCAGTCTGAAGTGCGGTCCATGCGGCTCCAGTATCTCCCTGATGCGGAATTGCCAATAATTCGAGATAAAGCTGAGTGGCAATCTCCTGCCGCAAGCGAGCGGCGCTGAGCACCCGGTACTTGTGTTCAATATCCACAAATCCAAGGGCATGATGGCCCAGATTCACAAACACGCGCACAGCCCGATAGTCGGCAATATCAGTCAGGTCATACAGCGGCTTGGCCAAGTCGATCGATCGAACCGCCATCATTTTGGCCGGATCGGGAGGTGTGGCTCGAACCGGTTGAGCAGGCAGTGAATCGACTGGCTCCGATCGGCGAGCGGTTCCATAGCGACCCCAACTTTGCCAAACACCTTGCAGCTCTGCCAGAATCAGCGATCGGGAACTGCCATCTGATTTCAAGTAGGATTTGATTAACTGAGCCAGCTTCCACAACCCCAAACCGAGAAAGTTCAGCCATTGATCGGGATAACGCTGCAGACCTGCGGCCAGATAGGCATAAAAAGCAATCATGTCTTGCGTCACTTGCGATCGCAGCATCTCGGTTTGGCAAGGCGCAATATAGCGCACCAGGGCGGATGGTTCGTACAGCAACTGGTGGCCCGACAGCAACACCCGACAGAACATCTCCCAATCGCCACCGCCCCAGGTCAGATCAGGCCGATCAAGCGCCGGATCAAAACCGCCAATCTGCTCAAACACCTGACGCCGGTAGGCCATATTCACGCCAGAGCCAACCTGCATCGTCCCCAAGCTCGGCCAATAGATCGGTTGACCGGGATCCAACTGGTACCAGATGCGTTCAGTACCTCGTCCTAAACCATATCTCCGATCGAATTGGCTCTGGGCTTCTGTCTTCAGTTCTGCAGGCAGGACCAAACCCGTCATTGCCATCAGATCGGCATGGTCAGTGAATGTAGTGGCGATCTGCTCTATCCAATTGGCATCAACGACGCAAGATGCTTCTGTAAAGGCAATAATCTCCCCTTTCGCCTGAGCGATCGCCCAGTTGCGAGCAGCGTTTAATCCGGATTGAGGAGTGCAGCCATATTGGAAGGTGGGATAGTCATGAAGCTGGAGCTGCAAGGCATCATTTTGCGGATTGGCTTCTACCACTAACACTTCGAGGGGAGGCTGATCGAGCCGCTGCAAAGCTTCTAAACAACGGGTTGGATCTGTTCCGGAACGCACACAGACAACCACGGTGACTGAGGGAAGCGCCGCAGAACGTGCAGGCGGCAAGTCTAATAAATCCTGAATCTGCCAACTGCCTGTGTCCTGGCTCAAACGTTGCTGCACTCGATCGCGGGCAATCGCCCAATTGTAATGAGGCAAAATCGCCTGAGCGATCGCAGAGACCGAACAACTGCCTTGCACAACAGGTAGATCGATTTCTCCGATCGGGTTGCCATATAGCCGCACCAAACCTCGGATATGGCTGTAATGGTCTAAATTCGTCAATGGTTCTAGAGGTCGGCTTAATTCAATTTCGACGATTTTCGTGGGGGTCATGGAAACAGCAGGGGGTAGGTGAGTAGATGAACCAACAGGGAGCCAAACGCAAATGAGAACAATCAATCGTGCACAGATCTCGCATGAACAGATTTTGCTGCAATGAACTCTGATAAATCGTTTGTAGGCTGGGAAATCACCTCTGGACGCTCCTCGATCGGTTGTGGCTCAGCAACATTGCAGGGAGAGCTGTAGGAAATACTGCGACCCAATTGTCGAACTCGCTGCCGCGATCGCCAGAGTGACCAGGCTCCAGCCAAATTGCCCCTGACCTCTACCGCGATTAACGACAGAGGATAGAAGCGATCGCCTTGCAGCCAGGTCAGAACTTGCTTCACATGGTAGAGCGGTAAAAAGACAAACAAGGTCATCAAAACTCGCCAATCTCGATCGCGCAGTAAGGTGGTCAGGTGATAGGCAACAAAGCCTTTACTGTAGTTGTAGAGCTGGCGTTTGAGGGCAGCCATATCTCGTCGGTGCCGGTGCCAGACAAAAGCCTTGGCCTCATAGCAAATTGTGCCGTCTGCTTTGAGAATTTTGTAGAACAGGTAGATGTCTTCTCCCACACCGGAGGGCATGCCAGGCCCCAATGCCTCGTCCATCAGTCCGATCGCCGGATCGGCAAAAATTCTGGCTCGATAAGCTGAATTCGCTGTACCGCCCAATTCCCAGGTAGGAACCGCATGCATCCAGGAGCGATCGAACCAGGCGCGATTAGCCTCAAAGTCAGTAAAGCCTCTGCCCAAACCGCCATTGCCATATTGTTCAAACAACTGCTGCGAATGGGTTTCTAACTCAACAGGCAAGACATTTCCCGTCACCGCCATCACATCCGCTCGGGCAAAGGGAGCCAGCAACAGTTCTAACCATTGGGGCGGCATCGACACATCATCATCCACGGTGACAATGATTTCGCCCCGGCTGGCGGCAATTCCAGCATTTCGGGCATAGGCGACGCCCTGCCGCGTTTCATTCACCAATTTGACGCTGGGAAATTCGGCCACGATCGGTCCAGTCACCCCAGAAGACGGATGATTGTCTACTACGATGATTTCTACCGATCGCGAGGTTGCTTGAGCGAATAAGTGACGCAGGCAGTTGCGCAAATCATCTGGACGATCGTAAGTGCCAATCACAATTGAAACGGGCACTGAAAGCGGCAGCGAGGCAGGTTGCAGGACTGGATCGATCGCCAAAAAGTCTGCCAGGGCAACCATTGCTGCGGCCTTTGCCGGACCAGTGGCCTGATGAATAGCCGGATCGGTAGACTGCGCCACACTCAACAGTCGCCACCCCAACTGCTGGACGAGTTCCTGACTCAATCGATCGACGCTGATCACCTGACCCTGATTGGCAATTTCAATGCAGCCGATCGCAGCCCCCTGCCACAGGACAAAAATTCGAGTTTTCCAGCAGTCCGTCACATCCAGAATCGGCGTCAGTGGCTGAGCCAGTTCCAGGCTGCGAACCGTAATTGGGGTTGAGGGTAGATTCGCTGCTGGAGGCTGATGAGTTGTGGCGATCGGCAAGTCGCCAAATTTTTGAATTACCGCTGCGGCTTGCTGTCTGGCTTTGAAGTAGCTGGTCAATCCCTGCAAGCAGCCTTGAAGTTTGGCAACCTGTAAGTCACGCGGAAAACTGGCCGGATAGGTCGAGCTGGTTAACCAGGGACGCAAATTACTAGACCAGAACCAGGACAAGCCCAGGCGAATTAATTTCAGCGTTAATTCTGGATAAGCCAGGGCCGATCGGCTTAACGCGGCATAGACAGCACCATTGTGCTGCAGCTGCGATCGCAATTGAGCATAGTCGCGCCGATGTTGGTGACGCACCAAAGCCTGCGGTTCATACACAAAGGCATGGCCTGCTTTCAAAACTCGCAGAAACATTTCCAGATCGCCTGCGCCGTGAGTGGCTGTTCCCACATCCAAAGCTGGATCGAAGCCACCGATCTCGTCAAACACAGATTTGCGGAAGGCCATATTGGCTCCCGTGCCCAAATTGCCTGTGCCTAGATCGAACCACCGCATGCCCTGGCCTGCTGGGAAATACCACCACTGCCGCTGAAATCCTTTGCCAAATCCGCCATTCTGTTCAAATAGCACCTGGGCCTGGGTTTCCAGTTCGAGGGGCATCACTAAACCCGTCACCGCCATCACCGCTGGATTTTCGTTCAAGATTTGCACGATCGCATTCACCCAATCCGGATCAACCAGCGCATCATCGTCTGTATAGGCCAAAATTTCGCCGGTCGCTGCCAAAATAGCGCGATTTCTGGCCCAATCCAATCCAGGCCGAGGTTCCTGCACATAGCGGACTTGGGGATATTGCTGCACCAGGGTTTGCGTTGTCTGATCGCTCGGCGCATTGTCAATCACCAGCAGCTCTAGGTTGGAATAGCGCAGTTGGCAGAGGGCCGTCAGACAGGCTGCCAGTTGAGCCGCCCGATCGCGCGTACAAACCACAACCGTGACTTTGGGCTGAAGATGATTTCGAGCTTTGGAGGGCCGCCGCAATTGGCTGGCGATCGGTCGAGCTAGTTCACCCGCGATCGCGCTTTGAATCAGCACCTGCCGCAACATGGCTTCGCCCTGCTGGTCTAAGATGGCTTGCTTCAGTCGATTCGCCTCACAGCCGCCATTCACAACGGGCACCTGCACAACGCCAATCGGAACGCCCTGCCAGCGCACCAACCCCCAAATGCCAAGATACCCAGTCAAATCTTGCAAAGCAGCGATCGGTTGACTGAGTTCCAGATCCACAACTTTGAGCGGACTTTGCATAGACTTATCTCACCCCTGGAATTGCAACATCAAATCGAGCGAGGGACACATGCAGCGTCTTTCCTACCAGAAGTTTCAGCCCCAGTTTTAGCCTAGAGGGCAGCTTCGCCGGAACTCCCTTCTGGGTCACAGAGGTCGCCTGATCCAGTGGTTGAGCCACCGTCGAACGCGATCGCCGCAAGTTGAACCCGCTTTTTGCCGCCAGCACATAGGTCCCCAATCGGAACCAGGGTGAAATGTCCGCTCGTACGGCAGCCCTTAACCAATGCAGCGCTTGGCGATCGTCCTGAAAGGCACTGCACTGATGAGCGAAGTAAAGATATAAACTGCTGCGCGATAGGCGATAGAGCAGAGGGGGCAACTGAGGGCATTGTTGCCGCACTTTCTCCAGCATCAGGGCATGGGAGCGGGCCATCCGATCGAACTGGTAAGACATGCTCTGGGTCAGTTTGCGATAGCCGACTGAGAACTGGGGCACCACCTGAAATTCAGCCACTGCCGCAATCCGCAAATACAGATCCCAATCTTCGCAGCCATACACCTGTCGAGCCTGAAACTGCTGATCATAGCCGCCTACTGCCAACAGAACCGATCGTCGGATCAGCGTACAGCTGGCATTTCCTAAAAAATTGTGGCAGAGCAACGTCGGATAGACACTGCCATGAATCTCTGCCGCATGAAAACCTTGAAGCGGTCGGTCTGCTGCATCAATATCGATCGACCAGGAATAGATCAGGCCAACCGTGGGTGGAGCGGCTTGAGCACAGGCCACTTGTTGCGCCAGATGGTCTGGATACCACAGATCATCCGCATCCAATGGGGCGATCCAGTCTCCGGTTGCAGCCTGAATGCCGCGATTACGAGCTGCCGCCACTCCAGCATTGGCCTGACGGATCAGCCGAACCCGTCCATCTTGTTGAATAATTTGCTCAACAACGACAGCCGTTCGATCGATCGAACCATCGTCGATTACCCAAACTTCCAGATTGCGGTAGGTCTGAGCCAGGACCGATGACAGAGTTCGCGTAACCCACAGTTCCGCATTGTATGCGGGAATAACAACTGAAATGAGCGGTAGATCGGCCAGATCCGAGCATGGAGACATGAAATGCACCTGTATCTTGGTAGAAGATCGCCAGAGTTGAGAACGCTCGACGGACAAAACCCTGCTGAGTTTCGGGAACCACTTCACCAAGATTGGCATTTAAACCGAGTCAGGGAAACTACAGATACAACTACCAGCGCCGATTTTATAAAAGTTTCATATTTTTAGCAGAAACGGTAAACTCATTTGAATTAGAAATAAAGACTCAGTGAAGCTACGGAGAGAGGAGTAGTCCCCTCTGCGGCAATTTTGCTAGCATCTGCACGACAACAGTTTGTTGAGATCCCTGTCAGATTCGTCATTATCTGTTGCTGACTCAAAGCTTAAGAGCCTATGGGTTGCCCTGTTCATATAGAGCTTAAGCACTGTCAAACATTACATGAACGTAGCATCTACACCATTACAGAATCTTTCTATCATCATCCCGGTCTATCGTGGTGGGGATGCCTTTCGACGCTGCTTATCCAGTTTGTTTCCCTTCATTGCCAGGGGCGTCGAAGTCATTGTAGTCGTTGATGGCAACGACGCAGAATCAGAGCGGGTTGCCAGGGCATTTACGGCAAAGGTGATTCGCCTTGCCCAGAATTATGGTCCTGCGACGGCTCGAAATCGGGGTGCCGCCATCGCGCAAGGAGATTTACTGTTCTTTCTGGATGCCGATGTGGCGATCGCTTCGGATACCCTGGAGCGGGCTGTCACCTGTTTTGCAACTCATCCCCAGATCGATGCCCTGATTGGCTCCTACGACGATGCCCCCGGCGCATCAAATTTCTTATCCCAATACAAAAATCTATTCCACCATTACACTCACCAAACCGCCAATCGGGAAGCTTCCACCTTTTGGGGAGCTTGCGGCGTTATTCGGCGCTCCGTGTTTTTAGCCATTGGTGGTTTTGATGAATCCTATCGGGTGCCTTGTGTTGAGGATATTGAGCTGGGGTATCGACTTAAACGAGCAGGATATCGCATCTGGCTCGATCGATCGGTTCAGGTTAAACACCTCAAACGCTGGGGCATTCGCTCTCTACTAAAAGCAGATTTCTATTATCGGGCTTTGCCTTGGACTGAGCTGATCTGGCGCGATCGTCAGTTTATCAACGACCTCAATTTACAAACCTCCAGCCGGCTCAGCGTTATGGCCGTTTATGGGCTGCTGGCCAGTCTGATTGTCAGCTGGGGATGGACCAGTGCGATCGGTCTAGCGGTTGGGTTAATGGGTTTCCTCTTGGTGTTGAACGCGCCCGTCTATCAGTTTTTCTGGCAACAGCGGGGGGGCTGGTTCGCGTTGCGGGTCATTCCCTGGCACTGGCTCTACTACGGCTATAGTGGTCTGGCTTTTGCGATCGGCACCGTGCGGTATGGCTTCCAATCTCGGCAGCAACTTTGGCAGCTGCATCCGCAATTTAAGAAATAATGGGCATCCAGCTATCCGATCGCGAGAGTTGATGCCGATTTTTTCCGGAATCAGCGTTTTTAAGGCTGAATTAAACCGAAAAAGAGCAGATTGCTGGCATTATTCATGCAATTCTTAACCCAGAACAGAGTTTTGCTATTTACCGCAGTTTCATTCATTGAGGTTACCAGGTGCAACACTATCCAGTGATTATTGTTGGGGCGGGTCCTGCTGGGCTAACTGCCGCCTATGAATTGGTCAAGCAGGGGATTCAGCCTCTGGTACTAGAAAAGTCAAACTGGGTGGGTGGCATTGCTCGCACTGAAATTTACAAAGGCTATCGCTTTGATATTGGTGGTCATCGATTTTACACCAAAGTCGAAGAAGTGCAGCAGCTCTGGCAAGAAGTGTTGGCAGACGAATTTATTCGAGTGCCCCGTCTGTCCCGCATTTACTATCGCGGTCATTTCTTCAATTACCCCTTAGAAATCTGGGATACGCTCTCTAAACTAGGAGTCGTGGAGAGTTTGCGCATTTTGTTCAGCTACTTCAAAGTCAAGTTCTTTCCCTGTGCTCGCGAAGATTCCCTGGAAGAATGGGTAACCAATCGATTTGGGCGACGGCTATTCCAGACTTTTTTCAAAACCTACACCGAGAAAGTATGGGGGATTCCCTGCGACAAAATTCAGGCGGACTGGGCGGCTCAGCGCATCAAAGGACTCTCGCTCAAAACGGCTGTGATTAACGCCTTATTCAAAACGCACAATACCAAAACCCTGATCAAAGAGTTCGATTATCCTGTTTTAGGTCCGGGTCAAATGTGGGAACGGTTTCAAACGGCGATCGAAACTCAAGGTGGGGTGGTGCAATGCAATACGGGCGTGGTGAAACTGCGACGAGAGGGCAATCGGATCTGCAGCGTGGTGGTGCGACAGGATGGCAACCTGGTTGAGCTGGATACGGACCATGTCATCTCCAGTATGCCAATTACAAAACTCGTGCAGTGTTTGGATCCGCTGCCGCCTGCTGCCGTCATCCAAGCCGCCCGATCGCTCAACTATCGCGCTTTTATGATCGTGTCGCTGATCGTCAACCGGACGCATTTATTTCCTGATAACTGGATTTATGTGCATAGTCCGGAAGTGAAAGTGGGCCGCATTCAAAACTTCAAAAACTGGAGTGCAGCCATGGTGCCGGATCCGCGTAAAACCTGCCTGGGGATGGAATATTTCTGTTCCGAAGGCGATGCCCTGTGGCGCATGTCTGACACTGAGCTGCTGGATTTAGCCACCCGTGAACTGGCGACTCTGGGGCTCGCCCCTGCCGATGCCGTGGAAGATGGGGTCGTGCTGCGCCAACCCAAAGCCTATCCAGTCTATGACCAGACTTATCGTCAGCATTTGCAGGTATTGCAAAACTATCTCACTTCAATCGTGAATTTACAGACGATCGGACGGAACGGAATGCATCGCTACAACAATCAAGATCATTCTATGCTAACGGGTCTGCTAGCAGCCAGGAATGTTATGGGCCATAACTATGACCTTTGGCATGTGAATACGGAACGCTCTTATTACGAAACCTTCACGCACGAGAAATGGCAGGCAGCGGTGGTGAAATAAGTAATACACCGTGAGCGCAAATTCAACTTTCCCTAAACCGCAGGCGATCGCCTCAGTGCCGGATAGGGAAACAGGGTTTGGAAGCCATATTGCCGTTGAGCCACCGGTTCAGGAGCATAGTCCCACAGACTTTCGTAATAGAAGTAAGCAACGCCCAATCCACGATTTTGAGCCGCCCGACTTTGGGATTGGATTTGGGTAATCGGGACAGGACTGTTACGCAAGCCGGTGAGGACACCGATGCCGGTTGGAATTTTTTGCTGAGCCACCTGGATTTGCGGCAGGCTAATTTGTTCAACAAAACTCTCTAAATTAGGCCGATAGACCTGCACAACCAATTCATCCACAATGTTTTGCTGCACCCAGGCCAACCAATCTTGCAGGTGCATCTTGTAGGCAAAGTCGTAGTAATTGGGTGACACCGAGACAATCGCCTGCGGCTTGACCGCTTTAATCGCTTTGTTGAGTTGAGTCATGAAAGCCGTAATTTTGTTGGCTCGCCAACGAATCCAGGCAGGATCGGCAGGATCGGCAGGCGGCGATTCATGCGTTTCTTGCTGGTAAAGGGCTGCGGTGTAGCGATCGTAGCCAAATTCTCTGGGCAGGCTGGTGTGATCGTCGAACTGGATGCCATCCACATCATATTGCCCGACAATTTCCAGCACCATGGAAGTGATAAACTGCTGCACTTCAGGCCGAAACGGATTCAGCCACACCACTTCTCCGGCAGCACTCATCGAGGTTTGGGTACCGTCCTGGTGCTGGGTCAGCCATTCCGGATGTTTCAGCGCCAGCTCTGAAGTAGGCGGAGCCATAAACCCAAACTCAAACCAGGGAATCACTAGCAACCCCTGGGCATGGGCCTGAGCTGCCACATCGGCTAAGACATCCTGGCCTTCTAAGCCCCGATAGATGAAGGATTGAATTCCAGTTTGCTGAGCCACCGCACTGGGATACATGGCATAGCCTGCGTTCCACACCACTGGATAGATCGTATTGAAATTGAGCTGCCGTAGCTGGGCCATCGCTTCCTGCAGCTTGGGCCGATCGCGCAAAATATCGGCATCGTTGCTGGTCATCCAGACACCCCGAATTTCAGTTCTAGTCTGGGAAATGGCCGGTGAACCAACAACCCAAACGCCAAGCAATGCCACCAGAAACAGCAGCGGTAACAACCGCCGGACCGATCGCATCGACAGGTGGAATATCGGAAGTTTTCGCCAGAATTGCAGCATGATCGAGACTAAAATCATCCGCCAGGTAATGAGTGCGTTTCACCTTACCACAGATTGTCCAGGGTGGATTGCCAAACCCAGCTTGTCGAACCATCGTTTTCCAAACCTATAGATTACCGAACTTTGGACTCCACCAGCCCTGAGCAGTCTGAAAATAAACAGCCTCTTTGTGTTTAGAGTTGCTGCGGGCTTTGGTATCCGAACAGCGTAAGAGCTGCTTGACCTGACCCTCTTTTTCGTAGGAATAGGTTTCTAGTGGCTTTTGGCAAATAGGGCAGGGATACTCAGTTAACTGAGGTTTGGGAATCTCTTGAGATGGGACGGCACTGCCCTCTTGACTCGATTTGCTGCGAGGCGGTTCCCATTTGCGGCTATAGTCCGACCAGAACAGCACCACATCAGCACAGCCACCCATACACTTGAGGAAATATTTCTTTTTGACTTTGCTGCTGGGCACTTTCGCCAGGTAATTCTGGCATTGGGGACAGCGAGTGCGCGACAGATCATAGGATTGGGCCGATCGTCCATTCGACGAATTTCTCACCGCCGGATTCGTCGTGAGGTGCTGCGGAATCACCTGACGCGCTTTAGTCAACGCAGGCTCAAAATAATCGCGATTCCAGCCTGTGAGATACGCTTCCCAGTTCTGCTGTCCGGCAGCAATCCGGTCAAGCATTTGCTCCATCTGGGCCGTAAATTCGGCTTCCAATAAATCCGGCAGCGCATCCTGCAAGAAACGATCCACTTCCAATCCCAATCCTGTGGGCTGCAAATGTCCTTTCACCACTTCGACATAGGTGCGCTGCTTCAGAGTTTGGATCGTAGGCGCATAGGTACTGGGTCGGCCAATGCCTTTGCGTTCCATCACTTGCACCAGTTTGGGCTCGCTGTAGCGGGGGGGCGGCTGGGTTTGCTTCTGCTCATGAGCGGCCTGAGTGAGGTTGAGTGACTGTCCCTGCGTCAAAGTCGGCAAATCACTATCCGAGCTGATGTTGTTCCAATATTTGCTGTAGCCATGAAACTCGATTACCTGACCCCTGGCCTGCCAGCACACCGGACCCGATCGCGTCACAATCCGCGTTTGTCTCAACCGGGCTGACTGACATTGCGAAGCGATCGCCCGTTTCCAGATCAGTACATATAACTCAAAGGCCTCAGCGGTTAGCTCAACCCGCAGCTCCTTAGAGGGTCGATACACATCGGTAGGCCGAATGGCTTCATGGGCCTCTTGCGATCCTTTAACCTTGCGATGCTGTTTCACTTTCGCAGGCAGATTGGCCGGATCATGCTCCTCTAGCCACTGCCGCGCCTGAGCACAAAATTCTGGACTGAGCGCCACGCTATCCGTTCGCATGTAGGTAATCAGCCCTGCCTCATACAGCGACTGCGCCACCTGCATTGTTTTTTCCGGACTGAATCGTAACCGGGAACCAGCAGCCTGCTGCAAAGTTGAGGTAACAAAAGGTGGGGGTGGCGTGCGTGTTACGGTTTTGCCTTCGATCGCCACTACCTGATGCGGATGCTGTTGGGCGAGCTGAACCAGGCGATCGGCCTCTATTTCAGAAGTCACCCGTTTCGATTCGGGCGTTTTAGTTTCGTTAGGTTGAGCAGTATCATCCGTTTCTTCAGTTGTATCGGCTGGATTCGTAGTTTGCTTGGGTTCAGATTCACCTTGATAGAAAGCCCGGAATCCTTCACCATAGTCAACAAATACACTCCAATAATCCTGCGGCACAAACGCCTGAATTTGCCGCTCCCGTTCACAAATAATATGTAGCGTCGCACTCTGGACACGCCCCATACTTTTTGCGCCATTCTGTAACTGCCACAGCAAGGGCGATCCACGAAAGCCCACCAGCTTATCCAGGACAGTGCGGCACAGACCAGAATGCACTAAATCTAAATCGATCGATCGAGGTCGAGCCACGGCTTCCCGCACGGCATTGGGCGTAATTTCGGTGTAAACCACCCGCTGCGGATTTTTCAGGTTTAACGCCTGCTGAATATGCCAAGCGATCGTTTCACCTTCGCGATCGTAATCTGTGGCCAGCACCACGGTTTGCACCTGTTTCACCGCACTGCGCAAATTTTGAATCGTTTCCTTGCCGCGTGTTCCTCTGGCCATAAACCGACAGTTCACCGAGTTGCCTGCCAGATCGAATCCTAAGGCGTCCATGCCATCGTTCGCCAACTCGCGGATATGTCCCATGCTGGCCCGCACCAGCCAATCGGACCCCAGAATTTGACTTAACTTTTTCACCTTGCCGGGACTTTCGACAATCAGCAGCTTCGTGGCCACGATCGATTTCCTTTACCATCAGACAGATCATCTTTGTACAATTGTACTCATCCTGTCTCATTTGGATCGGTTGATTTTCAAAAAGCCTTGATAAGCAATAGCGAGGTCAATAAGCTAAAATTGCCCATATCCCAGCATCCTGCCAAGAACAGGAGCTACGGGTTAGCTAGAAGGCTCGGATTTTGGATTAGGCTGCAATCAACAAATGAAGGGATGTAAGCGGTTTGGGCAAATGGGCACCCTGAGATTGGCGCTTGACTACAAATTATTGCCGATCAGAATAAACGGTGCTCAGTAGTAGGGGTGAGCATAGTTTGCAGTAGAAGTAGCTCCGGTAACTGATCGAGCTGCTATGCCACCCTCAAGGGTTGGAATTAAATCAGACCGATCGGTTTGCGATCGCTCACGTTATTACCTATTCAGCAGGTGAAGGAAGCTATGCAGTCTCTATCCAAATTTCTTGAGAGTTCTGCTCTATCGCGATCGACAGATGAGCTAAGACAGTCTGAAAGGGGATCGATCGCAACAAGCATATTGAATTTTCTCAAGGACTGTAAGGTTGGCCTGTACAGTCCCCTATTGCAAGGAAAAGGAAATGATGTAGAGTTTATAGCCCGTTGCCAATCAGAATAAATGGTGCCCAGTAGTAGGGGTGAGCGTAGCCAGAGGCTCCTGAGCGGGACACAGCTTCTCTACCACTAGCGATCATGGGGTCGATGTCAGAGCGGGTGGTTTGAGTGGCAGAGGATGTTTGCCCATGCAAAAGGCTGAGCTGAGCAGTTTGGAGGGCTTCAGCTTTGGTCATGCCCTGCGCCAAATTGCGATAGAACTGTTGCATCAACAGGCTGGTAGTATTATCCTCTACCTTCCATAGAGAGGCAATCACTGTTTCTGCTCGCCCCTTTTCCAAGAAATAGGAACTAATCCCTGCTATTTCTGTGCCATCTCCAGCCACTCCCCCCAGTGCTGTTTGACAGGCTGAGAGGACAACCAAATGCAGATTGCTTAGCCGCCGCTCCATTATTTCGATATCGGCAATGGTTAGCTTACCTCCATCCCCTAAGACAATAAACGACTCCTCAGCACGACCGGGGACGAACGCCGCATGAGTTGCCATATGAAGAACGCGATAATTCAGTACATTCTCTTTCAAAGTACTCAAGGTGAAGTCGTTATCAAGAAAAACCTGTCCGGGATAAGTGCCTAAAGGGTCAGTATCACTGCTGCGAACAATCGTATCAAGTTCTTCCCGTACCGCTGGCAAGGGGTTGAAATTAGCAACGGTTTTCGTGACTCCTAATCCCAAAACCTGGGATTGATCGATTCCGGTCAAGCGATCGCTCGTGTCGGTCAATGCAGGAGTAAGGACAGTAGAGATGGTGAAGCGCTCCAGTAGATACTTTTCCCCATCGTAAAGAGCAGCCATAGGGATGTAGCGAGTGACGCGATCGTTTACAAAAATAAGATGATCAATCTTATGGTTTTCACGTTCTGCAACATCATATTTTTCGTAATATTTGTTAAATTCGGCTTCTAGGGGTTGAACGATCCAGCTATAGAGCTGCTGGCTAGTCGTTTGGAGTTCTGTGAGCTGGCTAGGTGAATTCAGTAGTTCGCCAAAATGCTGGACAGTCGTAGCAAGCTTGCTCTGAGGAACATCTACTTCTATACTGCCAATCACTCCTCCTGCAACTGCCCATACTAGCCACAGTTTATCTTCCAAAACAAAAGGATAAACTAATACAGCGTTTTGTCCATTATCGGCATAGGCTTTCAAGAGTGCTTCAGCTCCACCGGTGAGCTGATTAGGATCTTGAAAGCTGTCGTCATCCCTGCGATTTGCTCTAATGGTTTTATCATATTCCCTTACCTGACTGTCGTATTGAGCTTTCAGTACCTCAATCTGAGCATAGAGTGCACTGCGTTCAGTGCAGTTTATTTTTTCGCATTGGAGAACTTCACCGCCGAGAGCAATCAGACTATCGTGAGCATCTACCACAACTTGTTCAGAATCGGTATAGCGCAACTCACTGCCTGTCCAGGTAGCACGAGTGGTTTGAGTGAATTCTCGCAATTCTTCTAGTCTTAACAGGTCAAGCGCTTGCTGGGCTTCAGGGATACGTCCTTCTTCAAGCAGAAGATTGGCTAATTTGCGATAAACCAAGTCAGGAGAAACCTGGCTACAGACGCCTTGCTGTCCACGCGGTAGAACCTGTAATTCCTGCCGGAGCTTTTCAGACTGATTGACAAATTCCTTATAGAAAATAATCGCCAACTCTGGGTTTCCCTGTTTCTCAAAAAGATTCCCCAAAATAGAGTAGGTGGTCGCCAGTTGCTCTGGATTGCCAATTGTTTGTTGTAAGGTAAGAACCTGCTGAAAGGCTTCTACCGCTTTTGCGGTTTGACCTGCTGCAACATAGGCCCAGCCCATTTGACTTAAAAGATGTACTTGTTGAGGGCGATCGTCTTGTTCTCGATAAAATTCGAGTGCCTTCTGAAAGTGCTTGATTGCTTCAGTGGGTTGATTGAGATCAGCATAGAGCCAACCCAGTTGGTTGGTCAGTAAAGCTGCTTGTTGCGGGTTGTTTTGGCGAGAGAGTTGTATCGCATCTTTCAATAACTGAATAGCAGGCTGCTGCTGTCCTACACGAATATTTTGATAAGCTTGCCTCAGTAATTGACCCAACTTGCCTATTTCACCACCTTGCTCAGCCAGGTTTTGATGAATTGTTATCAGAGTTTTCAAAGAACCTGATCCCCACATTGCAGTACTTTCCTCCCACCAGGTTCCCGATTCACAAGTTTCTCGATTAATGATTAGAGCTTTTTGATAAACCTCTGCTGCTTGAGTAAACTGTTGAAGCTCCAGGTAATAATCTCCCAAATTATCCAGAGAATCTGCCTCTGAACTACGATCACCTAATTCTTGATAAATGTACAATTCTTGTTGGTAAGCATCTATAGTTTGATTAGGCTGGCCTAATTCTGCATAAATACCACCAATAGCCCCCCAAGTTCTTGCTTCTTCATAACGGTTTCCTAATTCTTGATCGATTTCCAGCACCCGCTGATAGTAATTGAGTGACACTTCTGGCGGCAGATTTCTTCCTCTCCCCCACCACGATCGTCCTACAAATCTCTCTAAGGCACTTGCCTCATTACGTCGAAAGCCACTCTGTTGATAGATTGCGATGGCTTGTTCAAATATCTGCTGCCCTTCAGAAGTCTCTCCATCTCTAGCCAAATCAACTGCCTGTTCAAGTAGCCGTTCTGCTTCTACTAATTGAGCTGCCTTCACACCACCTGATTGCAGTACTTTGATAGTATCTCGCAAAGTTGATACTTCTCGCCGATCTCCCAACTTCTGATAGACCGCAATTGATTGGCGAAATTGTTGTTCTGCTTCGATAAACTGTCCCTGATTAATATAAATCCAACCAATTTCCTGTAAAGTATCTGCTTTTTCCTCACCAATTTCTTCTAAAGATTTTCTTAAGTCAAGACCACTCTCATCATCTGAATTTCTTGCTAACTGAGTATTGATAGTTACTTCTAATTCTTGATAGTGGGTCAAGATCTTTTCATAGTATTTTAAGCCGAGTGCATAGTTACCTGATTCAATAAACAGGTCTCCAATTCGACCAAGATATGAGGCCATAGAACGTCCCGGGGTTCCCCACCAATCCCGGCTTCTCTGATTTGATGCAGTTTGCAAGAGGGAGAGACCTTGTTGAAAATAGCTTTCTGCCTGCTCAATACGTCCTTGCCTAACTTCAATTGAACCCATTTTCAAGAATACATCTGGTTGCTCATGAAGTTCATCTAATTCTTTATAGATAGCCAGTATTTCTTGAAGATACTGACTAGCCTCATGAAATTTATTCATCTTAAAATATTCATGAGCAATGTCTTCCAAGAGGCTAATTTCCTCGTCACGGTCTTCCATTCCCTGAGCAATTTTTAAAGCAGCTTGTAGTGCATTGATGCTTTGTATAGAAGGGCTATGAAGATCACTGATTTCTATCAAAATATCAATTTCCTCTTCATGATCGTCCATTGCCTGAACAATCTTTAAAGCAGCTTGTAGTGTCTCTGATGCACTATCTAGTTGATTGAGATTGGTATACAGGTTACTCAACCTTCGCAGAATCTCAACTTCAATTTTCGGATTTTCTAGTCTTTGTACTACTTCCAAAGCAGCCTGCAAAATTTCCAATTGCTGCGTAGGTTGATTCAGTTGACGAGAATAAGCCTCGTTTAAACGCTCTAAAACGGAAAGTTCAATTTTCGGATTTTCCATTTCCCGTGCAACTTGCAAGGCAGTTTGCAGAACTTCGATCCCTTGCTCAGGTTTATTCAGACCTTTAAAGTAGACATTGCTGAGTTTCTCTAGAATTAAGATTTCTGTTTCACGATCGCCTAAACTATGAGCAATCTTTAGTGTATCCTCAAGTACATTCAATGCTTTTGTGGTTTGATCGAAATCCAAATAAAATTCAACCAAATCATCCAAAATATTTAACTCTACTTGACGATCATCTAAATTACGAGCAATTTCTAGTGCATCCTCAAATACTTGTGACGCTTGTTCAGTTTGATCGAAGCTTAAGTAGAGATCGACCAAGTCTTTCAACATCGCCAACTCTGCCTTTTGATTTTGCTGCTGTTGGTAGATCGATCGAGCCTGCTGAAAGAGTGGTAGCGCATCTACGAATTGCTCTAAATCAGTATAAAATTGACCTAACTTCACCAAGGCTATTGCTTTAGAACTCGAATCTTGCAGAGTTTGGGCTAAATCTAGCGCCTGCCGCAAATAGTCTTGCACAAGCGTATGATTAGATTGCTCTTCATATCGTCCTGGTCGAATATCATCAATAATGATTATCAATTGTTTGATCGCAGCTTCTCGATCATCAATCTCACGGGCAGTTTTCCATGCCTGCTGATATTGTTCCCTCGCCTGTTGATATTGTTCTTGTGCTTGGTAAGTTCTTCCAATCTTTAGAAAGGCTTCAATCATTCCCTCTCGATCATCAATTTCTCGATGTATAGTCAGCGCTTGTTGATAAAAATTAAGCGCCTGCTCTTCTTGCCCCAATTCCCCAGAAAGGGCACCTAGCCCAATCAATGCGTCTGCTTCACCTGAATGATCTTGAATTTCTTGATAAATTTTGAGGGCTTGCTCAAGCAATTGGAAGGCTTCACGGTATGAGTCTTCATCCTGGTTGTCACGAAACTGTTGGCGACTTTGCTGGTAAAGTCGATCGGCTTCGGCTTTACGATCTTCTACGGTATCAGCTTGTGCCAAAGCAGCCCGATCGCTCGCAATCAGGACGATCGGCACCGCCGCTAGAAAACCAGCCACCAATAGAGCAGATAATTTTGAGGACATCACAATCACCTCAAGACACAGGGGGACCACCTAACTTATATTCGCTGCTCACGCTAAGATATGCAAGAACACTTAAGCGATTAGCGATGGTGTCGTAATAATTGATATTCAATCCATTCCGCTAAAAAGCAAGGAACTAAGGCCAGGATCAAACCTCCTAGAATCACCAAAGCATTAATCCAATCAGCTCTTACCAAAGCGGCAACAAAGGCGATCGGAATAACGCCAATTCCACCGAAAAACAGCCCAATGATCATCCAAAGGATGCCTGCTAAGTTGACTGATGCAACAATGGACCAGAGCCAAACTTGCCCAAAAATAGTACTGGCAATGTAGACCCGCAAACTCCACAGCCCCAATTTACGAGTTCGTCTGAAAATTAGCAACAGCAAAGTAGCGGGCAGAACAATCACCAATGAAATCAGTGCAAGCTGCACAATCAGCTGAATTAAGGCAAACGAGAGTCCGGCAATCATCAATAGCCAGGGAACATGCTCAAACATCCAGGGAACAATAATTCCCTGAAGCCAGTTAATGGGCTTCGCAAGGATACCAAGCGCTAGCACAAAGATCGTCAGCAAAACAATACAACCAATTGCCAAATTACCCGCTTCTTTCAGGTTGTTTTGCAAAGTTCTTTTTGGAGAACTGTTACTCATTGCGATCGCTCCGAAATAAATAGCAACGTATCAAAATCAACCTACTGTGAGGCTTTGTAAGGCTATGCGGGCGATTTGCTACAATGAGGAGCTAGAAGCACTATTACCATCAATCGTGATGAAACGCTAAGGCGATGACTGCACTGACCTTACCCCTCAAAGTCGATCTCAAGCATGTCAATCTCACAGATGAGCAGTTTTACCAACTCTGCATCAGCAATCCTGACCTCAATATCGAACGTAGTGCGGTAGGAACTCTGATTTTTATGTCACCCGTGGGCGGAGATAGCGGCAACCGAGAGCTAGAACTTGGAATTGATCTGGGAATTTGGAATCGGAAAACCAAGCTGGGGAAAGTTTTTAGCTCCTCCACCATGTTCAAATTGCCCAATGGTGGCAGTCGATCGCCCGATGCAGC
>LUGL01000099.1 GCA_002796835.1 Elainella saxicola E1 | reverse complement strand
GAGAATATGTTTCAAACTATCACCGACACATTTCACTGCGAATTGAATACGCTTGGTTATCCACGGGCTGCCCTGTTTGTGTTTTGCGTTGCCTTGGTGGCTTTTAACATTCTGGCAACGGTGAGAGCGGTTCTCCAGCAAGTGCATGGTGCAGCAGTGATTGAAGAGCAGTTGTCGAATTACTATGTGGTGGAAGACATCCAAGCCACCTGGCGAGGATTGGAGATTGCCATACTAGCCCAAGATTGGCAGGTGTTTAGGGCAATAGATAGTGTGGCATTTGCCCTGTGTTTACGGCAATGGGCAGAACGGGTCAATCTGCAACGGTTTCGTAAATCCAAACGAGGACAAAAGAAACCGACGACCAAGAAGCCGTTTGACCCAAAACATCCCCATGTCGCAACTGCTCGATTGCTCAATCCAGAATAGTACAAATATTCACCTTAACAGGGGTACTGTTTAGAACCCGCAAACCCATGTGCAACCAATACTCCTGGGACTGCCTTCACCCCTTGAGGAGCCAGGTAGAGCAGAGGAATCCTCTCTTTTTGGAACGATTGCACCTCCAGCCCGGATCGGGCGATCGCGATTCCTACCCAAGACGAAACAACCAGCAGAATTGCGATTATCAGGAGTCCCAGGCGTTTATAGCTTAATTTCACAGGCTTCAGCCAACGTCTAAACACCACCTACTGGTGTAACGCAAAACAATCTGCAGGATTTGGAAATCTACCCAATATTCCGGGAAGGGCAAATCGATTTCTTCTTAGCGATCGCTCCAACAATGCGATCAAAGCAGCTTTCCTTAGACGGTGAGGCGAACTGAAGCTGCGAAATTCACCACTCCAGTTCACCCGCGACAGATTGCCAATCTAGAATTGATTGTAACGTCGTCGGATTGGGGCTTCTCCATGACGGCTGACGCCAGAGGGTGGATTCAGAGCAGAATTAGCAGCGCTGCCAGGGAAAGCAGAAAACTGACCCAGTTCTGGTGGAGTTGCGCAAATGGTTCCGCCCAAAACCAGGCTGAAGGTGAAACAACTGACCAAAACAAAGCGGATAACAGCGTGAAAAGGATGACGGACGACAAGCCTGCTCATGAATAACCCTAACCACCTGCGATCGAAACTGGCATTCACTTTAGCGAAAAAGTAGGCAATGGCAAATCTGGCCCCAAGTCCGGAAAGTCGTCCCAAATTTTGTAGTATGTGTAGTATGCGTAGCTCGACATCCTGATTAGAGGGTGGGAAAGCTAGGGAAATCCCTCAGGTTTGCTCTTTTCCCTGGCCCTCAAAGGCTGAGTGGGAAAGCGATCGAGCTACATTTGAGGTGCGATCGCCTCAGGGCAACAGTCGCATTTATGCTGGGTGCAACAGAAAAAACAAAGAATAAGGGTTCAAATTTATGGCTTACGAGAAACTTAAACTGTCCACCCCTGCGCCTGTTTTGTCCTGGGCAAATCATGATCTGGGGCCTGAAGAGACCAAAATGGCTAAGAATGTCGCATCCTTGCCGTTTGTGTTTAAGCATGTAGCGCTGATGCCGGATGTTCACCTGGGTAAGGGTGCGCTAGTGGGATCGGTGGTTGCGACCAAAGATGCAATTTTGCCTGCGGCAGTCGGGGTTGATATTGGTTGCGGGATGTGTGCAGTCAAAACGCCTTTTACTGCGATGCAGCTCGAAGGCAAGCTGAAGCAAATTCGCCTTGAGATTGAGGCAGCGATCCCAGTCGGTTTCAATGAAAACAAAGATGTGGATAAAACGGTTTCCAACTGGCAAGGTTGGCGCGAGTTCAAAGATCTACATTCTGGTGTTCAACACCTGGAGTCGAAAGCGCTGAAGCAAATGGGATCTCTTGGTGGGGGTAAAGGATTGCCCCATGCTGTGGTAACACAGTAGTCAAAAACTCGTCCAAATCGGTGAAGGCTGAGATGCTAATACCGAGGGAAGCGGTAATACGCCCCGTAGAGAGCAGAGGGACTTGGGCATCCTAAATCAATAATTAATTAACAATATTTAGGATGAAGGTGTGCTCCGAACTATACCGAATCGGAAGGTATAGAACCAAGCAGAAATGACTTGGTCGATTGCAGCTTCTACGGTGATATCTTAGTGTAATGCAGCACCTAGATATCAGCCTGACGAATCCCTACTATGCCTACTTGTTTGGCTTCATACAAACAGATGGACATCTTTACAATACCACTCGCGATCGAGGCCGGTTGAGTATAGAAGTTAGCAAGAGAGATGAAGCAATTCTATGGGCATTCAAGGACCTACTACCGTTCAACTCTTCTATTACTGAGCGTGTGCGAGCAACCAACTTTAGTTGTGAATACAAGTCAGTCATTTGGCGAGTCTATGATCGGAGATTTCGAGAGTACCTTGAGTTGTGGGGCTTAGTGAGTGGAAGGAAATCAGAGTTAGTCCAACCTCCCCGCTGCTGTTTTTCCAAAGTGGACTACTTTAGGGGAATCATTGACGGAGATGGATCGTTAGGATTAACTGCACAAGGATTTCCGTTCCTGTCCTTAGTGACATCTAGTGCCTACATTGCTGCTGAGTACCTTGATTTCATCCAACAAACAACGGGTAAGTCAAAAAGTTCTAGCAGAAATGTAAGGGATCAGGTCTACAACATCGCTGTGTACAAAGAAGATGCTCAATGGCTGACTCAATATTTGTACTACAACCACTGTTTAGCCTTACCTAGAAAACTTGCTAAGGCAGATGAAGTTCTTCACTGGAAACGCCCTATTGGGATGAAACAAGTACCTAATAGGAAACGGTGGTCCCAGGAAGAAGATGGTTTCATCATAAGCCACTCAATCGAATCGTCAATGGAAGCATTGGGCCGAAGCCGAAGCAGTATTGAACTTGGACTGTGGCGGCTTAGAAAGCTCAATCAGCAATTAGTAACAAATTGAATCACTTCATTGAAGTTTGCCTCGATGCAGAGGATCAAGTTTGGCTGATGCTACACTCCGGTTCTCGCAATATCGGCAATATGCTGGCGCAACGCCACATCGAAACTGCGAAGGAATTGATGAAGCTGAGCCAGACCAAACTGCCCGATCTTGAATTGTCCTACTTCGTGCAGGGTACACCTGAATTTCAGGCCTATTGGCATGATTTGCAATGGGCGCAACATTACGCCAAGTTCAACCGAGATGTGATGATGGCTCGCTTCCAGCGGATTGTGGAAAAGCATCTGGCCGGTGGAAAGCCAACCAAGCCACTGCTTCAGGTCAACTGCCACCACAACTATGCTGAGAAGGAAGTTCACTTTGGCGAAGATGTTTATGTGACTCGTAAGGGCGCAGTGCGAGCACGCGAAGAAGACTATGGCATCATTCCTGGCTCCATGGGTGCCAAGTCCTACATCGTCAAAGGGAAGGGCAACTGCGATAGCTACTGCTCTTGCTCTCACGGGGCAGGCCGCCTGATGTCTCGCAACAAGGCGAAAAACACCTACACGCTGGATGATTTGATTCAGCAAACCCAGGGCATCGAATGCCGTAAGGACGAAGGTGTCTTGGATGAAATTCCCGCAGCTTACAAACCGATCGATCAAGTCATGGAAAACCAATCTGACCTGGTTGAAGTGGTCGCAACCCTGAAGCAGGTTGTTTGCATCAAGGGCTAGCTCTAATGGGGATGCATGAGGTTCACGGAGGCCCTCGCCTCCGACCTCAATCAAATATTCTTCTATCCGTAATTTCAGCTACTTCTCCAATGGCTTCCTAACATCATCGATGTTTACGATTGACTGATTCGTAGAGATCGGGAATAAACCGGGAACACTACTTTATACCTTGGGTTTCCCAACACCCTTAGCAACCCGTCGTTTCCCGATTCCCCATGCTAAACACGATTGATAGCCCTACGAAAATTCGTCACAAAACGCGCCAAAGCAGCCTTGCCGATCGATTGCGCTACCGATTCGATAACTTCATGGCAAAAGGCACCGTTGCCTTAGTTGGCGGCTTAGCATTTGTTACTTTTGTCTTTATTCTGCTGATGGCAGTGTTGGTCAATGTGTTGGGGGTTGCGCCAGAAGGGAGCGATCGCCTCAGTCTGCCAGAAGCGCTTTGGGGTGTGCTGATGCGGTCTCTGGATGCAGGCACAGTCGGTGGCGACACGGGCTGGATTTTTCGTTTAACGATGCTATTTGTCACCTTCGGCGGTATCTTTGTCGTCAGCACCTTGATTGGTTTGCTCAGCAGCGGCATTGATGCCAAATTGGAGGAGTTACGCAAAGGTCGATCGCGCGTGATTGAAGCCGACCACATTGTGATTCTCGGCTGGTCACTACAAGTATTTACGCTAATTTCTGAGTTGGCATTGGCGAACGCAAATCGGTCAGATACCTGTATTGTCATTCTTAGCGAAGTAGATAAGGTGGAGATGGAAACTGCACTCCACGACATGTTAGGGAAACTGCCTCGCATCCGCCTGGTTTGCCGCACAGGTAGTCCCAGCAGCATTGCTGATTTAGGGATTGTCAGCATTCAAACTGCTCGCTCCATCATTGTTTTGAATGCAGGTCAGGATCAGGCCGACACTCAGCTGGTGAAAACCCTATTAGCCATTACTAACATTCCTCGATCGCTGCCTCAGCCCTATCACATCGTGGCACAAGTTCAAACATCAAAGACCCTGGATGTGATCGATCTGATTGGCAAAGCGGAAGTCGAACCCTTGCTGACGAATGATCTGATCTCGCGCATCGTGGTGCAAACCTGTCGGCAATCGGGACTGTCGGTTGTTTATATGGATTTGCTTAATTTCAGTGGAGCCGAAATCTACTTCAAATCAGAGCCCTCGCTGCAAGGAAAAACCTACGGGCAACTGCTCTTGTCTTACAATGATTCAGCGCTGATTGGTGTCCAATCCACAACCGGAGAAATTCAATTGAATCCACCTGTTGATAGACCTTTACAGGCTGGCGAACGATTGATTTTTATCAGCGAAGATGATGACACAATTCGACTAGTAAATCACGTTTATACGCCGATCGATCAACAGGCCATTCAACCTGCAAGGCCAGCGTTCCCCCAAGAAGAACATACGTTGATTCTGGGTTGGAACGATCGGGTCTGCAACATTATTCAGCAGCTAGACCAATATGTGGCAATGGGTTCCACCGTCACAGTCGTGGCTGAGTTTCCTGCTGCAGAAGTCGATTTATCAGAAGAGACACTCCGTCTCCATAGACAAACGGTTTCTTATAAGCAGGGTAATCCGACCGATCGAGAAATTCTGGAAAACTTGAATCTGACTGACTACGATCACGCAGTTGTTCTATGCAATCCCATCTTAGACGCAGAACAGGCCGATGCTCAAACGCTGGTCACCTTGCTGCACTTGCGAGATATTGCCGATCGTCAGCATCATGATTTTCAGATCGTAACTGAAATTTTAGATGTGCAAAATCAAGCTTTGGCGCAGGTGGCTCGTCCCGATGATTTTGTGATTAGTGAGCAAATTATCAGTTTGATGCTGGCGCAGGTGGCAGAACAAAAAAGTATCAATGCAGTGTTGGCAGATTTATTTGATCCGGAAGGTTCAGAAATTTATCTCAAACCCGCTGCGGACTATGTTGCAGTCGATCGTCCAGTGAACTTCTATACGGTGGTGGAAGCTGCCAGACAGCGAGGAGAAACGGCGATCGGCTATCGTCGTCAGGCGGATGCGAATAATATGGCCCGGTCTTATGGGGTGGTGATTAATCCAGTGAAAGAGCAACTTGTTGAGTTCAAGCCTGAAGATGTAGTGATTGTGCTGGCCGAATCCTGATCTCCATTTTGGATTTTAGATTGGCGATTTTGGATTGGGGAAACTGTACGTCAACAGCAAATCATATTAAATGAAATCAACCCGATCGGAACATGAGTTTCTCTGATCGGGTTGTTGTATGAATGGGCAGTAACCTTAATTACGCTTGTACATTGAAATTGTTGGCAGAGAAGGTGTTGAGGTTGTTGAAGCCGGTGCTGCCAGACTGATTCGTCATGTTTGCCAGAACGCTAATATCGCCTCCGTTTGCCAGATCTTGAGAATAAACGAGACGGCTGATACCCAAGGTTTGGTTGAAGTAAACAAATACTCCTTCTTTAGCAGTAATGGCGTTGTTATCGGCGATCGCTTGAGCTGCATCCGTTGCTTTCGCAAAACCGTCTGTCAGTACAATCACGTTGCCATCTGCACTAATGCCACTCGAAGTCCCTTTCTGGAAGTTGACGGTTTGAATTCCCAGATCGCTGGTATCGAGCACATACTGATCCTCGGCAATATTGAAGTCAGTAATTGCATCCCCTGCGTTGAGAATCCGAATGGGCGAACCAGCCGGAGTCCCGTTGGCAAAGGGATTACCACCATAGACGAATTTATCACTGCCGCCGTTTCCAGTCAGAGTATCAATGCCATCACCGCCTGTGAGGATGTCATTGTTGCTGCCGCCGAGCAGCACATCATCTCCAGAATCCCCATTACCGATCAGTGCAGTAGTGGTATCTGTCCCATCCAGCCTGTCATTGCCCGCACCGCCTGAGAAGGTCACAAGATTCACGACGGTATTAGACAGGTTATTCACATCGAATAGGTCGTCACCCCCGACTCCTGAAACTTCAAACTCCTCTGAGGTGTCAACCGTGAGTTTGAACGTGCCTAGGTTAATGCGATCGAAAATGGCGTTTGTGCCGTTTTGATTCAGCGTAAAACTATCGCCTTGAGTCAATGAACCTTCTACTTCAACCGTATCGAGGCCATCGCCGCCGCTGATCAGGTCACTACCATCGCCATCGTCCCATTCCAGCGTGTCATTGCCAGTACCACCCAGCATGGTATCGTCGCCTTTTTCACCTGCAATTTCGTCATCCCCTGCTCCGCCATCCAGAACATCGTTGGCAAAACCACCGGCTAAACTATCATTGCCATTGCCACCTTGAGCGTTGATTTGAATCGTGCTGTTGCTGGCATCCAGGATGTCATTGCCTTCTCCACCAGTGAAATCAACCAATGTGACACCTGTTCCGGCTAAGTCATTTACCAGCAGCGTATCGTCACCACCTGCTCCATCAATTTCAAATTTCTCAGCAGTATCAACGGTGAGTTTGAAGGGCACTAAGTTAGTGCGATCGAAAATGGCTTGAACTCCATTGGCATTCAGCGTAAAGTTATCCCCTAAAGCTAGCGATCCTTCAACATCAATCACATCAAAGCCATTGCCACCGCTCATCAGGTCTGAACCATCGCCATCATCCCATTTCAGCACATCATTGCCGTCGCCGCCCAGCATGGTATCGTTGCCTTTACCGCCTTCTAAGCTGTCATCCCCGCTGCCGCCTTTCAGCACATCATTGCCAACTCCGCCATCCAAAGAATCATTGCCTGAACCGCCTGAAATAACGTCATTACCTTCATCTCCATTCAATGTGTCATCACCTGCATTGCCAAATACCAGATCGTTTCCTCTTCCACCATTGAGTGTGTCATCACCAGCTCCCCCAATCAAAATATCGTTACCGCCAAATGCATTCAACAAATCATTGCCGCCCAATCCCAGCAGGCGACCTGCTTCATTGCTGCCATTGATCACATCCCGGCGATTGGTTCCTTTTTTGGTGGTTAGTTTCTTAGCCATGGTTTGATTCTCTCCTTTGTTGTGAGTGGATAGAAACGAGAAATGTTTTTATCTATCTCGGTGCGCTTCTATGCTCAAATTAATGGAATATTCTCAGTTCGTCAGTCTGAAAAAGTCAGAAGAATCGATCGCTAAATCTGACCCACTTTCATCCAGCAATATCAAGGGTTTCAGCTAAAGTCGGAAAAAGTCAGAAAAAGTGAGCAGCTCAGTTTTAAGGGATTACATCAGTCTGGAAGAGCAGTATGATGAAGTCATCTCGGCTTTTTGTCAGTCGATGTGTTCACAAAATTTCTGGATTGTTGTAGCTGCAATTGATGTTCAATATCGTCACTTAGATTTTGCACCTAAGCCCCATGCGTACTTTGCCTCAAACCTCTGCTCGATCGATTTTGTGGCCTCCCACAACTGCCCTGGCTAGCGTCAATGCTGCTGTTACATTAAGCTGGATTATCTATCGCGTTCAATTAGCAGGCTTGCTGACTCAGGTTGGATTTCCTGCCGCTTTTGCGCCCGTGCTGTTGTTGATTGACTCCATTCTGGCGATCGGAGTTGAACCCCTGTCCGGCAAAGCGTCTGACTGGATGATGCAACGATCGAAGGGACAGTTTTGGGTGATTGGGGTAGGTGCCGCACTGACCACTTCACTGTTTTTGTTACTGCCGCTGATCACGCAGTCGCTTCAGCCTCAGTCCTCTCCCCAAATCTGGTTTGTGGGACTGCTGATCTTATGGGCGATCGCCATCAGTATATTTCGCAGTCCGGCTTTGGCCCTGTTGGGTCACTATGCTACCGGCAAGCAACTACCCGTTGCCGCTAGTTTGGTCACGCTCGCAGGCGCGCTTGCAGGATCAGCCACCCCGTTAGCAAGTCCTTGGCTTCTGAGTTTAGGGGCTGCTCCCACATTTCTGTTTGCAGCGCTGATTGTGGGAGGAACGATGGTTTGGTTGATCGGTGCACATCCCAAATCTGAGCCTGAAACCAGGCTGGCCTCTGAGGCAAACGTCACACCCTTCTCATTCAGGGAAGGCGTGCAAATTTTTGGAGCAGGCTTGGCAGTAACGCTAGTGTTCCGATTAGCGATCGAGCTATACCCTAAACTACTGAAAGCAGCGAATTTACAGCCGCCGCTGTTTATGGGAGCCATTTTTATCAGTCTGGCCCTGGGAGCCTTACTGGCCGGTCGCTTGGCGAGCCACTGGGGAAATGCCAAAGTCATGCAATGGGGTTATGGCTTAACTGCAGTGAGTTTAGTGCTGTTGCTGCTACCCCAAACGGCTATCGGTGCGGCATTGATTGCGATCGCCTTCGGTCTTTCCTTCAGTTTTATTTTTAATGGAATATTGCCCTGGGTGCTGAATTACCTCTCTACTGTTCATTTTGGATTAGGTGTGGGTCTATTCTTTTCAGGTGCAGCAGCAGCGAGCAGTTTGTATAGTGGTATATTGACGCGCCTGACAGGATTGACGCCGGTCTTGATAGTTGGATTAGGAATAGTTGCGTTATTGATAGCAGCGCTCTGTATTACAAATCGATCGATCGCGTTCCAATCTCACTCATAGATACTGAGTCTCAGCCAATCTGCTATTCTGGCAGCCATTAGTTTGGGCGAATTGCAAAAGTTGTGTGAGACAGGATATGCCACACACAACTCAAGTATGACTAGCTTTAAGGAATCTTTTGCTAGTTGCGTCTAATGGTAGCTGTTTACTAGTTACTGAAGTTGAATACCTCGATGAGCACAGGTATCTATATTCTCGTAATAGTCACGTGAACCATCTTTATATTCCACCAAAACACTATATTCGCAGCCCTGACTCAAATTCACGCTCCAAGCTCGACCTGGAGCTAAACTGCGACTGCCACCATACACTTTGACATCTGTAGGAGCACTGTCCGGAAACAAATGCAAATATTGAATATTTTGATCGGAATTGTTAAACAGTTCAAAATTGTGATCTTCGGGATCAACCACTGCTTGAACCACCGGAGCGGGTTGAGCAACCGGAACTACTTCAACTGCCGAATTCCGGCAAGCATCTGAATCGCTCAGTAAAATATGTTCACCCCTGGGAGTCACCATCACACATTGGAGTGTGCTGCTTTGCGCAAGTGCTTCACCCATGGTTGCAATGGGAAAAACCATACTGGTCAATATAGCACCAGCAACGGTTAAACGATGCCAATTCATAAGGCACTCCTTGATAACTCAAAAACATTAATTGGGATGGGAAAACACGAAAAATGAACAGCCAAAACTCGATCCAATTGGATCTGAGAAGCGGCAATTCTGGACCATCGGATCAACAAAATCCTTCTTTGTCGCTCAATGAAGCAAAGAAAATGCACGAACCTGATATCTGTTGCTTAGCTAGAGTCGTTTGGGTAGATAGGGGTTAAAGGGCGATCGCCACCTCAAAAACATAAAGACTGAATAGTTTGCACCCCTGATCATGCAGCATTTGTTGTGCTTCGACCTGTTGTTTTTCTACCTTAGC
Source organism: Elainella saxicola E1 (assembly GCA_002796835.1). Lineage (GTDB taxonomy): Bacteria > Cyanobacteriota > Cyanobacteriia > Elainellales > Elainellaceae > Elainella > Elainella saxicola. The sequence goes on along the minus strand of LUGL01000099.1, from coordinate 22,237 downwards.
GATTAGCTGCTGCTTTTACAATACAGAATAGTCAGGTGTTGATCAGGAAAGAGTCAGAAAAAGGTCAGATTCACCACCATTGCAATTTAGCAAGGGCTGTGTCAAAAAGTATCGTTCTGGTAAGCATTGTGATCGATCTGTCAAAAAGCCAATCAGACGAGCGATAATAAAGGTTTTGAGCGCCATTTCCCAGCAGATCAGCGAACTTTCCTATGTTTGCCCCTACGTTTGATTTTCAAGATAAAACGGTTCTGGTTACGGGTGGTAGTCGAGGCATTGGGCAGGCTACTGTCCAGGCTTTTGCAGCAGTAGGAGCAAGAGTAGCGATTCACTACCACGATCAAAAGCAAGTTGCCAGGGCGTTGCGATCGACTTTACCCGGTTCGGGGCATTGCATTGTGCAGGCAGATTTGGCAAACGCAGATGCGGTTGAGAACATGGTTCACTTTGCGCTGACCGTACTGGGAAAGATTGACATATTAGTCAATAATGCTGGAATTTATCAAGAGCATCCTCTCGATCAAACCGATTATCAAAACTGGCGAAAAATTTGGCAGCATACGGTTGATGTGAATTTGATGGGAGCCGTCAACACAAGCTATTGTGTCGCTCAACAAATGATGGAGCATCGTTGGGGTCGAATCATCAACATTACTTCTAGAGGAGCCTTTCGAGGTGAGCCGACTGCTTCAGCCTATGCCGCCAGCAAAGCTGGACTCAATGCCTTCAGTCAATCTTTAGCTCAACATCTGGCACCTTACAATATTGGCGTGATGGCAATCGCACCCGGTTGGGTCGAAACGGATATGTCGCGCAAAGTGCTGGATAGTCCAATGGGGGATGAAATTCGGCAGCAAAGCCCCATGAACCGGGTAGCCAAACCAGAAGAAATTGCTGAAACAGCGCTATTTCTAGCTTCAGACTCAGCGGCTTTTCTGACGGGAGCGATCGTCGATGTGAATGGAGCAAGCTATTTACGATCTTAACCTGGCTTAGTAGCGGCTGCGAACTCGTGGAGCTTTAACTGTCGAGCGTCTGTTAAACCAATAAGAACAGGGGCTCAATAAAGTGAACCTCTTGTGAGGTGGACATTTTGTCCGCCCAGACAGTTCAAGTATCCAATGCTGCATGATTTGATCCATAGCTCTAAGAAGCATTCACCCAAAATATCTTATAAATTATAAAAACATCAAAAATCTTCAATCAATCATTTGTTCCAGCGCAGTTTGCAGATCCTGAGTGAGCGTCGCAACTGCTTGACGGCGCTTGGTTTGATACTCCGGCCAGCGATCGCTCACCGAGATAGGTTCTCCGATCGTAATTTCTGCCCATTGCTTGCCTAAACTAGGCCGTTTGGTGGCATCTTTGCCCTTCAAGCGAGTGACGGTATCCCAGAGCAAGAGCAACGTCTCTGCCAGTCGATCGGCAGTTGGTTTTTCTAAAATATAGTGGCCTGTCACACTCACAAATGTTTCCACCAGCCGCATATGCCAGAGTCTAAGATCGGCCTCTTCAGCAATGCGATCGGCCAAACCCCGTTCTGTAGGCGGAAGATGGGCCACGTTGTCGATATCCTCCCGAAAAATTTGATCCCAACCAGCCTGTTCAATCCGACGACAGCGATCAGTTACGGTCCCTTTTGATGACAAACCAAAATGAGATTCTGCCACGGTTAGCGCCGCATTCAATAATCGTTCCAAACGAATCGCAATCTGATTATTAAAGGATTGTTCTTCATCTACTGCGGCGACCTCTGTTGTTTTGAGTGGTTGATGATAATACTTGCTGTAGAACTGTTCCATTAACGTTAATAGATATTCCCCAATGCGTAATAAACGGCGGTACAGCAAAATTTGGGAAGCATCAATTTGAGTATTCGACAAAGCGGTTAAATTTACTTGGGGCAAGGTGGCCTCTGAAGCAGGAGGCAATCCACAGTCTGTTTCTAATTGGCTCAGCAACTGCTCGATCGCGCTCCAGGGAGGTGTGACATAGTGATAGCGCAAGCCGATCGGCACAATCAGAACTTTTTCGGTTCGTTGTGCTTTCTGTAAGTCTTCCGCACACCAAAAGCCAAATTGAGCAATGCCCGGTTCGATCGGACTGACGATTTCGGTGTGACCGTTTGTTGCGCCTTCAGGAGCGGCTGCTAGGGGAAATTGGCCATCTACAAAGAGCTGACGGATCGATCGCAATCCAGGCAGATCCACTTTGCCACGTCGAATGGGCGTTCCCCCAAGCTGAGAGAGAAACCAGCCGATCGGTTTACCGGCCCACAGCGGAATACCACGATCGTAAATAAAATAAGCGTGAACTGGTTTTCGTAATGCAACCCCTTGGCGATGAGCTGCTTCAGGAACACGTTGGGAGATTAAGGAGAACAAGCTAAACGGATCATTGACGCTGGGATGACGGAATGCCATCATGAACCGAATTTTTTCGGCCTGGAATTGTTGATAGAGATCGACCAACCGCTCAGGATTCCGCACCTTGACATCCACGATCTGCACCCGCCAGCTGGTCCACCAGGGCAACACCAAACGGGCTGCTTGATAAACGATCGGATTAAATTGAGGTGGAATGAAGACAAGAGGTGGTTGAACTTGGGTGATGAAATCCGGCAAGGTGGCGTCTCCCTAGTTGATGAATACAGCCGATGTTAATAGCTGCCATCAGATTAACTCAGGACCACCAGGATGGAGTCAGGCATAGGGCACTCTCTCACCTGTCCTACTGAATGTCCTGATGCCTGAATATCCTTAGGGATGTGATCAATCATCAATAAGTTGATTGGGTGGAAGCCATTCAACTCCCACCCAATCGTTCATCCTCTCTCCTTAGAAGCAGCAACCTGATGCCAACTTCAGTTCAGGTCAAACAACAGCACTTCAGCCTCACCATTGGCTAGCAGATCAAGCTGAGTTTCCTGACTAATGGCGGCTCCATCCCCAGCCTCTAGCGATTGACCATTCAGCGTAATCTTGCCTTGAGCCACTTGCACCCAAGCATGGCGATCGGGCTGAAGCGTATAGCTCAATTGCTCACCAGATTGCAGCCGAGTCGCATATAGGCTCACATCCTGGTTGATATGAATGGCATCATCAGGATTTCGGCCTGCGATCAGTCGCCATTGACCTTGGCGCACTTCTGGCGGAAAAGTCGCTTCTGCATAGCTCGGCGTAATGCCGTTTTGTTCTGGCAAAATCCAGATTTGCAGAAAGTGAACGGGCTCAGTGTCAGATGCATTAAACTCACTGTGAGCAATGCCGGTACCAGCCGTAATGCGCTGAACTTCGTTGGCTCCGATCGTCTTGGTGTGGCCCATGCTGTCCCGATGGGTCAGAGCACCTGACAAGACATAAGTAAGGATTTCCATGTCGTGATGAGGATGGGTATCAAAGCCAGCAGTAGGGGCAACCCGATCTTCGTTAATCACTCGCAGGGCGCGAAATCCCATGTGATTCGGATCGTAGTAATTGCCAAACGAAAAACTGTGATAGCTATCCAACCACCCAAAATTAGCGTGACCTCGTTCATGTCCAGGACGAAGCGTAATCATAATGATTCTCCCAAAAAATATCTGGAATTTGTACGGTTTCTCAGGTCATTGAGCAGTGATGCCATGAATCCATCAACGGATGCAGAGCAGGATGGATTAAACTTGACTTTTCTTTACTGCGCTTAAACTAAGTTTAGATAGAAATAGTAGAAAAGGAAAGTATGCACTTTTTAGTAAGGTACTATCCAAAAAGAAACTATTGACCAACTAGGCAAAAACTCAATCAAGCAATGATGGGTTGATCAAACATGATGAAGACTCCCTCACCGGATTCGATCGAACTGGCTGCTTCGGGCCGCCTCACTTGTGCAGTTGAAACGACGCTGGATGTCATTGGCGGGCGTTGGAAAGTGCTGATTTTAAAGGAATTGCTGGATGATGTGAAACGCTTCAATCAGTTGCATCGATCGCTGCATGGCATCACCCAAAAAATGCTGACGCAGCAACTGCGCGAACTGGAAGAAGACGGCATTATTCATCGAGAGGTCTATTTGCAAGTGCCGCCTAAGGTGGAATATTCCTTGACTGATCTAGGCAAAACCCTCAAGCCAGTTCTGGAGGCAATGCATCACTGGGGGATCCAGTATCTAACGGCCAGGGATTTAGCGCCAGAAGATGCGGCAAATTCGCGCACAATAGGCACAATAGAAGGATAAGAGTAGGTTCAGCATCCCGTATTACAATCAGCTGTGAGCCAAATAACTCAGTGACGTTTGCAGGAAAATCAATTCAACTCTATGGCTAAGCCTCGTGTGCTGTCTGGCATCCAACCGACTGGCGAATTGCATCTTGGTAACTATCTGGGTGCGATTCGTAACTGGGTCGAGATTCAGCAAGACTATGACAGCTTTCTATTTATGGCCGATCTGCATGCGATCACGGTTCCTCATGATCCGGCCAAGCTAGCAGCCAATACATATCAGGTTGCGGCGATGTATCTTGCTTGCGGCATTAATCTCAACCATGCCACGATTTTTGTGCAGTCTCATGTTTCGGCCCATAGCGAATTAGCTTGGCTGTTTAGCTGCATCACGCCACTGAACTGGCTGCAAGACATGGTGCAGTTTAAAGAAAAGGCCATCAAGCAGGGAGAAAATGTGGGTACCGGTCTCCTGACCTATCCGGTGCTGCAAGCTGCCGACATTTTGCTGTATGAACCTGATAAAGTGCCCGTCGGTGAAGATCAGAAGCAGCATTTGGAACTGACCCGCGACATTGCAGCTCGTCTGAATTACCTGTACGGCAAAGAAGATCAGCCCGTTTTGAAACTGCCGGATCCAATGATTCGTGCTGAAGGGGCCAGAGTCATGAGCTTGACTGACGGCACTAAGAAAATGTCGAAGTCCGATCCATCTGACCTCAGTCGCATTAACCTGCTTGATCCGCCCGATCAGATCCAGTACAAAATTAAGCGCTGCAAAACGGACTCAGTCCGCGGACTCACGTTTGATGATTCCGATCGCCCCGAATGTAACAATCTGCTGGGGCTTTACATGATTTTGTCAAATCAGACCAAAGCGGCTGTAACAGCCGAGTGTCAAGACATGGGTTGGGGACAGTTCAAACCTTTACTGACCGATACGATGATCGCTGCCCTCAAACCGATTCAGGATAAGTATCACGAGATCATGGCTGATCCGGGCTACCTGGAGTCTGTGCTGCGTCAAGGCCGGGAGAAAGCAGAGGCGATCGCCAATCCAACCCTGGCAAAAGTGAAAGCAGCCTTAGGTTACTCTACTCCGCTTTAGGGCTGAACCGCCTTACTGGTCTGTATCGCTCACTGGTCTGTATAGCCTGCCAATTCAACCATATAGCCTGCCCTTCTGAGTCTGAGTGATTCGATCGCCATGTCGATCCGTCTATTCAACCGTGGTTTAGAGGGTGGGCTTTTTGGCTTGCTTCATGATTCAGGTGGTTCTGGACTCAGGATGGCCCGGGGGGTTATGAGTCGATCGCAGCAGTTGCTAAATCATTTACAGCCAAATATTAAAAAAATTAAAAGTTAATCACCCATGAGGCAGAAGCTAGGATCCGCAAAAAACTGGCATTTTGTTCCTCAGGATGCATTCGCAGATTGGAGCCACCCAGTATTCTAGAGCTACAGCTGAGACGTGGATGGACGCATGTTGGACTTCAGCCAATGCGATAACTTCATTAAAAAATGTTACAATTCTAAGAAATGCAAAGTCATTTCGGCGGCTTTCGCTGAGTTGAAACTTAGGAGAAGTTTAAATGAGAGAGCTGAACCTTTTGCCTTTCTGTTTTTTTAGCAGCTGAGCAAATCGTTCGTTCGAGCCTATGTGATCGAACAGATTGCAATATGGGCGGTACTGCCTGAATCGCAAGCCTCCTCCCCCCTGTTTAACTGGCAAATGACGTTGACCATTTAGTGGGATCGATGAATCAATCCTTCGCTGGTTTACGTCTTAAGGAACTATTCCCTGCGTTGCCAGTTTGAATTTGACTCTTAAGGGATTTACTGAATTGAGAAGTTGGGTGCAGATGCCTACTGATCGCAAAGATTTTTCACCAATGCTGAAGGTGCAAGCAGACTAAGCAATGTTCTCTCCAAGTTCAGTCTGTACCTTGTTGTTTTGATGCTAAATCTTAAAGATCAGCACTTTTCAAACTAGTACAAATGTTCTAAACTGCTCTTCTATCATTTTGGATCTGGCGCTATGAATACGACTCCTTCCTCCGCTGATATGGTGCGTGCTTATCTCAGAGAGATCGGTCGAGTGCCCCTGCTAACTCATGAACAGGAAATTTTGTTCGGAAAGCAGGTGCAGCGCTTGGCAATGTTGAATGAATTGCGAGAGACGATCGTTGCTACCACAGGGCAGGAACCCCATTTGGAAGAATGGGCAAAGCAGGCCCAAATCTCTGTATTGGAACTGCGGCAGGCGATCACAGAAGGTGAGTATGCAAAACGTAAAATGGTGGAGGCTAACTTACGCCTTGTAGTTTCAGTCGCGAAGAAATATATCAAGCGCAACGTTGACCTGCTGGATTTGATCCAAGAAGGGACGATCGGCATGCAGCGTGGCGTTGAGAAGTTTGATCCCACCAAAGGCTATCGCTTCTCGACCTATGCTTACTGGTGGATCCGTCAGGCCATTACGCGGGCGATTGCAGAAAAAGGGCGGACGATTCGACTGCCGATCCACATTACCGAGAAGCTCAACAAGATCAAGAAGGCTCAGCGCCAGTTAGCCCAGCAATTGGGACGAGCGGCCACTGCAACTGAGTTAGCCGCAGAACTAGATTTGACCCCAAGGCAGGTGCGGGAATATCTGGAGCGCGCCCGCCAACCCCTCTCGTTAGATTTGCGCGTGGGTGACAATCAAGACACGGAACTGGGTGAATTGTTGGAAGATACAGGTCCTTCTCCCGAAGATTTTGCGGCTCAATCCGCATTGCGAGGCGAGCTAGAGCAACTCATGGCAGACCTGACGCCCCAGCAGCGAGAAGTGTTATCCCTCCGCTTTGGCTTAGAGGATGGGCAATCGTTAACGCTGGCTAAGATTGGCGATCGGCTCAACATCAGCCGGGAACGGGTTCGCCAGATCGAGCGAGAAGCACTCACAAAATTACGGAAGCGTCGAGCCGATATTCGAGAGTATCTGGCCAGCTAGATTCTTGAGCGCCAACTAATTGAGATAGAAGCTTCAAGGGGGCCAAAGCGCCCTCTTTTTGCGTGTGGCTGATTCAGGCGATCACAGAAGCCTCTGGACGACCGAAAATCATGCGTCCTGCCGAGGTTTGCAGGGCTCCAGTCACAATCACAACGACTTCATCCCCAATATATTGGCCACCGCCTTCTACCACTACCATCGTGCCATCGTCTAAGTAGCCCACTCCCTGATCCGGTTCTTTGCCCTGCTTGAGAATCTTCAGATCGATACTGTCGCCTGGTAAATAAGCGGGACGCATCGACTGAGCCAAATCGTTGATGTTGAGCACCGTTACTTTTTGCAGACTGGCCACTTTGTTCAAGTTGTAGTCATTGGTCAGAAGCGTGGCGTTAATTTCCTGAGCCAGCCGTACCAGCTTAGCGTCAACCGTCGCGATGTCTTCATAATCAGCCGGATGAATCGTAATCCGGTCTGGAAACGCTTCTTGAATCTGGTTCAGGATATCCAGTCCACGCCGACCCCTAGCCCGCTTTTGATCATTCGAAGCATCAGCAATGCGCTGCAACTCCTGCAATACAAACTGGGGTACCAAAATTTGCCCCTCTAGAAAGCCAGTTCGCAACAGGTCTTCAACGCGCCCATCAATGATGCAGCTCGTATCGAGCACTTTGGTAGGGGCAGGTTTGAGCATCCCTTCTGCCACCAACATTGTTTCAACGCTATTGGGATTAATCAGCCGTAACAAGGCTCGTCCATGGGTGTCCGCCAATGTGACCCCCGAAAAGGCAAACATGACACTCCCAAGCACTGCCGCTAAGGGTTTGATAAAGGCAAACTCCCGTGGGATCGGTAACAAAAAAATTGGGGCTAGCATTAAGTTGGCAACCAGCAAACCCAAGACCAGACCGACCGATCGACTCAACAACATATCGACCGGCATCTCACGAACTTGGCGCTCAACGCGACGGTAGGCAGTTTGGGCCACCAGACCCAGTACCAGCCCAATCAGCGCCCCAAAACCGCCGGTTACAAAACTCAGGCCTTCTAAATTTGTGACCTGTTCCAGCGCCTCAGTTGGCAGAAAATCGACGCTGTAAAAGCCGATTCCTGCCCCTGCTAAGATGAATGAAAAGACAATAAGGACATCTAGCATGACTTGAACCCAAGTTGAAGTGGGAGCAATCCCAGATCGGGATCGAGATCCATGCCGAGCGAGACTTCATCAATCAAAATGAAAGAATAAAGGCAAAAATAAGGCATAAAGCCCGACTCAGCAGTGCGATCGGCTCAGCCTCATTATATCCTTCTCCCATCCGATGAAGATTGTCGCGATTTAGTAGCTTTATAAGAGAATCGCGATTCCTTTGTTTCCTTTCCTTTCCTTTGCCTGAATGAGTCAGGTTCGTTTTGCCCAATGCCGAGTGCTGCCTATATTCACATCCCCTTCTGTCGGCGGCGTTGCTTTTACTGCGATTTTCCAATTTCTGTAGTAGGCGATCGTCCACCCCTTGCCCGTCAGAATCCTGAGGCAGGCTTTGGCACAATTGCCGAATATGTCACCATTCTCCGTCAAGAAATCCAGACTGCTGCCACAATCACATCCAGTTCAACTGATGCAGTCCCTCAACCGCTACAAACTGTATTTTTCGGAGGTGGCACACCGTCTTTACTGACCGCACCCCAGCTCGCTCAAGTGTTGCAAGTGCTCGATCGCCAATTTGGCATTGCCCCAAATGCGGAGATCTCAATGGAAATGGACCCAGACACATTCGATCGCGATCGGCTAAAAGGCTATGTGGCAGCAGGCGTGAATCGGGTCAGTTTGGGCGCACAGGCATTTCAAACTGAGCTGCTGCAAGCTTGTGGTCGCACCCATACCCCAGAAGATATTGCAACAGCGGTGGCTTTGTTGCATCAATGCGGAGTAACCAACTTCAGCCTTGATTTGATTTCTGGTCTACCCCATCAGACGATCGATCATTGGCAAGCGTCTCTGCAAGCTGTCCTGCAACTGGACCCTACCCATGTGTCCGTTTATGATTTGACAGTTGAAGCGGGAACTGCCTTCGATCGATGGTATCAACCAGGGATAAGTCCTCTTCCAACGGAGACAGCCACGGTAGAAATGTACCAGATGGCCCAGCAGGTTTTGACCCAAGCGGGCTACCAGCATTATGAAATATCGAACTATGCCAAACCGGGCTATCAATGTCGGCATAACCGAGTGTATTGGGAAAATTGCCCCTATTACGGTTTTGGCATGGGAGCGGCGAGTTATGTGAATGGCCAACGCTTCACCCGCCCCCGCAAACGGCAAGCATATTACGACTGGGTGCAACAGTTTGCTGCGTCGAAACAAATTGACTGGCCGATCACTCCTCCCGACGAACAACTCCTTGATACGCTGATGTTAGGGTTGCGCCTATCAGAAGGACTAAACTTGGGGGAACTCGCAGAAACCTTTGGTCTTGCCTCAGTTCAGCAGATTTTGCTCAGCTTGAAGCCCTATGCCACAAAAGGCTGGGTAGCACAGCTAGATCGATATCATCAGCCCTTGTCTGGTTGGCCGATCGAAGTCACCGCAGAACATCGCATCCACTTGACCGATCCGGCAGGCTTCCTGGTTTCAAACGTTATCCTGGCCGATCTATTTAATGTGTTGTCTTCACGAATGACCTCTGAGGTTTCAGCAAAATCGTGAGTTCAAGGTTCTGTATCTTCAAATACAGAAATCTAAAAAACCTGTACATACTTTTTAGGTTCTCAACCCAAGTTCTTTCCTAGATTTGGTAGTCTAGCTTTAATAAGTCTTAAACAAGGGTGAAGAGCGTGGAAATTCAAATTGGCAGGGGTAAAGCAGCCCGCAGAGCTTACGGGATTGATGAAATTGCGCTAGTGCCCGGACCCAGAACCTTAGATCCGAGCTTAGCAGATACAGGTTGGCAAATTGGTGGGATCGATCGCGAAATCCCGATCATTGCTAGCGCGATGGATGGGGTTGTGGATGTCAAGATGGCTGTTTTGCTATCCCAACTGGGGGCGCTTGGGGTACTCAATCTGGAAGGAATTCAAACTCGCTATGAAGATCCAAATCCAATTCTCGATCGGATCGCCTCAGTTGATAAGACCGAGTTTGTGCCATTGATGCAGGAACTTTATGCTTCACCCGTTAAACCTGAGCTGATCGAACAGCGCATCCAGGAAATCAAGCAGCAGGGTGGCATTGCAGCGGTGAGTTCAACCCCTGCGGGTGCAGTCAAGTACGGTGAAACGGTAGCAAAAGCGGGAGCAGACCTCTTCTTCATTCAAGCAACCGTGGTCTCAACTGCCCATCTTTCGCCAGAATCTGTAACGCCGTTGGACTTGGCCGAATTTTGTCAAACCATGCCCATGCCGGTCATCTTGGGTAACTGTGTTACCTACGAAGTCACGCTCAACTTGATGAAGGCAGGTGCTGCGGCAGTACTAGTAGGAATTGGTCCAGGTGCAGCCTGTACTTCCCGTGGCGTCTTAGGAGTAGGGATTCCTCAAGCAACGGCAGTAGCAGATTGCGCTGCAGCTCGGGATGATTTTCATCGGGAAACTGGTAAATACGTGCCCGTGATTGCTGATGGCGGCCTAATTACGGGTGGCGATATCTGTAAATGTATTGCCTGCGGTGCCGATGGCGTTATGATTGGTTCTCCTTTCGCTAGAGCTGCTGAAGCACCTGGACGGGGATACCACTGGGGAATGGCTACACCTAGTCCGGTTTTACCCCGTGGCACCAGGATTCGAGTTGGCACAACGGGTACGCTAGAGCAAATTCTCCGAGGGCCAGCTCAGCTTGATGATGGCACCCATAACTTACTGGGAGCATTGAAAACGAGTATGGGAACTTTAGGGGCGAAAGATATTCGAGAAATGCAGCAGGTAGAAGTAGTAATTGCCCCTTCTCTATTGACAGAAGGCAAGGTCTACCAGAAGGCACAGCAACTCGGGATGGGCAAGTAGTAGCAACTGTCAAGCGCTTTATATAAGTTTATTTCAGTTCAGCCAGACGACTAGTTCTAAAAACCTAGTTCTGTCGCTTACAATGGAAGAAGCGGAGACGCATGTTTCCGTTCACTCCTCACACCACACTCCGCCTGGACTACTGTTCAGGCGGTTCCTGCTTTAGACCAACTTTTTTCCTTAACAATAGGCCGAAATCAGCAGCGTATCGGGATTTGTCAAAATCCATCTTGAAATGTATCTGATTGTGTAGAGCTGGTAGTCGCAAGAACAGGTTTTCGCTATGTTAGGATCCTGACCAAATAACATACGCTTTAAGGGTTTTAAGGCATGTCAGCAGCCCAAGTTACCGATGCAACATTTGAGCAAGAAGTCATTGAAAGCTCTATTCCTGTACTAGTTGATTTTTGGGCCCCTTGGTGTGGTCCTTGTCGAATGGTTGCACCTGTTGTCGATGAAATTTCAGAGCAATATGACGGCAAGATCAAGGTCGTCAAAGTGAACACCGATGATAATCCCAGCGTAGCCACTAAGTATGGCATTCGCAGTATCCCAACCCTAATGATCTTCAAGGGGGGGCAGCGAGTCGATATGGTCGTAGGCGCTGTTCCCAAAACAACCTTATCGACTACGCTGGAAAAATACCTCTAACCTTCATATAACTCACTCATCTCCCTCCTGTCTATGTTCTTTTGCATCTAGTCATGCTAGAGCTCAACAGGAGGCTATTTTTGTGGCGAGAAAAGGCAGCGCGTATTTATGTTCCGTTTGGGGCTCAGCCAGGGAACTGATTGGCTGCAGAGGCAAGCAGAGCCATGCTCTTCAGTAACAAAGTGCTACAAATCTCGTTAAAATAGACTACCGCCCATTCACAAAAAATTCATGGCCCTATCTCCTTCCTCCTCTTCCTTGGCAGCTCTTCAGGCCGAGATTGGTGAGTTTTTGAATCAGTTACCAACGCTCAAACATGGTGAACTAATTCAGCAGGCTTTCATGACGCTAATTCGTATGGCTGAAGTCGAAGGAGATCGGCTCGACTGGAAAATCTTAAATGCCTCTTTGCAGGATATGGAGCGGGCTTTTCGCGTTTTTTATCCATACCGCCATGTCCGCAAAATTGCAATTTTCGGTTCTGCTCGCATCGCGCCCGATCGACTGGAATACCAAATGGCTGCCGATTTTGCTAAGTGCGTTGCGCAGCAAGGCTTCATGGTGATCACAGGAGCTGGACCGGGGATCATGCAAGCGGGCAACGAGGGGGCAGGAGCCGAAAAATCATTTGGATTAAACATCCAGCTTCCCTTTGAACAAGGATCAAATCCAGTCATGGAAGGCGATCCAAAGCTGATCAACTTTAAGTATTTCTTCACTCGCAAACTGTTCTTCCTGCGGGAGAGTGATGCTCTGGCTCTGTTTCCTGGTGGGTTTGGCACCCAAGACGAAGCCTTTGAATGCTTGACCTTGATGCAAACCGGCAAATCTGATCTCCTGCCGTTGGTCCTGATTGATCCACCCGGAATTGACTATTGGGAAGGCTGGGAAACCCATGTCCGTGAACATCTACTTAAACCGGGCTTAATCAGTTCCGATGATCTGCATCTCTACACCATTACTGATCGCGTCGATGTCGCCTGTGAGGCGATCGCAGGTTTTTATCGGGTTTTCCATTCCAGCCGCTATGTCAGGGATCAGTTAGTGATCCGACTGAATGTAGAGCTCTCGGATGCTGATGTGGAATATCTCAACCAGAACTTCAGCGATATTTTGGTGCAAGGACGCATTGAAAAAACAGCTGCTTTGCCCCAAGAGGCAGGAGAGTCGATCGGGCATTTACCCAGGTTGATCATGCATTTCAACCAGCGAGATTTAGGGCGCTTGTACCAAATGTTGCGGGTCATTAATCAGCTTGGCATGGATGCACCAGAGTCAAAGCATCCCGAACAAAAGTAATTCTTCTGGAGGGTGCCTATCCCTTGATCTGCCGCATAGGATGAAGCATGACAATGATCACGGTTGAAAACCTGGGGAAAGTGTATCCGGTCGCTATCAAAGAACCAGGGCTGGCCGGGACCTTCCTACACTTTTTTAAGCGCACCTATCGATCGGTCTCGGCAGTTCAAGCCGTTTCATTTGCGATTGAAGCGGGGGAAGTGGTCGGTTTTCTGGGGCCTAACGGTGCAGGTAAAACTACGACGCTGAAGATGCTGACTGGACTGATTCACCCCTCAACAGGACAAGTCCGGGTCGCAGGCCATGTGCCCTTCCGTCGCGAAGCAGCATTCCTCCAGAAAATTACCCTGGTGATGGGCCAGAAGCAGCAGCTTATCTGGGATTTGCCCACCTTAGATTCTCTGCGGATCAATGCTGCGGTCTATGACTTGACAGAGACTGAGTTCAAGCAACGGGTAGGAGAGCTCAGCGAAATGCTAACCCTTACCGATAAGCTACGACAGCCGGTTCGTAAGCTGTCCTTAGGGGAGCGAATGAAAGCTGAGCTGCTTGCTGCCTTGATTCACCGCCCCAGCGTATTGTTTTTGGATGAGCCGACCCTCGGACTGGATGTCAACGCTCAGGTTAGCGTGCGTGAGTTCTTGCAGGAATACAATCAGCGCTACGGAGCAACCGTATTACTGACTAGCCACTACATGGCGGACATTACTGCTTTATGCCAGCGTGTTTTAGTCATCTATGCCGGTCAATTGATTTATGATGGCAGTCTAGATGGCTTGTTAGAGCGTTTTGCCCCCTGCCGAGAAGTGACGATCGAACTTGCCCAAGAGCACCCCATGCAAGTATTACAAGCGTTTGGAGAGCTCAAGCAAGTTGAGGGCCGCGTAGCCCACTTCATTGTGCCGCAGGAGCAACTGACTCAAATGATTAGTCAGCTCCTAAACAAGTTAGATGTGATAGATTTGATCGTAACCGATCCTCCGATTGAGGAAGTCATTGGTCAAGTTTTTCAATCAGGTGCACCCGTTGAAGCAAAAATTTCCGTATTGGAAGCCTGATATTTTTAAGAAATTCATTGTTCTCACAGCTACCTTCATTAAATTTTTAAAGTTTTCCTGTTTTCTCCACTTTCTCTGTGTAAAGTGGAAGGAAGATCAAGGAGGACAGCGATCGTTCGGAGTTATCTGTTCGAATTAACCATCAGACAGCAAAGACCGTGAAAAAACATGATGCATTTCCTTTCTTTCTATCTACTGACCGCTGGAATCGTTTTTAGTGTGTTACTCGCAGCCTTTTTGCGAGATGACTCCACTTCAAAACGTCATGGGCTCTCCTGGATGGTTGTGCTGCTCGGCGCTTTATTCTGGGGGATTGTACTGCCGCTTGCCGTGATCGAGCGCTCCCGGAAGCTGTTGAGACACAGTGCTTTGATCTCTCGTTAGATCAGTTTCGTAGTCTTTTTGAGGTCCGCTTTCGTTGTTTTCACGAACTTCATGGGAACTTTATGGAGACACACAAAGTCCCTTGATATTGTTTCAGTAGACTGAGTTTAGTAGAAACACTGAAGCAATTCTCAAAGGAGTCATCCATGAAATCCCAACTAACCTCTTACAACGCTCCAGCAATTCCTCAGTGGGTTAGCGATATGGGTCTAGAGTGGCTGTATGAGCTGCTAGCTAAATCTAACGTTAGTTGGAAGTTGAGCGTTCGCTAAACATTAAGTAACTCTACTAAGTTAGTAACTTTCGAATTTGAACAGGATCCAGTTGCTCAATATTGCTCAAAACAACTTTTGCCTCAACCTGCTGTAGCTTAGCAGCATAGGCATGAGCATATGACTCAGACTGCTGTACATGGGGTGGAAGAATTCCTACGCCAATCCAAGTTCGATCGGGTTGTCGTTTTCTAGCCTGCTGTATCGTCTGAAGATCAGCTACTGTATCTCCAGCATAGATAACTGGCAACAGAATATTTGACTGAATCTGCCCTTCAAGTTGCTGAACCGCTTGAAACAACCCGGTGGGGTCTGGTTTCCCTGGCGCATCTTCCATAGCAACTAAAACTGGAGATTTAAGTCCTAATCGTTTTTCTAAAATGAAGTTGGCTGAGCCGCGAGTTGCTCCACTAAAGAATCCCCACAGCAGTTGAGCGTCAGTCAGCGTTTTCAGATAGGACGGCTGAATCAGCAATGGCTCTTGACAAATATAGCCAGTCCAATGATTGGGGTCGGGGCCTCGATAACGGCTTTGAAAAAAGGTAACGATCGCCTCATAGTTTAGTGCAATTTGCGATCGCGGTTTTCCTTGCGTTTCAAAGTAGCGGTAGGTAAGCTCCTGAGATGCTTCCCAGTCATTATTCCATTGACCTTCAGCCTTCAGCGCATCAATTTCAGTAGGTGAGGGGCGATAAGCTTGTTGGGTGAAATGCTCGACGGTATCTGCTAAAGCTACGCGGTAGGAGCCACTGACATCTCGAATTACCCCATCAATGTCAAAAATTACAATTGCATGGGCGGTTGGATCAGTTTTCTGAGTCATCCTGCGGATCTGTAGATTAATATAGAGGATTGTACAAGTAAAAAAGCAAAGGAACGGCTTTGCTGTTCAGGAGGTGTTTTTGTCCAAGTTCATTTTGAAGGTTCTCTGGCTGGAACAAAACGTTGCCTTAGCGGTTGACCAAGTGGTAGGAAAGGGAACCAGTCCTTTAACGTCCTACTTTTTTTGGCCTCGCAATGATGCTTGGGAGCAGTTGAAAGCAGAGCTGGAAGCAAAGCACTGGATTTCTGAGGCAGACCGGATCGAGTTGCTGAATAAAGCAACTGAAGTCATCAATTACTGGCAAGAAGAAGGTAAGCGGCAGCCTATGGCTGAAGCACAAGCTAAATTCCCAGAAGTGACTTTTACAGGTAGCGCCTGAATCTAGTGCAAATTTGCATACGGGGTGATTGGGGGAGGCAATCAATCGCTTACCCCTTATTTTTATGAAAGTGTAGTGAAAAGTTGTCGTGGTAGAGCGATCTTAGATGATAAATCAAGGGGTGTAGGGTTTCAGCCTCTTGCCCTTGCAGGCGTAGTGTCGTAGTGTACTGTGAGCCGAAGCACTCTGACTGAATAGTACAGGTGTTCTTTTTGCCCTTCCAGTTAGGACAGTCATTACGCGATGTATCTTGCAGAGTTTACCTATCCCGGCACCTTTCAACTGGTGAACGATCTTTTGATTGATGCCTCTGAGGCGGAGGCGCGAGAATTTGCTCAATACCATGCGATGAGTTGGGGTGTTGAGGTATTTTCTCTTGTGAAGGCTTCAGAGCAACAGATAGACCTCTACCGTCGGATGCGAAAAGTTGTGACGCTTGAACTATCGGTAGCCGCATTACCGCGTAGTGCCTAACTCTTTCATCCTACCTGCGATAGCCAGTTTTGGATTCAAACAGGCGAAGGATGTATGAGAGTGGCGATCTTATCGACGCCCTACCGAGAGAGCTGTTCTCTTGTCCCAAGCAGAAACTCGGCTTTGCTCAATTACCTTGCGCAAGATGAATTGATAGAACACTTCTGGGGATGCAAAGATGTCAAAGAGCTTGTTCATATTTGTCAGCTCGAATAGCATCTTAACCTGATCGTTTGTACCACAGAGGGCAAGGTGTCCACCCTTGGCTCGAAGCTGTTTTAACACTGCTACTAGAGATCCCAAGCCAGCACTGTCCATAAAGTCTACAGCAGCGCAATCTAGCAAGACTGTCCGATTGCCCGCCTCAATAATCTCGTCAACAAGGCATCGCAGCCGTTGGCCCTGCGCTTCATCTAAAATACCAGACAGCTGGATGATCTCGACGTTATAGTTCATATCCAGGTGAAGTGCTCTCGCCACTAATTGCAGAGATTGTGCCTTTATGGTTCCCAGAGGATTCAGTTCTCTAACAGAATTCGGTATTACTCTTTCAATCACGTCCTCAAACAGGTATCAGCGATCTATCTCTGCGAAACAGGCTTGCATCGCTTTTTCCTTGATTACAGGACCAAACTTTTGAGGAAGAACGATCGTAACTACGCCACTGAAAAAATCAGCCAAAATGGAATTATGAAATTTTGGGATATTAAATAAAACTTGGGGATATTGAAATAGAGAAGGGCTTGAGAACAAATCAGAGTCAAACAAACTGGATTGAGTCATGTTGCGTCTACCACAAGACCTGGCTTGTGGTCTAACTGCTACAATGCATTCTGCACTTCAATTGCTTTCCATGTTGCCCCCGACTTCCCTACCCCAGCCCATCAAGAACATTCGCTTATTTCTAGACTCGGCTGATATTGAACAATGGCAGATTTGGCTTCCCACTGGCTTGTTCTACGGTATCACTACAAATCCCCTGCTGCTGGAACGAGCTGAGGTTCCCTGTACTATCCAACAACTTAAGCATTTAACGTTCCAAGCTCTGAGTTTAGGAGTTCAAGAAATTCAGCTACAAACCTGGGGAACAACGATCGATGAATTGGTGACAACAGGTAAAGTGCTGGGGACGATCGATCCATGTGTGGTTGTTAAAGTACCAATTACTCAAACGGGCACTATAGCCGCAGCGCAGTTGATCGCATCCGGAATTCGAACAACGTTGACAGGCGTCTATGCAGCTCATCAAGTGCTGATTGCTGCGGCCCTAGGAGCAGATTATGCAGCTCCTTATCTCGGCAGAATCGATGATCTGGGCAATAACGGACGGGAAGTATTGGTTGCTATGCAGCAGGCGATCGCAGGTGTAAACAGTACCACCCGGATTTTGGTGGCGAGTATTCGCAGCGTTGAGGATATTGTTGAATTAACTAGACAAGGCTTGGACACCTTCACTTTTTCACCTGCGATCGCCGGAAAGTTTTTTGAAGTTGCCGCAACGATTCAAGCTGCCGCTGATTTTGAGCAAGCTGCTCGCCGGATGGGGGCATAGCATCAATGCTCTATTTGCCTTTGCCAGGATTTGTGCGCCGCACAACTGCATCGACTGTAACGGCTAGTAATAAGACTGCCCCTTGCACGATCGCTTTCACACTTTGATCCTGATTGAGCAGATCCAGACCATTATCCAAGCTGCCAATAATCAATGCACCAAGCACCACTGCCCAGACAGAGCCTCGTCCGCCAAATAGGCTCACTCCGCCAATTACAGCGGCAGCAATTGCATTCAGCAACAAGGTGGAGCTAATTTGGGTTGCAACCGCTGTACTGCGAGAAGTCAACATAATTCCGGCCAAAGCAGCAAGGGTTGAGGCCAGCGCAAAGACAGTTAACTTCATACCCACTACGTTGATTCCCGCTCGACGAGCCGCTTCTGGATTGCCACCAACAGCGTAAAGATGGCGTCCAAATGGTGTTTTTTTGAGAATCAGCCAAAAGACAACAATTACACCTAACGAAATTAAAACCGATTGGGGGACTCCCTGATAGGACTGGAATAGAAAGACCATCACAACCGTTACAACCAGAGCTAACCCAATCTGAAGGGCTAACTTGGTCGGCGATTTCACTGGCAGACCAGCCCGCTGTCGCCGTTGCTGCTCAAACCAGATCCCTAACCCATACAGCGCAACCAACAAGAGTGGAATGCCCCAACCAATGACTGGACTTAAATAAGTCGGCGCGATCGATCGAATGACCGGGTCGCGTACAACTAATGTCGTTTGGCGACCGAGTACCAGCAGCAGTAATCCCGCATAACCGATCGATCCTGCCAACGTGACAATGAATGAAGGAACACGCAGCACGGCAATGAAAAAGCCATTGAGCAGCCCAATTACCAAGCCAGTCAGCAAACCGGCCAAAATTGCCAACCATGCATTCCAGTTTTGATAGACCGAAAGAACTGCCATAATTGCTGCACAGGTTTGGGCCACAGCAACTAAACTCAGGTCAATTTCACCCAGCAGCAATACCAACACTGCCGCCGTTCCTAAAATGCTAATGACGACAATTTGCTGAGTCAGGTTCGATAAGTTGCGGGCTTCCAGAAACACGCCACTCGTTGTGATTTGAAAATAGAGGGTAATCACCGCCAAAGTGAGCAACACTGGAATAAAGCCGAGATCACCCCGCATCAAAGCTTGTAAGCTAAACTGAGAACGGGGATTGGGTAGATCGCCAATGCCGCTATGAGCAGGCTGTTCAGCAAACGTTTCTGGGCTTCCCTGTTGGGAGACCCCTCGATTGGAATCACTCATCGTTATAACCCTTCTGCTGTTTTAGGAACGTCACCGTACTCAGCACCCGTAATCGCAGCGACGACTCGTTCGGGTGTGGTGTTGTGAATTTCAAAAGTGGCCGCTCGTTGTCCTAACCGCATGACGATCACGCGATCGGCAACATCAAACACATCATGAAGATTGTGGGAGATCACAACGACTGCTAATCCCTGCTCTCTCAAGCGGCGAATCAGGTTGAGCACTTGGCGAGTTTGGGCAACCCCTAAGGCGGCAGTTGGCTCATCTAATAGCACTACTTTGGGCTGACGCAGAATCGTTTTAGCGACTGCAATACATTGACGTTGTCCCCCAGAGAGAGTCGCGACGGGCGATCGCATTGAAGGAATCCGCACATCCAGCGTTTTCAAAACTTCACTCGTTCGCTGTTCCATTTCCGTTTCATCTAGGACTCGTAAAAGACCTGGAATAATGTCACGGTAAGCTTCTCGCCCTAACCACAGATTGGCAACAACATCCAGATTGTCACATAGTGCTAGATCCTGATAGACAGTCTCGATGCCTAAGCGAGTAGAGTCTTGGGGACTCGTAATGGTAACAGGTTGACCATCAATCAGAATTTCACCTTCGTCGGGGATGTAGGCCCCTGACATTGTTTTGATCAAAGTTGATTTACCCGCTCCGTTGTCGCCGACTAAGCCGACCACTTCACCCGCATGAACTTCAAAATCAACGTTCTTTAGGGCCTGCACTCCGCCAAAGGATTTTTTGATCCCTCGCAATTGGAGACGGGGAGTGGCAGGTTGTTCTCTGCTGTCTGATGCTGCCACCGAGATTGAACCTTCAGTCATGGCTTGAATTCCCTTACTGACAAACTTCTGCTTCTCGAGCTGCCCCCTGACAAATTTGTTCTTTCTTGACAAATCCATCTGCAAGCACTGTTTCCTGGATGTTGTTTTTATCAACAGCGATCGGCGTTAGCAACACTGAAGTCACCTGTCCTCCCCCTTTCAGATCTGTTTGGCCGTTCACTAAAGAACCAGGATCAGTACCGTTACTAAGCGCAGCAACAAGTTGAGCCGTGGCCTGAGCTTCCTTGGCGATCGGTTTATAGACCGTCATCACCTGATCGCCTGATAAAATATTTTGAATTCCAGTCGGAGTTGCATCTTGACCCGTCACCGGAACTTTGCCGTTCAGCTTTTGAGCCCGGAGAGCCGCAATCGCAGCATTCGCCAATGTATCATTTGCGGCATACACCATTTGCACATTGTTTCCTTCTTTGGTCAATGCGCCTTCCATTAGGTTTTGTGCCCTCGTTGGATCCCAATTTGGTGTATATTGATCGAATATAAGGTTGATATCTTTACTGTCCACTAAGGGTTGAAGTTTATTGAGTGCCCCCTGCCGGAAAAGTAGTGCATTGTTATCAGTCTGGGCACCTGCCAGCACAACTAAGTTGGCTCCCTTCTTTAATCCATTGCCACCCTTTTGATAGAGATCTGCTAAATATTGTCCTTGTAACTCACCCACTTTGACATTGTCGAAGGAAACATAATAAGCCAGGTCAGGATCTTGAATCAAGCGATCGTATGAAATAACTGGAACTTGGCTCGCCTTGGCCTGTTGGACGATCACAGCCCCTTGATCTGCATCTTGAGGATCGACGACTAGAATGCAAGCGCCTTTCGTTAATGCAGCTTCAGCCTGATTCTGTTGAGTGGCAGCATTGTTATTTGCATTCGCATATTGGATGGTGACTCCCGGCACAGCTTGTTTGATTTCCTGTTCCAGCAACGGACGATCGTAAGCTTCATAACGGGACGAGGAATCCGATTCGGGTAGGAGCACCCCTACATTTTTACATCCCTTGGCAGCACTAAAATTCTCAGCAACGGAGCTAGCGGTAGGATTCATATTATTTGATCTATTCTCCTGAGAATTCCCGGCTTGATTTCCGGAAGGATTATTACAGGCGCTTAGCAGTAGTAACCCTGCGATCGGTAAGCAAGACAAAGTAGATTTTAAAGTTCTGAACATTTCAGTCGATCACCAGCTTTTTCACAACAACAAACAATAGACAAAGATAAGCAGTCGAAATGACTTACAATCATTTCAATCTACTTCCTGTTAATCCCTGTTAATTCGGTGTAGGTAGTTTGACAAAAGATAAAAATCAAGCTCGTCGTCTTTATATATTCTCAAAGCGATGCTGGGCTTCTAGAATAGTAGCAAGAAGACAACTTCTACACCTGATTTTCCAGCAATCAAATATAGCTAGATGTATTTAACAGTCTACTTCTCAAGCTAAGCGAGTTTGTTATGCTTAAACATCCATCCTAAGAGAGGTTTATTGATTGTGTATAAATTTGAAGCTTGGACAGAATCAATCCCCTTCTTATTGTTTCTTAATATAAGCTTCAAAGCAATTCCTAAATTATAGATATCTTCTTAGTTAAATATCACTCTTAGTTCGTTTCAAGAGTTTGTCGAGTCATGCAGGCTTGTCTGCCCTAGAGACTGCAAAACTGTTGTCTACTGGGAGTCTTTTTAGGAACGTTTAAATGAGTTACTATGAGGTAGCATCTATCTCAAGTTCGTGGTTTGTTCTTGCTTTAAACAAAGTTTCTGTGCTGTGCAGACATCTGTTTTGCGATTTACGATTGAGAAGTGGCGTTTTTTCCAATGATTGGTTCCACCCGATCTATCTCAATTCTGATAGGTTCCATAGATTTTGATAGATGGTTTTTAGGGCTCAGAGGAAGAATTCTCGAATTAGGTTGCGGCTTTACTGATCCAAACTAACTCCACTTTGCCGATGGTATTGCCAATGTTAGTTCTGGAGTTAGGAACTTAAAGTCTGAGAAGGAGAGAAATATGGAAATCGATCGAGAATTCCTTAAGCGAGAGAT
>LUGL01000098.1 GCA_002796835.1 Elainella saxicola E1 | reverse complement strand
GTTGTATCTTGCACTGCTAATACGACATCTGAACGATTCACCCGTCCCAAGACAGCGCCCCTTTGACTTGCCATAATTCGTTTGGCACTGACCTGTGGATTTGCCCAAAACCGATAGATGCTTTGAGCTTCGGTTCGGTCCTGACTGGCCTGAGGCACTGTTTTATCAGGGTGACAACTCAATATGTCCAAAACCGATCGGAATCGTTGGCCATGTCGAAAATCTTTGAATGCAGCGTTGCGAATCTCCTAGCTTAACCAAGCTTGCATGGTTCACCTCAATCCTGTTGGCTAGGTAGATACAGTCATAGGATGATAATCTCACACTCATCCAGCAAAAGCCACGTCCTGTAACACTTCTACGCACTTTTGCGTAATGGATAGGATTCATCTGCGGGCGGCTAAGCAACCCAGCCTAGGCTTGAATTTGCGATCGACTGATTCTGTTTGATTCCACTTCCATCCCTCAGGATCCACCTGATCTCAGAACGAAAATAGCAAATAGGGCCACCACACTCAACAGCAGAATGGCACCTACGGCGATCGCTGAACCCTGATTTGGCATTCGTTGGTGCAAATAATCCGCTTGTTCCAACCATTGCATCTGGGCCCGGTAGGTTTGGATCGCCAGAACGAGCAACAAGATGCCGATCGCAACTGTACTCAAGCCAATCGTCTTGGTAAGGATGTCGCTTAGCAACAGGGGACTTTTGGGAAACACTTGACGAATTGCTGAAAAAATCCGATCGAACGCTGCTCCAAATCCAATCAGGCCTAAACAATTTTGAATCCAGCTCGTTAAAGTCCGTTCAGCCGCTGCCTGGTTCCGAGCTTTGGCCAATTCATTCACTATGGCAGTGGGGCGATCGGGGATGGGATTCATACTCAATTACGACCCGGCAAATACCTGCTCAAACGCCTTGATTAAGATACTGACAAAAGCGTAAATCCCAATTCCGACAAGCGCAATAGCAACCGTCAGGGCCAGGGAACGGCGCGGCGTATAGCAATAATTTACCTGCCGCTGAATATGCTTGAGTTCTTGCCGATGTTCGATCGCAGCCACAATCATGGCATAGGTTCCCAGGCCCACGAATGCCAAACCCAAAATTTGAGAGAAGCGAATGGGATTGAGGGTTTCAGCCACCTTTAGACTGCGAATAGCGCTGACAATACTGTCAATTCCAAAGCCAAAGCTAATCAAGGCCAAGCTAGTCCGAATCCATGCCATCAAAGTCCGTTCGGCTGCCGCACGGTTGCGCTCTTTGGCCAACTCGGCTTGAAGATTTACAGATTTGGGAGGAGTCGGATCGTTCATTCGTCAACGCACCTGATCAAACATACTTGATTCAACCATACCTGATTCATTCGAATCCATTGGCAGCTAGGATGTCAGCCTCTTTCGGCCAATCTCAGCCAATCTCAGGAAACTCTCATCTTACCGTCCGAGAAAATTCAGGTTAATCCGGCATTCTAACCCTCAGCAGGCCATCCAGCTGTCGCTGTTCACTGATTTTCCTGATCCCATATTCAAATATTGAGGTGTTCATTATGCGAGCTAATCTTCATTCAAATATTTCCGCCATCATGCCCCGTTCCGGAATGCAGCTTGGCATGCTGTCCATTCTGGCTTCTCTACTCTCTGTCACTGTGGCAACCACCAGCTTCGCCAATCCTTCGCCCGAAGTATCTCCGGTCCATCCGATCGCAGAATCGATCATGGCTCAAAGCCAACCCGCTATCACTGGCACATTTGTTGCGGCTGAAGCACCAACCACAGGCACGGCCCGGATTGTAACTGAATCTGGGCATCGATATCTCGAAATTGACTCGGCTTTCCGCACCACCGATCAAGCGCCAGATCTGCATGTTCTATTGGAAGCTGCTGCCACACCGCCATCCAGTTACTCTACTTTCGGCAGCTATGTGAATTTAGGCAAACTGCAAAACGTGAGTGGCGCACAACGTTATCCAATCCCTGATGCGATCGATGTCACCCAGTTCAAGTCGGTTGCGATTTGGTGCCGGATGGCCAATGCGACGATCGGGTATGCCACCCTGCGGTAGATCAGGTCGATAGATCAGGCCCATAGATGAAGGCTGATTGATGACAGTGCGGGCATCTTGCCCGCGTCAATTCGCAACTCATATTTATTGTGCCTTCTCGGCGCAATTGCAACTAACCGCGTCCTGGTATCAGCCTCAAGAAAGATGCTCAATTCTTGGTCCTGCTCTATCCCTAGAGATAGTCTAACCAGCAAGATTGCGAAAGCTTCGGCATTCCTTTGAGCATCAGTCCATTCATCGAGGTTTGAATTCATGACCGGAGATGGCTTTCAACAGCAGCAACAGCAGTATGCGCCTCAGCCCAAAGAACACATTCGCCGCACCGAGCATGTGACGATTCAAGTAGAAGACGATCGCACAGGAACGAGCTTAGAAACGCTAAAACGTGCCCTGATGGACAATCTTTACTACATTTTGGGTAAAGACGGAAACTGGGCAACTCCACATGATTACTACATGGCATTGGCCTATACTGTGCGCGATCGGTTGATTCACCGCTGGATTAAAACCGTAGAGCAAACCTATTTTGATCCCGATGTGAAGGTCGTCTGCTATTTATCGGCTGAATATCTGCTGGGACGACAGCTTGGCAATAATTTGATTAACTTAGCGCTGTATGAGCCTGCTCGCCAAGTCGTGACAGAAGCTGGTTTTGATCTCTATGATTTGCTGGAACAGGAGGATGAACCGGGCTTAGGCAACGGCGGCTTGGGCCGATTAGCGGCCTGCTACCTCGATTCCCTGTCCAGCCTGGAGATTCCTGCCGTGGGTTATGGAATTCGCTATGAGTACGGCATTTTCAAGCAGGCGATTCAAAATGGCTGGCAGGTCGAAAATCCAGATCACTGGCTGCGGTTTGGCAATCCCTGGGAAATTCCTCGGCTCGACTATATGGTTGAAGTCAAGTTTGGTGGACGCACCAAGGTATATGAGGATGAACAAGGCCATTACCGGATCAAATGGGTGCCTGAAACCACGGTTCTGGGTATGCCTTATGACACGCTGGTTCCTGGCTACAATACCAATACGATCAACACTTTGCGGCTGTGGAGTGCCCAGGCCAGTGAAGGATTTAAACTGCAAATTTTCAATAGCGGCGACTTCACGCGGGCCGTGGCAGATAAAACGTTTTCAGAAACGATTACCAAGGTGCTCTATCCCAATGATCAGAACTATCAGGGGCGCGAACTGCGTTTAGAGCAGCAATACTTTTTCGTAGCCTGCTCCCTTCAGGATATTATCAACACTTATTTACGCACGCATACCAATTTCGATCGCTTTCCCGATCGAGTCGCAATTCAAATTAATGATACCCATCCGTCGATCGCCATTGCTGAACTGATGCGGCTACTCGTGGATGATTACTATCAAGATTGGGATTATGCTTGGGAGATTACTCAAAGAACTTTTGCGTTTACCAACCATACCGTTTTGTCAGAAGCGCTAGAACGCTGGCCGATCAACCTATTTAGTCATTTATTGCCCAGACATCTAGAAATTATTTTTGAACTGAATCAGCGTTTTCTCGATCAGGTTCGCCTTCAGTTTCCGCAAGATACTGCGTTAGTGGAGCAATTATCGCTGATCGAAGAGGGTCCTGAAAAGAAAGTGCGGATGGCAAATCTGGCCTGTTTAGGTAGCCATTCGATTAACGGTGTCGCGAATCTTCACACCAGCCTCATCCAGCAGCATCTGTTTCCCGACTTCTACAAACTCTATCCAGCTCGATTTAATAACAAAACAAATGGGATTACGCCCCGTCGCTGGCTTTTGCTGGCCAATCCTAAACTGGCACTATTGATCACTAATACGATCGGAAAAGGCTGGATCAAGGATCTAGATGAACTCAGGCAGCTCGAATCGTACATCGAGAATCGAGAATTTTGTCAGCGTTGGCAACAAATCCGCCAGGAGAATAAGAATGACCTGGCAGAATATATTTTGAAAATAAATGGGATCAACGTCAATCCCAATTCTTTATTTGATGTCCAGGTGAAGCGAATTCATGAATATAAGCGCCAACTTTTGAATTTGCTGCATGTGATCACACTCTACAACTTCATCAAACAAAATCCCCAGGCCGATGTCCTGCCCCGCACGGTGATTTTTGCTGGCAAAGCAGCGCCAGGATATGCCATGGCCAAGCTGATTATTAAACTGATTAATTCCGTTGCAGAAGTAATCAATTCCACGCCCGGCATGGCCGATCGCCTCAAGGTCGTTTTTCTGGCAAATTACAATGTTTCACTGGCCGAACGGATTATTCCTGCTGCCGATCTATCAGAACATATTTCGACCGCAGGCAAAGAGGCTTCAGGCACCAGCAACATGAAATTTGCGCTCAATGGTGCTCTCTCAATCGGCACATTAGATGGGGCAAATATCGAAATTCGCGATCGCGTTGGGGCTGAGAATTTCTTCTTATTTGGGCTAACGGCGGACCAAGTTTTGCAAACCAAGGCACAGGGTTACAATCCACGCGACTACTACAACCAGCAGCCGATGTTGCAGGAAGCGATCGATCAAATTGCCTCTGGATATTTCTCAGCAGGTGATACAGAGCTATTTCAACCCTTAGTTGAGTCTCTGTTGCAACAGGACGAATATTTGCTATTGGCTGATTATGCTTCCTATATCGAATGCCAGAAACAGGTTAGCCATGCCTATCGCGACTCAGAACAATGGGTGCGACGATCGATTCTCAACGCTGCCCGCATTGGCTATTTCTCATCCGATCGGGCAGTTCGGGAATATGCTCAAGAGATCTGGCAGGTCAAACCTGTCTCGATCGAGCTAGATGAGAGTCAGACCAACAATAACAAAGCTATACACCATCAGACTCCTGTCCGATAATCTCGCTGCAGGATGCGAGTCTGTCCACTTTTGTAGTCGCAATAGAACACGAATTGCTGCTAAAATATCGGGACTGAAGGGTGACTGGCGCAACGGCAGCGCATCGGACTCTTAATCCGCTGGTTCTGGGTTCGAATCCCAGGTCACCCATAGGAATACAAACTGAGGCGTGTCCTAAATTCACATCGCTTTTTTGAAGCTACAGATAGAGGGTGCAGGTTTTTGCATGGGTGTCACTTACTCTATATAAGCATTTTAGAATCTCATGATGCTTTTCTGTTCATCGTCTTGGTCTTATATCGATGCAACCAGATCAGCAGTGGTGAGCAGCGTTGCATCCAGATTCTTTAACAACATCAACGAGGTGCCTTCATTGCTGATTAAGGTATCTTTGCCTTGTTGCTGAATGCTGAGTTGTTCCAACTGGAGTCCACCGAGTAGAACGAGCTTGTCTTGTCCATCGGTGAAATCTTCTACCACATCGAGTCCGGGACGTTGGACTGCAAAGATATCGGCTCCTGCTCCACCATACAAGGTGTCATTGCCTTTCCCGCCGATCAGGACATCATGACCTAAATTGCCAAGGAGAAAATCTGACCCTTTGTTGCCGCATAAGGTGTCATTGCCTCTGAAACCGATGAGGCGATCATTGCCTCGTAGTCCTGACAATTCGTCATCAGTGGTGCTGCCTGCTAGAAGGTCGTTGTAGACCGTGGCCTTAGAAGAAGATGGAGTAGACTCTTCTAGGTCTTCCAATAGACCCTGTTCGCTTAGAATGCTACAGACCCCTTGCCAAGACTTATTGGTTGTGTTGGTTCTTCCTGCATAAATCCCACTGAGATCAACCATAGACATGATTTCTGCCGAGTGATCGCTTGATAGGAGGGATGCAGCGGTATTTGCGTTGCTGCTATTATCAAGCCAAGCCACCGTTTGGCCGATCCGTTGAGCGAGAGATGTCTTGGCTTGGGAAAGAATCGTGGAGAGGTCGAAAGAGGTATTGATCCCATTTGCTGTCAAGTCCCAGCCGATTACATCCAAAGCCCGTAGATCTAGAGAAGCAATATTACTTCTTTGTCCAGCCCTTAAGGTAGGGTTCATCAGGCCAGAAGAACTCCCCTGTCCCATCCAGTGACTGGCCTGAGAACCATTGCCGTCATACTTGGTTAATTGCCCCGTCGAAAATGACGCTAAAGCTCCGTTTGCTGAGGTTAAGCCAAATACCTTAGATCCACCATAACTAATGTTTGGCACTGTGTTGCCATAATTCGGGTCAAACCGAACGAGGTCAAGTGCAGTAAGATAGCTTGAACGCAACCAGCTTGAGATGATCAGAGAAGTCAATAAAGGGCGATCGACCCCACTGACAATCCCTAACGCATGACCAATCTCATGTAGAGCATTGCTGACCAAATCTACCGTATTGGATGGGATTACACCATTTCTCAGGAAATCGTAACTCCAACTCAAGGTTGAACTCGGTGAGGTCCGAAAGACAATAAAACCATCCAATGGATTACTGTTGTCGACAGACAATCCTAACGATTTAGCATTTGCCTTAGCCACACTCAGATCAGATGCACTTCCTGATGTCCGATTTTTGAGGGTTATGAAGCCAAGTTGCGTATAGTTTTCTTGGATAATCGTAGTTGAACTACCTGAGCGGGCATTTGCGACAGCTTGATCATCAGCGGAGCTGGCATCTTGACTGAGGGCAGTGGAAAATTCCCCATAGCTCTGCCGGTATTTAAAGGCTGGCAATGTGCCGCCAATGACGCCCGTAGGCAGATCGTTGGTTGTCCCAACATGTAAGTTGATTGATGCATTATCAGTTAGATATTGTGACCAGATTCTTCCAGCCACTTCAAAAGCCAGCATCTGATTGAGGGACACCCCAGGTTGGAATGAAAAGTTAAAGCTAACCATAGGTGTCTTCCTCTCAGCCGTAGTTGGTTACTCCAATATTGTAATATTTAACACTAGTAAATAGGTACAGCAAACGTAAAACCAAAGCACCGCGACTTGAAATTGATGTAAATTTTTTGACAATTTGTCGATTTGTATAACAGTGACATTGCTGTTATAACCTAGTCAGTTCTGGATCGTGAGAACGACCAGAGTACTTCGGCATAAGCCCAGGTAAACTGATCTGTAAATCAGCTTTGCCGCCCATCCCTTTTATCTAATTTCAGCCTTTAAGCAGGGATACTGACTGTAAAACAACTGCCCTGCCCTAACTGACTTTCTACAGCAACATGCCCGCCATGCAGTCCTGCTAGACGTTGCACCAGCGCTAAGCCAATTCCAATCCCCTCATAGTTACGGTTCACCCGATCATCAATCTGCGTAAGAAATTGAAATAGGTTCTGCAAGTTCTCAGCAGCAATGCCAATGCCCGTGTCTTTGACCGAGAAGTCAATGGAAGCAGGACTTGATTCAGGAGTAGAGAGATCCTGCAAGTGCGGTTGCACCTCCAAAATAACTGTGCCTCCTTCGTCTGTAAACTTGACAGCATTCTCCAGTAACTGTGTGAGCACCTGTTGCATCCGTTGAGGATCAACTTCGATCAGGCTTAACCCTGATGCAATCCGAGTGTGTAGTTGGATGGACTTGGCTTCAGCTTGGGAGGCAATCATTGCCATACTCACCTGGCAAAGTTGTTTGACCAGCACTGCGTGACGATCGAGGCTGATTTTGCCGCTCTCTAAATTCACGAGGTCAAGCATGTTGGTGACTAACCTTAACAGACGCTCTCCGCTTTTCATAATCCTCGAAACTGCTCGATCCTGCTTAGGAGTCAGTGGCCCCAGACCTTTGTCTTGCAACGCCTCTGCCATACACAGAATTGGGGTGAGGGGAGTCCGAAGTTCATGATTCATCATGCGTAGAAAGGCCTCTTTTGCGGAATTAGCTCGTTCTAAGTCCTGGTTGATGGCTTGCAGTTGATTTTGGGCTAACCGTTGCTCGGTACAATCAACCGCAGTGCTGATCATAAAGCGCCTTCCATCGGGCAGTCTCCCCAAAGGAGCCGCATATAAGTCCCAGATGCGCGTTTCTCCTGATTTCGTGGTGGGAGAAAACTCTCCCACATAGGTTCGCTCTTTTAGGGAAAATCTGCTGTGAATCAGGGCTTGCACCCTCTCCTGATGCTTGCCGTATGCTTTCTCAGCCCAAACAGCGATCGTCGGAATTTCAGCATGGGTATAGCCTGTGACATCTGTCCAAGCTTGATTGATCAACAACATCTCACCATCTTCTGCATGCAGCTTGATTGGAAAAGGACTTTTCAAAATAGCCTGGTGAAATTGTGCTTCGCTTGCCTTCAGTGCTTGTTCAGCTTGCTTTTGCTCGGTAATGTCGATCGCAATTCCAATCACCCGGATTGGTTCTCCTGCCTCATTACGGAGCACTTGGCCAACCTCTGCAAACCAGCGGATGGGCTCAGAACTGATCACTCGAAACTCCGCTCTTAACTCACAGTTCGGATCTGCGATCGCTTGTAAGGTCTTCTCGGTAGCCTGTTCGCGATCATCCGGGTGAATGCAGTTTAACCAGGTTTTGTAGTTTGGTTTGATGTTGGAGTCAAGCTGGTAGAGTTGGTAACACTCAGGAGTCCAAACGACTTCATTCGTTTTCAGATCCCAATCCCACACGCCAGATTTACTAGCAGCTTGAGCGAGCCTCAGCCGTGATTCACTTTTAGCAAGTCCAGTTTCTGCTTGTTTGCGGGCAGTCATTTCTTCAACAAAAATAACAATGCCACCAATTTCAGCATTGGCCGTGTACCAAGGGCGAGTTTCCCAGCGCTGCCATTGCGGTTGACCCGTGGATCGAATAAATAGGTCTTCATCACATTTTTCAACTGCCCCTGCTAGACTCCGTTGATGGACTTGTCGCCATCGTTCTGGAATATCGGGGAAGATCTCATAATGAGAACGGCCCAAATAATCTTCAATGGATCGTCCCTCACGATCCTGATCATCAACCCACCGCTGGCTGGCCATGATGTATCGCATTTCTCGATCGAACATAGCCAAACTGACGGGGGAATGCTTGATTAGCAATCGGAGTTTTTCTTCACTCTCCTGCAGTGCCAGCTCAGCTTGTTTGCGTTCTGTCCAGTCCTGATCAACAACTACAACTTCTTGAACCTCTCCCTGCTGATTGGTGATGGGATATAGAGTGAGCTGCATCCACCGAGCCCGTCCCGGTTTTCCTAAAGAGGCCGGGTCAGAATAGACAGGGGGCAATTCAGCAACTGCTCCAGTCAACACCTGTTCAAAAGCGGTATGCACCCCCAAGGACTGAATATAGGGATGATGGAACGGATTAAATCCTAATACCTGGTCACGAGAAGTTTGCCATAGCGTTTCCCAGGCAGAGTTGGCATAGGTATGATCCCCATTGGTTTGACAAATCGTAATGGCAAAGGGGCACTGTTCCACAAGCTGTTGAAAGCGGCTTTCGGCTTGACGACGGTATTGCAGTTCTCGTTGAGCCTGCTGATAAAGATTGACTTGCTGCATTGCTCCAGACAGGTGAACCCCAACTTCCTGTAAGAAGGTGATTTCTTCTTCCTGCCATGCATGAGGTTCAGCACAATGGTGAGCAATCAGCAGACCCCAAAGCGAAGGACTGAACTTAGAATCTGATTGTTCACGAACATATTCCAAAATGGGCACAACGAGATTGGCTTTGACCGCAAACTGCTGCAACAATGCTCGGTGGCAATCTGCCAAATTTGCCTGTTCAATATCTGCCATTGCCCAAGTGTGGCCTTGGAGATAACTGCAACTGGCTCCTTTTTGAAAGCAGTGTTCAGTACCTGTCGCTGCACAGCTGTAATCCTGGAAACGAGTGCAGCAGCCTCCTTTTTGAAAGCAGGTATCTTTAATCTGCTGCCCTAAAGCGATCGGCCATCCTGGTGCAACGGATTCTGAAACAATGGAGCCACTCCAATCAGGGGCAAACTGATAGACCAGCACCCGATCGGCCTGCAAGAACTGACGAATTTCTTGAGTTGCTTCATCAAGCAGTGGCTGTGGTTCCAAGCACTGCCGCATTTGCAAAGCGATTTTGCTGACAGCCTGCTGCTGCACTTGCTGACGCGATAGTTTACGTTTGAGCTGACTTTGCTGGAGAACATTGTGGACCAGTCTTGGTAGGCACTCTTCTGTGAGATGGTCCTTACTGAGGTAATCCTGAGCCCCCAGCTTGATAACTTCTACCGCTATCGCCAAGTTTTCGACGCCCGTGAGAAAAATGATGGGTGGTATTTCATTAGGGAATTGCTGTTGTAGTTTTTGCAGGAACTCCACGCCGTCCATCTGCGGCAACCGGTAGTCGAGCAAAATAACATCAGCCTGGTTGTGCTGACACCACTCCAGCGCCGCTTCGCCACTCTCACATTCGATGAACTGGTAAGATTGACGCTGATCTTGAGAAAGCAAACGCTGATAGATAGAGCGATCAACCGGAGAATCATCGATCAGCAGAATAGTTAAAGTCATGACTGGCATTGGGGCATCTGTTAAGCCTCAGTATTCCTCCAAAACCAGGAGCAAGAACAGAAGCGCCATATAAAAATTTGTGAACAATTAGAATAACCCATTCAGTGCGGGTTCTCGCCAATGTCGTAGAGAAAAATGGAGGATTACCAAACGAATACTTTGAATAATCTGCTAGTCAGCTTTATACACACAGCTTCGCAACAAGAATGACATCTTGTAGAACAACATTTGGATGGCTCCCTCATGGATCGGCCTGAGCGGCTGCCGAGGCAAATGCTGAGAGGCTGCTGTTGGGAGTCTGGAAGAATCCAAATGCTCAGAAGCTCTGGGACTATCGCAAGACTAAGCGATAGTTTGGGCGATCGTTCCATTCCTTCAGCAGTAAGTTAGGAAAGCTGTTGCATCTCCTCCCCTCATGTGATCTTTCGATTTCTGATTTCTTTCACGCCAACAATTTTATTGAAGTTAATCGCTCAGGTGCGAACTCCGAGACTGCTGAAGTCGAATCTGCTTCAAGTGCTGCACTCGCTGCTTGTCTTCGACGGCTGCAATAGTATGCCTCAACACAAACGCTTCTCTATACAAAGAGGTAGTTAGTCTCTGCTGTTGGTATGGGGTCTGACCCTCTTGGTTTTCCCACCCAAGATGGGTGCTGCTATCGAGCTGTGGCTGATAAATTGAAAACATAAAAGCAGCGTTAATGCATTTAACAAGTGCTTTGAGTTGATTGAATTCGCGAATTCAGCAGTCTACTAGTGTTTGAACATCAATGAATGGAGTTGAACAATCATGAATATCCTAGCTTGGATTGTGTTAGGTCTACTTGCTGGTGCGATTGCTAAAGCAATTTATCCTGGCTATCAAGGTGGTGGAATTCTCGGCACCATGCTGTTGGGTATTATTGGTGCCTTTGTTGGTGGTACCCTCTACAATCTCTTAACCACAGGAACCCTGGCAATTGGTGCGGCGGGTCTGAGCGTTGGTGGTGTCGTTGTTGCGGTACTGGGTGCGATTGTTGCTTTGTTTATCTACTATGCGGCAGCCCGTCGGGGTGCGCTGTAGTGAACAGTATCGAATAACAACTGAATTAATACTGAATTAATTTAGCCTAGGGTCTCTGTGAATGCAGAGGCTTTTGCAATATGTATTGATAAGACAAAACTACCCCCTACCGAAATGGCAGGGGGTAGCAGAGTGTTGAACAATCATGCATGGACCGATTGGTCTGCTTCTTGAGCCTAACGAGAATGGCTGTACTCTGTCTTCTGTCAGAGGTAGGTTAGAGCTTCCTAACATTCTCTAACCTGGGTCAGAGATAGGAGAAAAGCTCTGCTCTTGGTGCTGCAAGCCCACTCTACAACTTCCCCTGATTTTGAAACTGAACCTAATGCTGAACCAGAAGAGCTTTGGGAACTTGAAGGAGCAGCTTTTTATAACGATGGACTTATCGACCAACTTAAACAGCGTTGGACCAGACCACAGCAACTAGAACTATTGCTTTGGCATCCCGCTTTTACAGGAAGATGTCGTCATTGCGGTGCTGAATTTCTATAATGGTCGATCGAGTTCACTGGCATTGTGGTCAGTGTGGGTGGATTGATTGATTCTTGATGAGTCATAAGTTACCCTGCACAACCTGCCACAACTGCATTCTGATTGTGTTAGTAAAACTGGGCATCCTGAATCAAGCTCTAGTTCCCTTTGCGCTGGGACTTCTACAACTCCTGCTGTCAAGTGCTTGCTGAAGCAGGAGTAACATCAGCACTCTCAATTATTGAAATCATCACACCTATTTCACTGTCTTTTAAAGAGGGATAGGGGACTTTAGGGATTGTAGAAGCAGACGTAAAATTTTTAACTACTCACGAGGTAATTCAAATGACGCAAGAACCTGAAGAGAACGGGAACGACGTAGAAGACACTCCATCAGAAAACAGGGCAGAAGGCGCTGCATTAATTGCAGGCGGCACAGCAGCAGGAGCGGGTGTGTCTGCTCTTGTTGGTGGGATGGGCCTTGTTGGTGGTTTTGGTGGGGTTGCGATCGGTGCAGCTCCGGTAGCAGCCGCAGGGGCAATCGTTGGATCAGCAGCCTACGGAGCAAGGAGGGCCATTGAGGAAGGTGACGCCAGTGCTCTAGGTGCAGTTGCAGGCGGTGCAGCACTGGGCATGGGTGTATCGTCTGTTGTTGGTGGAATGGGATTGGCGATCGGTGGTACAGCAGTTGCAGTTGGGGCCGCGCCAGTAGTAGCAGCAGGGGCTGTTGTTGGTCTTGCTTTTTATGGTGCAAGCAGACTGTTTGGCGGTAGGTGAGAACTATGGAAGATCTGCTTTACATCAAATACTTCGCAGTATTTTTCTTGGTCATCCTGTCTTTTGGGCTCACTTTTCAGCTAGTTAGAAAAATTGCAGACATCCTCATCGCAACTCTGATCATCGGAGCAGCTGTAGGTGTTTGCATTGGTATTTATAACGGGGTCATCTCTTCATGGCCGGAAATTACAGCAATTTCAATACTTCTGGGTATCGCAGCCTGTTTGATTTGTATGCCGATCATCCCTTTTTCTAGTGAATATCTGAATAAAGCAAAAGGCAGTTCGACAAACCAACAACAAGCAGTAAGTAACGAGATTGAGTGATCGAAGTATTTCCGGCGATTGGTTGACGATAGTTGATGCGATGGCACGAGCGTAGAGAGACTTAGAACCAACTTGGTTAAACCAATACCGATCGCCCAGCATCTGAACGATCTTTTTTGGAGTTGCGGGGATGATTGGGATTCCAGAGAAATTGGCAATTGCAGTTTTGACGAAAATCGTGAGTGATCCTGATGCGATCGGAAGACTGCTTGAGAAATTAGGAGGAATGCCAAACATCCCAACGGCAACACTTGGTGGAACTATCTTCTGGGTAGATCTAGCAAACGTCGGCGGCTGGAGAGTTCAGAAAAATCAGGTGTTTGGGAACTGCCGAATTCTCGATCCAAATAATATTCGGCGAGCATGGGGCGGTGAATCTGCCATGTTGAGGGCTTTTGAGAACCTCATGGAACAACAGTAAATTGAGAACCTGTGAACAACATGGACACACAAATATCAGTTGGTACAGCATTGGTAGGAAGCACTCCGATCATCAATACAACCGCCAGTGCTATCGGAATCGCCAAAACAGGAGCCACGATCGGATCTCTGCATGGTGCTGCTCATGCCAGCGCTACGGCAGCCTGGGTGGGATTTGGCAGCATGAAGGTAGGGATGTTTATGATGGGTGCTTTCCCCGTGATCGGGGCTTTGCTTATTCTTGACGGCATCTGTGGGCGAGATTACGGTTCACCTCTAATCGATTGGTATGAAGAAGCTTGGAGGCAGTACGAGGCCCAATGCGAATTAGAGGAGATGAAGAAAACCGTCAAAGTGGACAAGGATCACCAAGTCAGGGCTAAAACAAGAGCGTCTTCTCTAGCGCAACTGGATCGACAATTTCGAGCGCTAGAAGTTGAGCATGAGCTTTATTTGTTGAAAAAGGACATGGGGCTGCTTTAACCAAGTGAGCATTATCAACTAGAGCTTGAAATCCCATTGCAACCCATACAAGATCGATCGCCCTATCCAGTCGGCACAAACTGTCCTGCGATCGTGACAGCGGCAGATACCAGGGTGAGTGCGATCGCGATGATTTCCTGAACTCGAAATTTGTTGGTATCCATAGGCAGCAAAAAGCCCTACCTCTCGTATGGCTGGTGGGGATAGGGCTGTGTCTTTAAACTTCATTAGGGTTTTCTTCTGTTACTCATTAAGGTTCCCAATTGCGGTAGCAAGCTAACATGCGATCGCCCAGTAGTAGCGCAACACCACAGTTGCGTCTCATGAGTCTAAAATTAAGGCAATACATTTTGCCCACCCATGCAAGTTTCTCAGCAATCCACCAGTCAAAAAATCAATGCATTACGGTGTGTGCCGACCTCAAGGCGATTTATACTGCCACGACCGAAGATGAAGCAGAACTGCACCTGGAGCTGTTTACGGAGAAGTGGGATGCTCAGTACGCGACCATTAGCAGGATCCGTCTTACCTCGCTTCCAAAAGCTGCTGAATTTTAGCGGTGAGCTGTTTGAGTTTAACGGGTTTACTGAGATAGTCATTGGCTCCTGCGGCCAAACACTTCTCTCGATCGCCCTCCATCGCCAGGGCTGTGAGTGCAATAATTGGCATATCACCCAGATCTGGCAGGCAACGAATGCGCCGCATTGCTTCCAGGCCATCCATCCCTGGCATTTGAATATCCATCAAAATTAAATCAGGCCGCTCAGCCTCAACCCGATCGATCGCTTCCTGGCCTTCTCTGGCCACCTGCACCCGATTGCCTTTCGCTTCCAGATAGGTTGCGATCGTCACAATATTATCTTCATTGTCCTCTACTAATAGGATGAGAGGAGCTGGCCCTTGATCGATCTGATTCAGTGCCTGATCGGCAAGCATTGGCGGCTGCGGTTCAGTGGCTGCGAAATGGGCCACTACGTCGGGTAGGTCGATCGTAAAGCAACTTCCAACTCCCAACTCACTGGTTAAGCCAACTTGTCCCCCATGCAGTTCCACAATCCGTTTCACCAGGGCCAGTCCTAAGCCGGTTCCCTCATATTGTCGATTCAGGGCGCTATCGATTTGGACAAACGGTTGGAATAACTTATCAATATCTTCAGGCGCGATCCCAATTCCAGTATCCACCACGGCTAATCGCAACCAGGAACCCGCAGCTTCATCCGATTGCTGCAAGACAGGCCAATCCACTTCTAACGTAATTCGGCCTCTGTTGCCCGTGAACTTAACGGCATTGTTGAGCAAATTCACCAGGACTTGCCGCATCCGTCGTTCATCGATCCATAACTCAGGCAGATTAGCAGGTAATTTCAGATCAAGCTGAATCTGTTTTTTCAGCGCTTGCTGCTTAATAAAGTCCAAACTGGACCGACAAAGCAGCCTCATGTCCGTGGGGGCACAGTTGAGTTCGAGCTGCCCAGACTCTACCTTGGCGAGATCGAGAATATCGTTGATTAAGGCTAGTAAATGCAAGCCTGTGCGCTCGATCGTTTGAAGTGCCGTCAATTGCTGCGCGTTCACTGCACCAAAAACTTGTTCTTGAAGCCCCTCGGCCATCCCCAAAATGGCGTTGAGCGGCGTCCGCAGTTCGTGGCTCATATTGGCTAAAAATTCATCTTTAAGACGAGTGGCGCGGGCTAGCTCCTGGTTAGAGATGGCGAGCTGTTGATTGCGCAAGATTTCCCGATCGGCCTGCTGACGAATCTGAGCTTCACTGGCCCGAAGTTCAGCCGTTCTTTCCGCCACGATCGCTTCTAGAGACTGGTTGAGTTCTTGCAGCGCCAGTTCCGTTTTTTTGCGATCGGTAATATCTAAAAACGCGCCAACGCTGCCCCTGGTTTGGCCCTTTTCATCAAATAATGGAGCCGCATATTCCAACAGTTTAACGACAGTGCCATCCTGCCAAACCACATCAACTTCAAAATCGCGAACTTCAACCCCATGGGCCGCCGCATGTTGTAGCGATAATTCTTCCAGCGCCAGTTCCCGCCCATTTTGGTAAACCTTAAAGTTGCGAGGCCGTTCCGCTTCAGGTGCACTGAGAGAAGCATTGTCTGTGGGGGGAATGCCCAACAATTGAGCAAAGGCAGGATTCGCGCGAATACTATGACAATCTCGACCTTCTGCAATGCCAATGCCAATCGGAATCACATCCAGCAGAGTTTGCAATTCAGTCACTCTTTGCTGGAGAGTTCGATTTAATTGCAAAATAGCCGCCTCTGCCTGTTTGCGCTCATTAATATATTCAGAAAAAATAATAATGCCACCAATTTCTCCCGTGGCCTGATACCAGGGACGAACCTCCCAGCTTGTCCATTGCTCTGTACCATCGACCCCAATAAAACAACCTTCGCCTTGCTCGATCGCTCCGGCTAAGCAACGTTGATGCACAGCCTTATAAGCGTCAGGAATTCCCGTCATCACTTCGTAATGCGATCGGCCAATCAAAGACTCGATCGAACCCAAATAATAGTCATCGATCCAGCGTTGGCTCATCATCACATACCGCATCTCTCGATCGAGCATGACAATGCCAGTTGGCGCATACTGCACAAACAAGCGGAGCAAAGATTCACTTTCTCGCAGCTTGGCTTCAGCTATTTTGCGATCGGTAATATCCGTCAAGGTGCCTACATAGCCGATGACTTTGCCAGTCCGGTCGATTTCCGCCGCAAGCTGCGCATAATACCAATTAATGCTGCCATCCGGGCAGAGATGCCTGCCTTCAGTCGAATTGAGGATGAAATTGCCTAAGTTAGCCTGAGCATAACGTTCCAGCCATTGAGCAACAACCTCGTCCCGTTCATCAGGATGCAGCGCTGCAAGCCAACCCTGACCCAGCGCAGATTCCTTCGGTCTGCCCGTCATTTCGCTCCAGCGATCGTTAACATAGACGCAATTCAACGGGGCATCAAACCGAAAAATTGCAACCGGGCTAATTTCTGTCAAAACACGGTAGCGCGCTTCACTGGTTTGGAGCACTTGTTCGATACGTTTGCGATCGCTAATATCTCGCATCACACTCAGCATGCAAGCTTGGCCACCCAGTTCAATAATCTGGCAAGAAAAGAGGCCAATCATGATTTCTCCTGATTTGCAGCGGCAGGAGACTTCATAGTTTTGTAAGGTAGGACTGGTTTGCAGATGGGCAATGATGGTGTCCCGATCTACAGGATCAATCCATAATTGCAACCCTAAGGTCGTCTGTCCGATCGTCTCTTCCAGAGAATATCCCAACAGTTGAGCAAATTGGGCATTGGCATCCAGAATCAGGCCATCGCTGATGCGGGTGATCAGCATTGCATCTGGGCTGGACTGAAACGCTGCGGCAAACCGGGTTTCACTTTCTTGCAAAGCCAGTTCCGACTGTTTCCGATCGGTAATATCGCTATCGATCGCAATCACTTGCCAACAGTTGTGGTGGCTATCCCAATGAGACGAGAGATCGCTCGAAATCCAACGGAGGCTATCATCTTTGTGTCGGAAGCGATATTCTATCCGCGTAGGACGTTCAGCCACAATGGCCTCCTGCGAATACAGGATCACCGATGCTTGATCCTCTGGTAGAACCCGTGACAACCAAATATCAGTCATCATCTCCGCTGGCCTGTATCCAAACACTGCCTCACATCCAGCCGAGTAATAGTCATATTGCCAGGTGCGATCGGCAAACAGCCGAAAACTGACGATCGAAGCACCCGCATTGTTCAGGATTTGGCTCAGCTGAGCTTCAGAGGCGTGTAAGGCCTGCTCTGTTTTTTGACGTTCCGCAATTTCCGCCTGCAACGAGGTGTTGAGATCGACTAACTCTTGAGTTCTGGCCAGCACTCTTGCTTCTAAGTCTTCTGCTAACTGGCGGAGGGCATCTTCGGTCTGGTTCCGCTCCGTTACATCCCGCACGGTACTGACAATCACATCAATTTCTCCTGCCGCACCCTGAATCGGAGAAAGGACATATTCGTAATCCCTTATCCCATTCATGGTTGGGAACTTCATCTCCGATGCCACAGGAACACCCGTCTGAAATACTGATTCTCGTTCAGCATCATGGCGTTGCATCAGATCTGCTGGAAAGTCGAGTTCACGCCAGGTTTTGCCTAAGACCTCGTTTGTGTTTAGTCCCAAAGCAACTAATCCGGTTGGACTGGCATAAAGAAAGCGTCCGGCGCGATCGAAAAGATAGATATGGTCGATGGAAGCCGCTAGAATCTTGTCTAGCAGGTCGATCGGCCTTGAAAGTAGGAAATTCTCAATACTTTCCATACTTAGTCGAACCCAAATTCTCCAGAAAGCGGTCAAGCCTGCTGATCTAGCCCGATCGCCTACCCCAATCTATACCTAAAAACTCCAGGAACATCTTAAATATCTGTTGATATTCTCAACTGATGATCCCAACGGGCTTTTGCTGATGCAGGGAACTGAAGCTACTTCTTCCAGCAAAAACAGCGGCAAGAGAGCGGTAAAAGGGAATTCCAAGCCGCAAAGCAGGGTTAACAGGGATTACAGATGAGGTTGACTATCTCATCAAATCATCAACAACACAAAAATTGGGCCGTCACTCCGTCGCGTCCTTTTAACTTCTGAGAAGCTGTTGAATGACCTCAACTAGCTGTTTTAATCCCACAGGCTTACTAAGGTATTGATTCGCTCCGGCCTCCATGCAGCGCTCTTGGTCACCCGTCATGGCCAATGCGGTCAGGGCAATGATCGGCACATCAACCAGGGATTTGTCGGATCGAATCAGGCGCATTGCCTCTATACCATCCATTTTCGGCATTTGCATATCCATTAGAATCACATCTGGCTGTGCCGTTTTTGCTAACGTGACAGCTTCTTCTCCATTCTTAGCAACAATGACTCGATAGTGACGCGCGGTTAAATAACCCACAAAGGTGTCGAGATTAGCCTCATTGTCTTCTGCCAGCAAGATGAGAGGAGCGATCGCCGTTTCTGCACAAGGAATTACCGAGGCTGGAGATGGCGTTTCTACAGATGCACCGTAGGGGAAAACAGAAGCGATCGGCATCTGATAAGGAAGTGCCACGGTAAAATGGCTGCCCTGCCCAGGACAACTCTCTACCAGCACCTGCCCCTGATGCAGTTCTGTAATCTGCTTCACCATTGCTAAGCCTAACCCTGTTCCCATCTGCTCCCGATTCAGGCTGCTATCAATCTGGACAAAGGGTTGAAATAACCGCGCGATATCAGCTGCCGCAATGCCAATCCCTGTATCTACCACTTGAAACAGGATCAGGGGTGCATCCTGCGATCGCAATTGGGTAGGAATCAACACATTTCCCTGCCAGGTCTTGCCAAACCCGATCGCCACTTTGAGGCTGACCTGGCCCTCGTCCGGCGTGAACTTAACGGCATTGGTTAGCAAATTGATCAACACCTGTCTGATGCGTCGCTCATCCACAATGATGTTGCTGACATTGGCAGGAATATCGCTGGTGACTTGAATATTCTTCTTAAAGGCCTGTTGCCTGACAAACAGCAAACTGGAACTGCAGAGGTTCTCAACCGCAACCGGCTCAAAATGAAGTTCCATCTTGCCGGATGAAATTTTCGACAGATCCAGAATGTCATTGATCAATTCCAGCAAATGTCGCCCACTTTTTTCGATCGTGCCAATTGCCTTAAGTTGCCGCTCATTGAGTACCCCCAAAATCTCCTCTTGCAATGCTTCTGAGAGTCCTAAAATGGCATTTAGGGGCGTGCGGAGTTCATGGCTCATATTGGCCAGAAACTCATCTTTGAGATGGGTCGCATGAGCCAGTTCTACATTCGTTTGCTGCAGCTTGGCTTCAGCCATTTTGCGATCGGTGATGTCTTGCACAACCCCATTCCAAACCACATCGCCATTGCCTTGCCGCTCTGGACGAGAGATGATGTGCACCCACTTTATTCCAGCCTTGGGTGTGATTAGCCGATGTTCGACCAGGAATGGCTGTAGGCTTTCGGCAGATTCCTTGGTTGTAGTTTGAATGAACGCAACATCATCAGGGTGAATTCTGGACCATAAAGCGCCCACATCTTGCATGACAACATCAGGTTCAAGTTCGTAAATCTCTCGAATGTAGGGGCTGACATAGGTGAATTCGTCGGTTCCATTTGAATGGAAAACATAGCGAAAGATCATACCTGGCACGTTTTCCGCCATCAGACGAAATTTAGCCTCACTTTCTTGCAGGGCACTTTCGATCGCTTTCCGTTCGCGGATATCCAGTATAGTTGCTCGGTTGTATAAATGATTGCCAGCCTCGTCCTTCACGACAACTGCATTAATTAAAACGGGCAAAATCGAACCATTTTTGCAAACCATTTCATATTCCAAATTTTTTACCCATCCCTGTCGCCGAAGTATTTCATAATTCTTAAAGAAAGCTGGACGGTTCGCTTCTGTGAAAAATTCGGTAATCGGCTTACCGATCATCTCCTCGCGGGTATAGCCCAGCCAGCGTAATTCTGTTTCATTCACCTGGATGTAACGCCCTTTCAAATCCAGCGAATGGTAGCCACAAGGAGCATTGTTGTAGAGATCTTCAACCTCGTGGGTGTAACGAATCAGCGCTGCCTCAGCTTGTTTACGAGTTGTAATATCGTAACTGACCCCAACCATGTGCTGGGGTTGTCCGGATAGGTTGTAATGCATTAATCCCAGCGTCTTGACGAATCGGATCGTTCTATCCGGCAAAATAATTCGAAATTCGATATCACATTTGCCCTCAGACAGGGATTGCGCAAATGCCTGTTCTACTTCAGCCCGATCCTCCGGATGCAGAGTATTGAACCAATCTTGGTAAGTGGCAGGACGCCGCAAATGTTCCAAGCCATACAGCTGATACATCCGATCGTCCCAATTTGTATCACGCACCAGGTCCCAATCCCAAGTCCCAATTTCTGCGGACTCTAACGCTAACGTTAAGCGAACAGACAAACTTCGCAATTCAGCCTGGATCTGCTGATGGTCAGATTCACGACGCTGCAAGGCGGCAATCTGCCGGACAATCCGATCTTCCAGTTCTCGATTGAGCTGCTGTAGCCGGACTTCAGCCTGTTGCCGTTCCTTCAACTCAGCTTGCAGTTGGGCATAGTCGATCGCTGCCAAAACGCTTTTCCGTAGGGAAATCGCCGTTATCTCTTCCTTGAATAAATAATCCATCGCCCCAAGTTTCATCGCCTGCATGGCTACTCGTTCATCTCCCTGGTCTACAAGAACGATGACAGGCACCTTAGAGCAAAGTCCTTCATTACAAAAATCTGCCCGCAAGAACTTCAGGAATTCCAACCCATCTCCATCAGGAAGATCCATGTCCAACAAAACCAAGTCAGAGGGCTGAGATCGCCAGAGGGCCATGCCTTCCCGCAACTTGATCCCATTCAAAGTTTGATAATGATAATTAGGGTCCGATTGGAGATAGCGAGTGTAAGCTGCACAATCTGTTTCTGAATCATCAATGATCAAAATGGTGATTGTAGGTTGTTCTGACTGCAATGCCTCAGATCTCATAGGCAACTTTTAGGCAACTTTGTTTTTTTAACTGGTTACTATCATTAATATTCCCTATTTTCCAATCTATCCTCTAGCAGCTTTTTAAAGGGTCGAAGGTCCTTCTCTTCAGGAAAAGTATCAATCACCTAAAATCTAGTCAGGCTCCCCAGAATAGTCCCCCACTTTGACAGGCAAAACCCCAGCCTGTTCAAACCGACTCTTCCTACTGAACAACCATCACAAGTCTGACTTCAAGATCTATGCCAACTATATCACCTTGGGATGAAAGAGCAGGATCACCTTGGGATAAAAGAGCAGGCATGTTTTGAGAGCATGGGTTGTATGGATTGTTCTGAACACCCCATCACATGTTCTCTTCAGTTTCCGAGACAACATATTGTTTTGAGATAGAAGCAACAAATTTGAAGAAATGTGATTCTTGAGGATACTGATTTCGATCGCTCATTGGGAGTCGCTTCAGAGAGTTGGCCGTGGTCGAACTAGACAGCAAACTCACTCTAAATACTTAATAGGAAGAGAAACAGAAATCGATATAAGAACAGCGATGAAGAAGCAATAGAAGGATAAAATCGCATTTTTCAACTAGGACAACAATTTCAGAAGTATTTTAATCGACTAAAATATGTAGTTTAGAATTTAAATTAGTAGATTAAAAAAATAAGTAGTTTATAAAAATAAGGTGAAAATAGACATCGCAAAGTTCTCTTATCGTTTAATCAAGCATCTCTCACCAAGCAACAAACCCATCGCAGACTCATCGCAC
This sequence comes from Elainella saxicola E1, assembly GCA_002796835.1. Classification (GTDB taxonomy): domain Bacteria; phylum Cyanobacteriota; class Cyanobacteriia; order Elainellales; family Elainellaceae; genus Elainella; species Elainella saxicola. The sequence continues at coordinate 69,897 of LUGL01000098.1, read as the reverse complement.
AACAAACTGTTTTCCACAATCTTTACAGCGATAGCATTGCTTGCCTCGGCGATATCCGTTTTTTGATAACTGCTGCGACTGGCAATGGGGGCATATCATTACTTTCATTACGTGATTTGATCGATCGTCCCCAAAATGCGGCTCTAAATAAGCGACCAGCAGATCCTCAATTTGCTGCGTCAACTGTTGGCGATGCATCGGATCAGAAGTGCGCAGGGCTGCTAGCATCACCGCATTGCTGCTGTGCACACAGACCTCGGCCAGCAGATTGGATTGTTCTTCTAAGAGCTTAGGATTGCGCTGTTTGAGAATCATGGCCATAAAGTTGATAGCTTCCTGCGTCATGCTGTCATCGATCGATTGAAAAATGGCGCGGGCCATAAAAAATTGCACAAACACCACGCGAGATACAGGTTGATCGAAGAGTTGGGCAACTGTCACAGCAAGCTGATGAATCATCTGCCGGAGCGGTAACTGAACAAGGCTGGAAATATCAATCTGTGCCCACATCGTCTTGACTCGCTCAGTATGGCGCAACTCCATGGCTTTGAAAATGGCAGCTTTGTCTGGGAAAAACTGATAGAGGGAGCCGATCGCCGTTCCTGCCCTGGCAGCAATGAGATGAGTCGTTGCAGCTTCATAGCCGACTTCATCAAACACAGCCGCAGCCGCATCCAGGATCTTTTCAACTCGCGCTTTACCTCGCTGTTGCTTGGGTTGACGACGCAGATTACTGGATGGTGAATGAATTGAATCGGGAGGGCTTGACGAACATGAATGTTCTGTCATATTTTTTAAAAGACGACGGATTTTTCACAATTTTATCTTGAATGGAGAATGCCATGCGATCGATGCTGTTTGGCGCACCCTGGCTATTGGCTCACAAGTCCATGTTAGAAACGAACCAGCCGCGTAAAATTTCTCTTTACGGCATGGATTACGTTATGTGGAAAGATACTGCCGGGGAAATTCATGCGCTGCCGAATGCCTGTCCTCACATGGGAGCAATGCTGTCGGAAGGCTGGTGTGAAGTTCATCCAGATGGCAGCAGTAGCGTTGTCTGCCCATTTCATGCTTTGCCGTTTGATACAACAGGCTGCACGGTTCTTCCGGGAACTAACAAGAAAACTTTACCTCTGCTCCAACCGTTGGAACTGGTGATTCAAGGTGATTTCATTTGGTCTTATGGGGGATGGGAACCCAAAATTCCGATTCCGAACATCTTGAATCAGATTGCCGATCAGTACTCCTTCATCGGGCATGTTGCCGATCGCAGCGTTAAAACCGATCTACTGAGCATGTTGCTGAACATGCATGACTACAATCATCAAAATGGCACCCATCGAGATTTATTCCGGATTACAGAAGTTCAGTTTCATCAGTTTATCGATCAAGGACACCATTCCCATGCGTTTTATGACATGCCAACTGCACCCTATCGATTGACAGAAAAACTGAGAAAACCGGATCTGTTTTTACTGCCCACCCTGATCAAAGCCCATTTGGAAAATCACTTTCCGTCTCTTGTTATTTTTCATGGGGAAATGCCACTGGGAAAAGCAGCCCAATGCCACCTGTTTGTGCCAGAAGCAGAAGATCGGACTCGAACCTACGTGCTACTGTTTGGTCAAGCAAAACATCCAATTTTCAAGCTGTTGGGAAATACCTATCTCAACTTTGGCGAAGTCGTTGTTGATCAAGATACAGAGATTCTAGAAAAGATTTATCCTGATACAGTTCAGAAGATTAAATTAAATAACGAAGTCGGAATGGATTGGATACGGCGCAACTTCGAAAACTTTCCGGCGATCGTCGAACCGAATCTCTCCAAATAGGCACTAGGCTGTCAAAGCGTGAGCATCCCCCAATTGTCTGGCAACCAGTTGGGCAAAGAGACCTTCTTGCTGGGCCAATTGCTCAAAACTGCCCTGCTGCATGATCCGGCCTGCTTGCATCACGTAAATACGATCGGCATTGCGAATGGTGCTGAGGCGATGCGCCACGACAATGCGCGAAACCCCTAATCGATCTAAACTCTCAGTTACGATCGCCTGAGTCCGGTTGTCCAACGCACTTGTCGCTTCATCGAACAACAGAATTTGTGGTTTCAACGCCAGGGCGCGGGCAATAATCAATCGCTGTCGTTGGCCGCCAGAAATATTAGTTCCTCCTTCATTAATGAATGTATACATTCCCATGGGCATTGATCGCACATCATCTGCAAAACCAGCCATTTCAGCTGCTTCCCAGGCTTCCGTGACGGAAATAGGTGCATTAGCAGAGATGAGTTCAAAAATACTGCCTGAATTGATTCGGCCATTTTGCAGCACGACACCGAGCTGCCGTCGCACCGCCATGATGTCCAAACCGCTCAAATCCTGACCGTCATAGTAGATACTGCCTTCTAAGGGGGTGTCGAAACCCAGCAGCAACCGCAGCAGCGTAGACTTCCCGCTCCCCGATGGACCCACTAAGGCAACAAACTCTCCGGGTTCAATGGCGATCGAGACTTGATCCAGGGTCAACGGACCATCTTCTCGATAGCGGAAGGTCACATGATCAACTGCAATGCGGCCAGAGAGATGCCCCGGATCTGCTTTTGCTGCATCAACTTCCGGGTCAGCGGTGAGAATGGGCTGCGATCGCTGCCAAAGTGTCACAACTTCCAAGACTGAAATAATCGCATTACTGAGATTAGTTACCCCAGTAATAAAAACGCCAAATGCTGCACTGAACGCTAGAAATGTACCCGTTGATATCCCACTTTCCCCATGGGCCTGAGCCTGCTGAATTTGTGCTACAACTGCCCAGAAAATCAGCGTTGCCGTCAGCGTTGGCATGATTGTGTTAAAGATTTGAACGCTATCTTCAACATCCTGAGTACTCAGAGTCAGTTGCAATTGCTTTTTATATTTTTTACCCCAGGTTGCAAAAGCTCGTTCTTCAGCCCCTGCATTGCGCAATTTCGGCACGGCCTCAATCAACCGAACAAGTAACCCAAAAATTTCACCTCGCAGTTCCAATAAGGCCCGCGTTTTGCGTAAGAGGACTGTCCCTGAAGCGATTGTAAATACCATGACAACCAAGGCAACCCCCGCCGCAACCAGCGCTAACAACGGGCTATAAAGGAACATCAAGCCAAAATTGAGTAACGCAAAAAAGCTCGTGAGAATTGTGCGTAACGTTGTCCCCGTTAAGCGTCGCCGAATCTGACTTACCCCTGTCACCCGCGACTGTAAATCCCCTACGCTATAAGAACGAAAAAAAGTGGGCTTTAACTTCAAGAGGCGATCCCAAACTGCCGCCTGCATTGTCACTTCTGAAGTGGTTTCCAGGCGTAAACTGGCAAGAGACTGCACCCATTCGGTACTCACTGTCGCAAATGCGGCAAAAAGTAGCCCCCAGCCAAGCTGAAATAGCAATCGCTCGTTTCCCATCGGTAAGGCAGTATCTACTAGAATGCCGGTCGCTAGCGGCACAAGCATGCCTGCAACTGTTCCAGCAATTCCCATTCCCAGTAAAAGCAGCAAATTTTTTGCCTGTCCTCTAAAGGTAAATTTCACCAGATCCCACGCATGCATCACAGAATCAGGCAAGGGGCGGTAAAAAATATAGGCTGTTGGATCTAAACTGGCTGCGATCGTCGCATTCACCCTTGGATATTTCAGCCTTGCTCCAGGAGGCCCTGCAATTTGGCGTGGATCGAACATTTCATAGTGATCGCCCGCAATCGGCAACAGGGCTACAGGACGATGATCATCCTGGGTATAGGCAACGATCGGACCACAATCCTTTTCCCACCAGGTCTCTCGCAGGGTAACTCGGCGGAGGCGCAGACGAGACGCGCGGGCGATGGCCTCCAGGGGCGTATTCATCCGCGCTGGATTTTCCGAGGCAACCGGCGGTTTAATTTCCACTTTCAGCGACCTGCCCACTGCGCCAGCCACCATTAATAAGTCATCGGTTACGGTTGCGATCGTTTCTGCCTGGGGTTGTAAAAGCGCCACGAGTCCCTTTAAGGTTTCCTGGGTCGCTTGCCGGTTGAGCTGCTGTCGCTGTTGCAGCCGCAATCGTTCAGTCTGGGCAGCTTCTGTTTGCAGATATGCTAAAAGTTGTAAAAACCAATCATGCAGCCGTTCCAAGCCCTGATGTAATTCTGGTGCTGTAAGTTCCTCGATCGGTAGAATCGAAAGTTCCAGGTTGTTGTTGGCAGAGAGCCACAGACCAGGACCGATCGGACATAAGCCGCAGGTTTGGGCAAAACTCAAATCTTTGCAATTTAACCAGTTGGCGGTTCCCTGCTGCACTTGAGTCCAAAGAACCCGGTCTTTAGGAGCCTGGAAGATTTGGCCGTTATTCAAAGCAACAAACCGATCGAGTGCAGGCATCAACAGCGTTGGAGGCTGAGGCAGATAGTCGATCTGACCCAGCTGATGCACCCATCGATTCGCCAAAATATGTAGATCGGCTAGATCGATCGATTGAAGCGGTTGCTCACAAAGTTCTGTCTGCTCAAGCGCGACTGCTAAAAAACCGAATTGACGCTCGGATGGATTGAGGCGGGCACCAAATAACGCCTCACCCGGTTGAACATTAAATAGGTAATGTCGGTCTCCATCCGGCCTGTTCTGGGATACTCGCACTGCAAATACGGCGATCGATCCAGATTTGACAATTTGAACCTGGTGCGGATCATCAAGGACAAAGGGCTGATTTCCCTGAACAATTCTAGTCTTCATGATTACAAAAATGCCGCGTTGTTGCCCGACTAAAAGCCGGAAGAGTGGTTAGACAAGCTTAGATAACGACGCATCCTTCTATGGGGTGATGTTTATCATAGATTTTATATTTATAAGATCATACATCGCTAAAAACTGTCGTCTACTATCACTTAGCCCACTATCACTTATATGCCGTCCTGATTTCCAAGTAAAGCGCTTGCTTGTAAAGCTTGCTAACTCTGTTCAATTGATTGTTACCAAAAGTAATAGGGGATACAATATTTTAATTGAGCAAATATACCATGATTGAGCTGCAGCTCATCCTGAAAGTTATGTCCTATAATTGGGGCATATGCAATGCATGGGTTCCCGTTCCCTTCGACAATTTCACGATTCAGTTTTGCTGTTCAGTTTGACTGTTAGAGAGCGCTGTTCGGCAGGCGCAGCTTAGAATTTCTCCAGAGATCTATCCAATTCAGTTGCTGCCTTGAGCCGTTATTTTATTGTTTTGTATTCCTACGAAACAAAGTTAGAGTACACCCTAAATCCCTTGGAGGAAAATTATGTCTACGGAAAAGGAACTCACACAAGAAGAACTTGAGCAAGCTTCTGGCGGTCATGATAGCGGCCAATATTCAGGTGAATTGGGAGATGAAGAACTTTCCCAGGCCTCAGGTGGTCATGATAGCGGCCAATATTCAGGTGAATTGAGTGACGCAGAGCTTTCTCAGGCGTCGGGTGGCCATGATAGCGGTCAATATTCAGGTGAATTGAGTGACGCAGAGCTTTCTCAGGCGTCGGGTGGCCATGATAGCGGTCAATATACTCAACCCAACGAAGGTGAAAACACCTAAATTTGCCGCTCCTTCTCTTGATTTAATTCCTGTTCCTAAGTAAGCGATTAGTGGGAAAGACTTGATCTCTCCCACTATATTTTGTGTTTTCTCAGTTGTGTCTTCTCAGGCTGCTTCACTACTAATCAAATTCGCGTAATATCCCCCCGCTTGCCAGAGTTCTTCATGCGTTCCCCGTTGAATCACCTTGCCTCGATCGAGCACAATAATTTCATCACAGTCTCGAATCGTGCTGAGTCGGTGAGCCACAATCAAACAAGTACAGCCTCGCCGACGCAAATTTTGATCGATGATTTTCTCCGTTTCTGAATCTAGGGCGCTTGTTGCTTCGTCCATGATCAGAATAGAAGGCTGATTCACGAGGGCTCTAGCAATTTCTAACCGCTGGCGTTGTCCTCCACTCAGATTCGCAGCTCCTTCTATCAGAAGCGCATCAAATCCGCCTGGAATCGACAGAACAATGTCATAAATTGCAGCATCTTGGCAGGCTTTTTCTAAGGCTCGATCGGGAACGGTCAAATCCCATAACGTTAGGTTGGCGCGAATGGTATCTGCAAACAGCAAAATATCCTGATCAACCACCGCGATCGAATCCGTGATTACAGAGCGAGGAATTTGATCAGCAGGGACTCCATCAAATCGAATTTCTCCTTCCCAGGGCTCGTAGAGCCCAGCCACCAGTTTTGCCAGGGTAGATTTACCGGAACCGCTCCCACCAATCAATGCAACTCGTTGACCGGGCTGAATCGTCAGATTAAATCCTTGAATCAGTGGGGGTGTCACTTTGCTGTATCCAAAAGTTACATTGTGTAATTCGATTGCCCCTTCCAAACGACCAATAGTGGGATGAATCAGCATTGCTTTTTGATCCTGGTCTTCTGCATTCAAAGCCGGATCCGTTTCGTTATCTAATACATCATCTAACCGTACCAAACTGCCTTCCAGATCCTGCAATGTGCTGCCAAACCGAATCAGGCTGTTCACAGGTTCCAAAAAATTCCGCATTAACAGCTGAAATGCCAGCAGCATCCCAATGGTTAACGATCCTTGAATCACCTGCCACCCGCCAATCACCAGCAAAAACACTGTACTCAAGGCAGTTAAAAGCGAGGGCAACAGATTGAGCTGCTGGTTGGTTAAATTGAGTTCCTGTTGAGCGTTCGTTGCTTTGGTGTAATAACCGGCCCAACGTGCGAAAAAATCGGATTCCAAACCAGACGCTTTCAGGGTTTCAATTCCCTGGAGACCAGCGATCGCTACCCCATTCACCTTGCCATAATTTTGGGCGGTCTTTAGGTTGGCATCCACTCGCTGACGCGCCACCCATTGCAACACAACCACATTGGCGATCGCCAGACAAATCACCACCACAGTTAAGATCCAGTTGTACCACAGCATAATTGCGGCATAGAACACCACCATTACCATACTGATGATCGTTGTGGTTAAGCGTCCTGTCAGAATATCTGAGACCTGATCGTTGATGCTGACTCGACTACTAATTTCACCCGGAAACCGCTGTCCATAAAAGCTGATGGGCAACCTTAACACATGCCAAATAAACCGACTGGACATGCTCACCGCCAATTTGATTTTTAATCGGCGCAAATGTTTGAGCTGCAGGGCCGTCAGTACAGCCTGTAATCCGATCGTCAACAACAGACCCAGCAGCAAAGGCCACAACCAATTCAATCGATTTTGAGTCAGCACATTATCGATAAAGATCTGGCTGAAAACGGGCAGCGCCAGATTGGGCAGCACCAGCAAAAATCCGGCAAATACACAATACAGCAATGCTGGGATCGAACCTTGCAACCGATTACGCAGGGTCCGCACAACACTCTTCTTCATGCCGCCCTTTTGAAACTGTTCGCCGGGACGCATAACCAAAACAATGCCCGTGTATCCTCGATCGAATTCGGCCAGCGTCATATGCCGTGGTCCAGAAGCTGGATCGTTCACATAAACCCGATCTTTGACAAACCCCTCCACCACCAAAAAGTGATCAAACTGCCAGAAAATAATGTAAGGGGGAGTCAGCTCTTGGAGTTTCTCGATCGTCTTTTTAAACCCCTTCGCATCCATGCCATAATTTCGAGCCGCAGCAACCACATTGGCAGCAGAACTCCCATCCCGTGAGACTCCACAAGCTTGACGAAGTTCTGCCAACGGCACAATGCGCCCGTGATAGCCCAGCATCATCCCCAGGGCGGCAGCACCACATTCAACCGCTTCAATCTGCAACACGGTAGGAGTTCTGACCCTTACTCCATTGCGGAATCGAAACTTTTGCCAACGCTCTCGTAAATCCTTCAACATTAGAGTCTGACCTAATTGGATAGCCTGTTGCGCTTCACCTTTTACCAATTGACTTACCTATTGACGCAGAAACGGAAAAACAAAGGCGATCGGGGCCTGATCTTTAATCGTGACACGAGCAGTTACCGGAGTTTCGCCGGCTAGGGAGATGCGCGGTCCTTCCGCAATGGACCATTGATAGCCAGTAGGCGTTGCAGCAGGATGTAAAGCAGCCACTACTTCGATCGAAGCAGGGCTATAGACCAGCGCAGCTAACTCCTGATTGCCGTTGATGCGATTGAGTAAGGCATTTTGCGTCACAGGGGTCGGAGAAACAGACATGACTGTTGCCTGCAATCCACCGCTGTCCTGCAGCTGAACCGTATCTGGAATGACTAGGATTGAATCACCGGGTTGAATTTGCCGACCGGCAGCGATCGGAAAATAACTGACACTCATCAGCTGTTGCGTATCAGTCGATTGCTTTAAAAGGAGACCTTTCGCTTCGACATAGGTAGGAATACGCCCAAACACGGCCCAGACCAGGATAATGGATACCAAAAAGCCAATGGAAGCTAACGGCATCCAATCTTTGAGGCTGACAACTTGAATTAACTGATCTAGCTGCTCCGGTGAAGAGAGTTGTTCTAGCGCCTCTTTGCGGAACAGACCAGACTCTTGTTCGTTAGCCATAACTCACTCTTTGATTTTGAGTTGTTTTAACATCCAATTAAAGCGGGCTCGCGCTAATGAAGTCTGCTGCAGGTCTTCCATCAATATTTCATCCCCATATTCAGCATCCAGACGCAAGCTGTCACCGCATTCATAGCAAACGTCGCTATAGTTGAGGCTGTTAAAAATTTGATGCGTACGTTCGGCCATTAAGCTGGAAAAAGCCCGATATAAACGAGCAGTAAAACCCGCATCCTGCTGAATTTTCTGCTGAAGAGCCGCCAGCGGAATTGCCAAAACTAGCGCATTGGGGTTAGCTCGAACCGTGTAAAAGTTCTGTCCAAAATCTAAAAATTGGGAGACCCCAACCAGTTCCCCCGGCAGAATTTGGGAGACCTCTTTCTCTGCCATCGCCTGCGATTTAACTCCAAAGGCAAGCGCCAGAGGCTGATACTGTCGATCGCACGTAAAGATCGATAAACTTCCTTGCAACGTAATATATAGGGCATCCAGCGATTTACCAGGTTGAATACATACTTCACCTGGATTGAGCTGTTTCAATTGCCCTGCGCCCAGCATCCAACACATATCGCTATCTTGCAGGCAGCCAAAAATCGAGAAGATACTCTTGAATTCAGGGGGTCCTGAGAGCAAAGCTTGCGTGGATAAAGCCTTCACCACCTGTCCATGCTGGGTCGCCAGAATTTGAGCGATCGCTCGATAAAAATCAGCGCTAAAACAAGGGTCTTGCTCCAATTTGTCGGCCAGAATCTGTTGCGGGATCTTGAGCACTAGTGAGGCCTCTTGCGCCTGGACTCGATAAGCCAGCGGCAGCGTTTGCGCAAGTAATAAATTGCCTACTACCTGCCCACTGGTGAGAGTCGCCAGCGTCACCTGAGAACGCCCAGACCCGATCGAAATTAAGGAAAACTGCCCATCTAAAACCAAATACATCGCATTGGCGATCGCTCCTGCTTCTAACAAAATCTCTGAAGCAGGCAGGCTGAGCTGTTGACCAACAGAGGCCATCCAATCAACATCACTACTGCGCAGTTCACGCAGAATTGTTTCAGACATGAGATTCCTTTAATCGCTACACATCTGCGGTCGCTCAACTATTCAATTGAAGCAGCTTACTTGAAGCAGCAAGTTATCTAGATTTGGCTCCGTTGAATGAAAGGGTTAAAACGAAGCAGGGATCAATTTTAAAGCCTGTCTGGTCTAATAGCGCTCAAAACCAGACCTGAGGGACGGAAGATTGGTCTTATTTTGGAGCACTGGGAAGTTCTTGTCAAGTTGGCAGTTGGCCAATCCAGTTGTCCCAGAATGCGGCTGCTCAGGAAAACCTACAAACTATTTAGAACTTTTAAGGAACATTGCGGGCATGACAAGTTATAGTCAGGCGACCTCAGTCCACCTCAGTCCTTCTTCCAGAGCAAATCTGTGGCATCTTGCAGCAATTAGGGAACTCTTATACCTAAGCACTCATTGCCCTTGATTCGGATTGCCAGGTTGCAATTGCCAGATTCTGGGAACGAGCGCTTGCCAAAAAGGCTTTGAATCGAGATTCCCATGCTGAAAGTAGTTGTTGGTCACAGTAACGATCCAGATTCTCACAGTGCAATTCAGGAAGTTTTAGAGCAATGTCATGCTGAATTAGCAGGACTCATGCCTAAGGCAGGAATTTTACTGGCAGCGATCGACTTTGAACATCCCTTGATTTTGCAGCATATCCAGGATGCTTTTCCTGGCCTTGAGCTCATTGGTGGCACAACCGATGGGGAAGTCTCTTCGGTGCTAGGCTTTCAGGAAGACTCACTGATGTTGCTGCTATTTTGCTCTGATACGATCGAAATTCGAGCCGGGTTAGGTCGAGCGGTGTCTAAAGACCCCATGGCTGCGGCTCATCAGGCAGTGGCACAGGCGAAAAATGGTAGCCCAATGGATGTGAAGCTCTGTATCACAATTCCAGATGGATTTCCCAGCAGCGGCGTTTCAATTATTAACAGCCTCAAACATGCGTTAGACCAGCCTGTTCCGATTGTTGGCGGCATGGCCGGGGATCAATGGCGCTTCCAGCAAACTTACCAGTTCTACCACTCTGAAGTGGTTAGTGATGCCGTCCCAATTCTGCTGTTTTCAGGTGAGCTGTTCGTCTCCCATGGAGTCGCTAGCGGTTGGCAGCCAATCAGCCGTAAAGCAACAGTCACCAAAGCAGAAGGAGCGATGGTTTATGAAATTGATCACAAACCCGCAACTGAATTTTATGACTTTTATCTCCAAGGTTTGCCCATATCTGGAGATTATCCTTTAGCAGTCTTTGAAAACAATCACGAAGATTTTTATCTGCGGGCTTCAAATCGATCGGATCGAGAAACAGGTAGTATTCTGTTTATGGGAGATGTGCCTGAACAAACGACCGTGCAAATTACCCATGCTTCTTGTGACGAAATTATTGCAGCCGCCCAAAGTTCGATCGAAAAAGCCCTATCCACCTATTCAGGTCAGCAACCTGCTGCAGTATTCTTGTTCTCCTGTGCCGCCCGTCGTTGGTTGCTCGGTAGCCGTGCCCATGAAGAATATGACTTGGGCAAACAATTCCTGAATACCCAATTACCCATTTTTGGCTTCTATACCTACGGCGAAATTGCCCCACTTTCGATCGGCGGGGAACCGCATTATCACCAGGAAACCTTAGTGACTCTGCTGATTGGTGTGGAGTAAATGGTGTGACTGAAGGGAGTGCTGAGGAGCGCATCAGAGAGTTGGAGAAAGCAAACCGAATTCTCCAAAAAAAGTTAGAGCGTACTGAAAAAAACCTCTTGCATCTTGAAAAAGGTCGTCAACAAACCGAATCGCTTTTAAAGTCGACGATCGTAGAGTTGCGCGACTCTCAAACGACATTGGAAGTGCGAAGCCAGGAATTGGAACAGGCTTTGACCAATATGCAGTTGATGCAAAACCGCCTATTAATGGCGGAAAAGATGTCGGCACTGGGGGTTTTAGTTGCAGGAATTGCCCATGAGATCAATAATCCGGTCAGTTTTATCTATGGCAATCTCAACCATGCCGGTCACTATACGAGAGATCTAATCAAGCTGGTTGAACTGTATCAGCAACATTGGCCTGAGCCAGTGCCTGAGATTGAACAGTGGATTCAAACCATTGACCTCCAATTTTTAATGGAGGATTTACCGAAAGTGATGCGCTCCATGGAGATGGGGGCGGAACGGATTAAAGAGATTGTTCTCTCTTTGCGAACTTTCTCTCGCATGGATGAAGCAGAGTGTAAAACCGTCGATATCCATGCAGGCATCGACAGTACCCTGGTGATTTTGGAACATCGTCTCAAGGCCCAAGCCAATCGTCCGGCCATTCAAGTGATTAAACAGTATGGTAAGTTACCACTGATCGAATGCTATGCCGGACAGTTAAATCAAGTTTTCATGAATATTTTGGTAAATGCAATAGAAGCGTTAGAAGAAATGGCGATTTCACAGGCAGAAGTTGATGATCAGCCGTTCAGTACCGATTTCAGGTCGCTCGCAGTCACAGCACCGCTTACAATCTCTATTCAAACCAGTATGACTGGCAATCAAGTTCTGATCTGCATTGCAGACAACGGACCAGGAATCCCGGTAGAATTGCAACACCGGCTATTTGATCCATTCTTTACTACGAAACCTGTAGGCAAAGGAACTGGCATGGGGCTATCCATCAGTTACCAGATTGTTACTGAGCAGCATGGAGGACAACTACAATGTGTTTCAATTCCCGGAAAAGGAGCAACCTTTTTGATTGAACTTCCCTTAAATAATGCAGGATCGTCTGATAGGATCGCTGCGACAAAATAGTTACCATCCATTGGCCTCAACCACTCCAATCGCAATCCCCTTCAAGTTCAATCCGAGTTTCAAGTACGTATTATTACCCGATAAAAACATATCTTAGGTATAAATTAACTCTAAGTAGCAATAGGACAAATCAATAGCAGGGTTGACTGTATCCTGATTCACTACTGCACCACCAGCCTTCCTCAGAAGCAAGCCAAATCAACGTTTCAAGGTTTCTACATGGCAGGAGATTTCTGAACAGGAGAAACCAACTTCTACAAGTCTAGGCACTTTGTTAAGCCTGCTTTAGTGTAATCTGGGCATTAACTGGGTACTCTAAAAACGTCAACTCAGCGCAATCAATCATCTATGTTCCAAGTTGTTGTTGGTCACAGTAATGATCCAGACGGTGTAGCTGCAGCCGTTGAAATTCTTGAGCAATGTAAAAGCGCTTTGCAAAGCAAAACACCTCAAGCTGGTATCTTATTTGCGGCCCCCGAACTGGATCACAGGATCATCTTGGAACAAATTTGCCAAACCTTTCCTGGAATTCAACTGATTGGAGGAACCTCAGATGGAGAAATCTCTTCTCTCCTAGAATTTCAGCAGGATTCGGTCACCCTGATGCTCTTTTGCTCGGATGAGGTAGAGTTCATCGCCACAGTAGGACGTCAAGTTTCCCAAGACCCCATTGCGATCGCTCGTCAAACGGCAGAACTCGCCAAGGCCAAAGCCACTCTTCCACCTCGCCTTTGCCTGACTTCACCTGAAAGCTTAACCACGAGCGGCGTTACAATTTTAGAGGGTTTAAAGCAAGGATTAGGACAGGAAATCCCCATTGTGGGGGGAACGACAGGCGATCAATGGCAATTTCGAGCCACTAAACAATTTTTTGGCACAGAAGTCTTAAACGACTCCGTTCCTATTTTACTGCTCACAGGAAACCTCAAGTTTGGCTATGGGGTATCGAACGGTTGGCATCCTGTCGGTAAAAAAGGAATTGTGACTAAGGCAAAAGGCAACGTTCTGTATGAAGTTGATGGACAACCTATTTTAGAGGTCTATCAAAGCTATCTTGGCGACATCCGACCGTCACCAGAATATCGACTGGCTGTCTATGAGCCAGAAGGGACACACTGGTATATGAGAAGTTCCAATGGTCACTACGATCATGCGTCAGGTAGTATTACTTTCTTTGCAGATATTCCTGAACAGGCAACTGTCCAAATCGTTCACGCCAGCCGGGATGAGATTGTTAACGCAGCCCAGGTTTCAGTGCAGCAAGCTCTAGAGAGATACACGGGCCAGGAACCTGCGGCGGCGCTAATGTTCTCCTGTACGGGACGGCTTTACGTTCTAGGAACAAGAGCCAAAGAGGAATATGTGATCGTAAAAGATAGTCTCAACCAGTCTTTGTCTCTGAACCAACAACTACCTTGTTGTGGTTTTTATACCTACGGTGAAATTGCCCCTTTAAAGTTGCAAGGGGAGTCCCAATTTCACAATGAAACGTTTGTTACTTTGCTATTAGGTTGTCAATAACTGCTGGATTGTGAATAAGTGACTGGGTTATGGATACTATTGATGATTTAGAGCGTCAGATTCAAGAGCTTGAAAAAGCAAATCGCATCTTAACAAAAAAGCTAGAACGCTCTGAAAAAAATCGTATTCAGTTAGAAGAAACCCATGAACGCCAGCAGCGATTACTCTACCAGGCGATCCAAGGCTTAGAGCGATCGCTCCATGAACTCCAGCAAGCTCAATTGCAGCTCGTTCAAAGCGAAAAAATGTCTGCACTGGGTAATCTAGTGGCTGGCGTCGCTCATGAGATCAACAATCCAGTCGGATTTGTGGCTGGCAATTTGTGTGAAGCGCAGAGAAGCTTTGCTGATTTATGCGATCACCTGAATTTATATCGAACTCAGGCCCCAGCATCCGTCCTGGAAGAACATGCCGAAGCAATCCATCTCGATTTTCTGCTAGAAGACTTGCCCGAAATTTTGACTTCTATGGAAGTGGGTTGCGATCGGATTAGAAATATCAGCACCAGTTTGCGCGCCTTTGCCAGAGCAGATAAAGACTATAAAGTGCCTTATGATATCCATGAGGGGCTAGATAACACATTACTCATTCTAAAATATCGTCTTCGGGCCAATGAAAGCCGCCCTGCAATTGAAGTAATGACTGATTATGGTCAACTTCCTCTGATTCCCTGCTTTCCTGGCCAGCTCAAGCAAGTTTTAATGAACATTATTGCAAATGCGATCGACGCATTAGACGAATATAGTAATGGACTAGGGTACGAAGCGATAGAAGCAAGAGGGAATTATATCAAAATTCAGACTTCAGTTATAGAAGAGCAAGCCATAATCCGTATAACTGACAACGGCAAGGGAATTTCAGAAGAAATCAAAGACAACATTTTTGATTATCTCTTTACCACAAAAGAGATGGGCAAGGGAACAGGATTGGGACTAGCCATTGCTCATCAGATCATTGTTGAAAAACATGGAGGGCTGCTCGAAGTCAATTCTCAATTGGGCGAAGGAGCAGAATTTGTGATTCGCTTGCCATTAACCGATTGCTAGCCACACCTGGATAGACTTGCTAATATTTAGATTTGAAGCAGTCTGCATTATTTTTGAGGAAATCACAATGGAACGGCTCCCTTCCTCTAGACGATCAGCCTTTGCTTCCAGTAGCAGACAACAGCTATCCCAAGCATTACGTGGCATGGGGCTTTTTCTGTTCGGAGCGGGCCTTGGTATTGCTGGATATAGCTGGTTAAATATGGGAGCTATTTCTTCGGCTGATGCAGTGAAACCCGGATTACCACTCCTATCTAACCTGTCTAAAGGAATCGCTGCTGCAACTCAAAATCGTCCGACTCAACAGTCTGCACCGATCGTTCAGGTTGAAGATGCCACAATTTGTGTGAAAACGAGTGGCCCTAATGGTCAAGAGGCCTGTGCATCTGGCGTTTCAATTGATCCCCAACTGGCAGGGATTGAGCCTGAGCAGGGATCGATCGTCCTGACAAACTATCATGTTGTGTCGGATAGCAATCGGCCCTCACTTCAGCTAGGGGGCAAAGGCGAAATTTTTTCGGCAGAAGTAATTCGGCAATCTCCTGAATTTGATTTAGCAGTGCTATTGGTACGGAAAGCCCAATTTCCAGTGGCAGCGTTGGCCGAGTCTTCTCCTTCTCAAGGCACTGCCGTTCGGGCGATCGGCTTTCCCAATAACCAGCCGTTAACCATTAAAGATTCTAGACTGCTTGGACAAACGCAACTGTGTCTTGCGATCGCGCCTTGCCTTGCTTTAGCCCAAGGAACCATCACCTACGGCAATTCGGGTGGTCCTCTAGAAGCGAATGGACAAGTGATCGGCATTACTCAAGGCGAACTGCGAGATGAAGTAGCGATTCCGGTTGAGCAAATCCGTCAGTTTCTGGCAGGACAAACCCCGACTCGTTCTTCTAACCCATTCCCGAACCAATATCCCAATCAGTTCCAGGATCCATCCGCACCAGAATTTCCCTCACAAAGAAGGATGCGGAACATGCCCCCCTATGGCATTCCTCCCTATGTGCATCCCTATGAGTACCCACCTTACATGCAGGATGCTCCACCTCCCTTAGCCTGGTAGAACGGATAGATCTTGCCGTTGAGGATAGAAATGGGTTGAACGATCGGGACATCTTGGATCGTAGATCTGATCAATCGCGCAAATTGCATGGGCGAGTTTAGCAGACCAAATTGCATCCTGCAATAGATTTGACAGCAAAACCTGCCTCTACCAAATATTGAATTAATTCAATTCCTATTCCTTAGCCAAAGACCATGCGCGATCGTCCACCATGGTCTACGTCCCCTTTCGAAATCATTCAAAAAAAAATTCTGTCAATCTGCATAATCCTGAGTTGTGCTCCCTAATCAATCAGTAGGACGGCAAACAGAAGCAACCTGCTCAACGCTGTCAGGCATGAAATCCTCACTCAAGATTAAGGAGATACAACAATGGCTTTCCAACTTCGCAACTGGGTTCTCTCTGCTGTGCTCGCAATGCCCACCCTTTCAGTGTTTGCCGGGGCAGCCTCAGCATCTGGTATCGAGCGTGTGCTTGCAGCAAACGGATTGGTTAAAACAGATTGCGCACCGGGTGTCGTGGAGATCCGATTGAATCTCGATCGATCGGTCTGTGCAGTACCTACCGCCCAATATCCTGCGGGTTCCTACTATTTCAATGAGCAAGGCTTTGCCATTACCCGTGTTGGTTCTTCTGTGGCCGTCACAACACCTGTTCAACCGACGCAGCAAACCGTGATCGTGATGCCAACCACACCAACCTTACCCAGTGGTTACGTCGTCCCGGCTCAGCCTGTCACTCCTGTTGGTTCAACCGTGCTGAATGTCAGCAATCCAAGCTATCCGGTCTCCGATGTTTTGGCCGCTCAAATTAGCGCCAGTCTTGCCAGCAGAGGGCTTTCTCCGGCGGCCTGCAACATGAGTCCTGGTGTGACAGTCGTGATTGGGGGACAGTATCTGGCCTGTGCTTATCCTACGCCTCAATACCCCGCAGGTCGTTACGCCATGAACTGAACAATCCATAAAAATTAGATCGACTCAAAATCGCTTATTTCAAAGGCTGCTGAGTTAGGGCTTAGCGGTGCTAGGCCCACCATCCACTTCTAACGCCACCTTAAACCCTCTATCATTCTTCAGGAGAAAAAATGACCACTCTCAATTGGACCCTCTGGATTCCCAGAGCAGCAGTCCCAACCCTACTGGCGATCGGCATCCCTTTTTCGGCTTTACCCAGCTCTGCCCAGCTAACCCCAATTGCTGATCCGCATACTACTGATCCACATACTACCGTTGCAAATGGCGATCTGGTTCCGCTTCAGTCTGCCTCTCATCAGGTCAATTTCACATTTACTAATGTCTTGGAATATAGCGATTGTTTGAGTGCAATTCTCGATCTCTATCAAGGAAATTTGCCCTCCAGTTTACCCACCCGACAAAATGCCTGTGCGGCAACCGTGCAACAAGCAGCCGGGAACGATCAACTCTCGGAGTCAGAAGCGCGCGAACTGCTTTCAGCGGCAGATTTTTACAGTACCCATATGCTTTCAAGAGGACTATATCCTCCCAAGGGCTTGCGGCTTCGCATTGCTGAAATGTTGGGTTTCGTCTATGAAATTGATCAGCATGATCCAGAAGTTCTGAATCGAGCAGCTCGTTAATTCTCCCTTCACTTTCAGGTTTGTTAGAGTCGATCGCCTCAGATCAGCATTCCTTGATTAAGCATCCCGATCAAGCACTTTGATTAAACACTTTGATTAAGCAAATAAAATCACGTGATCGATATCGATCAAGCGACCCTACTCATAGAGTTGTTTGACTCAACCAGAAGTAACAGGGATAACACTATGCCTAATTCAACCAGTATTTCAAACATTGCAAATCGGGTAGCAGTTACCAATTATTCTCAAAAGATGGTGTAGACTCCATTCAAGCACACAGCCGATCTTCCCAGACATACAACCCTAAACATCTGAAATCAATCCAACTGGTGTTGCAGCTTGCATCTGGCGATAGAGGAAGCAGAAAATCGAGGTTGCTAAGCTATGAATCAACCTTGAAGATATTTCCGAAAAGCTTAGCACAAGTTATTTCTAGTTTATGCCATCGATCGATCGTTTCAACCGCAAGGAAATCCTACGGGGAGTACTCGCCGTTTCCATTATTATCGTCGGTATTACCCACTTTACCCACCCAGACCAATATGCTCGAATCGTGCCGCCTCAGTTACCTGCACCGGTTGCGTTAGTGTATATTAGCGGCGTTTTCGAAATTTTAGGTGGCATTGGCCTCTTGATCCCTCTGGTGAGTGTCGCAGCCGCCTGGGGATTAATCTTACTTTTCATTGCCGTTTTCCCAGCCAATATCAATCAAGCGATTCATAGTATTCCGATCGACGGAATTCCGCATCATCCGATTCTTTATTGGGTCAGACTACCTTTCCAAGCCGTTTTAATTGCCTGGGCCTGGTGGTATACTCGCCGGCCTGCTGAGCAACCAGGAGCTTCATTCGTTGCGAGCAAAATTGAGTCGCAATTGAACCGATAGTTCAACCTGTTTTAATCGCTTGCTAATCAGGTTTAATCGCTTGTCAATCAGGTCTATCCCTGAGCAACTCATTCAGCGTTTCCTATCAGCCACTGTTACTCCAGGCAAGCATTACTTTCAAGCATCTGTTATACATTTTATGCAGAGACTTCAGGCAATTTACCTTTAGGCAATTTACAATGCAAACCCGTCCACTCGGCAACTCAGATCTTCATATCACTTCGATCGGTTATGGTGCTTGGGCCATTGGCGGTGGCGATTGGCAATTTGGTTGGGGTCCTCAAGCCGATCAGGACTCGATCGCAGCCATTCACCGCGCCCTTGACCTTGGGATCAACTGGATTGATACAGCCGCCATCTATGGATTAGGACACTCTGAAGAGGTTGTTGCTCAAGCATTAAAAGAACGGAGCGATCGTCCTTATCTCTTCACCAAATGTTCTATGGTCTGGAACGATCGCGGTGAAATTAGCCGCAGTTTGAAAGCCGATTCTTTACGACGAGAAGTCGAGGCCAGTTTACGTCGGTTACAAGTTGAGACGATCGATCTCTATCAGATTCACTGGCCCAATCCTGATCCTGAAATTGAGGAGGGCTGGGCAACGCTGGCTCAGATCCAGCAGGAGGGAAAGGTGCGTTATCTGGGCGTTTCCAACTTCAATGTTGAACAGATGCGCCGTGCCCAGACGATCGCTCCAATTACTTCCCTGCAACCTCCTTATTCTTTGGTAAAACCCCAGGTCGAAACAGAAATTTTGCCGTTTTGTCAGTCAGAAAATATTGGTGTCATTGTGTATTCGCCCATGCAATCAGGGCTGTTAACGGGGGCAATGACAGCAGAACGAGTTGCCAATCTTCCAGACAGTGACTGGCGGAAACAAAGCCCTGAATTTCAGGAACCTCGTTTATCTCGTAATCTTGAGCTGGTGGAGTTGCTCCGTCAGATTGGACAGCCTCACGGGCGTTCTCCGGGTGAAGTTGCCATTGCCTGGACTTTACACCATCCTGCCGTAACAGCAGCCATTGTTGGTGGCCGCAATGCCCGACAGGTAGAAGGAACGATTGGAGCAGCAGACTTTCGGCTTTCTGAAACCGAGCTTGAAGCAATCCGGACTTTTTTACAACAACATCCCTAAACTCAAAAGCAGCTTACTTCTTTCGTGAAACCATAGATGAAGCATGAATGTTTGAGAGGTCGCTCGCTTGGACCTACTAACATCCATGCTTCTCTATGATTCAGGTTTCGTCAATTGGATTTCTTGCGCCCTCGGCCTGCTGGTTTGGTTGCCACAGCTTTCGGCTTGTCAGATGCACGAGTTGTTTTCGGTGCAGCTGTTTTGCTAGGCTTAGCGGTCGTTTTTACTTTTGTTTGCACAGCAGAATCGACACTCGCTGCCGCCGACTTGCGTTGACCTTTGATAGGCGCAACTTTCGCAGGCACAGCTTTTGGTTCTGCTGTTTTAGTGGTCGATTTTGTCCGGGTTATGGTCTTTTTTGGAGATGCAACGATTGGCTCCTGCACGACAGGTTCAATGACTGCAGCAGAAGCAGAGCGAGATTTTCTAGATCCAGACTTTGCTGCAGTTCTAGGCTTGCGTTTACGAGGATTTCCCAGCGAAATATACCGCTTTACGGTAGCCGCTGTTGTTTTGATCCCGTTTTCACCCAAAACTGCAACCACATCTTCATAGCTGTAACCTTTCGCAAGTGCACCTTGAATGGGTTCTCGGAGCTGATCGATCGCTTCTCTTAAAGACATCTCTTCTTTAGGCTTAGCAGAAAGATCTTGTAACAGAGAACCAACTTGGTCAAGGGCGGTTTTAGAAACGCTCACCGGTTTAGGACGATTGCGAGTTGCTGTAGGCATTTTTAANTCACCGAGAGAAATTATGCTGCATTTATTTTATTCCGTATTTGCAAGATTGAATAGTGGTAACATTCCAAATTTAAGTAAGTAAAATTCACGGCCAAATCCTCTCAGCCACTTTTTATTCACCGATCGCTGCTCAATTGCAGGAATACGAAGCAAACCACTATTCCCCCTTCAGCAGGTCCATTTCATTTTGCAACTTAGTATCTTCATCAACTTCTTCCGGGCTACCTGCAACTTTACCCAGGTGTTATCCTGAAAGGGACCAATCATTATCCCATGGGCCATAGAGGATTTCTTTGTGATGCGTCTCGATCGCACATTGCCAGAAGTGCTTCACCATCTCATTCTTGATCAAGCACTGGCTACCGTTGATTACAGCAAGGCCGAACGAGACCGGTTCTGTCACCAACTCTATCAAGAGAAACCCTATCAGACCTGGCTTCAGCAACAAGGTGTTACTCCTGAACAGTTTGAAATTTGGCTCGATCGAGAGCTGAGAATCCGCAAATTTCAACGCCTACGCTGGAGCAAGACAGTCAACTCCTATTTCTTACAGCGCAAATATCAATTGGATCAGGTCATTTGTTCACTGATTTATCTTCGTGAACAAGATATTGCCCAAGAGCTGTATTTTCGAATTGTTGAAGGAGAACAATCTTTCACTGAGGTTGCGAATCTTTATTCTGAGGCGGCACAAGCACCAACAGATGGGATTGTTGGACCCATTGAGCTGGGTCAATTACCTGAACGACTCGCCCGTATGTTTTACGGAGGCCGTCCAGGTCAACTCTGGCCTCCAACAAGAATTGGAGAGTGGATGATCATTGCTCGACTTGAGGCAATTTTGCCAGTGCGACTGGATGAAACGATGCGTCAAAATTTATTTAACGAACTGCTAGAAAATTGGATCGCCATCCAGATCAAGCAACGATTTCCTTGAAGTTCTAGATCAAATGAATTAGATTGGCGCTGACAATAAATCTCTGGTAATAAATATAGATCAGTTCTTCCAGAAGGCAATCAATTTTCATCGTATCTTTCCCCCATTGCCGGGTTCTATCCCGGTCCCTTGGCGATCGAATATCAAGGATAAACCAGAAATTGGAACGGTAGAATTACCAACGGCTGTCACCTAGCATAAGATTTGAGATATTATTCTAGAGCTTCTCGTCCGCTTCGCTATCCTCAATGAGCAGTCACAATTCTATCCTCGTTCTGTTCGCTCATCCGGTCTTGGAAAAGTCTCGCATTAATCGCTCCTTGCTCCACAGCATTCATGGTCTAGACGCTGTGACCATCCATGACCTCTACGAGGTTTATCCTGACTTCCATATCAATGTGAAGCGTGAGCAAGAGCTGTTAGTATCTCATGACATTATTGTTTTTCAACATCCATTCTACTGGTACAGCAGTCCAGCCTTATTAAAGGAATGGCAGGATTTGGTCCTGGAACATGGGTTTGCCTATGGCCAGGAAGGCGTGGCGCTGCAAGGCCGTAAATTACTCTCAGCTATTACCACGGGCGGCAGCGAACCCTCCTATAGTCGATCAGGCTATAACTATTTTTCGCTACGAGAACTGCTAACGCCTTTTCAACAAACTGCTCAGCTCTGCGGCATGGAATATTTGCCCCCCTTTGTTGTACATGGAACACATCAGTTGCGGGAAACACAACAAATCCAGCAACATGCGCAGGATTATCAACGGGCGATCGTCGCACTACGTGACAATCTGATTCACTGGGAAAAGTTACAGACTTGTCAGTATTTCAACCAGGCATTAGATCAAGTGATTCAGCCAGGGGTTTCCCATCATGGATAGCGATTTTTTTGGGCAGGCATTTGTTTATCTGATTGCGGCTGTCCTGTCTGTACCGATCGCCAAACGACTCGGACTCGGTTCGGTTTTGGGTTATTTAATTGCAGGCGTCATTATTGGACCTTTTGGCTTGAAGCTGGTGGGTCAAGAAGGGGCCGATGTTATGCACTTCGCCGAATTCGGTGTAGTGATGATGCTGTTCCTCGTTGGTTTGGAATTGCAGCCTGATCTGCTATGGCGATTGCGCATTCCCATTGTTGGGCTGGGCGGCTTCCATCTGCTGGTTACGACCAGTATTGTCATGGCGATCGGTGTTTTAGCAGGTCTGTCCTGGAAAATGGCCCTGGCGATCGGTTTAATTTTGCCCCTCTCTTCAACGGCGATCGGCGTTCAGACTTTAAATGAGCGGGGTCTGATGAAAACGGCAGGAGGACAAGCCGCCTTCTCGGTGCTATTGTTTCAGGCGATCGCAGTAATTCCCATTCTGGCCTTTTTGCCGCTGCTGGCTACAGACTCCAGCCTCTCAGCCGCGCTACCTTCCGCAATCCTGGTTTCTACAGAACCGGCCTCAAGTGGTGCAACACTGACCGGATGGCAGCAAACCTTGATGGTGATCGGCACGGTCGGTGGCATTATTCTGGCCGGAAAATTTTTGATGCGCCCTATATTCCGCTTCATTGCTGCAACCCGACTGCCCGAAATTTTCACAGCAACAGCGCTGCTGCTGGTCGTTGGGATTACGCTGGCCACGCAAGCGGCTGGACTGTCACCAGCTCTGGGAACTTTCCTGGCTGGGGTTGTGCTGGCCGAAAGCGAATATCGGCATGAGCTAATGAGCAATATTGAGCCTTTTCAGGGGTTGTTGCTCGGTCTGTTCTTCATCTCGGTTGGAGCCAGCATTGACTTCAATCTGATCATGCAGCAGCCGCTGCTCATCCTGGCACTGGTACTGGGCATGGCGGTGATTAAAAGTGTTGTGCTGGTTGGATTGGGTCAGTTTTTCAAGCTGGAACTGCTCCAGGGCATTCTGTTTGCCTTTGCGTTAGTCCAGGGAGATGAATTTGCTTTTGTCCTCTTTTCCTTTGCGACTCAAAGCCATGTTTTGCCAGCAGTCACTTCCGGTAGCCTCGTTGCCGTTGTGGCGCTTTCCATGATGCTGTCTCCACTCTTTATGATCGCCTACGAAAAGTTCGTGCAGCCTCGCTTTGCCCAGCGATCGCCAGAACGGGAAGCTGATGAGATCGATAGCAACGAAAATGCAGTGATTATTGCGGGCTTTGGTCGCTTTGGACAAATCGTCGGTCGTTTACTGATGGCGAACGGATGCAGCATTACCGTTCTCGATCATAGTCCGGATCAAATTGAACTGTTGCGCCGCTATGGCTGGAAAGTATTTTATGGAGATGCGTCTCGGATCGATCTGCTACATGCTGCTGGGGCAGAGCAAGCAAAATTGCTGGTTGTGGCGATCGACGAACGAGAAAAAATCCTCCAAATTGTCAAACAAAGCCGTAAGCACTTTCCCCATCTCAAAATTATGGCACGGGCGATCGATCGCCGTCATGCGTATGAATTAATCCGCCGCGACGTTGATATCATTCAGCGAGAAACTTTTGGATCTGCTTTAAACATGGGCGTCGAAGCCTTGAAGCTTTTGGGAGTTCGCGCCTACAAAGCCCATCGAGCAGCGCTGATCTTTAAGCAACATGATGAAGAAGCAATGTATGATATTGCAGCCAGTGAGGGAGATGAAGCCGTTGTGATTGCCCGATCGCGCCAGCTCGCTGAAGATCTGGAGCAGATTTTACAATCAGATGATCGGGAACTCATCCATGACTTCGATCGAGCCTGGGATACTTCCGCTCCCGATCGGTAGGTCAAGGAATTTTGAGTTTTGCGTTAGGCATTACCAGGGTAAGCGGCTGCCATCCCAATTGAAAAATTGACCCGTATCTTCTGGCTGTAACTGATCAATCACTGTCAGCAATTGCGAGACGGTTCGTTCAATTGGGAAAAGTTTTTCAGGCGGCACATTGCGCTGAAAGGGCTGGGATAATTCAGTATCCGTCGTGCCGGGATGCAGCATCACCAAAATGACCTTTGGAGCTTTTCGACCATATTCGATCGCGGCAGTATGCATCAACATATTCAAAGCGGCCTTTGAAGCGCGATATCCATACCACCCTCCTAACTGGTTATCGCCAATGCTGCCCACCTTAGCCGAGATGCTAGCAAATACGCTGCGATCGCCATGTTTGAGTAACGGCAGCAGATGCTTCGCTAACAAAATCGCGCCAATGCTGTTGACCTGAAAATAGCGGAGTAACACCTCTGGCTGGATTTGTTGCAAACTTTTTTCCGGCTGAATCTCATCGGTATGCAGAAACCCAACCGTGTAGATGACCAGGTGCAGTCGATCGACCTGTTGGCGAATGGTTGTTATAGCTTGAGCAATGGTTACCTCATCGGTAATATCCATGGATAAAAGCTGCAATCGATCGTTCTGCTGATCCGCCAGGTTCTGCAATTGCGGTGTTGGAGTTAGCCGGTACGTTGCATACAGGTGCTTGACTCGGTGTTCACCTAGTAACTTCTGTACAAAACCTAACCCAATGCCACGATTTGCCCCAACGACCAATACATTCAAAGCTTCAAGTTCTGCAAAAACTGACATGGGCAATCAAAAATCAGCGCAACAAGTGAATTGGGTGAGAGTGAATTTGGTGAGTCTGCAAATTTGTTCGTGTCGTTTGGTTGCTCAACCCATCTGCATGTAAACGGCGGACTAATGAAGAAAGCGGAAGGGAGGATAAGGAAGCAACTCGATCAATTAAGACAACATTTCAGACAGACTCGGATCAGTACAGACAATGGATCGATTGATCAATCTTTTTTAATGATGCAGTTCAAGCTTTCTTCAGTCAATTAGAATCTGCGTATCTGATTATTCCTGAAATTGTCAGCCTTGAAATTGTCGGTACCGCTAGAATGCGCTTTACTGTGAAAAGGACAATGAAAAAATAGGGTCTTTGAAAGAGCAGGGCCAATCAGATTACCCCAAAGGTTCAGTTAATGGGACGATCGTTCACTCCTGGAGTCACGCCTCCATCTTCACCATCACAACTTGCCTGGTGGTTTGCATTTTCTAAAAATCGACTGCTGGTCTATGACGAGTCGCCTGCCTATCGCTTACCCCTCCTCCATGATTTAAGCGAACTCAATTGTCAACCCCTTCGCATTCAGTTTTTAGGCCATTTGGATCAACAACCCTGTTATGCCGCCGAGTTATCTTCAGAGGAAAAAACACCTGCCGGCATGGCGTTCGTCAGCTTACGGGAACTTTATAGTCAGCTAGACGATGATCTGTTTGCGATCGCTGGTCGAGCAGTGCAGATCGTTGAGTGGGATCGAACCCATCAGTTTTGTGGTCACTGTGCCACCCCCATGACGCAGTTGCCCCATGAACGAGCTAAACGCTGCCCAAACTGCGGGTTAGTCAACTATCCGCGCCTGTCACCTGCCGTGATTGTGTTGATTTCGCGAGGGGAAGAAATTTTGCTGGCTAGAGCAGCCCGATTTCCGACGGGTATGTATAGCATTCTCGCTGGCTTTGTGGAGCCTGGTGAATCACTAGAAGAGGCGATCGTCCGAGAAGTGCGAGAAGAAGTGGGCATCGAAATTCAAAATATTCGCTACTTTGGCTCCCAGCCCTGGCCTTACCCTAATTCTTTGATGATCGGTTTTACCGCCGATTATGCAAACGGAGAAATTGTGATTGAACCCGAAGAACTCGTTGACGCTGACTGGTTCCACAAACACGCTCTACCTCAAATCCCACCAAAGTTAAGCATTGCCCGAAAACTGATTGACTGGTTTGTCGCCCAGCCTTCACAAAGACCTACATCTTTTGAATGAGCGACAGCAATTTTCGCAAGATAGAGATCACATTCTTTCGCAAGAGTGAGGATTTGTGGACTCCTGATTCATTAAATTGCAGAAGACAGTCAGGAGGATACCATTATGACAGACCTTCAAGATAAGATTGTAGATGCCAAAGATAAGCTTCCCAACATTACACCAACCCCCCCNTGCTTTTCATTCAGAGGCAAACGTTCATGAACTTAAATCCCGTTTGCAATGGGGTGAACCGGGCCTGACCATTATTGACATCCGCGATCATGATGCCTTTAATCAAGGACGGATTCAAGGTGCCATGAATATGCCGATCGATCGCTTAGTTGGCATGGTTCTTGCGAGCATTCGTCCCGATCGCGATATTTACCTCTATGGCTCTGATGCAGAGGAAACCTCGCGTGCTGCAAATATGCTGCGAGAAGCAGGCTACGAGCATGTTGCTGAGCTGAAAGGTGGTTTGCTGGCCTGGCAGGAAGTAGATGGAGCCATGGAAGGAATTATCGATTCTCCAGGCAGCGATGCTTACAATGTTGCAGCCCGACTGGAAGCGTTCGATCAAGAACGAGCCAAAGAGAAAAAAATGAATTAGTCAGCAACCTGTCAAGGTTAAGCAATTGCACCTTTCAAAGTTTTGGATGTTGCATTGCCTGATCAGTCGAATTCTTTAAACCGCGAGAAGTAAAGGGAGTCTGGGGAAAACATCCCTGCTCCCTTACATGTTTTCTAGTGATCTCTATTTAATAAGTTCGATATGAAACGCGCAGTTCCCAAACGAACCATTCATCGGTATTTAAAGTCCGTCATCGAGGTTGATCCAGTTAAAGCAGCAGAAGCGGCAGGATTGCAATATGTCTCTGACGATCGCCCCGGTATTCAGCGACAGCAGCAGGGAGATCGTGAATTTATTTATATTGGATTGAATGGCAAACCAATTCGAGATCCGAAAGAAATTGAGCGAATCAACCAATTAGCCATTCCGCCTGCTTACGAAGATGTATGGATTTGTCCATCCCCAAATGGTCATCTGCAAGCAACAGGAAGAGATGCCAAAGGTCGTAAACAGTACCGCTATCATCCACTTTGGCGCACTGTGAGAGATCAAACAAAATTCACTCGGATGCTCGCTTTTAGTCAATCTTTGCCAAAAATTCGGCAACAAATCGCTGAAGATTTAGCGCTTCCCGGTTTGCCCAAACAAAAAGTCTTAGCAGCCATCGTTCGGTTAATGGAATTGACTCGCATCCGCGTGGGTAACGAAGAATATGCCCGTTCTAACCAATCTTATGGATTGACAACTTTACAGGATGAACATGTTGATATCAAAGGTGCCAAAATTCATTTCAGCTTTCGCGGCAAGAGCGGCGTGGAACACGAGATTGAATTGAGCGATCGACGTTTAGCACAAATTGTGAAGCGATGCCAGGACATTCCAGGACAAGACCTATTTCAGTATAAAGATGAGCAAGGTGAATATCAATCTATAACATCAGGAGATGTTAACACCTATCTAAAAGAGATTTCTAATCAAGACTTCACAGCAAAAGACTTCCGGACCTGGGCAGGTACTGTTCTCGCTGCCATGCATTTAGCTGAAATGGAACTTTTCACTTCAGAGACCGCAGCTAAACGAAACATCAGTCAGGCAATCAAAACCGTTGCGACCCATTTAGGAAATCGTCCTGCGACTTGCCGGAAGTATTACGTTCATCCAGCGATTCTCGCCGCTTATCTCGATCAATCACTTCATCAAGCAATGGACCAACATCGCGATCGAATTGTTGAAGATACTCATGCATTACGGTCAGAGGAATTGGCTGTTGTCATGCTCTTAGAACAACAAGTTCTTGCAGAGCTTGAAGATCAAATTGCAAGTTGAAGCAAAAAAGCTGGATGGAAGCATGTTCTATAATCAAAACTATCCAGACTTGAATCTGCTTCTATGTCCCAATCCCGGCAATTCTCAGATCCACCGCTTCCACCTCAGGAAAGTCTCCCTACCATGTATGATCTACCCAGTGAAGATCCGGAGGAGCCTGGATTGCCTGACGAATTCCATTTGGCACAGCCTCGATTACTCGATGAAACTTGCCATCCTGCTACATATCCGCCTGATCAAATATTCACTGCCAGCGATCTAAACCTGTACTACGACGTTTCCCATCCCCGTTGGTACAAACGGCCTGATTGGTTTTTAGTGTTAGGTAAATCTCCAGCCCAAAATCAGGCAGATCTGCGGTGGAGCTATGTCATTTGGCAAGAAGGAACTGCTCCCTTCCTGGTAATCGAGCTACTATCTCCCGGAACAGAAGCAGAAGATTTAGGACAAACCCTGCGGGAGATCAATACTCCACCAACCAAGTGGCAGGTCTATGAACAAATTCTGCGGATTCCCTACTATGCTCTATTCGATCGCTACAAACAGCAGCTTCAACTATTTCGATTAGTTGCCACTCGGTATGAGGCGGTGGAGCTTGCCGATCAACGCTTTTGGTTTGAAGAACTACAGCTAGGACTTGGAGTTTGGCAAGGCCAATATCGAGAAACCGCAGGTCAATGGTTGCGTTGGTATGATACAACCGGCCAGTGGCTCCCATTGATGAGGGAACAAATTAAACAAAAGCAACAACAAGTAGAAACTGAACGACAACGGGCAGAGGCAGAACGGCAACGGGCAGATCGTCTTGCAGCTCGTTTGAGGGAATTGGGAATCAATCCTGATTAACTGAGACTTGATGTTTCCCTAATGAAGCGTTTTATCGTAGCACTGTCGTTGCCCTTGTATTCGAAATCCTCAGTCATCTTGCATTGCAACGATTGAGCAGCGTAATATGTCCCGCAACAATCGGTTTAACGCTCTGATTCGATCGTTCCAGCAACAACCTGCCCTGATCATCTATTCCAGCGGCTCGACCGATCGCCTGTTCCATCGCAGTTTGAATTGCAATAGATTTTCCTAATATCGCATCCCGTCGGCGAATTTCTGGCAGCAGCTTCCCCAAACCTAAATGGGTTTCAACTCTATCCGATAAAACCGATTCTGCTTGAAGTAAGTAGTTTCTGATTGCTGTCAGGAAGGCAATTTCATCCGGAATCACAGGACAGATATGATGCAGACTAATCGGATTGCCAATCGTCTCCTGATCAATCTCAAGTTGCGAAAAATCAGCATTGCAGTTGAGTCCCACGCCAACAATCAGCCGAGAAGAGAGCGAACTACTCACCTCACATAGAATGCCTGCCAGCTTGCGTTCCTGCAACCAGATGTCATTCGGCCATTTCAAGCGCAACTGTCCCTGCAAATCAGGCAGCAAATCCTCAACAGCATAAATCACAGCTAAGCCAGCGGCCAAACTAAATCCAGTGCGTTGAATCACTGGCAGTCGATCGAGGATAAAACTAGCCGTCAGAACTCCCGATGGCGCATACCAAACCCGATTGTGTTGTCCTCTACCAGCCGTTTGGCGACGAGTAAAAACCACATCTCCAGCGCGTAGCTGAGCAGCATGATCGATCGCCCAAGTATTGATACTCGGACAGGTGTTAAGCCAATGTAGCCATTTCGGACGATCGATCACGTTTAATCTTAATGAGCAACGCCGGTCACTGACATTGTACGCTCTGGTTCAGTCTGCTGCCCAGTCTGTCGATCGCTTACCTGTTGTAGAATCCAGTTCATCCAGTCTTCCAGTCCTTCCCCTGTCTTAGCAGAAACTAAAAAGATCTCAACATGAGCATTGATTTGGCGAACATTTGAGATAATTCGATCGAGATCAACCTCAAGGTAGGGAACAAGATCCGTTTTGGTGATGAGCAAACAATCCGCTTCCCGGAACATGATCGGGTATTTCAGCGGCTTATCCTCTCCTTCGGCAACGCTGAGCAGCGCCACTTTGGCATGTTCACCTACCTCAAATTCAGCAGGACAAACGAGATTGCCGACATTTTCGACGAATACCAGATCGAATTGATTCGGATCATAATCATGTTCGAAGCGATGAATACCGCCCGCCACCATTTTGGAATCCAGGTGACAAGAGCGTCCAGTATTGATCGCGATTACAGGAACGTCATACTGACGAAGGCGATCGGCATCCAATTCTGTGGTCATATCCCCTTCAATCACCGCCATTTTGAGGCGATCGCGCAGCGCTGCCAGCGTTTTTTCCAGCAAGGCTGTTTTGCCCGCGCCGGGACTGCTCATTAAGTTGAGGCAGGTAATGCCCCACTCGTCAAAAAGGGCGCGATTGTGATCGGCTCCTGCCTGGTTGGCATGGAGGAGATTGATTTCGAGTGCAGCGTCAAAGGTCTGATGCATATACTTTCGTTGGGGTAAGGTCTGTTGCAGAATCGGTGGAGAGGGCATACTCGAGCCGATCGATTTTCAATTCTCGACCAGAACGAATATCATCCATCGGCGAATGACAGGTTGGGCAGGCATATCGCAAGCCAATTTCGGGTTGATATTCCGCCTGACAGGAGTGACAAAAGGCAATTAATGGCGTTTCCCGAATTTCCAGCACGGCTCCTTCTAAAAAAGTCTGGTGCGTCTGCACTTCAAAGGCAAACTGAAGTCCGGCTGGCTCAACGCAGGTAAATTGTCCAACTGTCAGGTGCACTGTGGAGATTTTGGGACGATCGGGCTGTTCCTCCCACCAGTTTTTGATGGTGAGAATCAGCGCTTTCGTCATGTCTACTTCATGCATAATCGCCTAGGTCCATGCCTGATCGACATTCATGTTCGCTTCTTCATGGATGTAGCTCGGTTTTTCTGAACGCGGTAATTGACCCGATAAAACTAGATGCGCCATCGTGTCACAAATCACGCGCGTTGCCATTAACGCAGTCATATCGCTCACATCATAGGGAGGTGATACTTCAACCACTTCCAGGCCGCAAATCGGCGCTTTTTGAACAATTTTACCCAGCAGTGCCAAGGCTTCGCGCGGTAGCAATCCACCGGGTTCCGGCCAGCCCGTTCCAGGCACAAATCCAGCATCAATGCAGTCAATGTCAAAGCTAATCCAAACGCAGTCAGTGCCATCTAAGGCTCGTTCCAGCGCAAAATCAGCAGCCGCATCAATTCCCCGCTCTACAATGTCGGTCACGGTGAGAATATTGGTCATGCGTTCGCGGCAGACTTTTACGCCCTGACGCGGCACCTGCCAGCCGCCAATGCCGAGCTGCACTAAATTTTTTGCGGGCGCATTCGCCATATTGGTCGCGTGAAACCAGGGGCAGGTGTGCATCCGCTCATCCAGATCGGTTTCCTGGGTATCCACATGGCGATCGAAGTGAATAATCCCCACTTTCTTATCGCCCAAATGCCGACAGACACCGCGCACCGTGGGAAATCCGATCGAATGATCGCCCCCTAGAATGATCGGGAAAGCACCAGAGCTAAATACATGGGCGACGCCTTTGGAAATCTGATCGAATGACTTTTCGTTGTTTGCGGGAATCGTAAAGATATCGCCAACATCACAGAGCGTAATTTGCTCGCGTAAATCAATACCCAGTTCAAAATTATAGGGCGTATACAACGCAGAAATCCGGCGAATACCTTGCGGACCAAAGCGAGTGCCGGGTCGGTAAGTCGTTCCAGAGTCATGCGGCACTCCAACAATGGCCACATCATAGTTGCCTACTTTCCGCACATCTTCTACATAAGGTGCCTTGAGGAAAGTGTTGATGCCTGCATAGTGGGGCAACTCGCCGCGTGAAAAAGTGGGAATCGATCGATCGCGAATACTGGCAGCCGCTTCTAAGCCATATTCCAAACCTTGGTTAACTTCCTGTTGCCACCCAGTCAGGGGCAGCCGACTTTCTCGTTCTAAAGCTTGCTGTGCTTCACTGGGAATGCCATCGGGACTTTGAAACAAGGGATTATCAGTCATAATTTAGTGCCATACGAGAAGAACCCTTTCGCAAACGCGCCTGTCTCCCGGGCTTTTTTCCCGCCGTGCAACTACCCTTCACCAATCGGCCTCAGCCATTCGTTCCAGACAGCGTACCTCTCTCGGACCAGACATTCCATCGAACCGGAACCCTAGAGGTTATCTTATAAATTTGCGCCTTGCAGCTAAGCGATTCAATATCTAGCAAGTCTACCTGGCTTAAAACTGTAACGCAAGATACAAAATTGTTTTTGGCGATGGCGATGAGAGTTTTAATTTTGGGTGGAACCAGCGATGCAACTGAATTAGCCGCCCAGGTAAGCCAATTTTTAGCGATCGAAGTCATTTCTTCTTTAGCAGGTCGAACTCGTGCTCCAGCCCTACCACAAGGTCAAGTACGGGTGGGAGGATTTGGCGGCGTGGAAGGTCTGGTGGCGTACCTTCAGGCTGAACAAATTGACTGCTTAATTGACGCGACCCATCCTTTTGCAGCCCAAATCACCTGGCATGCCGCGACTGCTGCTCAGCATTGTCAAATCCCATTTCTGATGCTACATCGTCCCGCATGGCAACCCGTCTCAGGCGATCGCTGGATTGAAGTCGCCAGTCATGAGGCTGCTGCTGCCATTCTGCCCCAACTCGCCCAACGCATCTTTTTGACGATCGGCAGACAGGAACTCGCTGCTTTTGCTCACCTCTCCGATCTGTGGTTCCTGATGCGAATGATCGATCCACCGCAACCTCCAATTCCACCCGGCGAACTGCTGCTAGAACGCGGTCCTTTCACCCTCGCCCATGAGCAAGCCCTACTCCAGCAGTACCGGATTGAAGCGATTGTCAGCAAGAACAGCGGCGGTGATGCGACTTATGCAAAGATTCAGGCCGCTAGAGAAGCAGGGTTACCAGTCGTGATGGTGCAGCGTCCAGCTTTACCAGCGGGCGATCGGACTACAACGGTTGAAGAGGCGATCGATTGGGTGAGGGAAAGGGTGAAGGGGTAAAGAAGATTTTGGGATAGGAACGTGAGCGCCTCGACTCAATCTTGCACCAAACTATTCAAACTTCGAATTTGCATCGGAGGAGGTTGCTCAAAATTTGAGCAGGATGTTTTGCAACCATACTATAAATTTTTTAGTGTAGTTTTTAGTGTAATTAAAAGCTTAAAGTTTATCCCTCCAAAATCCAAAATCTAAAATCCAAAATTTTTACCACCAGGTATTTCGGTTTGCTTTAATCCTTCACCACAACCCATTGCGTGATCGGCGATAAGGCTTTCCAACCCAAAAACTTGCCGATCGGTTCTGCGCGTTGAATGGCGATGCGGGTGAGTTCTCCGCCGACTTTGGCCTGCCAATTGAAAACCAGCTGCTCACTTTCGATCGTTACAGCATTGGCAACTAGTTTGCCACCGATCGGTAAAGCGTTCCAGCAAATTTCCAGGACATTTGGAGCAGTGAGACCCCCACCAATAAAAATAGTGTTGGGTTGGGGCAAGTTATCAAGCGCTTCTGGGGCAGAGCCCGCTACGATTTGGAGATGGGGGACGCCCAAAGCTACCGCATTTTCAGCAATGGAACGTAAGCGCTGCGAATGCTGTTCGATCGCAATCGCCCGACAACGAGGATGGGACCGCATCCATTCAATACCGATCGAACCACAGCCTGCCCCTACATCCCATAATAGCTGTCCTGGCAAGGGAGCCAACGCAGCTAGAGTAACGGCTCGCACTTCTCGCTTCGTGAGCTGACCATCATGATGATAGGCAGTATCGGGTAAACCTGCCTGCCGCGAATAGGCTCGTATGCCTGGATCAGCCACACAAGTCACGGCGATCGTATTCAAATCTGCCAGATCAGTGAACTGCCACTCAGCCGCAACTCCAGATACCAGACGTTCCTGACTGCCGCCCATCCGCTCCAACACCACGAGCGAACTATGACCATATCCGGCCTGAGTGAGCTTTTCTGCAACCAGAGCCGGAGTCTGGCGATCGGCACTCAGAATCAGCAGCTTTGCCGTGGGATAGAGAACCGCATGCAGCAAATTTGGATCGCGACCACAGAGGCTCAGCGTTTCGACCTCTGGCAAGGCCCACCCTAACCGAGCACAGGCCAAACTAAACGCAGACTGAGCAGGCGCAATCACCATTTCTTCGATCGGGATATGCCGCAATAAAGTTGTGCCAATGCCGTAGCACAGCGGATCCCCACTAGCTAAGACGCAAACTGCCTGACCTCGACGAGTCAGAATTTTTTCAATGGAGGTGGCGATCGGGGAAACCCAAACCCAACGTTCTCGATCATCCCCAGGCAGCATGGCCAGATGCCGTTCTCCACCCACCAGCAACTCAGCTTGTTCAATGAGCGTGCGAGCGATCGGACTCAATCCGGCCCAGCCATCTTCACCCATTCCCACCACTGACAACCACTTCTGCATGGCCATTTCTATCCCTTCATTATCAATAAGAAAGATTGAGGCATTGCCGCTTCCCTCGCTCAGCTTATGCTATGCTCTTTTAGCTTGAAGTCGGGAAAGTCCGGTGTGATTCCGGCACTGTGCCGCAACTGTGAACCAATGGAAGATTGCCGATTTGAGATTTTAGAGGAGGCCTCGGCCAAAATCCAAAATCCAAAATCTAAAATCCAAAATTGCATCAGTCAGAATGCCGACTCAAGCGATGTTACCAAAAGGGCAGCATCACTAACGGTCTATTCTCTGCGTAGCACAGAGAAGGAGAAGCAAATTGAGTACGGAGTCAGTTTCCTCTAGCGAAGTTCAATATCCGATCGTCTGTCCCGGCCTCTTTTATGCCGTTCCCGCTCAAGATGGCGTTCTGTTTCGGATTCGGACACCAGGCGGGTTATTGTCCAGTCATCAGGCCGCTCAGCTGGCAGACTTTACCCAACAGGTCGGCAACGGCACTTTGCAAATCACCAATCGCGCCAATTTTCAGTTCAGAACCCCTCAGGCTGAAATTCCGGCAAACTGGTTGGAACGCTTGCAGCAATCCAGTTTGGCCGCTGCCAACCCCNAACTTAGATCACCTCCGCAATGTGATGGCCAGTCCAACTGCTGGACTCGATCCCATCGCCCAACTCGATACTCGTCCCTGGATTCATGCCCTAGATGCTGAGATTTCTGATCAGCCTGCACTGGCCGCGCTCTCTCCTAAGTTCAGCATTGGCTTAGATGGCGGCGAATCAGCTTCGGTGCGCGATCGGCCTAACGATATCTGGCTCGTCGCAAGAGCTAATCCACTGGGGCAAATGGGATTTCAGGTCTATTTGAGCCTGGGAGCAGGGCAAGAATTAGACCCTGGCATTTGGGTGCCAGTTGAACAGGGTGTAGCGATCGTCTCAGTATTGGCCCAAACCTATCTAGAGTATTTGCCCAGAATCCAAGGTTCTTGCAAGAAGCCCCGGTTGCGTCAAATTCTGCATGAGTTTGGGGATGAGTTTTTGCAGCAAGTCCGATGCCGGAGTGCGATCGAATCAACTCAACCCGCCTCTATTCGATCGATTACTCAAAAACCCGCGTCCTATGAGCATTTGGGAGTTCATCCTCAACAACAACCCGGTCTGTTTTATTTGGGTCTGGTCGTTCCCCTGGGCATTTTAACTGCCGAGCAAATGTACAGGCTGTCTACATTAGCCACCACATACGGCGATGGCACTTTACGCTTGACTCCCTGGCAAAATTTGCTGATCCCAAATGTGGCTGAACATCAGGTTGTTACCCTTCAGCAGGCGATCGAACAAATTGGCCTCTCCAGTCAGCCAACCCATCCCGGCGGTGCTTTAGTCGCCTGTGCTGGAAAACCGGGCTGCGCGGCTTCGGCGACTCAGACTCAAACGCATGCTTTGCAACTGCTGAAAACCATTAAAGCGACCCAACTTCCGCATCCGATCAACATTTACTTTAGCGGTTGTCCAAAATCTTGCGCCCAGCATCATCAGAGCGATATTGCCTTGTTGGGAACAGTGGTTGAGTCCGCTCAAGCCGCATCGAACCAAGCGATTGAAGCGTACCATGTCTATGTTGGTGCAGGAGAGTCACCCTTTGGCAGAAAACTATTCTCAGATGTTCCTGCCGATGAAGTTCCTAACCTGATCCAAAAGATCCTGAAGATTTATCAAGACCGATCGCAAGATTCGTTTCAAACATTCGTCGGGCAGTTCGACCGTTTAGACTTGCAACGGTTATTCCAGGATGCGGCTGCTCTATGATCGACTATATCCGTAATGGCAATGAAATTTATCGGCAATCGTTCGCCACAATTCGGGCCGAGGCTGATCTGTCTCATCTACCGGCGGATCTCGTTTCTGTTGCTGTGCGGATGATCCACGCTTGTGGCATGGTTGATATCGTTAAAGACCTCGAAGCCTCACCCGAAGCTGCTTTGAAAGGTCGATCGGCCCTACAGAACGGTGCACCTATTTTATGTGATGCACGCATGGTTGCCGAAGGCGTGACTCGTAGCCGTCTGCCAGCCAACAACGAGGTGATTTGTACACTACAGGCTGCTGAGGTTCCAACCATTGCGGCTCAGATTAACAACACCCGATCGGCTGCGGCATTGGAACTGTGGCAACCCCATCTCGCTGGATCGATCGTAGCGATCGGCAATGCTCCAACTGCTTTATTTCGCCTACTGGAACTGCTGGATCAGGGAGCACCCAAACCCGCTTTGATTTTAGGATTACCCGTCGGATTCGTGGGCGCTGCGGAGTCGAAAGCCGAATTGGCAGTCAACAGTCGAGGCGTGCCATTTATTACGCTGCACGGACGACGGGGTGGCAGTGCGATCGCTGCTGCTGCTGTGAATGCACTTGCGAAAGAGGAGGAATAACGATGCAGACTGGAAAACTTTATGGTTTGGGACTCGGTCCGGGTGATCCGGAATTACTGACGCTGAAGGCTTTTCGTGTGTTGCGATCGGTCCCAGTCGTGGCCTATCCCATGTCGGATGGCGGCAAATGTTTGGCTCGATCGATCGTGGCGGAATATTTGCTGCCGGAACAAATTGAAGTGCCGATGTATTTCCCCTTCAAATTAGAGCAATCTTCCCATCCCTATTACGATAAAGCCGCCGAAATGTTAGCTGAACACCTTCAGGCCGGTCGGGACGTTGCCGTGCTTTGTGAGGGCGATCCTTTTTTCTATGGCACATTCATGTACATCTTTAACCGATTGGTCGATCGCTTTCCGACTGAAGTGGTTCCTGGTATCTCCTCGGTTATGGCCAGCGCTGCTGCTTTAGGAACCCCGTTGACCTATCGAAACGACGTGTTCATGGTCCTATCGGGCATTTTGCCCGCTGAAGTTTTAGCCGAAAAACTGGCCGTTGCTCATGCAGCAGTGATTTTGAAAATGGGGCGTAATTTTCCCAAAGTCTATGGGGTGCTAAAGCAACTCGGACTCGACAAACGGGCTCGCTATATTGAACGGGCCACCAGCGCTCAACAACGAATTGTACCGATCGATCAAGTCGATCCAGCCACCGTGCCCTATTTCTCGATCATTGTCATTCCCAGTCAATGGCAGCCTAACGAAACAGAAATTTAAGCATTTCGCCAATCCCATGTCCCCTGCCGCCATCATTGCTCTTAATCAAACCAGTGCCAACTTAGGCCGACGCATTCAGGCCATTTTACCCAACGCAACACTCTATGGTCTGACTGATCGCACTACTACTGTTGATATCACCTTTGAGAATTTTGGCGATACCTTACGGGAACTGTTTGCTCAGGGTACACCCATCATTGGCATTTGTGCCGCCGGGATTCTGATTCGCACCCTTGCGCCAGCCCTAACAAACAAATGGCAAGAGCCGCCTGTAATTGCGATCGCTGAAGATGGCAGTGCTGTGGTGCCGCTGCTGGGTGGACTACAGGGCGTGAACGATCTGGCCCGCCAAATTGCCGCTGGATTCGAAGTGCAGGCTGCAATTACAACTACTGGGGATATCCGGTTTAGAACAGCATTATTGTCGCCGCCCTCTGGCTATGTGTTGGCAAATCCAGAAGATGCCAAAACCTTCATTGCCGATCTGCTGGCCGGAAAATCCGTGCAGCTG
Source organism: Elainella saxicola E1 (assembly GCA_002796835.1). Classification (GTDB taxonomy): domain Bacteria; phylum Cyanobacteriota; class Cyanobacteriia; order Elainellales; family Elainellaceae; genus Elainella; species Elainella saxicola. The sequence continues at coordinate 31,812 of LUGL01000098.1, read as the reverse complement.
CAAGGCCATGCCCCCTGGATTACAGCCAGTCAGTTGCCATTACAGGACAGTGCAACTCATACGCTTCAGGTTTCAGAACGCATTGGGGAACCTTCTCCAACCTGTTTGGTTTATCATCCCAAAACGCTGGCGATCGGCCTCGCTTCCTCCTCAGTTTCCGGCGATCGCATTCAGATGCTTTTAACAGAAGCAGGATTAGCGACTCAATCCCTGGCCGGTTTATTTGTTTTGCAGTCTGAGGCTGGACAACCCGAAATTCAGGCGATCGCCCAACATTTTCAAATCCCGATTCGCTTTTTCAAGGCGACTGATCTGGAGAGTCCAGAATCCACAGCAGCCCTGCTGGCTCTCACTGCGGCTGGTCCTGAAGGCAGATTGTTGATCGATCAGACAGATTGGGCGATCGCCGTTGCCGACACTCCAATTGAAGTCGAGCAAATCGGACGGGCTCCGGGAAAATTGGTGATCATTGGGACTGGACCGGGCGGACCCAACTGGATCTCGCCAGAAGTAAAGGCTGCATTGCAGAAGACCACCGATTGGGTCGGCTACAAAACCTACCTGGATTTAGCGGAACCCTGGCGAACGCAGCAAAACCGCCACGAATCCGATAATCGGGAAGAACTCGATCGGGCAAGAGCTGCCTTAGATTTAGCCGCCACGGGTCGATCGGTTGCAGTCATTTCTTCCGGTGACCCAGGAATTTTTGCGATGGCTGCCGCCGTGTTCGAAGTGATCGATCGAGACAACAATCCTAACTGGTCCATTATTGAAATTCAGGTCTGTCCCGGCATTTCTGCCATGCAGGCCGCTGCCGCTCAGGTTGGGGCACCATTGGGACATGATTTTTGCGCGATTTCCCTGTCCGATCTGCTCAAACCCTGGACGGTGATTGAACAGCGGATTGCTGCTGCCGCCCAGGCCGACTTTGCGATCGCCTTCTACAACCCCATTTCCAAACAGCGTCGCTGGCAGCTCGAAAAGGCGAAAGACGTGCTGTTGCAACATCGATCGCCCCAAACGCCGGTTGTGCTGGCTCGTAATTTAGGCCGATCGGGCCAAACTGTCACTGTGACTACGCTGAAAGACCTGGAACCCGAATCCGCCGACATGCGTACCGTGATTTTAATTGGGTCGAGTCAGACCCGAGTGATTCAACGATCGAACTCCCAACCCTGGGTCTACACACCTCGCCACTACGATTAGAAGGTCTCAGCGGAGATCTTGTCTGCGAGCGAGACGCTGGCACTATTCAAACCTATTCCGCCAGCGCGGCTTGAACCTGCTGCTCGTCCAGCGCTTCACCAATTAATACCAGCTTCGTTTGCCGGGTTTCACTGGGTTGCCAGGGCCGATCGTAAAAGTAATCAAATCGTTTGCCGACCCCTTGCAACACTAATCGCATTGCCTTGTTGGGCACCGAGACAAAGCCTTTAATCCGGTAAATTTCTTGCTGCTGCACTAAGTTTTCCAGGCGGCCAACTAACTCAGAAGGCTCAAAAGCACGATCGAGCACCAGATGCACCGAGTTGATGTTGTCGTCGTGCTCATGCTCCTCTTCCGTGTCGTGATGGCTGGGTCGACTGTCCAGGTTGTCTTCCACTGCCGCATTGAAGCCTAGCAGCACATCGGGATTGATCTGCCCTTGCTGACAGGGGACAATTTTCACGCCCGTTGGAACTGCTTGCTGCAACCATTGCTGCACCTTGCTGCGCGCCTCTGCATCGACACAGTCACTCTTGGTCAACAACACCAGATCAGCACAGGCCAACTGATCTTCAAATAACTCTTCGATCGGCGTTTCATGCTCCAGACTGTCGTCGGCCTGACGTTGAGCCTCCAGCGCTTCCAGATCTCCCACAAACTGTCCGTTGGCCAGGGCTTCGCAATCCACTACCGTCACGACCCCATCCACCGTAGCTCCAGTGCGAATTTCTGGCCAGCGAAAGGCTTGCACCAGGGGTTTCGGTAAAGCTAAACCAGAAGTTTCGATCAAAATGCTGTCAATCCGATCGCGCCGTTTCAAGAGTTCCTGCATCGTTGGCAAAAACTCTTCCTGGACCGTACAGCAGAGACAACCGTTCGTCAGTTCCAGGATGTTGCGGTTGGGATCTTCATCCTCATCGCAAACCTGGCAGGATCGCAACAATTCTCCATCGATGCCAATCTCCCCAAATTCGTTCACCAGGACCGCAATCCGTCGTCCTTGATTGTTCTGCAACAAATGACGCACGAGCGTGGTTTTGCCTGCCCCTAAAAAACCGGTAATGACTGTAACAGGAATTTTATGCATGATGGGATACCGTTTGGAGAGAAACTGGAATGGAATCGGACTGAGCGGACGATCGCAATTCGGGATGAGGCGGAATTCGAGCCAGTACCGTTGTCTTCAGCGGTTCGGGGCGGCTGCCATAGGGGAGTAATCCTTCCGGGTGGCGATAATAGCTAGCTGCACAATCGAGGATCGCAGGTAATGGATCATGCAGGCCCAAATTGCCAAATAAATAAGTATACTTGCCGGGTGCGGAGAACGAAATTGCACAAGACTTTTCACAAACAAACATGCAGGCAACCGGCTGAATCGAAAAGCGATCGGCCAGTTCCCACTGTTGAGAAAGCTGGGTTAATTGTTCAAAAAGCTGTTGTCCGCCACTCGGAGGAGCCACGGTTTGGCCAGCAGATTTCTGACCAGAAGAAACACCATTTACACAGACCTTCGCACAGGTCGTGCAAACAAATAACGTATGACTCACTTCTGTACCTCGCAGAAAGAATAGTAGAGCTGCTGCGATCGGCGGGCATCCTGGCTGGCGCAATTTTCGATTTTTGATTTTCGATTTTGGACTGGGTGGCTAAGCTGATCGAAGCCTGATTCAGCGAAGCAACTTGATCTAAAATTTCAAATCGGCAATCTCAAATTGGCTCACAGTTGCGGGACAGCGGCAGATTTGCACTGCACTTTCCCCCTTGCGTCTAATGGCTGCTCCCCATTAGAACCGATTAGCTTTCAAAGATAGCATGTTTTCGCTGGAAGCAATCGATGCGGCTTGGCTAGAAAACCTGCTGGAAAAGGAAAATTCTCTACCTTATGGGTTTTGCTGATTGATCACCCCGACTGTTACCTATGATATAGATGCAACTTGCGTTTTTCAGCATGAGCGCCCATGATCAAAATTTTGATTCTCTATTCTTCACTCGGTTCGGGACATGTTAGCGCGGCTAAGGCACTGACTGAGGCATTTCGCCAATTTCCGGAAGTGGAAGTTCAAACTGAAGATGCGCTGGCCTACGCAAGTTCAGTCTATCGGGGTACGGTGGTTCAAATCTATGAGCAGTTGAGTGAGAAGGTACCTCAACTTTACAAAGCTTTTTATGAAGGCAGTGATGTAGGCGACCTGGAACGATCGCTCGACAGTAACCTGACCTGGGCCAGACTGGAACGACCTTTTTTTCGTAAGCTAGGCCAATTTATTCGGCAAGTTAATCCGGATGTTGTGGTTTGTGTTCAGCAGATTCCCAGCCGGTTACTGCAATTACTTGATCAGGAAGATGAAGTTTCTAAACCTCAGTACGTGGTTGTAACTGACACGATCGCCCATAGCACCTGGATTAACTATGGCGTCAACGGCTACTATCTTCCCAATGACCTGAGTGCCAATTTTCTGATCCAGCGAGGCATCGATCCGACCCTCCTGCATATCACCGGCATTCCAGTCAATCTGGAAATCATGAAACCCAAATCGAAAGCGGAAGTGCGATCGCGGCGTCATTTGCCACTGGATAGTCCGGTGATTACGGTCTTTGGGGGTGGCTTGAACCCTCGTCGGGTCCGCTTTATGGTGACCAATCTGTTGGAGCATCTGCATGGCAGCACTGTGATTGTCGCCGCTGGCCGCAATCAGGATTTGTTGGAAGCCATGTCCGATCTCACAGACAGTCCAACCGCTAAGTTATTGAAATTGGGCACTATTGATTATGTTGATGATTTGGTCGTCGCCAGTGACCTGATTATCACTAAAGCAGGCGGACTGATTACCAGCGAAATTCTGGCCCGCGGCACGCCCATGGTGATCGTCGATCCAATTCCTGGTCAAGAAGAACAAAACGCTGATGTGATTGCAGCCGCTGGTGCTGGGGTGCAGCTCCGATTGCTCGAAATGGTAACTCCTGCAGTGCAATATCTGCTCAACCACCCAGAGCGATTAACTGAAATGACGCAGGCCGCACTGGAGATTGGTCAGCCTCGCGCTGCCTTAAACATTGCGGAACATATTCTCAACACCTGGCAATCTCACCGTCTTCCCCGATCGAACAACTAGAATCGTATGACCCATCCTTCCATAACCCCTAAGAAGCCTTTCTTTTGGGGAGTCGCAACGTCTGGCTATCAAAGTGAGGGCGGCTATAACGGTGCGGCCCAACCTCAAAACAACTGGTCTCTCAGCGAGGCCCATAAAAGCGTGATGCCAACCCACCAGGCCGCTGAGTTTTGGACCCGCTATGAAGAAGATTTTCAGCGCTGCCATCAAATAGGGCTAAATTCCTTTCGGATGAGCCTGGAATGGGCGCGGATTCAACCTTCTCCCTATCCCCACCCCGGTCCTGCTCCTGAGTTTGATTACAGCGCGATCGATGCCTATGCCGATCGGATTGCCGCCTGTCGCCGCTATGGCCTGGAGCCGATTATTACCCTGCATCACTTCACCCATCCGGCTTGGTTAGGACTGGACGCCTGGTTGCAAGAAGAGACGATCGATTTGTTTATTCAATATGTTCAAGTGACCGTTACTCGGCTGAATCGTCGCCTGACCGAGCATTACCAGCTGCCACCGATCGGCTGGTATATTACCATCAATGAACCTAACATTCTGGTTCCCAACAGCTATTTGAATCGGCAATTCCCGGCGGGCCCTGCTATGGGCGTTCGGGCCATCTTGCAAGCATATAACCACATGCTGGCCGCTCATGTGCGAGCTTATAACCTAATTCATGATTGCTATAATGCCGCCGGGTGGTCCAAACCCCAAGTTTCACTTAATACCTATTGCAGCGATCTTTACTGGTCGGAAAAGGTGATTTGGGACCTGCTGGAACTTCGACAACAGCAAATTAAACCCAGGCAGCTGAAAGACTACATCCATGAGCAGGCCAAGCAATTGGAAAAGGCACTGCGGAAAGCCACTCTGCCTTTCCAGCATGATATTCCCTATCAGTTAGGCCGACTCACCCACTGGATCACCAATCAGTTAGGGTATCGCTTATTTGAGGTTAATCAGCTCGATCTGTTTTTCCGAGAGCTGGATCGATCGCCTCGGGATTCTGTGGTCGATTTTGTAGCGATCGATTACTACGATCCGTTTATTGCTCACCTCTTCCGCCTGCCTGCATTCACCGATTTCGAGTTCAAAACCAAAGACTTTCGGGGCTGGCTGATGAGTGGTATTACCAGCAAATGGTGGGACTGGCGCAGTTTACCAGAGGGTCTCCATTTCTTCTGTAAGTTTTATGCCGAAACATTGAATCGTCCCATCCTGATTGCGGAAAACGGCATGGCACTTCGCCGTAAGCCCGATAACAGCATTGCCACCCGTCGAACCGATCAGCTACGACGCAGCCAATTCTTAGAGGCTCATGTGCAGCAAATCAAGCGTTTACTGCAAGAAGGCGTTGCCATGTTGGGCTATCTGCACTGGTCGCTGACTGACAACTATGAGTGGGGCTCCTACACCCCCCGATTTGGCTTGTTTTCGATCGACTTTGCGAAAGGCACTGATCGGCTGGTTGAGGACCATTTGGGCGATCGCCCTGCTGAAACTTATGCCCGTCTCATTCGTCAAATGCATAGTGTTGAATAGACTAATGCTGAATAGACAAAGTTGCGATAGAATACTCCTCCAAAAGGTTAATCAAGCTTGACTATGCCTGAACCAATCTACCGTTCTGTCCATCAAACCTTGACCAACCTGTTGACTATCCTGTCTCAACAAGGAGATGAAGACGCAATTGCTGCGTTGAGCGACATGCAAACCACGGATTACGAAATCATTGATGACAAACCGGGTGAGCATGTTGAGGTGCTTTTAGAATATTCCGACAAAACCTACCTGGTTACTGAACAAGGGGTCACGGTCTGTGAAAAACCTAATAATACTGAAAAATAGAACAAGGGTTAGATTCTACTCACGAAAGCAGCACTTCTAACCCTTGTTGAAATGATTCTATTGAAAACAGACGAGATGTAACGTTAGCCTTTTTTCACTTGGGTAAACGACTGATAAGCCACTTCCGGGTCATAAAGGTGACAGTGGTCTACAATCTCCTTCATCATTTCCCAGGAAAATTTCTGTTGGCGAATATACTGACCCCAATTTTCTAGCAAGCTCTGATGAGCCATCCGCAATTGATAGGATGGAATAGAAACTGAGATATGGTGGGGGACATGCACATTGATGTCATGACATAAAATTTCAACCCAGCGCGGATAGCTGCAGTGCACCGTCCCAGCTAACTGAGCCATGGCTGCATCCCAGGTTTCAGTCGGGTGAAATTGAATATCAGGGGCAGTATGATGCACCAATGTAAATGTACTCATCCAGAAGTGATAGACCAACCAGGGCAAGAGCCAAAACTTAACAAAGCCCCAGATGCCTGTTGTCGCAATCAACAGCGGAAATGCAACTGCCGCGAAAATCACAACTGCTGCGATCGATACTTTGACCTTGGCATGATCACGAACTGCAAATTGGGACAGATCGAAGTGAATTTTAGCCCAATGCGCGATCGAGGCTAACCACCACAAGCGTCCTCGCAAAGCTTGATAGAATGCTTGCAGCGCCGGAGATGCACCTTCAAAGGCTTCTACAGTCCAGGGCTGCCAGGCGTTATCAACATGGAGTTCATTCGTATGCACATGATGATAATCATGGAGAATACGCCAACTGTGGAATGGGTAAATTAATGGCAGCATCATGATGTGCCCAACCCAGTCATTGACCCAACGGCGCTTTGCGAACGATCGATGCCCACAGTCATGAGCCACCACAAAACAGCCGGTCAATGCAGTTCCCGTAAATATCCAGGCGAAGGGAAGCAGAAACCAGGGAGCTTGGGCGATCGCCACGTAGCCAAGCGTTACCGCAGACACACTTAACAAAACTGACCGCCAGGCCTTAAAAGAGCTTTTTTGGAAGCATTCTCGTGGCAAAGATTTGACAATATCTTTCAGTTGAATATTGGCACTGCCTGAAACAGGCAAGGAATTTACAGGGTGATCTGTCGTTGCCGTCATGTATTTCGATTAACTCTCCACATCTAGAAGCGGGCCATGTACAGTACACAACCCAAGTGAAACTGCCACAAATGCCCACCAGACAGGAGGCTCCTGCATATCCCAGTGAGCAATTCGGCCTCTAAGCACACCAGAATCTGTAAAATTCCATGGAGGGAGCTTAAAAAACCTTTACATTTATACCATGATGAGGGATCTCCTGTTTCAGTAGATCCCGATAGTTTTATTTTTTTAATTCTGCTCAGCAATAGTTGAGCCCGCCACTCTGTTACAGAATAGACCTAACTAGATGTTGCGAAGGGGCTACCCAGCCAGCTTTAAAGAATCGCTAAATTTTTAAAAATTTCCCCAACTTTCATCTCATTTTCCTGCAGTAAACAGAAGTGAGCAAAGTTGGGGATAGATAGACAAATAACTTGTTCAGAAACCAGACTGGTCTAGGAACCAGCTTTACCCCGACGTTTACGGGTTGCAGTTGAAGCAGGCACAGCTTTAGCCCGGGTTGAAGTCGATCGAGCTGTTGTTTTTGGAGCAGCCGTTGTTGTCTTGGCTGCTGCTTTCCTGCCACGTTTTGGAGCCTCAATCACTTCAGGTTCTGAAACTTGCAGTTCTTCTACAGGCTCCTCTACGGACTTCATTGTCCGTCTACGCCGAGTCTGCCCGCCTTTAGCCTTTAGCTGTCGATTGCTGCGTGCAAGATAATGTTTCAGCGAAGAAGGAGCGATCGTTACACCCTGTTTTGCGAGCATTACTGCAATGTCATCATAGGAATACCCTTTGTCAAGGGCAGCCGTGATGTGGTCTCTCAAAACATCAACTGCCTCTCTCAAGGAGAGTTTTTCTTTAGTTTTTTCGGGCAGGTCTTGCAATGCATCAGAGGCCTGATCAATTGCATCTTTCGTAACAAGCGTAGCATTAGGCGAACGTCTGGTAGTTGAAATCATTGTTCAAGAAACTGACTCGTTTGAATTCAATACTATCTTACTTATTCCCAAAAAGTTCAAATTAAGTTTCACATTTACAGCCTCAATTACTCACTTGGTCTCTCAGGTAACCACTTTTTACGCCCTTAACCCCCTTGATCGCATGTTGTCGAGCGGCTAGCTGACCCAATTTGATCAATTGAAAGCGTTCGCCTCTATATCTTTATGACATTACAGCCCTTTAATTCTTTCACAAGTCTCGGCTTGAAATGGTGATGCTTTCTACCTTTTACCTTCACTACCGTAAAAATTGAGTGGCCGATTCTGTCAGAAGATGTAAAATTTTCGGCAGTATTGCTGAATTACAACATCGCTGCCACAATAAAATTGTAAAAAAATATTAAAGTCAGCCGATCGCTTGAAAAACCGTATTCTTATTTGGCACCGTAACGATCTGCGCCTGCATGATCATACCCCGCTTGATGCAGCCCTTCGGAAAAACGCAGTTACCATTCCAGTCTACTGCTTTGATCCACGCCAATTCAACACCACTTCTTTCGGGTTTCCTAAGACCGGAGCGATTCGTGCCCAATTTCTCGTGGAATGCGTGAGCAACCTACAGCACTCGTTTCAAGCGCTGGATAGCAATTTGATTATTCGCTTGGGTAAACCTGAGCAAGTTATTCCACAACTGGTCGAGCAACTTAATATTACCGAAATCTATTACTACCAAGAAGTCACCACAGAAGAGGTAGCTGTTGAAACAGCTGTTAAACAAGCCTTAGATGATCGCCATATTGTAATCAAAACGTTCTGGGGGCAGACCCTCTACCACCCCGATGATTTGCCTTTCGATCGGTCAAACATCCCAGAATTATTTACAACTTTTCGTAAACAGGTTGAAAAGCAATCACTTGTCCGCCCCTCATTGCCGCCTCCCCAGCAGCTACCGCCATTTCCGTCAGAAGTAGACCCAGGAGAAATCCCTCCATTAACCCACCTGGGCCTACAACATACTCAGCCAAATTCAGGTGCTGCTTTGGTCTTTCAGGGAGGTGAAACAGCTGGACTGGCCAGACTGCACGAATATTTCTGGCAACAAGATCTCTTAAAAACCTATAAAGAAACCCGCAATGGTATGTTAGGGGCTAACTATTCTTCTAAATTCTCTGCCTGGTTAGCTACCGGCTGTTTATCGCCCCGCTACATCTACAACCAGGTATTGCAGTATGAAGACACAAGAGTACGCAACGATTCAACCTACTGGTTAATTTTTGAGCTGCTCTGGCGAGATTATTTTCGGTTCATTGGTGCAAAGCATGGGAACCGCATCTTTCTCCGATCGGGCATACAAGGCCTCTCAATGAACTGGCAACAGGACTGGCAACAGTTCGAACAATGGCAGAAGGGAAAGACAGGCTACCCCTTAATCGATGCCAACATGAAGGAATTGGCAGCCACCGGATTCATGTCTAATCGGGGACGCCAGAATGTAGCCAGTTTCTTGACCAAAAATCTTGGGATTGACTGGCGGATGGGTGCAGAATGGTTTGAGTCGCAGCTGATTGACTACGACGTATGCAGCAATTGGGGAAACTGGAATTACTCAGCCGGAGTCGGGAACGATGCACGCGGGTTTCGATTCTTCAATATTACAAAACAAGCGCAGGATTACGATCGCCAGGGGGAATATGTCAAACACTGGTTGCCAGAGTTAGCAGCCCTTCCCGCTGAAAAAGTCCATGAACCCTGGAAGCTGACCACGGTTGAACAAAAGCAGTATGGGGTGCAACTCGGTATTGATTATCCCTATCCAATGGTGGACTTGTTCCAATCGGCAGCGGCTCAGGAGAAACGCTACAATGCCGCTGTTCGACGGGCTAAAGCCTGATTACAGAAGTGATTACAGGGAGTGTAATCAAAGCTGGCTCATTCGCTCTAGGAGCCGAGTGATTACAGAAAGTGATTACAACTCAAACTTGTTAGCCTAGAGCAGTAATTGCTTTAAGTCAGTTATAGCAAGGCTTTTATCGATTCAAGCGCTTACAAATTTGTCAATCATGGGGTTAGCCTCTAGAACCAGGATCTGTAATCATGGGTTGGGGGTCAGGGTCTAGACAAAGCCTGTAATCAACTCCTGAGCGATCGTCCGTTTTGGGATGGTTTTGCCGCAAACTTGCGTAATCAGTGACTTCACCGTTTTGGGGTGATTACAACGATTGGTCCATACAAGCCAGGTTTTACGGTCATTGAAGCCCAAAATCACTCTAGAGCCTGAACCCCAAATGGACGCTCCGATTACAGATCACTCTAAAACCTACCCCCCAAGCTATTGAGATTCCCCCTCTAGACCCTCGACCCTAAGCTTTCTAGAACCCACTCCCAACCCCTTCTAGACCCCCCAAATCAAACTTTCTAGACCCCAAACCCCATCCCTTTCTAGAGGGACTTCCCAAACACTCTAGACCCCTGCCCCCAAGATAAAGTTTCTAGATCCCGTGCTGACCGGATTTAACCAGAAGCTGCACCTGAAGTGATTACAAATTACTGTTATCAAGTTGATTACAAACGGCTACCCATAGAGGCCAAAGTGGCTGAAACGCGCCTGATATAACCAGGAAATGGTTTATTGGGGTCGTCCCATGTCTGTTTCTGAAATAACAACGATCGACTCATATCGGCAGGTGAACCCGTGCAATCAAGGTGAGCCTGTTCAGAGATGGATCGGCAAAGCTGCCCCTGATCATGCCCAGGAGTGGTTAAAAAGCGGGGTTGACCCCGGCATCATCGGTTTGAACGTAGAGACCTTGACTGACACTGCCAGCCAGCCCAGCGAGGACAGCTTATTTCCGATCGCCGAACGGCTCAATTGGAACCTGACGCGATTTGGCCAACAGACTAGAACAGCGCTGCGAGGATGGTGGGTGAGTGGAATCGACCCTTTCACTGGGCGACGGATGACATGGGGCCGATTCAAGCCTGATGCAGCGACACCTGTCTTAGATCGGGAAAAGCAACAGCCTGCAAAATATCTCAGCCCTGCTTTGGGACCAGGGTCTAGTCGGCTGGTCTTACTGGATGTTCCTGCTCTGATCTGGCAACGGGTTGCGCAACGCTATCAGGTGGCCCTGCCGATCGATCGATCAGAGGGATTCTGGCATTGGGTGAAACAGCAGCAAATCCCTGTCGTGATTACAGAAGGCGAGAAGAAAGCTGGGTGTCTACTCAGCTTAGGTTATGCGGCAATTGCCCTACCTGGAATCTTCACAGGCTATCGCAGGCAAACTGGTCAGCTGATCCCAGAGCTACAGGTTTTTGCCACCCCCAATCGAGCTGTCTATCTTTGCTTTGATTTCGATATTCGGCCAACAACCCTACAAAACATTCAACTCGCTCTAACCAGACTAGGACAACTATTACAAACAGAAGGCTGTTCAACCCATATTATTTGCCTACCGGGTCCTGAAAAAGGTGTTGATGATTACATCCTTTCCCAAGGGGCAGAAGCATTCGATGCTTTGTATCAGCAAGCCTTGAGTTTTAGACATTGGCAGGCAGAACAACAATGGGCCTTAACTTATCCGATCGCAGTCAAACTCAACCAACCCTATCTCAGCCAGCTCTCTTATCCCAACACAGGACTGGTTTGTATTAAAAGTCCGAAAGGAACGGGTAAAACTACTGCGTTGCAGCAGCTGATTCAGCAAGCCACTCAAACGGGCCGTAAGGTTCTAGTTATCACCCATCGAATTCAGCTTGGGCGCGCGATTTGTCGGAACGTTGGCATTCACTGGATCGAAGAGATTCAGTCTGAAACTACTGATCAATTCAGTTATGGACTTTGTATTGATTCGCTGCACTCGCTTTCCCAGGCCAGGTTTAATCCTCAATATTGGCAAGGGGCAATTGTTGTCATAGACGAATTCGAACAGGTGATTTGGCATGTATTAAATTCCGCCACCTGCTACGAACATCGAGTCAAAATTCTGGAAACATTGCGTCAGCTCGTCCAAACTGTTCTCACCACACAAGGGTTACTGATTGCCCAAGACGCCGACCTATCGAATGTAGGGCTAGATTACATCCTGGGACTGGCTGAGCAATTCACAGTTCCATGGATCGTTCTGAATGAGTGGCAGCCACAACAGGCATGGCAGGTTCATTTTTATGAAACCCCCAATCCTGCTCCACTAATCTCCCAACTTATCAGGATCGCAGAGGACAGTGCCGTATACGTTTGTGTTGATTCGCAAAAATCACAGGGTCGCTGGAGTTCTAAAACCCTAGAAACCTACCTGAAAAAGCAGCTTCCCCACAAACGAATCCTACGTATCGATTCAGAAACGGTTACCGATCCAAGCCATCCAGCTCACCAAATTGCAGAACACCTCAATGCAGCAATCATTCGGTATGACATCGTAATTGCCACACCTACGATCGGTACAGGTATCAGCATTGACCATAAAACTCACTTTAAAGCGGTTTTCGGCATCTTTCAGGGAGTCATTCCTGATTCTGAGGCTCGTCAAGCTTTAGCTCGCGTTCGTTCTGCGGTTCCTCGTTATATTTGGGCAGCCCCCTTCGGTCCTGGCAAGGTAGGGAACGGTAGCTGTAATTACCAAGAGATTGCCAATTCCACAACAAGGTTTGTGAAATACAACATTGCGCTATTAAAAGATGTCGATTTTGATATCGATCGCCAAACCGATCCAATTACGTTAAGAACCTGGGCCAGAATGGCTGCCCGAGTTAATGCTTCCCTTTGGAAATTTCGCCAGCGCCTGATTGAAGGTTTAGAACTCGAAGGTCATAATCTAACAGTGGTTGGGACAGAAGCCTGCCCTGAGTTGGTCAGTCAGGCGATCTTTGTAGAAATGAGCCAGGTCCGCAACGATTGTCGGGTTCACGATGCAATCGCCGTCTCATCGGCACCAGAAATTCAGAACTTTGATTATGAGTTACTGAAAGATCAACGATCGAAAACCTGGCTGGAGCGATGTGCCATTCAAAAACATGAGCTGAAGAAACGCTACGCCATTCCAGTCACCTCGGATTTAAAGATGAAAGATGATGAAGGGTGGTTTCAAAAACTCAGGCTGCATTATTACCTAATCCACAATTCTGAATGGGTAAAGTTACAGGATCGCCAGGAATGGCAGCTTCACCTGAATCGAGGCAATGGGAAGGTTGTTCTCCAGGATATCCGTTTGCTCACGGCTCAGGTAGAAGCCTTGAAAGGGTTAGGAATTTTGAATTTTCTTGATCTGCAACGTCAGGTCCGCGCAACAGATTCAGATGTCCAGCAAGTCATGTCTTATTGTCTCCAGTACAAGCAGGACATTAAGACACTGTTCAATCTGACTGTCTCAGAGCGAATGTCGCCGATCGAGATTGTTCAAGCACTACTGAGTAAACTTGGGCTCAAATTAAATTGTATCCGTCGCGATCGAGCAGAGGATGGAAGACGAGGCGGTTTACGAGTTTATCAATTTCAACCTCCTCAAGATGATCGAGAAATGATCTTCAAAGAATGGCAAAAAAGCGATCGAAAAACTTCTGAGAAGCATATTTTAACATTAGACGCTAATAGTATTGATTCTGTTATTGATCCACCCCCAGATATAGTAGATCTATATTTCTCTGCGGCTGGATCAGAGCACCCTGGAAAAACATTCACTTCCGTTTCAGATAGCCAACCTGTTGAAAACCCTTCTGTAAGCACAAAGGAGCTAGGAGTTAATCCAGTTGCTAAGTCGGCTGAAACAGGCATTTCTAGATATTATGCTGAAGTTATCCGCTCGGACCAGCAGAATATCCTGAAGCAGCTCACTGAATCTAAACATTATGTATTCAGCCATTGGCAAAAATACATTTCTCAGATTGCTACTGTAAATGAAAAATTTGACCTGTCTGGAATAGGCTTTCCAGATTGCTCGCCTAAAACTGAATCTGGTTAGGGGCTATTTAATCCCCAGAGAAACGATTGAGCTTGATTTTTAGTGGACCCTAACTAAAATTTTTGGATGGAAGTATGACAAGTTCCTCTTCTGATTTACAAATCATTGCTGCACAGGCAGTTCAACTTTCCAGATTCGATCGGTTGGAGCTAATTGCGATCCTGCAGGCTTTTGATCAGGCAGAAACAGAAATGGCAAAAAAGGCAAGCGATCGGAGGAAGCAAAAAGAGGAAGCGTTAAATCGTCGTGGGATTCGAGGTGGAAAAGGCAGCTTTGAAGATAAATACATTCGGGGATATGGCCCCTACCGCTATCTGAGATATTGGTATGGTAGAACCCACAAAAGTGTTTATCTTGGCAAGGTGAAGAAGTCGGATCTGGAGTCCTGAGTCTGTCTAAATTAGGGTACATTTAATTCAGTTTTATGAGCCGTTAAGGCTTTAAGTAGCCCCTAACCCACGATTTAAAACTGCTCACTCATCGAACGGTTCTCCGTTTCTTTTTTGGCTAGAATCAAGAAGTTTTTGCAGCCTGTATTGATTGTGTTAGGTCTTTTCATTGTTCTGCTCTCTTCAATTTTCTTCTGCTTTCAAAACGTGATCGTCCGGATTTTGTTTCACGAGCAGATGGTCCTAGGTGTCTTTCAGACTGGAGGCTTTGTCACTCCGTCGCTTCAGCATTCTTTCCTCCTGATGTTTATGAGAATGCTGCTGGGAGTTCCCTTAATGGCAGGTTTAGCGTCCAGGCTTTACCCACCAATTTGGCAAGATATTTCTAATCTTTTAAAGGTAGAGAATCGACGAGTGTGCTGGCAGGCATTGATTTGTGGGCTGCTAATGTTTCTTTATCTGGCCTTGCTCTATGTTTCCATTGGTTTGATTCCAACGGGGATTGCGCTCACCCTATTTTTTACCTACCCTGTTTTTACAGCATTGCTATCGTGGCGGTGGTTTGGCGATCGGCCCACTCTTTTTCGATGGGTGATTATGGGGTTGGTCCTCTTGGGTAGTTTTTTGACATTGCCTCTGACCCATTCGGTGGGTAACCATAACTATGGGATGGGGATGGTTACTGGTTTGGCATCGGGAGTCGCCTATGCTTTCTATACAGTGGTTGCCCAACGCAGTTTTGAACGATTGCACCCCGTTCCTTTTACCTGGATTAGCTTTGCGACGACGCTCGTGCTCTCTGGCATCACTTTGCTGTTTTGGCATGGGCATGAGAATCTGGCTTGGCAACCGCTGTGGATTGGAGGATTTCTCTCCGCCTTTGTCACGTTCACAGGACATTTGCTCAACAATTTTGGCATTCGTTTAATTGGAGCGACGACTGCTTCCATGATTGGAGCCAGTAATCCTGCTTTAACGGTGGTATTAGCCTGGTTCACGATTCAAGAGACGCTGGGGGCTTTACAGATTTTTGGGGTTGTTTTAGTGACGTTTAGCATTGCTTTGCTGAGTAGAAAGGGAAGTTCTGTAAAAGAGTAAGGTGTGTAGTGTGCAATTCCTTATATCTGGCATAAAATCAGTCCAGTGAGCAGATCTTATTTTTGAAAAAACGCTGTTATCGGGTGAAACATGATCATCGCGATCGCCAATCAGAAGGGTGGAGTCGCAAAAACAACCTCTACGATCGCGTTGGGTGGGTTGTTAGCGAAGCGTGGCCCCTGTCTTTTAGTAGATTTTGATCCGCAGGGAAATTTGACCACTGGCCTGGGTGTCCGGATTGCCTCTGGCCAAACGACAGCTTATGAGGTTTTGATCGATCGGAAACAAACGGCTTTAGCCGCAGTGATTGAGACTGATTCAGGCATTCATTTATTGCCTGCTGATATCTCTTTAGCAACCGGCGAGAAACAAATCCTGACGGTTGCTGACAATAGCCGAATTTTACGGAAGAAGCTAAATCCGCTCCGCCAGATGTTTCCGTTTATTTTGGTGGATTGTCCTCCTAGCTTGGGGATGCTTACCCTGAATGCCCTGATGGCGGCAGATGCAGTTTTAATTCCGGTGCAGTGCCAGTTTTTTGCTCTGGAGGGATTGCGACAGCTTTTGGAAACGATCGATGGATTGCGAGATGAAGATACTCATCCCCATCTGCAAATTTTGGGAGTCCTGCCGACCATGGCCGATCGAACGATTACGACTCAAGATGCCCTGAAAACTTTGCGCACCAAACTTACAGATATTAAAATCTTTGACCCGGTGCCCAAATCTGTACGATTTCCTGAATCGAATCTGGCCCGCGAGCCAATTCATCAATACAGCAGTGAGAAGAAGTTGGTTCAGCCCTATCAAACCATTGCGAACTTGATTGCGGAGCGAGTTTGAGTATGTCTAAGCGTCGTCCCTCGATGGCAGATGAGGTGGAATTTCCCAACAAGACGAAGCAGTTTTTAGATTTTGTTGGCGTGACTCGTGGCAGTCAGGTCACTGGAACAGAGTTGGCCGAGCAGTATTTGCCGTTGGATCAGCTCCATCTCCCAGCTCAACAGCCCCGACGCTATTTTTCTGCTCAGGCGATGGAAAGTCTGATTGTCTCGATTCAAGAACATGGCATTCTTCAACCCCTGCTCGTGCGACCGCTTCCTTCTGGGGAATACGAGCTGGTTGCGGGGGAACGTCGCTATCGGGCGGCTCAAGATCTGAAACTGGATAAAGTGCCAGTCGTGATTCGCGATTTGGATGATCAGGATGCTGTCCAGGTTTCGATTCTGGAGAACTTGCAACGGGAGGATCTGAATCCGGTTGAAGAGACAGAAGCGATCCTTCAGCTGCTTTCTGTGCGACTCGAATGTTCTCCGGCTGAAGTTATTTCGCTGCTAAATCATGTGGCTAACCTGCAAAAACAGGGAACTGAAATTACGAACAACGTTGTTCGTAGTCAGTGGCAGACGATCGAACATGTCTTTTCTGTAATTGGCCGACTCACTCCAGATAGCTTTCGCAGCCACCGCTTGCCGTTATTGAATTTGCCTGGAGAAGTTCTGGATTCGCTGCGCCAGGGTGAAATTGAATACACAAAAGCTAGGACGATCGCTCAATTGCGGGATCAGGAGCAACGATCGCAGCTTCTACAGGAAACGGTGCAAACGAATCTTTCAGTCCGAGAGATCAAAAAGCGCCTGCAAACTTTACGAAATCAGCCTGTGAGTTCTGAAGTGGTGAAATTGCCCGATCGAATGCAGGTTGTTTATCGCAAGCTAAAGCAGGCCAAGGTGTGGGAGGATCCTAAAAAAGCTAAGCTTTTGGAAAAGCTGGTAGGACAGCTTGAATCTTTGCTGGATTAGTTGCTTGATTAACAGAACTCTTATTGACAAACTTGGTTTAATCAATGGCTCATCTTTTACCAGGCTACGATCTTCGCCCCGCTCGCGCTCAAGATATTTGGGTAATTCGGAAGCTAGTGCTGGCAGCAAAGCTCGATCCGACTCAATTACGCTGGTCGCAGTTTTGGGTAATCGAATTCGAGAACCAGATTATTGCTTGTGGGCAGTTGCGCTGTTTTGAAGCAGCTCAGGAACTCGGTAGCCTGGTTGTTAGATCAGCTTGGCGTCACCAGGGTTTAGGAACCTATTTAGCTCAATATTTAATTCAGCAGGCTACTCAGCCGCTTTATCTAGAATGCGTGGGCAGTCGATTAGTCCAGTTTTATACGAGATTGGGTTTTATTCCGATCGGCTGGCAACAACTGCCCCACGCTCTCAAATGGAAGTTTGGTTTGACGAAGCTAATGTCTACGCTATTTCCATTTATTCCGGTCACGCTCATGCGTCATCCAGGAAAAGCGGCTGAGGTTTGCTAGCGGCTTATAGCTAATAGCGGAGCCTGTGAAACTAGCGGCTGCTAAACTGGCTCGACTAGCAGTTTTACGACATCAGCATGAGCCAACACAACATCAGGATTATGTTGAAATGCGGCATAATATTTAACCGCAAAATCATCACCTTGATCGTCGGGAGTCAGCAGTGCTTGAACATCTCTGGCGATCGCCATCATCTTGTCTAGCGTTAATGGCTCGTCGGCCCGCAGCATTTCATCGATTTGCACAATGCGTTCTGAGATTTGGTGCAACCAGGCAAATTGATCGTGGTCGATCACCAACTGTAAAAGTTCGCCTCTGGAAACCTTTCCCCGTACTTGCTCATAGGTAATTTGTTCCATGTCCAGCAGGACTTTATGCAAGTGCAATAGCTTGTTCCGTAGAGTGCTGAGAAATTGATGCTGATGAATCCGAATTTGTAGTGTGTTAAGCATGGATTTTTCCCATCCTTCCATTGCGGTAATCGTCGATTGCCTGTTGAATTTCGGTTTTGGTGTTCATTACAAAAGGACCATAGCGCACGACAGGCTCATTCAGTGGCACGCCAGCAATCAGGAGCAGATCTAGAGGTTGTTGTGCCTCAGCAGGGTTGGTTATGATAACTTCTTCTCCATCCTGGGCAAAGAGCACCATCTGTCCGTCGTTTCCAGATTCCTGGTCGCTCCCAAATTCACCCGATCCATCCAGCACATAGGCAAAAGCGTTATAAGCTTGCGGTACGGTTTGAACGATCGTCGCTCCTGGCTGAAGAGTGAAGTGGAGATAGATGATCGGGGTACGGGTTTCAATCAGCGCTTTTGCTCCCAGGGCTTCTCCAGCAATGACTCGCACCTGAACCGATCCATCTTCTGTTTGGGCTGACGGAATCTGATCGGCTGGAATTTCTTGATAGCGAGGAGGTGACATTTTATCCGATTGAGGCAAGTTGACCCAGAGTTGAATCCCATGGAGCCTTCCGCCAGTTCGAGTAAATTCTGCCTCAGGCATTTCCGAATGCACCACACCTGCCCCTGCGGTCATCCATTGCACATCACCCGGATGCAGCAAACCGCTATGGCCTTCGGAATCTCGATGTTCTAACCGACCTGCCAAAATATAGGTAACAGTTTCGAACCCACGATGGGGGTGATCGGGTGCCCCTTTTGCTTGCCCTGGTTTGAGATGGATCGGTCCCAGCTCATCAAGCAGGAGAAAGGGATCGAACTCTGAGAAACTGCTTTTTGGAAAAGGACGGCGGACTAGAAAGCCTGCCCCTTCAAACGTCTCAACGCTATTGATGATTCCTGCAACCGTTCGAAATAGGTGAGTTTGTGAGGTCATCGGATTGCCTCCTCAGGTTGGCAATAGGACAGATTGGTACTCAGACGAACTTCCGCTTCAACTCGTCCCATATATGATTAATCTTATAATAGCATAGGAGTATATTGATTTCAGGGGTAGGGCTTACCCCTACAGTTGGATCGGTAAACCCGCTATGTCTCTTGCATATGTAATTCTTGGTCTGCTCCAGCAACAGCAGCGGACTGGTTATGACCTTAAAACTGAGTGCTTTGATCAGTGCATTGCCCATTTGTGGCCAGCCGATCAGGCTCAAATCTATCGGACGCTAGACAAACTCGAAGCGCAGGGCTGGATTGCTTGCACGATCGAAATTCAGCACGATCGACCCAATCGCAAGGTTTATCAGGTAACTGCAGCAGGGGAGGCAGAGCTAATTCGGTGGCTCCAGTCCCATCAGCCTTCACCCATTTTGCGAGAACCATTGCTGGTGCAGCTCTATCTCGCCAGTCAATTACCAGCCGATCAATTGTCGGATCGGGCGATCGTCTATTTGTTGCAACAAGAGTTAATGGCACGACGCGATAAGCTGGCTGAATGTGAGGCGATCGATCTTCCAGAGGAGCAGGTGACCGCTCGGAACCCAAAACTGCATCAACGGGTTCTGGAACTGGTAATGCGTCGCGAACAAACCTATATTGATTGGTTGAAAGAGACGATCGAGGGCTTGCAGAATTCAAGTTGACTTAATATTTCCTGGTGGCATTATCAAAGTAGTAAGGATTTGGGAAAGCTGAGGATGACTGACAAAACAATTGATCTCACTAACTGCGATCGTGAACCAATCCACATTCCAGGTTCAATTCAACCGCATGGAATTTTGTTAGTCCTCCAAGAGCCTACCCTGGAAATTGTCCAATTAAGTGTTAATACTCAGGAAATAATTGGCTATTTGCCTGAAGATTTATTAAGCAAGCGTCTATCGGATTTGCTGTCTGCTAAGCAAATCAAGCTAATTCATCAATGTTTATCAGAGGATTTTGAGAGCATCAATCCTCTAGATTTGTCGATCAAATGCTCAGATAAACTACTTCATTGTGATGGGATTATTCACCGTTCGGGGTCGGCGATTGTTCTAGAGTTAGAGCCTAAAAAAGCAAAGGGCAAGACAGACTTTTTTGACTTTTATCAACAGACGAAAGGAACTATCACGCGCATTCAAAAAGCGGCTAGTTTATTAGAGATGTGCGAGGTTGTGGTGAAGGAAATTCGCAGAATTACGGGTTTCGATCGGGTGATGGTTTATCGATTTGATCAAGATGGTGCAGGCAGCGTGATTGCTGAAGATACGGATCAAGCAACTTCCTATCTCAACTTACGGTATCCCTCTACTGACATTCCCCTCCAAGCCAAACAACTCTATACCCTAAACTGGCTGCGGTTAATTCCAACATCACGCTATCAGCCCGTTGCCTTGATGCCAGTGGATTATCCCTTAACGAACGCCCCGCTTGATCTCAGTTTATCGGTGTTGCGGAGTGTTTCTCCAATGCATTTGGAGTACCTGCAAAATATGGAGGTTACTGCCTCCATGTCCATTTCTCTGATTCAAGATCAAAAGCTCTGGGGATTGATTGCCTGCCATCATTCGTCCCCTAAATATGTTCCTTGCAACATTCGAACAATATGTGAGTTTGTTGGACAGGTAATGTCGATTGAACTCTACAATAAAGAGAACAATGAGGATATTGACTATAAGCGGCAATTGAAATCGTTGCAAACTCAATTTATTGAAGCGTTGTCTCAGTCTGAATATTTTTTAGATGGGATGATGCAGCTAGGTGCTCAACTGCTCGATCTGGTTGGCGCAACCGGAGCAGTGATATATAGCGGCAATCAGTGTATTCAAGTGGGTGAAACCCCTTCAGAAACAGAAGTAGGTACCTTGCTCAGTTGGATTAAATCTCACTTACAGCATAGTCTGTTTGCCACCCAATCCCTGTCGAAACAGTATCCTGCCGCAGAGTCATTTAAGACGATCGCCAGCGGTTTATTGGCCCTGGAGATTTCTAAAGTTCACCAAAACTATATTCTGTGGTTTCGTCCAGAAGTGATTCAAACAGTCAATTGGGGAGGAAATCCAAACAAGCCGGTAGAAGTCTTAGAGGATGGCAGTTTACGGATGTCGCCGCGCCAATCTTTTGAAGCATGGCAGGAAACAGTGCATGGATGCTCATTGCCCTGGAAAGCGGCTGAGATTGAGGCTGCTAGCGAGCTACGTAGCCTGATTGTCGGAGTGGTGTTACGACAGGCTGATGAACTGGCATTGATGAATTTTGAATTGCAGCGGAGTAATGAAGATCTCGATTCTTTTGCCTACATCGCTTCGCATGATTTGAAGGAACCCCTACGCGGCATTCATAACTATGCCAATTTTCTCATGGAGGACTATGAAGCAGCCCTGGACGAAGATGGCGTGGCAAAACTGCAAACGTTGGTGCGGCTAACCCAACGCATGGAAGATCTGATCAATTCACTCCTCCATTTTTCTCGTCTAGGACGGGCCGAGTTAGTTCGACAACCCGTAAATTTGCATGAGTTAGTGCAGCAGGTGATTACAACCCTGATCATGGCTCGACCCCAGAGTGCGGTGGAGTTTCGTGTTCCTCGATCGCTTCCCACCGTTGCCTGCGATCGCGCCCAAATGAATGAGCTATTCACTAACTTGATTAGCAATGCAATTAAGTACAATAACCAAGCGGAAAAATGGGTTGAAATTGGTTATGTTGAGGAAGGCGAATCGCAAATACAAGATAGCGTTGGTGAACTTCTCCCTGATACGTTTACATTTTATGTTCGTGATAATGGGATTGGAATTTCAAAAGAGCATTTTGACAAAGTTTTTCAGATTTTCCGCCGTCTGCATGGCCGAGACGATTTCAGTGGTGGGACTGGTGTCGGGTTGACGATCGCTCGCAAGATTGTAGAGCGGCATGGTGGTAGAATCTGGATAGAGTCGATTCCCAATCAAGGTAGTACTTTTTACTTTACTTTATCGCCAGAGGTCACTCTATGATTCTTCTCTCAACTTCTTCTGGCAAGCGAACATCTCCCCTGTTGGTTGTGGAAGACAGCAATGAAGACTTTGAAGTACTGCAACGATTTCTGAAGCGATCGTCTATGACCGTGCCAATTCAGCGTTGTGTGAACGGTGAACAGGCGCTGGCGTTTCTTTACCGAACGGGTTCTTATCGCGATCAGGATTATATGTCGCGTCCTGTTCTGATCGTGCTTGACTTGAATTTACCGGGAACTGACGGCAGAGAAGTTTTGCGTCGGATCAAGCAGGATGATAATCTGAAAACTATCCCGGTCATTGTGTTTACTACCTCCAGTAATCCAAAAGATATTGAGGAGTGCTACCAGTACGGAGCCAATAGCTACATCGTTAAACCGATCGATTTTGCTCAGCTCAAACGGGATATCCAAGTTCTAGTAGATTATTGGTTTGAAGTAGCCGTACTCCCTGATCAGCCGAAAAATTAGTTATGAATCGAGTTGGGTTAACTCTCTTAATTGTCGATGATTCTCCTGAGGACCGGGAGCTTTATCGGCGCTATCTGATGCGGGATCAGGAATATTCCTATATCATCCTGGAAGCCCCTTTGGCGCAAGTTGGATTAACCCTCTGGCAACAACATCGACCAGATGTCGTCTTGTTAGACTACCGTTTACCTGACCTGGATGGTCTCGATTTTTTAACTCGGCTACAATCCTTGACTCAGCAGCCTTCCTTGCCGGTTATATTGGTGACTGGGCAGGGAAATGAAGGAGTGGCGCTGCGGGCGATCCGGGCGGGAGCACAAGGGTATCTGGTGAAGGAGTTGATCACCCCGGAGAGTTTGCGTGTGGAAGTACGCCGCACCATTACAACCGTGCAACTCCAAATTCAGTTCCAACAGCAAATTGAACGAGAGCGGCTGATCAGGCATATCAGTCAACAAATTCACCAATCTCTAGAGCTCGATGAAATTCTTCATACAACGGTGACTGAAGTGCGTCAGGTGCTGCAAACCGATCGCGTTCTGGTGTTTCGATTAGCCCCAGATGGGCAGCATACTGTTGTGGCTGAATCAGTCGTTGAGGGATGGCGATCGGTTCTCTATTCCCAAATTTCTGATCCTTGTTTTGCTGAGGGCTACACTGAACGCTATCGGCAAGGGCGGGTGATGACGAAATCTGATATTTATGATGGTAGTCTTGAGCCCTGCCATGTGGAATTTTTGGCTCAGTTTCAGGTGAGGGCGAATCTGGTTGTACCAATTCTACAAGGCGATCATCTCTGGGGTCTGCTGATTGCGCACCATTGTACATCTGCAAGAGATTGGCAATCGACAGAGCTGGAATTACTGCAACAGCTTGCGATTCATTTAGGAATTGCGCTGCGACAATCCAATGCTTACACCCAGCTAGAACAGCAAAGTGAAGCGCGTTATCGGGCGATTGTGGAGGATCAAACTGATTTAATTGCCCGGTTTTTACCTGATCGCACAGTTTTGTTTGTCAATGGTGCCTACTGTCGCTATTTTGGGTTGAAACCAGAAGAGGTTTTGGGTAAAAGTTACGAACCTGTGATCTTTGAAGAGGATCAAGAACGGGTTGAGCGACTAGTATCTTCTATGGGTGTTGAAAATCCTACTGTTGTGATTGAAAACCGGGTGGTGGTTAACGGAGAGATCCGCTGGACTCAATGGATCAACCACATGATCTTAAATGAACAGGGACAATGTACCGAATTTCAAGCGGTAGGACGAGATATTACCCAACTTAAGGAGGCTGAAGCCCAACTGCTCCAGAGTAGCCAGCGGATAAGTTTAGCTAATGCTGAATTAGCTAGAGCTGCCCGCCTCAAGGATGAGTTTCTGGCGAACATGAGTCATGAGCTGCGGACTCCACTCAATTCAATTTTGGGATTATCTGAAACTTTGTTAGAAGAAGTGTTTGGTAGTCTCACTGCGAAGCAACGCCAGTTTCTACAAACGATCGAACAGAGCGGTCAACATCTGCTGTCATTGATTAATGATGTGTTAGACCTCTCTAAGATTGAGTCAGGCAAGATGGAGCTTGATTACCAGTCGGTCTCGCTTCCTTTAGTTTGTGAGTCCAGCCTCAACTTTGTTAAACAACAAGCGCAGCAAAAACGAATTCAGGTTACCTGTGCCATTGATCCAACGATCTCCGAGATCCAAGCTGATGAGCGGCGATTATTGCAGGTGTTGGTCAATTTGTTAACCAATGCGGTAAAGTTTACCCCTGAGGGAGGCCAAGTCAGGCTTGAAGTGGTGATGGATGTGCCTCAGCAGACCGTTCGACTGAAAGTCACAGACACAGGTATTGGTATTGCTACAAACGACTTGACTCAAATCTTTCAGCCCTTTGTCCAAGTAGACAGTACGCTCTCCCGACGCTATGAAGGAACTGGACTGGGATTATCGATTGTACAACGCATTGTGGATTTACATGGCGGCAGCGTTCATGTCGAGAGTGAGGTCGATCGGGGCAGTTGCTTTACTGTGATATTACCCTGGCATCCCCTTTTCCATCAGGAGGATACTGCTCGGCCTGAGATACCGGAAAGCGAGCGTAAAATCCATCAGGCTTTAGTGGTGGAAGATTCAAGTGCGGCGGCTAGTCAAATTAAGCGCTATTTAGCTGAACTCGGGGCAACTAGCGTCATTCATCCGGTTGGGGAAGGAGCCGTGAATGTGGCGCTGCGTGTGCGACCTGATGTGATCGTCCTGGATCTTCTGCTGCCAGACTGTTCTGGCTGGGAAGTGTTACGGGAGTTAAAAGCTCATCCCGAAACTTGCAATATTCCGATTGTCGTGGTTTCGGTAGTTGATGAACGACTGCGGAGTTTGGAGTTAGGTGCCACCGAACATATTCTAAAACCCTTGTCGCGTCAAAAGTTTCATCAGGCACTCAGCCGAATTTATTCCAATATCCAGGCCCCTAGCGCACAAACTGCCTTAATCATTGCTGCTATGGAGATATCTCATATGCCCAAAATCTTGCTGGCAGAAGACAATGAAGCGAACATCATGACGATCATGAGTTATCTAGAAGCCCATGATTTTCAGGTCGTGCTGGCTCGGAATGGATTAGAAGCTGTGCAAATGGCAAAACAGCATCTACCCAATCTGATTATTATGGATATTCAGATGCCTGAAATGGACGGCTTAGAGGCGATCCGTCAAATCCGCGCCCATTCTCCAACCGAATCGATTCCCATTATTGCTGTAACGGCTTTAGCCATGCCTGGTGATTCAGAACGCTGTTTAGAGGCAGGGGCAAATCAATACTTGGCAAAACCTGTCAGACTTAAACAGCTCCTGGAAATTATCACTCAACAGCTATCGCAAGATAATAACTAAATAATAAATATTTTGTATAAAGCAACTATAAAAGAATAAATAGATTGGCTTAAGCGAGATAGGCTAATGCGTATTGACAAGTTATGTTATTCGAACTCTGGATGAACAGCTTCTCTTAATATTAAATCTCTCGATCAGGGGAGTGGGGCGATCGACTAAAACCTTTCGTTAGCAAGAAGCACTAGATTGGCTATTTCTCTAGGATGAGGGTTGTAACAGAGGGACGACGCTCATGACTCATCATGCTGATTTACGTCTAAATTCGGAGATGCAGCAGTCAGAAATGGAGCAGTGCATCCAAAACTGCCTTAATTGTCACAGCACTTGTCTGAGTACTGTTGCTTATTGCTTGGAGCAAGGAGGACAACATACAGTATCCAGCCATGTTGCTTTGATGCTAGATTGTGCTGAAATTTGCCAAACGAGTGCTAATTTCATGCTGCGCAATTCGGCGTTGCATCGACGGACCTGCGGTGTTTGTGCCGAAGTTTGTGATATGTGTGCAATGGATTGTCAACGATTTACAGACGATGCCCAGATGCAAGCTTGTGCTCAGATATGTCGTCGCTGTGCAGAATCCTGTCGGCAAATGGCGGTAGCTGCTATCTAGTATTACGCCGCAGGAAGATATTGATTTTCATTCATTTGTTGCGTAATTGATAACCAAGGATCATGAATTATTTAATTGCTGTTTTGCCCGATCGCATACAGGCGGAAGCTGCTTACTCAGCACTGGAAGAAAGGTTGCCGGGCCATCAAGTTGATATTTTGGGCAGTGGCTATAAAAGTGCAGATGAGTACGGGCTCATTGATCCCAATCAGCAGTTCCAACGGGGTCAAAACCGCTTTTCCTGGCTCATTCCGTTTGGCTTTGGTGCGGGGTATGCCTTCAATGTCTTAACAGGCATCGAACTCTTTTCGACGATCGGTCCCTTTGGAAATCATCTGATAGGAGGTCTGTTAGGCGCGGCAGCGGGTGGATTGGGAGCTTACTTTGTGGGCGGCGGACTGGGCTTGGCTTTGGGAAGCGGAGATGCTTTACCCTATCGCAACCGTCTGGATGCTGGAAAGTATTTGGTTGTCGTGAGAGGAACAGAAGAATTGACTCGTCAAGCAACTTCGATCTTGCGCCAGTTTGAACCTGAAAGCATCCAGGGTTATGCAGAACCTACTGAAACGAAGGTGATGTAAATTTGCCCCCTTGGTAAGACTGTGCCTCTCTTGCGACTAGTGCTGCTTCCTCCCTCGACTGTCATAGTTGAGGGTTTTTTGGCGCTGTAAAACTTTAGTGTAACTTTTAGTGTAATTAATCAACCTGTCCCCTCCTGAAAATTCAGCTCCCCTTCAGTGGCTAGGCCCAATCCTCAAGCTAGCCTCTATTCGGGAACGTATGATCGCTGCCGAACAGTGTTTGGATAATGCCTCAATTTGCGGATAACGTTATCCGCAGGAATCTTATCCCCAGCAGCCAGGTATCCGATTCTCATGAACGGATCCAGTGAAATCGAGAATTGGAGTCGAACAGGACTGGGTCGCCAGAACAATCAAGCTTTGCGATCGAGACGCATGGCTTGTTCTAAAACGGCTTTTTCTTTTGCCCTCGCTGCATAGGGCTGGAGTTGAGTAGCATCATAGCCTGTTAAAACAGACAGTTCATCTACTGTGATGCCTCGGCCCAGCATTTCCACACACCAGGTTTGCTGAGTTTGCTCAATGGCGATCGGTTGGCCATCAGAAGTAGAAAACTCTGCGGTCCATATCTGCCACTGCTGGCATAATTCGGGTTCTGAAAGTGGTTCCCCAACAGAGTTTAGAAATAACGCAGGTTGCTCATCTTTGCGCGCTTTCAGCCATTGGGTTAAAGGGTTGCGAGTGTAAGAGCCATAGCGTTTCCCCATAATCCACTGATTAATCGGAACATGACGATTTTGCCCATTGATGATGCGTAAAATCTGATGCTGGCTATCGTTAATGTAGTGCGATCGTTGTAATCGAACTACTTCGGATGACTTTAATCCAGCACCAAATAGCACGTAAATTAGTGCATATTCCTGAAGACCTGTCTTTTTGCCCTGTTGCAGAATTTGATGCACGATATCTGCAGGCAGATCAGTCACAAATGGAATACTTGTTTCTGGGGTAGTAGCATTGGATTGCTGGAGCAGCAAAGAGTTCTGAGAATCTGGAGAAGAGACTGCACCATGTAGAAATAGGGTAACCAGATTTTCTAAAAAATCATCTCGATTTTGCCAAAGATTGTGAAATTCACTTGTGAATTCGATCACGGCATAGCCTAATAGCATGCCATTCAAAAGACTGGCCAATTTGTCAGCAGGCAGATGGGTTTGCAATTTTCCATGGTCAATTACAGTCTGAAAGTACTCGGCCACATAATGATTGGCCTGGGTAAAGCCACGCCCCAATGCTTCTCGATTTTCAGAAGGAAATTGCCCTGCTTCTCCAACTACCGATCGCACAACTTCTGGAACTCGCTCGATCGCCTGTAAGCACGCTGTTGCATAGTCTTTGAGAGCCTGGTGAATACTGTCAGCCTGACTGGCTTGCTGAATTAAGGTTTGGCCTAATTGGCTGAATACAGCTGCTTCTTCAATCACTGCTAGCAGCAATCCATGTTTATTACCAAAATGACGAAATAGAGTGACTTCATTCACCCCTGCCAGTTCTGCGATTTGTTTTGTCGTGGTATCCGTTACTCCTTGAGCTGTAAATAGTCTAAGTGCAGCATGGATTAAGCGCTGCCGCGTAGGATTTCGTTGAGCAGGCATGGGCAAAATGCAAGTGACACTTGCAGAAAAAAACGATCGGTGTTAGGCTCGGTATGTAAGTGGCACTTGCAACTGTTCTACTTTAACGTCATTCTTGCAAAAGTGGCTCTCCATTTCCGGTTTGATGGCGTTTTGTTTGCCGACGAGGTGCTTCACGATTGAGTTGCTGATTCATCCAGGGAATGAGTGAGCGACTGTAACTGAGTTATCCCTAAATCTCTCAACAAGGAATTTCATGACTTCTAATTCAATTCCCATTGCCCCAAAAGGCATCCAGCCGATCCCATTTAACTGGACGAATGCCCTATTTTTTGGAGCAGTCCATGCCCTTGCTCTACTCGCTCCCTGGTTTTTCTCTTGGTCAGCGCTAGTGATGGTGCTTTTCCTGCATTGGCTATTTGGCAGCATTGGGATTTGCCTGGGATATCATCGCTTATTGACTCATCGCAGCTTGCAGGTTCCTAAGCCGCTAGAATATGCGATCGCCATCATCGGAGCGTTGGCTTTGCAAGGCGGC
The DNA here is from genome assembly GCA_002796835.1 of Elainella saxicola E1. Classification (GTDB taxonomy): domain Bacteria; phylum Cyanobacteriota; class Cyanobacteriia; order Elainellales; family Elainellaceae; genus Elainella; species Elainella saxicola. Next base: position 2,807 of record LUGL01000098.1, on the reverse strand, counting down.
CCGATCTTTTGGGTTGCCGGACACCGAATGCACCACCTTTACACCGAAGATGTAGATAAAGATCCCTACTCTGCCCGTCGAGGATTTTGGTGGAGTCATATGCTGTGGTTGTTCTACAAACGTCGGGAGTTTTTTAACCGAGAGTCCTATCGGCAGTTTGCACCCGATTTAGATCGTCAACCCTTCTACCGTTGGTTGGATCGTAACTTTCTGCTGCTTCAGATTCCGCTCGGTTTGGTGCTTTACCTGTTGGGTGGATGGTCGTTTGTGGTTTACGGATTATTTGTTCGCACAGTTTTGCTCTGGCACAGTACATGGCTGATCAACTCTGCAACGCATCTGTTTGGCTACCGCAGTCACTTTTCTGATGATAATTCTCGCAACCTCTGGTGGGCGGCTGTTCTAACCTATGGCGAGGGTTGGCACAATAATCATCATGCCTATCCCAATGTGGCTAAAGCTGGATGGAAATGGTGGGAGGTAGATATGACCTGGTGGGCGATTCTTCTCCTCAAACAATTTGGTTTGGCTCAAAAGGTTGTGTTGCCGCCTCAGCAAGGCTAGACCTTAATCGCCAAATGAATAATTTTGGTTCAGCTCAGATTTGATTGATTCATCCTGAGCTGATTTTATTTTGGTACGATTTTTGGTGCGATCGCGCTTCTTCCTGCAAGCCAATGGTTTTGAAATCGGCGAGATGGACAGAGAGCAGGCAGCACTTTTGGATGGCTAAAGACAAAAATTACACTAAAATAGGCAGGACAAATAGAGATGTGCTGGGTTTGAAGTAGGAGATTGAGCGATCGATGGCGCGACCCGTGAATGGAAAATGCTGGCATTGTAGCCAACTTTCAGTCGAGGCCGCACGCGAGTTGCATGGTGAAACAGGCGACGGTTGCTGGAATGAGAAAACTTGTCATCGCAAGCGATCGCACTATCGGAATCGAGCAGATAACAATCAAAAACGGAAGGGACAGTATTTTTCGATCAAGGCACAGCGAAAGGCTGAAATCAAAAGTGAAATTGCTACAAAGCTAAAAACGACTCCCGTCGCGCTACTTTACCTTTATCGAGAACCGCGCAAGGATGCTCATCTTCATGCCCTAGCAATTGCAATCTGGCAGGGAGATACTAAACTTGAAGAGATTCCAGCAAAGCACTGTATGGGAATGACGAACAGTCAGGTTCGCAAGTATCTGGAAACTGTACTGCAAGACTTAAACCAACGCTACGGGATTAAAACCTTTGAACCTGAAATTCGTTATGATCCTTGCTTTTGTCCGATCCACCCTTGCCCTTTAAAGACCTTATAGTGAAAGCGTGATAGCGATCGATGGATGATTGTGATGATTCGGTAGAAATAACCTCTTCTCCAATAAATGGATTAGAACAAATGTTTTCTGCTGAATGGCAAGATGCTTCTGTTCAACCTGAATCTGTTAGCCTCAGCAAACTTTGGCAGTTAGTTGAACCTCACTTAAAGCATCTATCTGATGCCGAACAGTTGCGCTTTGTATCTTTTGTAATTGTCCAATTGGCAGAGCTTTATACAATGAAGGCCGATCGATTATTGGCAGATTGGCAGGATCACCATAGTGATGAAGGCCCTGTAACGGAAGTTGACTGGTTACAAGGTCTTGTGCAGCGAACGATGCATTTGGATTTAACAGATTTAGTAAGAACGAAGGAAAAGAGACCTGCCAGAAATAACCCTAATCAGTCTGTGGTGGGGACAGTTGAGAAGAAGAAAGTCTTGGAAATGGTGGAGGCAATTGAAACTGAGGAAGAAACTAAGCGAAGTGCGCTCAGCGTCGCCCATGATGAAAATGTAAGTTTTTGGATTACTACAATTCATCGATGGTTACAAAGTCAGGATAAACAAAAAGTCTCTCTGATCGAACTAACTAATAATACGAATTTATCATTGGTGAAAGTGTGGTTGGCTCTACTTTTAGGTAACTATATTTTGGAGCCAGAAGATGATTTTTATAGTGAAGGCAAAATATGGGTCTATAACATTGATAAAAATACAAATAAAAAATAGCCCTCTTACAGCTAAAAGGGCTTGTAATAATATATTGATTCTTGCTTAACAAGTGCTTTCTACTTTTTGTAGGGGACTGAGTTAATGAAATCGACGTTAGCGGCGGCTAGTTTTTGAGGAGGATTAACGGTTGGGTTAATGGAGCGGGCCATATCGAGGAAATTTTTAGGGTCACCGGGGTTAGATTGGGAAGATTGGGCTTTGAAAGAGCGAGGAGCGGCCTGCCAAACGATTTGAGGGAAGCCGAGTTTACGACGATAATATTCATCGTATCTGGGGGATTTGAGATTAAAGGGAGTTTGGCCGAGGGATTGAGAAGGGAGATTGCGGCGACGTTGGAAAGGGACGGTTGCATCGCCGAAATTTTGGAGATATTCAGGAGAGTTGAGGAGTTGGTCGACAAAGCCTTGAATACCTTTAGTGGCGACGACGATAGACCAAGCGATTTTTTCTTGTTGATTAAAGGTATCACGGCCAAGGACGCGCTGGACGGTTTGTTCTACGAAGCGATAATTGCTATTGAGGTCATAGAAACTGCGTTTATAAGTATTAGAGAGTAAGAGACCGCGAATGAAATCGCGAACAGTAATTTGACCAGAGCGGAGTTGAGACTCAAGGAAGGGTTCGCGGTCAGCAGCGAAAGCATGGAAAAAGATTTGACGATAAGCAGCCTCAATGAGGATATCGAGGTCAGAAGGAGAGAGGATATTATCAGAAGAGAAGAAGCGAGGCTGGTCATCGTTGGGGACATCGAAGCCAGAGA
>LUGL01000097.1 GCA_002796835.1 Elainella saxicola E1 | reverse complement strand
ACTCAGGTTCGCCTTAGTGCAATGGGTAAAGAAGGGAAAACCAAGTGTATCAACGGCAAGATGCCGTTTAATCCCGTTGGTCGCTTTGTAGAAACAAAATCCTTTCGACTCTATACTCGCGTTACAAGTATTCTTTACGGCTTGAGAGTCAATGATGATCAAGCGAGTCCACTTGGGCTTTTTTCCGACTTGTTCTCGCACCTGTGCATGTAAGGTTTGCATCAGAGTGTCAACCACTCCCGCATCGCGCCACTGTTTGTAGTGCCAATAGACGGTGGAGTAGGGTGGGAGGTCTTTGGGCAAGTCTTCCCAATTGCATCCATTTTTGAGGCGATAGAAGATGCCATCGAGGATGTCCCGATAACTCCACTCCAACGGTCGAGTTCGTTTTTTCGGTGGGAGAATCTGGGGTAACAGGGGTTCAACAATCGCCCATTCTTCATCAGTGAGGCTGCTGGAATACGGCATAGTGCTTCGATTCAGGGATTTTCATTACCTTATTCCTAATTATAAAGATCTCAAATGGGTTCTATAGAGAACCGTACCGCAAGTATCAGGGGTATCTCATGTCATACTATTACCAATCTGATTTCAACGGAGATGAGTATCCTTATCAAGGCAACCTTGAGGAACATTATCCACCAGCCCCCGCAGTAACTGGCACATTCGCTATTTTAATAGGTTTAGTTTTAGCAGGCAGCTTAAGCACAACAGTCGAAACCCCTTCACTCATGGCACGCGAAGTTGCCACCTATACAGGTTTAGCACTGCTGATTAGCATAGCACTTGATAGTCGTAGAGGAATACGCAATCTATTTCGCACTGATTTAATGTGCTTAATATCACTCTATTTTCTAACCATAGCAGAGTTTCTCTTTCATCAGGAGAAATTCGATCAGTTTCTCACGATTGAGCAAACTGGAAAAGCATTGCAGATCATTTTGATAGGTTTCGCTGGTCTCACAGTGGGGCGTCACTTGATTAAACCTAAAATCGTCCATTCTGGTTGGTTAAACATCACTGATCTTTCCAATCGAACCTTATTTCGAATCTTCATTTTTGCTACCTTACTAGGGTATCTACACATGCTGCTATCTGTACACTTTGATCTGATTGCCATGACAGAGGCAATGATAGGTCCCCGGTTTTCTCAACCTTGGGTACGGAGCAGATTAGGTAACCTTAGCTCATTACTTACCGAATTAGGATTGTTACGACTCATCCTCCCACCCCTCACAGGTATGATATGGAATCGACGACACACCCTCCCTCGCTTTCAAGTCGGAATTGCCTTACTTGTATTCATCTACACGCTTTTTCAGGGATTCGCAGGCGGTGCTAGAAATATTTTCGTCGCCTATATGGCAACTTTTCTGATGGCTTATTTACTTACGCTACCTCGCCATACCTTCAGGAACACAATATTACCTACTATAATATCTGCTTTTACAGTAATGTACGGCTCATATCATATGCTTGAATTTAGAAATATGGGCTTACGAAACTATATTGTCAATCAAGCGTACGCCAGTGGAGAAACAAGGGATACTTTTGCTGTTGACTATAATCTGGGGCCAATTGGTTTAATCACAGATGCATTTCCTGAGCAACATCACTACCTAGGAACTGAGATACTGATATGGTCAATCATTAAACCTATTCCTCGCGCTTTTTGGCCAGGAAAACCTGAGGGACTCAGTGTTAGCATTGAAGAAGCAGTCGGTGCTGGTCGTGGATATACTGTTGCTTCTACTTTTCTTGGTGAAAGTTACATGATGGCTGGTTCAACTGGCGTCATCTTGATGTCACTGTTCTTTGGGGCACTCGCAGCCTGGTGGAATCGACTCGCTTTACAGAGACAATCAGACTATTCAATGGTAATCTATGCTTTAGGGTTCTTTGTTGCTGTGATCACAATGCGAAGCATGTTTTGGTTAACAACCATGATGTTACCGATTCTTGCCTTAATTGCCTTCAGAAAAGTCGGAATTGTTCGTTGAAGTTACAGCATTGAAGGAATGTTGAGACAATGCATATTGTTGTCTTCTTTAAGCACATCGGTCATTATCATATTGCTCGTCTCAGGGCCACTTTTATGGCCTGTCAGCAAATCAATTGGCAATTTACGGCCATCCAGGTAACTGATCAGACCTGTCAACATCCCTGGGGAGATCTGGAACATGAAATGACCTTCCCGGTCAGGACGCTTCTGCCTGCTGCAACAACGTCAGCAACGATCGATCGACATCCTGATTCACCAATTGCGGCAAAATTACTCCCTGAGTTATTAGATACAGTTCAACCAGATGTTTTAGCCATCCCTGGCTGGGGGTTTTCAGTTTCGCGAGCTGCACTAGCTTGGAGTCAACAACATCAAATTCCAACTATTTTAATGAGTGAAAGTAAATGGGATGATGAGCCAAGAACTTGGTGGAAAGAGCAGTTGAAGTCCCAATTATATGTACGCAAATATGACACTGCGATTGTAGGCAGCAAGCAACATCGGGATTATTTAATGAAGTTGGGAATGCATGCCGATCGAATCTTCTTTGGCTACGACGTGGTAGATAATGATTTCTTTGCTCAGAAGGCTGAATTCGCAAGGCGGAATCCCCAGGCGGCTCGGCAACGACAGCCAAAAATTCCTCATAAACCTTATTTTTTAGCTGTAACCCGTTTGCTGCCTCGCAAAAATATCGTTCGGCTTGTAGAGGCGTATGCAGCCTATCATCAGCAGATTGGGGAACAAGCTTGGGACTTAGTAGTTTGCGGCAACGGAGAAGAAGAACTTTTTATTCGACAACTGATTCAAAACTATCAGCTAGAAGTAAGTGTTCACTTGCCAGGATTCGTAACTTATAATCAGGTGAGCGATTGGTACGGTTTGGCAGAGGCCTTTATTCATCCTGCACTCCAGGAACAATGGGGATTGGTAGTGAATGAAGCTTGCGCCGCCGGATTACCTATTCTATGTAGTCGTACCGTCGGAGCTTGCTATGAACTTGTCCATGAAATGCAGAACGGATTAACTTTTGATCCAACTAGCACGGAAGACATGACTCAGACTCTATTCAAGCTACATTCTCTTACCCCTACCCAACGCACCCAAATGGGGCAATGCAGTCAACAGATTGTCGCACAATATAGCCCTCAACATTTTGCAGATGGACTAATGCAAGCAGTTGATCGGATGTTATCCCTCAACCAACGATCGGAAATTGTACTTTAACTAAATTTCTGGCCTACTCACCTTCTTTCGCTAATTTCTCACTTTGATAGCCAATGAAGATCCTAATTGTCATTCCTTACTTTACATCTGTGTACGGTGGCCCTGCTAAAGTGATGCGGGAATTGTCCCGAAGTTTGGCCAAACTAGGTACGACAGTTGATATTGTCACAACCAATGCGAATGGGCTTGAGAAATTGGTTGTGCCTTTAAATCAGTGGATTGAAGAAGGCGGCTATAGAGTTCAATATTTTGAATGCTGGCATCGTAATGATCTAGTTGTTAGCAGCGCGTTGAGTCAGTGGTTATTACGTAACGTCCAAGATTACGACATAGTTCATACTAACAACATTTTTGCTCCGTTAATTTTGATCACAGAGTGGATCTGTCAATTGCATCAAGTTCCTTATGTGATTACGCCTCATGGCATGCTAGAACCCTGGGCGTTCTCCTATAAAGCAGGCAAGAAACGATTCTATTATAAGCTGCTGGAGAACCCCGCGTTGAAAAAAGCGAGTGCAATTCACGTCCTCACTCCTTTGGAAGCTCATAATCTTCAAGCTCTAGGCTTGAGCCAAACCGCCGTTATTCCCAATGGAGTTCATCGCCAGGAAATTGACACCTATAGTCAAGCGAGCCTATTCTATCAACGATTTCCTGAAACCAAAAATAAGTCACTCATTCTCTTTTTAGGTCGGATCGATCCTAAAAAAGGATTAGATTTACTGGCTCCTGCTTTTGGCAAAGTCCATCAGCAATTTCACCAAGCCCATCTGATTGTAGCAGGCCCAGATAGCATAGGATTTCTACCCACCGTCCAACGTTATTTTCAANGATGCAGGTTGCTTAGACGCAGTCACATTCACCGGCATGCTCACAGGTGACCTCAAGCAGGCGGCCCTATCTGCGGCTCAAATCTATGTTGCCCCCTCTTACTCAGAAGGATTTAGTATGTCTGTTCTTGAAGGGATGGCAGCTGAATTACCCTGCGTAATTACAACAGAATGTAACTTCCCAGAAGCAGCGGCGGCTGGTGTCGCCCATGTCGTGGATCTGGATTCTGATGCGATCGCAAATGCAATCAGCCAATGTTTAGCTAGTCCTCAAATTGCGAAAGCGATGGGGCAACGAGCACGTAAATTCATCTTGCAAAACTATACATGGGATCAAGCTGCGCGAAGATTAATTCAAGTTTATGAGGCAGTCATTGAACAAAAGCCCTTACCCGCTTGGCACTCTGCAATTCAACCAGTTATTCCCTCAGTAATTTGAAATTACGAATAGAGCAGCCTGAGGCAGAGTTGAAGGACAATCAAAGAAGGAAATAGCGCTTCCAATCCAATCAACCGTAACATTAACTCAATTAATCCCAACATTAACCAGAGAAATAGGATAGTTACAGGATTAGTATTGGCAAGAAACCTCAAAAAGACTTGATCTCGCAATCCATTTGAGATTATTATAGGAACGTAAAGTTTGAGTGAAGCCAGTTCAAGGCGCAATGAAAGAATCGAAGCTTTTACGGGCACAGTCGACTAGAAGGATATTGAAGTAGAAGCATGTACTGGTAAGTCAATAGATTGATGATTTGTTTGTGCTTCCCTGATTCTGTGAGCTACCCTCTCCACTAGTGATTTGGCTTAGAAAGCTCAAAGTTACCTACCTCAGGAGCGTCTTTAAAGAATCAAATTTATATTTCCTGAAAGACTTAGTAGCTCGATTGCAAACAACCTTTACCACAAAACTGTGATGTTGACACAAACACAAAGCAACTTAATGGATTACGTTGCTAAAATTCCAACGGCTCAAGATACAACACACCATTCAGAGGAAGGAATTCTTTCCTTTCCTCTTGACTCCTTGACTCCAGCAATGCAGGCGAACAGTTTCTATTTTGGACATTCTCAATGGGGAAGGGGATACCTTCATGCTTGCCACCAGTACGGAGCATTCAAAGCAAGATGGCAGGCAGTGATGGGCAATTGGCAAAATAAGATCGTGGTTGATATCGGCTGCGGTCCTGGTAACCTCTACGCTTCTTTACGGGATCACTGCGGCATTCCCAAACTACTGATCGGTGTTGATATATCAAAAGGGGCATTGCAAATCGCCAAGGAACTTGGATATGCACCAGTCCTTGCAGATGCTCAGCAATTACCTTTTGCTACCGGATTCGCTGATATTGTCACCCTCAATGCTACACTCCATCATTGTGACAACATGGAGCAAGTATTGCGGGAAGCAGCACGATTGGTCCGTCCTGGCGGGCTTTTAATCACTGATCATGATCCTCAACGGTCTGCCTGGAAAAATAATTTTATAGGTCAATTAATCTGGAATGCTCGCTTACCAATTTATCGCTTATTGCGGCGAGGTGGGCACTCCACAGCAGAAGAACAATTTTGGAGTACAGCAACAGAAGTCCACCATAAACCTGGAGATGGTGTGACACCTGAACTCTTCTATCAGGCTTTGCCCACTCTAGGGTTTGATGTCAAGCTTTATCCCCACAATCGCAATGTTGGAGCTGAAATCCTCCAAGGCGCACGCGGTCGTGCAGAGCCAAAAATACGGATAACACAGCGTCTGAGCGGCATTGATCCGGATGCGCTTGACAGTGCAATTTTAATGATGTGCGTCGCAACACGATCGGCATAATTGCAAGCTATCATTTGAGCTGGTGATGCCTAAAACTTTTGGTTGGCTTTCAGCAATTTACAAATTACTCAGCCGTGAAACAACGCTCATCAAGGATTCTTTAAAGTTGAGATGTTTCATGCTTCAGGGTTTGGCGGGCTGTATTTTCATTTTATTAAGCGTTATCCCAGTTCGTTTGATGATCGCGGCCTATCAAGCCCCTTATCCTCAGGCAATTTTAGTTTTGGGTGGGGAACCTAATCGCGAAGTGACTGCCGTACAGATCGCGCACACTTACTCAAAAATAGAAGTTTGGGTTTCTAGCGGTCCATCTGTTAAAAACACAAAGTTTCTATTTTACAGAAGTGGAATCGCCGCTCACCGACTACATATTGACTTACGTGCTACCGATACAGTCACCAATTTCACTACATTAGTGCAAGACTTTAAACAACGCCAGATTCAACATATTTTTCTGATTACTTCTGATTTTCATATGCCCCGTGCTGCAACGATCGCCACTTTGGTTTTAGGCAGTCAAGGAATCACCTTCACACCCATTTCAGTTCCTTCCAACCGATCGGCAGAATCTTGGCTGAAAATTATTCGAGATGGTGGTCGTTCGATCGTCTGGATCTTCACAGGGCGGACAGGCGCAAGCTTTAAAGAATTTACTGAAGAAAAAGCAAGCAGCAGAAGTAACTCAAGAAGCCGCAACACTCGATCGCATTTTTGTTTTATACCAGACTTTTAGTTCGTTTCTGCTTCTCTAGCTAAGATACCGCAACTCATTTTTTNAATCGCCCAGGACTCGATCAGCTGCGATCGGCCTTGGGCTATATTGTGCTGCGAATTTTTAAGCACTCGAATATCGCTTCGTAAATATTAGTTCGATCGTGCGGTAACTAGGTTTATTTTCGAAAATGAATTCCTCCGGATCCAATTTATTTACACTGTAGAGAAGAATGTTGATAGATCTCTGATATCATGCGGCTCGATCGTTACACACTAGGTAACTATACTCCAGGTGCACCTTACTGGAAACAGCTTTTATGGTATTTTATTGGATCGCCGATCGTCAGTAGCTATTGGATGCCTTTCTCTAGTCTGAAAGTTGCAACACTTCGACTGTTTGGGGCTACGATCGGTCAGGGTGTGCGAGTTAAACCAGGAGTGCGGGTTAAATTCCCCTGGCGATTGACGATCGGTCATCATGTATGGATCGGTGAAGACGCTTGGCTGGACAATCTTGCTCATATTCAGATTGATAATTATGCTTGTGTATCTCAAAATGTATATCTTTGCACTGGGAATCATGACTGGAGCCATCCCAATTTCGAGCTAATCACAGCACCCATTCATGTCCAGCAAAGTAGCTGGTTGGCTGCCCGATCGGTAATTGGACCCGGAGTAACGATCGGCAAAGGTGCAATTCTAGCATTAGGGAGTGTGACTGGGCGATCGCTAGAGCCAAATACAATTTATGCAGGCAATCCAGCTCAGCCGATCAAAAGCAGAAAAATGATTTCGCACCATCTGGACGACGACTTGAATCCATTGTCTGAATCACTCTCTTGATAATCAAGCAGTTGCAGCAACCGCAATTGATGAAGGCAGTAGATCAGATGGTCTTGAGTTTGATGCGGCAGGCTATATCTACGCCAATAAGTATCTACGCCAATAAGTTACATCGGCAGGCAAAGTATCAACAAGGCAAAGATTTACACCAGAAGCTCTATACCCTCTTTCAGATTCGCGTTGAGGCTCGACCTATGTTGTTGCAATAAATCTTAATCCAAATACTTGAGCAGATTATCTCAAAGATGTTATGGAAGTGTCAACTGCCACCGAAAAAGATTCAGTAGTTAATCAAGCTGACAAAGTATTAATTCTGTCACCTGTTCATCAGAACTACGCATGACAGGGGGCATGAGAATGGGTAGGTTGTAGGAATCTATTACATGAATTTTTAGAATCTGCATTACAAAAAGTGATGACTGAGCAACCTACTCTCGCTGAAATCGCCCTTAAAAATCCTTATTTTGCGAATCAAGAGATCAATTTAGATCCGCTCCCCTATCCTGTGTATTTCGTGACCAAAGATCCGAAATGGCAGGATTTGATCGATCGACCTGACTTGCCCCCTGTAGAAGCATTATATGAGCGGTGCGTGACAGGGCATGATATTTGGTCTGCTCAAGCTTATGTCGATTTAAAACAGCAAGGATTGGATGTTCATTTAGTAGCAAAACCCATTCCTGGGAAAATTTGCGTAATTCCCTATTACTACTTGCAGCCGAAGGACTTGCTCTTCAGAAGTTATGTGGTTGCTTGCCGATATGATACACCTTTCCCGGCCTTTGGCAACCAATGGATCGTGATCAATCAGGCTAAAATCCGCGATCAGTTTCATCATTTCCTGCCGCATCGTCCCCAACCCAGCTTAAAACCTCGTAACCCAGAGCGAGGCACCCAGATTGCCAACCTGGTATTTAAAGGGCATGACTATAATTTATATGCACCGTTTAGAACATCTGAATTTTTGCAGCAGTTGCATGATTTAAATATTCGCTTGATGACGGATACTGAAAAGTCCGGTTCACTATTTGAAAGTTGGGCTGATTATACTGACGTAGATGTAGTCTTAGCAGTTCGTAACAACACAAAGTATGATATTAGCCTGAAGCCTGCATTGAAATTAATTAATGCCTGGTTTGCAGGATGTCCGGCACTGTTGGGGCCAGAACCTGCCTATCAAGAATTGCGTCAATCGGAGCTGGATTATATTGAAGTGCGGACACCAGAGGAAACAGTTGCAGCACTGAAGTACTTGCAGAATCATCCTGAAATTTATCAGGCCATGATTGAGAACGGATTTCGCCGTGCCCAGGAGTTTACAGTTGGTGCAATTTTATCTCAATGGCGTAATTTGCTAGCTGGTCCGATCGCCCAAGGATATGAACAATGGCTTCGGCAATCGCCGATCGAAAAGTATGCGATCCGCCCCATCCAGTATAGCACTCAGGTTATTCAGCACCGGCAGGCCAAGAAGCATTATGACCAAAACATCCGACAGGGAACACGTATTCTGTCGGACAGTTGATGCTGAGCTTCTGTTGATGCTGATCTTCTGATGATGCAACTATATAAAGCGCGACTCGGCACTGGCATGTAAAGGTGAAATATGTCAGGCCAAGGCGTTTATGGATACAGCAAATCTTATAACCACAGGCTGAGGATTTTCCTGCTGGTTGTAAGCAAACTTAAAGTGGTGTGAAATAGGCTGATTTGCATAAGTTTGTCGTGAATTTATGGTGTGGTAATCACAATGCCTGATACAACTCAAACCACTGATTTTGACTCCACTATTCATCTCTTGCAACAGGATCCTGCCTCCGTTGATCTCGCTGTAGTCATCAATATCATTGAGCGGTGGGAACATCAACTCCAAGGGACTAATATCTTTGAGGATTTAATGGAACTCAAACAAGCCATTCTCAATGGAAATTCTACAGAGCTGGAAAATCTCTTAAGGGACTTAGGAGAAAAGACCGTAGCAGCGGCTGGTTCTGCTCGTGAAGATGGAGAAGACGAAGTTGCGGCAAAAATTGAGGAGATTGGCAAGCTGCTTTCTCAAGCCAGCCACACTGTGCAGCAGCAATTGCAATGATGTCACTTTAGGGATCTGCGATCGTTGCTGTCATCTTTGTCCTGTTATTCTTGCTGGAACGGTTCTTTCCGCTCCGGCAACGGACTTGTCCACAAATAGAACGGTTAATTAGCAATGCTGGGGTAACGGCATTGGCGTTTGCTGTTAATGCTACAGCAGTGCAGTTTGCTGCTCAAATGACACAGCAGTGGACTTCTGAGCGATCGGTCTAATCTACCTGATTCCTGCATCAGAAATTGTACGGTCTGTGATCGCGTTCCTATTTATGGATTTGACATTTTACTACTGGCACCGAGCAAATCAGTTAATAGCAGAGCGATCACAGCAATTACCTTTGAGAAGCCCTGCCTCGCATTATCTGAACGAACGTTATCTGGACAAGCATGTTTCTGAAATAGCAAATATTGTTATGGCACATTATACAGATACTGAAAATGAAGCGACACTCCGTGAGTTCCGAGCAGCGGTTAACATGTCAGCGAAGGAACTTGAAAGCTGGTTAAAAACAGAAGACTCCAAATCAGTGGGGATGAAGGAACAAAAAGGAGATGAATCTACCGGGCATCAGTCAGGCCGCCACATTGTAGAACTGCTGCAACAGAAAAACTCAAACTATGGCCAGGATGACTATAACCAGATGCGCCGTGTTGTAAGTTATGTGCATCGCCACTTAGCACAAAAACCATCTGGCGATGTAGAGCATAGCCGTTGGCGATATTCTCTCAAGAATTGGGGACATGACCCGCTCAAGCATTGAGCGATCGTCAAAGCGCTGGCAGTCGCAGATTCAGTTAAACAATAATCAGGAGACATCTTATGAAAGCAGTTGTTTTTCACGGCATTGGCGATATTCGTTTGGATAATGTGCCGGAACCGAAGATCCAGGATTCAACCGATGCGATCATCCGTTTGACTGCTAGCGCAATTTGTGGAACCGATCTGCACATGATTCGCGGTACTTTTCCAGGCATGGAACCTGGAACGATTCTAGGGCATGAAGGGGTAGGCATTGTCGAAGAAATTGGTCCTAACGTGCGAAATCTGAAGGTGGGCGATCGCGTTGTTATTCCTTCTACCATTGCCTGTGGCTATTGTTCTTACTGTCGAGCCGGATATCATTCCCAGTGTGATACTGCTAATCCCAATGGGCCACAAGCAGGAACCGCTTTCTTTGGTGGGCCGAAACCTACAGGTCCATTTAACGGATTGCAGGCAGAATATGCCCGTGTGCCCTATGCCAATGCTGGTTTAGTAAAACTGCCAAAAGAAGTCGATGATGATCAGGCAATTTTGATTTCAGATATTTTCCCAACCGCCTATTTTGGAGCAGAGCTAGCAGAAATTCAACCAGGGGATACGGTTGCAGTATTTGGCTGTGGCCCAGTCGGACAGTTTGCCATCGCCAGTGCTCAACTGCTGGGAGCCGGACGCATCCTAGCGATCGATACCATCTCCTCTCGCTTAGAAATGGCCCAGGCACAGGGAGCCGAAATCATTGACTTCAACCAAGAAGATCCGATCGAGGTGATCCAGAGTTTAACGGGGGGTATTGGTGTCGATCGGGCGATCGATGCGGTAGGCGTAGATGCCGTTGCACCCATCAGTGGTCCTGCCGCAGAAAAAGCCAAACAGCAAGCTGAACAGTTCCAGCAAGAACTCCAAAAAGTTGCGCCTGAAACGCATCCCCAGGGAGACAACTGGCATCCCGGCAATGCACCATCTCAAGCATTGGAATGGGCAGTCCAGGGATTAGCCAAAGCAGGAACGCTGTCGATTATTGGAGTGTATCCTTTGACGCATAAGTTCTTCCCGATTGGCATGGCGATGAACAAAAAACTGACCCTGAAGATGGGTAATTGCAACCACCGTAAATACATTCCGACGATCGTAGACATGGTTCGCAGTGGTGTGATTGACCCGACTCAAGTTCTCACCCAGGTTGAACCGATGACTTCGGTATTAGATGCTTATAAAGCGTTTGATCAGCGGAAATCAGGTTGGGTGAAAGTAGAACTTGTGCCTGGAACATAGCTAGAAATAATCGGGGCACGGCGGTAGGGATCATCTCCTGACACCTTGCCAACTGGGAGGCTGAACCAGCAACAAGGGGGAGGACAGATGGCTTCAACAGCACCATTAACGGGATCTGAACTGATTGATTGTGCGAAAGCAAACAGCCCTAGGGGAATAGAAGTAGCCGCTTCACGCTGCGGTTATCAAGATGTCGCTGCCTTTGAGACTGCTCTCCGAGAAGCAGGAAATCATATCGGCATCAAAATTAACAGCTTCGCAGATCTGATCAGTCCACCAGACGATCGCCAAGAATTTGGTGTTGAAGTTGCACCTGACTCATTGAGCGATCTGTAATTCAGCGACCTGCCATTCAGCGATCTATCATTCAGCGATTTTTAACTGGCAACCGAGGTGAATCATGACCACAACTGCTGCGGATATTCTGATCGAAACGCTATTAGAGTGGGATGTGCAAGTCATCTTTGGGTTGCCGGGGGATGGGATCAATGGTGTGATGGAAGCCCTTCACAAACGCCAGGATCAGATTCGCTTTATTCAAGTGCGCCATGAAGAAGCAGCCGCATTTATGGCCTGTGCTTATGCCAAATACACGGGCAGGCTGGGTGTTTGCTTAGCAACGTCTGGTCCAGGTGGCATTCATTTGTTGAATGGGTTGTATGATGCCAAGATGGATGGCAATCATCCTGAATGCAATTATACTTTCAGACAACTCATCAGTTTTTCCAATCCTTGCCTTTAAAATGTCCAGTCTTCCAGCCGATCAAGTTTTCTATACCAGCTCATTAACAATTTGATTACTTCTGCGATTCTCAGTCTAGGAATCATGCCGAAAGTTACGCAATTGCTGCAGGTTTGGCTACGACCAGCATACTGTCTGCAATCTCTTAAAAATGATTTAATTGGCACCAGTCTTATCTGCGCCTCCTTGGCAATCATGGTATTTATATTTTATTTTTTGTTTTCGTAAACTTATTCATAATTTCGGCACTTTTTGCGTTACAGATCAATTCTTTATTGTCGAGCATTATCAGCCGGACATTATCAATAGAGGGTTAATTTGTATCACAAGACGCAACAGCCACAAGCCCCTTGTATTATCTTCTGGAACAGGCATAATGGTTGATTGACTGTTGAAAGCATACTGTCTGCTGTATACAGGAGTTCCCTTTCCGAAGGGTAGCTCAAGTTCACCCAACAAGTTCGCTAAGACTGGATATTCGAGGAGGCTAGGAGCGTGCACGACCTGAAGATTATTATTATTGGTGCAGGCATCGGGGGTTTGGCAGCAGGAATTGGCTTAAAACAAGCCGGATTTGAGGTCGAAATTTACGATCGCGTCAAAGAATTGCGTCCTGTGGGTGCCGGAATTTCGCTCTGGTCGAATGGCGTGAAAGTGCTGAATCGTCTTGGCTTAGGTCAACCCATGGCCCAGATTGGTGGCCGCATGGATAAAATGCAGTATCGCTGGAAAACCGGGGATCTCCTCAACGATATTGATCTGTTTCCTCTGATTGAACAGGTGGGACAACGCCCCTATCCGGTCGCCCGCGCTGATCTGCAAAACATGCTAATTGAGCATTTTCCCGGTGAAATTCAACTCGATCATAAGTGTATTGGCGTTGAACAAGATGAAGCAGGGGTGACTGCCACTTTTGAGAATGGACATCAGGCAAAAGGCGACTTACTGGTTGCTGCCGATGGTGTCCGATCGATCCTGCGAGAGTATGTGCTTAACAAAACTGTCGAGCCGCAATATCGAGGTTACGTTAACTGGAATGGCTTAGTTCCTATCAGTCCTGATCTTGCACCCCCTAATACCTGGGTCGTCTATGTGGGGGAACACAAACGCGCTTCGATGATGCCAGTTGGCGGTGATCGGTTCTATTTCTTCTTTGATGTTCCTATGGCAAAGGGCACTGTGGCCAATCCCGATCGTTATCAGGCCGAATTACGCGAGCATTTCAGCGGTTGGGCAGAACCAGTCCAGTCCCTGATCGATCGGATCAATCCTGAGCAAATGGCTCGTCCTGAAATTCACGATATGGGTCCGCTGCCGCAAATGGTGCGCGGAAAAGTTGCATTACTCGGAGATGCCGCTCACACCACCTGTCCCGATTTAGGTCAAGGAGGCTGTCAGGCTCTGGAAGATGGGCTAATTCTCACTCAATATCTGACAACAACGAACATCAGTATTGAATATGCATTAATGCGATATGAACGCGATCGGCTCGATCGAGCGAATCCAGTTGTCGAAAAAGCAAGACAGCGGGCTGAAATGATTCATGGGAAGGATCCAGATATTACTCAAAAGTGGTATCAGCAGCTTTCTGAGGAAGATCCAGCAGCAGTGACTTCTGCGATCTCGAAGGTCATTATGGCAGGACCATTGCACTAAGCCCTTGCTCCAATTTTACTTTCCACCACTCATCAATTTTTGGTCAACTCTATGTCGGGTAAACTGACCACCCATATCCTCGATACGATGCATGGCTGTCCGGCAGCGAATGTGACGATCGAACTCTGGTCCATTCAGTCGGAGCAGGAAAAAACACTGCTGAAGACAATCTGCACAAATCAAGATGGACGAACGGATGCCCCTGTTCTAACTGGGGATGAATTCCAACCCGGAACCTACGAACTCATTTTTGCGATCGGCGACTACTTCAGCCAACGCCAGGTTGAACTGCCACAACCCTACTTCCTCGATCGCGTTCCGGTGCGATTTGGCATTGCGGATGTTTCTAGCCATTATCATGTGCCCCTCCTGGCTTCACCCTGGTCCTACACTACATATCGCGGCAGCTAAATTTGCAGCTAAATTTACAGTCCTCGTACTATGCCTTATACCCTTGCCCAACTGAATCAAATGGATGAAGCTGCTTTTGTTCGGGCTTTCGGCGACATTTTCGAACATTCTCCAGCGATCGCTCAGCAAGCTTGGCAACAGCGCCCTTTTCCAACAATAACTGACCTGCATCAAACTATGATGGCTGTTGTTAAGGCCATGAGCCGGGAGGAAAAACTACGGCTGATTCAGGCACATCCAGATTTGGGCAGCAAAGCCAAAATGGCAGAGGCTTCTGTGAAAGAACAGGCCGGAGCAGGGTTGGATCGGCTCTCGCCAGAAGAATATGAACAATTCCACCATCTAAACCAGGCCTATCAACAAAAATTTGGCTTTCCTTTTATTATTGCGGTCAAAAATCATACTAAAGCTAGCATTTTGCATGCTTTTCAAGAACGTCTAAATCATACAGAATCGCTCGAATTGGAGCAGGCTTTAGAGGAAATTAGGCAAATTGCCTGGTTTCGTCTTACTGATGCAATTGTTACTCCTGAAGTATGAATAAATACAATTACGAAGTCAAATGGAATAAATTCCAGCTATTCAATTTCTACTATTCAATTCCTACTATTAGATTCCAGCTATTAAATTCCTACTTTGAATAGAGTTTTATCTAGTCCAAATTCGAGTAGAGTTTCATCTACTCCAGCAGATTTTAGTTTTCTAGTAGCCACAGTTTTGCCAATGATAGAGCGGAAGTAAAGCTCTACTGCCAGAAGACATTTACGTCTCTCAGCCTCTGTTTCAATCAGCTGTCAAACTGATAATTTGATCGGCTTTTCTTCTCTATCTGCCAAAGCAGTTTAGAGTATGATTGATTCAGCCATTGCAAATATAAAAGCAGGCAATTGTATTGCGGACTACATAGAATTGATAAATTCTGTTGATAGTGCTTAAATCAGCCGATCGAAACATTGCTTTTTCCAAAACAGTGTGACAAAATCAAGGAATCTGCGGTAACTACATCAGTTTATCGGGGATTTAGAGCGACTGACTTGGTCTCACCCTCTACGCTTCAGGGATGAAACATAGAGGAACTGCCGAAGTATAGGTCATCTAAGCAAATCAGAAACAACCTAGTTTAGAGTGTTTGCTCATTGTTCTTTACATCAAACATGAATGGGCACTCTAGACTTTTTTNATAATTCTTATATATCTCTTACGTAAATAATTCTTGAATTATTCTCGAAACTGTCGAACTAAATCGATCGCCGACTCATCTTGCGCAATAATTTGGCCCTTGCGATCGAACAACACCGTTCCCACCGCTAAAGCTGCATTGGCATATTTTTGAACATAAGCAACCGATCGCTGGCTCACCTGTCGAGCCAATCGTTCAAACACTGGAACCGCCAATCCACGTTCAATTAGGCTCTGATGGGCTGTATCTGCTGTTTTACTAGCTAAAACTGCCTGAATGTCGGTTAAGTTGCCCCCAACCTCAGCGACAGAAGCCGCAATGATTTCCAGCTTGGCATCTGCTAAATGACTGGAGGTATTGAAGATCCCTCCGGCTAGTTTGGCTAATTTTCCTTGATAGCCAAGTAATAAAACTGACTTGGCTCCCCGCAGCCCCGCTTCAACTAACAGCGCCCCAATCCAATTTCCGGTTTGAACGATCGCCGCTTCCGGTAATTCCATCCGCTGGGCCACCTGCATACCATTGCTGCCAATACAGAAAATCAGGCGAGGCTGCTCTACCACTTTAATTTGCAGCGTTTGCCGAAATTCCGCCAGATGTTCCTCCGCAGACAAGGGTTGGGAAATGCCGCTGGTTCCCAATAGGGCTAATCCTTCCAAAATTCCAAAGGCTTCATTGGAAGTCCGTTGCGCTAACTGGCGTCCCTCCGGAAAAATAATCGAGACCGTCAGCGTACAATCCGACGCAATCAGCGGCAACAAATTTGCTTCAAACAGCCGCCTTGCAAAGCTATAAATGGCCGGATCTCCGGTTGTGGTTTTACCCAGTCCTTCGCCTGCTTCCAGAATGAGGGCCTCTGCCTGTCGCGGTCCAGCCTGCACTTTGGCCCAAATAGGCGTGTTGCGCGTCAAGTCTAGATTATCACCCGGATCGCTGAGCGTAATTGCTAAAGCACTGCCCGCATCTAAACAGGCTACCTGCTGAATTTCGATCGTCGCCGTTTGAGTCAGCAAATCAACTTCTACCTGATGGTCGATCGATCCAGTTTGCAGGTGCAGCCAAGCCGCCTTTGCAGCCGCCACAGCAAAAACGGGAAGCGTATAGCCAGAACGTGCCATAGTCAAAACCAAGCAACGATTGAGAACCCATGCATTCTAGCAGCGAGCCTTCTCTACCTGCCCGTTCGGTTTAATTTTTTGAGTTCTGCTTCAAACTCTGCTGCTGAATAAAAAGGACTTTCCACGTTGGGTTTAATCACCTGTGCGGGAATACCGACTGCGATCGAATTGGGCGGAATGTCTTTCGTCACCACGGCACCTGCCCCAATCACACAACCATTGCCGATCTTGACTCCATCTAGCACTTTCACACCGCTACCGATCCAACAGTAATCACCAATTTCAATCCCTTCGCGGCTGAGGCCATCAGCTCGATGGTTGTTGGCAAAAATGCCGCTATGAGCTGCAATCAGCGTGTGCTTACCGATCTTGATATGGCCAGGTCCAATCAGGCAAACATAAGCCCCCAAGTACGAGTGATCGCCAATTTCCATCAGACAATCATCCCCTGAGACCGTAATATCGACGCCTCGATCGAAAGCAACCTGATGACCCAGCCGCAAGCGACTGTTGACTGACTTAAAGTTGATTCTAATATCCCGCAAAAGTCGCACATTATCGCCAAGTTCGATCGAATCAGCACCCAGAAACTCACACCCTCTTTGGATATAAACATTTTTACCCACGTGGGCAAAGATGGAGGGATACAATAACCGTCTCAGAATGACACCTAGAGGACGGGGAATATTGCCCAGCAAGTTTAACAGCAGCATTTCTATTTGCCGTTGATAGGGAGAAGAAGTCGCAAAGACCAGCGACTGTTCAGTGGATTCAAGTCCCTGAAATCCGAGCTTTTCAGCTTTCATTATCACTTTTCTCCTTTGTTCAAAATTTCTTTTTAGTGCAGGCGCGAATTGATACAGCAAGCTGGAAATTAGCAATTCACTTTTGCGTATATTTTTTGCACAATCAAAATTTAACTAGATAAATAATTTCATCTATCTGTCTAAGAAGATAGATTTCACCTTTATTTATCTAGCTTGCCCAAAAACTTTCACAAGGCATTTTCCGCAAAATATCATGCTGGCTCAGCCCTCTAATCGAGCCAAAGACGGCTTCAACGCATCTCGGCTCAGCCGAATACAATGCGCAGGAACTGCGAGAGCAGATTGCTAGCAAAATCTTCTGTTTAATTCAACTTGCTACTCACTTTTGAGGCGACAGAGCAGCAGAAAAGAGGATTTATGGTGGAGTCAAGCCACCTGGAATACGAACAGCATGCACTGTTCTCAAAACAATGCCACCCTTAACAAAGGGCTTGCCCTTGAGCAAACATTGCTGGAATTTCAGCCAGAGAGTGAAATCGATGTGGTTGAACCCAAACATAAATACTTGCCTCTCTATGCCTTCAACAGCGCTGACTCAAACGATCGGTATCGGTATCAGTAGCGCCCAGGCAAATCAGCCCTTACATTATTAGGTCAGAGGGTCGATCGAACCATCTACCGATCAACCGCCTTTGCGGAAACTTCATACAATTATGCGGTAAATTAAAGCTTTGACAAACTACCCTTGTTCTGCGACCAGATGGACAGATGCAACCTAGATGAGCCAGTAGCGAGGCAGTCTTTATGGATGTTTTTTCAAATCTATACCTTAGGTAGTAGCGCTAATCCAATATCCACCATCTAACATTCCTTATGTACGATCCTTCCCTGGCGATCTATCTTGATTGGCTGACTGTTTTTGGATTTATTTCAGCCACTTTGTTCATTACTTGGCAAATTCTAGTGCGATCGAAACAAAACTGACCGCTTTGATGGGGAACTTCTCGTTATGCATGATCATCTATAGAACATTAGCTCTTTGAAACAAAAAATTAGTGAATCAATGAGTAATTACTCACAATTCTGAGTTTCAAGACTTGAACAGTTTCTCAGGTAATGCCGGATTTAGTCAGCTTTCGTAGAGATCTCTGGAAAATCGACCTTAAAGATTGGATGAATTTCTTAAGAATTCTCTAGAAAGTCCAATAAACGGTAAAGTAAGGACAATCCATTCTCAGACAGGCTCTCATGCGTACTCTACTGGTATATCCCCGTTTCCCCCAAAGCTTTTGGTCGTTTGAACAGGCCTTAGCATTGGTCGATCGCAAGGCTCTTTTGCCGCCTTTGGGTTTAGTTACCGTAGCTGCTATCCTGCCCCAAGATTGGGAATATAAACTGGTCGATCGCAACATTCGTGATGTCACTGAAGCGGAGTGGCAATGGGCTGATCTGGTGATCATGTCTGCGATGATCGTCCAAAAAGAAGATTTGGCTGCCCAAATTCAAGTTGCTAAACGGTATGGCAAACCCGTTGCGGTTGGTGGTCCCTATGCTTCAGCCTTACCGCAAGAAGTAGAGAGCTTTGGCACAGATTATCTGATTTTGGGGGAAGGGGAAATCACGCTGCCAATGTTCGTTGAGGCTTTGGCCAGAGGGGAAACCAGCGGCAAATTCACCACAACTGAGAAACCGGATGTTTCCACAACGCCGATCCCCCGGTATGAGCTGCTGGAAATGGACGCCTACGATAATATGTCTGTGCAGTTTTCGCGGGGTTGTCCTTTTCAATGCGAATTCTGCGACATTATTGTCCTTTACGGTCGCAAACCGCGCACCAAAACACCACAGCAATTTCTAGCCGAATTGGAACGGCTGTATGAGTTGGGCTGGCGTCGCAGCATCTTTTTAGTGGACGACAATTTTATCGGCAACAAACGCAACGTGAAACTGTTGCTGCAAGAACTCAAAACCTGGATGATCGAGCACAATTATCCGTTCTTCTTGAATACGGAAGCCTCCGTTGACCTGGCTCAAGATGAAGACCTGATGGCGCTGATGGTGGAATGTAACTTCAACGCTGTCTTCCTGGGTATTGAAACCCCAGATACCGATAGCCTTGCCGTCACGAAAAAGTTTCAGAACACCCGCGATCCACTCGTAGAGTCTGTGCAGAAGATCATGCGGTATGGTCTGCGCGTGACAGCAGGCTTCATTATTGGCTTTGATGGAGAAAAATCAGGGGCAGGCGATCGCGTCATTCAATTTGTGGAGGAAACCGCAATTTCGTTAGCCATGTTCAGCATGTTGCAAGCCCTGCCCGATACCGCACTATGGCATCGCCTCAAAAAAGAGGGGCGTCTCCTCGATGAAAGGGCCAACATCAACCAAACGACCTTGATGAATTTTGTGCCCAGCCGACCGATCGAAACCATTGCCCAGGAATACATCCGGGCCTTTTGGGAGCTATACGATCCACAAAAATATCTCGATCGCACCTATCGCCAATTTTTGTTGATGGGAGAGCCACAGCACAAAACTTCCTTGCGGCGACCCAGTTGGGTTGTGATTCGCGCCATGCTGACGATTTTTTGGCGACAAGGCGTTCTGCGTAAAACTCGCTGGACCTTCTGGGTTTATTTGGTGCATATGATGATCGCCAAGCCGCGCAACTGGCAATACTATTTGTCGATCTGTGCCTTGGGTGAGCATTTCCTGGAATATCGCCAGCTGGTCCGCAACCAAATTGAAGCGCAATTGGCCGAATATTTGAAGCTGAAAGCGGCTCAAGATGAGCAAAACACTTACTCAAAGGCGATCGATTCCAAAACCGTTGCAGCTTAGGCGATCGGACGTTGAGGCCGGTTGAGGTGCTTATAGTGCATATCTTCCGTCAATCGGTCGCTACCTTGATGAAAGTTGAAATCAAGCTGCTTTTTGCGTGTTTTTACGAAAAGTGGTTCCACTGATTTGAAGAACACTCATAGAGCAGCTCACACACTTTCTTAAGGGCAACCCCATGGCAGGATTTTTTATGCAATCCAGCTCCTTCAAACGATCGTCTCAGCTTACTTTCTCAACCCGTCTTCCATTTGTCGCATCCCTGCGTATCTTCACCTTATTGGGATATTTGGTAGTAGCAGCTGTCGGTGCCACCCAGGTGAACGCTGCGCCGGTCAATCCAACTCAACAACCCACTGCAACCCTGCAAGCACAATCCACTCGTCGGAGTGAAGCCTGTGTCGAAGCCGTTTATCAAAATCAGGCCCAGGCGATTGAGACCTGTCAACAGGCCATTACCCTGACGCAATTGACTGGAGATCAGCGTCTAGAAGCATACTCTTTGGGTAATTTAGGCACCTTGCAATTGCAGCAACACCACTACACTGAAGCATTAACTCTCTATTCTGAAGCACTCCAGGTCGCGCAATCGATCGCTGATCCAACTCTGGAAGTGAAAGCCTGGATCGCAATCGGCACAGCCCATACCCATCTCGATCAGCTTCAAGCTGCCCAGCAAGCTTACCAGCAAGCGTTAACGGTCGCTCAAGCTCATCAAGATCAAACTGGAACCGCAGTCGCTCACTATAATTTGGGTTTGATTGAAGACCAGTTAGGGAATTACGCAGCCGCGATCGAGTCTTACCGATCGGCAAATCAGGTTGCTAAAGCGATCGATGATGTCTTTCTAGAAGTCTATGCAGCCAACAAACTGCAGCTAGCTTATGAGAAGCAAATTCAAATCGGTCAGGCTCCATAACCTACCGTATGAAGTTTTGCATAGTGGGCAACCTTTCCCAGAACCGATCCCGAAGGAAAACGCGATAATATCTACTGCATGTCGCGTTTCACAACCCTATGCCCCAGGTCAGCGTCGTGATCCCTGCCTATAACGGTGAAAGATTCATTGCTGCTGCGATCGACAGCGTTTTGAATCAGACCTATCGCGATGTTGAAATTATTGTGGTCAACGATGGCTCGACCGATCGCACCCTGGAAGTGCTCAAACCCTACTGCCATCAAATTCACTACTTTGATCAGGCAAATCAGGGCGTCGCGACAGCTAGAAATCTGGGTTTAGCCAAAGCCCAAGGAGACTGGGTGGCATTTTTGGATCAAGATGATGTGCTGCTGCCAGAGAAATTAGCCCTGCAAATCCATTGCATCAAACAAAATCCGCATCTCAGTATTGTTCATAGCGGTTGGCGGCTGGTTGACGCATCAGGCAACAAATTAGCTGATATTGAACCCTGGCATGACGCACCGACGCTGAGCGCAGCCAGTTGGATTCGCCGCATGCCTGTCTTGTTTAGTGCCATGCTGTTTCGTCGCAGTGCCCTGCTGCAAGTGAATGGACTCAGTTCCCAATATCAGCAAGCTTGCGATGTTGACCTTGTGCAGCGTTTAGTGCTGGCAGGTTGCCAATCTCAATGGGTGAAACAAGTAACGACCTTGTACCGCCAACATGATCGCAATGATTCCCTGAACACGCTGGTACAAGCAGAAGAATGCTGGACTGTGCTCGATCGATTTTTCGCTCAGCCCAATTTACCCCCTGACATTCGCCAGACTGAACGCGAAAGCCGTTACTATACGCTGGTTTGGATTGCATGGCGGCTTTATATCACTGGACAGGCCGATCGGGCCATTCAACACTTAAAGAAATCGTTCGGGTACAGTCCCTTGTTAAAAACAGAAACAATTCTGCATTGGGTCAACAGTTTCAAGCAATACAGTAACGATTATGGATACAGCGTAGATATACAAGATCTAACAAATTCCACCGAATGGCAGATTTTAATCCGTTATGCGATTTGTAGCAGTTAAATACTGTAATTGTTAAAGGATGTTTTTATGAGCGAGCAAGCGGATCCCCAGGACTTAGGACATGAATCAAGCAAAGTTACTCACAATATCATTTCTAACTCGCTCGACTTGAAAGATTGGTTGGAACAAATTCAGCCGGAAGACAGGCAAGCTAACTCTGTTCAACGCCTTGCTCCTTCCGTTCCGCCCCATACTTCCCCACCCTGGTTTACCACATTACATAGATGGATTCGTCGAGTACTGGGCCAGGTAAGAGGTCGTCGATTTATCGAAATTCTTAGTGTTGAGCAATTTGCTCACCAAACTCCTGAACTATTTTGGAATGGATGGTTCGACTCGCCACAAGCTGACACAACCATAGAGGGCGCAATGGTACCTATGTGGGGTTGGGTCATCGGAAAACCCTCTAAAGTCACTACTGTGCGGCTCGTGATTAATCAAACCCCTTTAGATGAAATTCCAGTCAATGTGGTACGGCCAGGAGTGCATAAAGCCTATCCCTTCTTGCCACCTGATCCTTTTGGTTATTATTATCAATTGTGTGTAGACAAGCTGCCAGACGCAGGCAGTTTGAGGCTTGATGCAATCTTTGAAGATGGGAAAGTAGAGGCGATCGCCCTCATCAAGTTTTATCGATACTAATTTTCCAATGTCCTAATTGGGTAGGATTGCATTTGCAGACCCTCAATTAATCAATCATGTTCTTCAATGTAAATCCACCATAAGAGCACAACAAACAAGTCAGAACGGATATCACATCAGCTGAAACATTCCCTTCCAGGAAACTGCGGACAGCTAAAAAAGCAGCAGCCCCAGCAGGCATGAAGCAAAAAATCTTCAAAATCGGCTTAGGCACAGATTGGATGATGATTGGCAACTCAAGCAGCAAAAGCGGAATGAATACAATTAAACCAACAATCACAACAACTGCCTTAGCCATAATAAAATCCTTGATATAAGACGAATATTCAAAGATGAACAAAGATTGAAGGTTGGTATCTGTCTCAGTCAATGCATCTTGAGCAGAATATACTGACTATACGACTGTTTCATTCGCAGAGTTGCTTTGCTTCTTCACCTTGTCCAACAAATTACGAACAGGCCGATGGTTCGGATTAATCGCCAATGCTTTTTCTAAACAAGCGATCGCTTCATCAATTTGCTGTTGTTGCATGAGCGCCCACCCTAAACCTTCATAGGCAGCAATCAGTTTGGGGCGAAGATCAATCGCCCGACGAAATGTGGCAATTGCTTCATCCCATTGTCCTTGTTGCAAATAAGCCTGCCCCAATCCCTCATGAGCGGGAGACAACTTCGCATGGAAATTGATCGCCTTTTGGAAAGCAGCTCCAGCCTGATCGGCTTGCTTTAACTGAAGATAGGCTCGACCTAATCCTTCATAACCGGGAGCAAATCGGGGACGCAGCTCGATCGCCTTTTGAAACATATCGATCGCCTCTGCAGACTGTTGTTTTTGCAAGTAAATCCGTCCTAAAGCCTCGTAAGCCTGCAATGATTTGGAGTTGAATGCAACTGCCTGCTGAAAAGCTGACTGGGCTAAATCCAATTGCTTCGTTTGCTGATAGGCCCGTCCCAAGCCGATATGAGCTTTCACAAACCGGGAATTGTATTGTAACGCTTGTTGAAAAGCAGCGATCGCTTGATCGAATTGGTTTTTCTTAAAATAAGCTTGTCCTAACGCTTCATGTGTGGTAGGGCTCTTAGGATTTTGCTCAAGGGACTGGTGGAATTGCTCGATCGCTTCATCTAATTTTTCTTTTTCTAGCAGGGCCAAACCTGCTTCATAATGATGCTTTGCCGTTGGAACCAACGTTGGTTCATCTTCATCTTCATCAGCAGAGTCGTTTAAATCTTCTACAGCTAAATCTTCTACGGCTTCTGCTTCTTCCTCGTCATTGTCTCCAGGGTCGCCTGCTAATTCAGGGGCACCTACTAACTCAGGGTTACCTTCAACCTCTGCGGCAGCTACCAGTTCTAGCTTATCGGTAGGCTCAACTTCTGGCTGGGAGACAGTCAGTGGTTGTCCTGAGGTAGGATTCACTTCCGCCATCTCTGGGGTGAGAACGGTTTCAACTGCCAAGGTCTCAGGTTTGTATAGACTTTCAGTGGATGCAAGAGAAGCGGGTTCCAGCACTGGGGCTGATCCTGAAGTAACAGGAGCATTCAGCGGCGTTTTTGCAATGTCGCTGTGCGTTGTGGAACGATTTGGAACAGCAGGTCGGCTCACCTGATTTGGCACCTTAGTTTGGGTAGCAGGAGGATAGGAAGGGGATAACAGTTTAGGGCTTGCTTGCGGATGAAATAGCCGATTAACCCACTGAATAAACTTCCGAATCAAGCCAACCATGAGTTTACGCTCCTGCCAGTCATCTAAGGGTTAAATTCAATATTAGATATATTCGCGCTACAGTGAGTCGATCAGGCAAATGCTTTACAATCGCCCTCGAAAACTTTAAATTGCACAGCAAGAATCGGGGAAGGGCGATCGCACTAAATTACCGACCCCGCAGAGTTGCATAATGCTCAACAAACCAGGCGTAGGTTTTCTCAATTCCTTCCTTCAAGGATGTTTTGGGTTGCCATCCAAGCTGATTGAGCCTAGTGGTATCTAGCAACTTACGGGGGGTTCCATCCGGCTTAGAAGCGTCAAATCTCAATTCTCCTGTATATCTAACCACTGCTTGAATCGCCAAGGCTAATTCTTTAATGGATACTTCCTCTCCGGTTCCAACATTGACAAATTCAGTCCCTTTGTAATGCTGCATCAGAAAAATCAGAGCATCAGCCAGGTCGTCAACATATAAAAACTCACGCAGAGCTGCCCCTGTACCCCATACTTCCACCTGATCAGCATTCGTGATTTTGGCTTCATGGAATTTGCGCATCAATGCAGGTAAAACATGCGAATTTGCCAGGTCAAAATTATCATTCAGCCCATAAAGGTTGGTGGGCATCGCTGAGATGAAATCAACCCCATATTGGCGGCAATAATTTTCACAGAGCTTTAGACCAGCAATTTTAGCGATCGCATAAGGCTCATTCGTGGGTTCTAAAAAGCCAGTTAACAGATACTCCTCTTGCATCGGCTGAGGGCAGAGTTTGGGATAGATACAGGAAGAGCCAAGAAACAGCAACTTCCTGACACCAACCAGATAGGCACTGTGGATGACGTTCGCTTCTAGAATCAAGTTGTCATAGAGGAATTCAGCACGATAAGTATTGTTAGCCTGGATGCCTCCTACTTTTGCTGCTGAGAGAAAAACATAGTCTGGTCGCTCTTGGGCAAAGAATGCCTCTACGTCAGCTTGGCGACGTAAATCTAGCTCCCGGCTGGTTTTAAGCACGAGGTTGGTGTAACCTTGCTGGTGTAGCGCTCGAACAATTGCACTGCCCACGAGGCCATTATGGCCAGCAACATAGATTTTGGCGTTGTTTTCCATAAGTAGGGATTTAGGAGTAGAAATACACTTCTCTAGATAGACTAGCTGCGACTGGGACAATCGGAAAGAGAGTCCAACTTTCCCCTAAGCTTTGAGACCTCTAATCTTCAGTTGTTTAGCTTAGCACTGATACCTCTCTCAATCCTACTGTCCATAAATTCGACCAAGCTACACCGTGATTAACACTGCATTATCATTAAATAGTCAAAACAGATGATCTAATAAAGCCACGATGCAGCATTTTCGAGAGTAGTCCTAGGGAAAGCCTACCCTGCTGTAGCACTGCTCGTGGTTACCCCGTTAGCTCCGCGTTTTACCAGCAATCTCCCGAACCAAAACAACGTATCCTCTTGCTAGAACATAGAATGCGGCAATGGTAGTTCGATCTAGCATTGAGAGTAACGTATTATAGCTAGATCACTGGGCCTGCAGAGTTTGGATACGGCGATCACATTCTGTCAAGCTTAATTCACTGTCAAAGTTGAGCATGGGGCTGATCAATCTCCAGCAATTCGACGGAGTGCTTTTCCGAGAGTAAGTCAATTGCGTTGTGTTTTGCCATAAATATGTTTTCAACAGGATTCATAGATTAACCCATGCACCTTATCTAATTTTTCTAGCAATCGTTTTGAGCAATCGCGCGAAAAATAAGAAAAGTTCATGTAAACCTTATATTTCTTGTGAATCATACTGACAGTTTTTTAAATTCATTGAAAACAGTACTCAATTATTGACTAAAGTACTTCAGAGCCATATTGAAGCCCCTCAAAGTCGTGTTGAGGTTCCTTGGGCAAAACCGATCGCGCTATCTTGAAATCGCCCGGAGACGTAACCCGAATGCTTGTTTATCACCTTGAGTATAGCGGCAAATTTGGGATTGCCTTCGATAAAACTTTACAGCCTTCTTTTATTATTTAGGCGGAGTTCTGTATAAAGCAAATTGTGCCTAATCGCATCAAATCACACCGATCATCCAGGTTCCTTGGCAAATCATGCCCGTGCTAGTGAAGTAAGCATATCTGCAAGCGCGAGCGACTGAAGATTTTGGCCAATTGCTCCAGCCAATTTATGTTTTTAAGGATACAGAATTCATTCATCCATTGCGATCGGTCAACCCAACCATAACAGTTCTTTACTGACAGTGTTGCTCAGAAGAACGATCGGCGACAATAGAAACCTCGTCAAGTGACTTGGGAGCCTGGAATGGATACGATCAAATACCTCCTCTCGGAAAACCAAATGCCCACGGCCTGGTATAACCTTCAGGCAGATCTTCCTACCCCACTGCCGCCTGTTCTCCATCCCGGCACTGGTCAGCCCATTACCCCTGCTGATCTGGCTCCCCTCTTTCCCATGCGCTTGATCGAACAAGAAGTCAGCCAGGAACGCTGGATCGAAATTCCCGATCAGGTCCAAGCCATCTATCGGCAATGGCGACCCACACCACTCTATCGCGCTCGCCGCCTAGAAAAAGCCCTCGATACGCCTGCCAAAATTTACTACAAATATGAAGGCGTCAGTCCGGCAGGCAGTCACAAACCTAACACTGCCGTTGCTCAGGCTTATTACAACAAGCAAGCAGGCGTAAAGCGCTTGACCACCGAAACCGGAGCCGGACAGTGGGGATCCTCTTTGGCCTTTGCAGGAGCCTTATTCGATCTGGAAGTGCTGGTCTATATGGTGAAAGTGAGCTACAACCAGAAGCCCTATCGTCGCGCATTGATGGAAACCTATGGAGCCAGAGTGGTAGCCAGTCCTAGTGATGAGACTCAGGCAGGGCGATCGATCTTAGCGACCCATCCCAACAGCACCGGCAGTTTAGGCATTGCCATTAGTGAAGCCGTCGAAGTGGCAGCTCAAGATGAAAATAGCAAATATGCCTTGGGGAGCGTCCTTAATCATGTACTGCTACATCAAACTGTGATTGGCCAAGAAGCTTTAGCCCAGCTCGAAATGGCAGGCGACTATCCCGATATTGTCGTGGGCTGTACGGGTGGTGGCAGCAACTTTGCCGGGATTGCCTTTCCGTTTCTGGGGGCCAAGCTACGGGGTGAACGCAATGTGGAGATTATCGCGGTCGAACCAGCAGCCTGTCCTTCCTTAACGCGCGGCAAATATGCCTATGATTTCGGCGATACCGCTCATCTTACACCTCTGGTCAAAATGCACACGTTAGGCAGCACCTTTGTGCCCGAAGGCATTCATGCAGGCGGTTTACGCTATCACGGGATGGCTCCGCTAGTTAGCCATGTGGTGAATTTAGGACTGGCCCACTCCCGTTCTGAATATCAGTTGGGTTGCTTTGCCGCCGGACTAACCTTTGCCCGCAGCGAAGGTATTCTTCCTGCTCCTGAGGCCAATCATGCGGTGAAAGGGGCGATCGATGAAGCTCTCAAATGTAAAGAATCAGGAGAAAGCAAGGTGATTCTATTTAACCTCTGCGGTCACGGGCATTTTGATATGCAGGCATACATGGACTATCAAGCTGGGAAATTAGTAGACACGGAATATAGTGCTGAAGAGGTTGCAATGGCGCTGGCCGGACTACCTGTTACCTCAGTTCAATAAGAATGAAGATCTCCGGTAGATTTACCACTCGGTTAAGAGTTACTACCGCTATGCAATGGCTTGTTGAATGGGGATCCGGATCGTAAACTCTTCGTTGTAAAAAAGGGATCGAAAATTCGCGTCTGAATCCTAGCAGGAATCCCAATGCCATTATCTGCAATGACAATTTCAGCCCAGTGTGATGCGATTACTACCATACGAATAACAATCGTTGGAGATGCTGTTGATGACTCAATTTTCTGGAGATAATCTTTATCTCCCCCATTCCACTTCTCATCCATAGCAGCACAAATATTGAGTCTTGCAAGGTATAGAATGCCCAGTTGACCCTTGGGATCGACAGATTGATCAAGATTTAGTCAGTCTGCCCAATCGTGGAATTTGATTATATGACCTGAAAATCAGTATTTGACAACGCGGGTAAATTCGTAAGTCTGGCAATCCGGACTCTTAAGTTTGAGCCCGATCCATCTGAATCAAAGAATAAGTTGCCAGTTGCCTGATCGTAAATAAACCGATGATTACTGCTGGTCGCATTTACACCTAACACAAATGAAGCTGAGTCAAGCACACCTGGACTTTGAGTCAGACCAAATCGAGCAGCTCGCACGGAGAGTATGTCTTCACCTACCTTGAAGTCCAACAGAATATCAAATGGTGATCGAGCCAGAAAGAACTCATCTTGGCCTGCATCACCCCTCAGGCGATCGGTACCCAGATTTCCATTAAGGCGATCATTACCATTCCCTCCAATCACAAAATCATCACCATCTAAGCCACTTAAACCATCGTTTCCATCCTCACCAGAAATTTGGTTGTTAGCATTGTTACCAATCATACGGTTATTCAGGCTATTTCCCATCCCGTTAATCGCATTTAACCCAGCCAGAACCAGTTTCTCAAAATTACTTCCTAACGTCCAACTAATAGAGGCATTCACTGTATCAAAACCAGCTCTTAAATTTTCAGTCGCAATATCACTTAGACTATCGACAAATAGAGTATCATTTCCAACACCTCCAATCAAGATATCGTTCCCATTACCTCCATCTAGCTGATCATCACCTGTACCTCCATCAATCTGATCATTTCCCTCCAATCCACTGATAACATCATTACCAGCTAGTCCTAAAATAACGTCGTCATCAGACGTACCAGTCAGCACATCATCTACGGTTGTACCAATAATCGCATCTGAAGTTTGTGCCAAATAACTAGCAATTGTTTCTTCCTTGCTATCTCCAAAGACAATATACCAAACGCTTGATACTGAGCTTCCTGGATCAAGCGTTCCATAATTCATCGCCAGGTTGATACCAACATCACCAGCTCCACCATCAGGATCAAACGGAAAGTTGATCACATCATAGGGATTGACGTTACTAAAGCCCCTTGCACTAGCAGTTTGAAATGAGCTTGGTGAGCCAAATCCAACCGTCAATCCATTGGGATAGGTACTATTTGAAAAGGATGCAAGGACCAGATTATTAATAGATCCGGCATTTACAACATCATTCTGAGTAATGTATGAGGGTCCAAAAGCACGACCCTGATCGGGATCAGTATTGTCTAACGTTGCCACACGGACGAGCGGTGTAGAACCGGCATTCGTCAAGCTATCTTGAATTGTAATAATCTTTTGGTCGTCCGAAAAAGAAATGACTCGTGTGAAATTTAATCCGGCGAAGGGAGTACCGCTAATCGTTGCTTGATTCAACGTTCCACTACTGTTGTCAGCCACCGTTGGCGCAGCTACCCATCCATTTCCATTCGTGCGAGTCAACCCATCGACTGCGATCGTATAGTTATAAACAGGTGTTCCCCATTTCCAAAAGTCAACCCCATTATAAATTGCGCCAGAGTCACTAACCAGCAGCCTACCCTGATCACTACCATCTGCATCGATCGGCAGTTGAATCCATGAACCAGGAAGTAAGATATCAGCACCTGATGCAGCAACGAGATTATACTCATCTCTGGACGAGTTAGTTTGAGCAATTATTGTAGACATAGAATTCCCAGGAGAAACACACGAAAATTGAGTATCCAAAGTTTGAAGGTGACTAATCGTTAGGTCAAAGCCTGACATTCAAAAACTACAATTTGCCTCAAGAGCAGATTGCCCAAATGCCATCTAGCATTGAATTCAAAATTCAACCGCGCAGCTTATCACCTCTAGTTTAGGTCGATCGACTTAGAATTTCGGACAAGCAAAACGTAGCCACTTCTACAGGCTTATAGACTCTTTTCAGGACGCACCGTAACAGCACTTATCGTTGCTACGGTTAGGCCAACCTAGAAACACTTTATTAAGATGATCTAAAAGCAACGCACCCTATCGATACTACACCGATCAAACCTGAATAGGTCAATCACTCAGATTTGTCTAAATATTAAGAATCCAAGAAGAAATACGAAAGCAAAAACAACCAAACAATCAGTTCAATCGCTCAACGTTTGCTAAAACAGTAGCACCATAGACTACGTCGGTCAAATAATTATAGACATTCAACAGGTTTAAAGATTGAATAAAGTAGAAGCCTTTGGACTGTTGCCCTATAAGGAATAGCATATCAGCACATACTTTAACTCATGAAAATATGTATTTAATTTATCAATAAAAGCTATTTCAATCATACATTTTCAGCGTTGCTTTTTAACTAATTTCATTCATGTAATACAAATCTACTTTGCTGTCTATATTTTAACTGTAAAAATAACCTCCATTTAGCATAACAAAATAATTCTGATCAAAATTTATTTTGACAATTTAATATTTAAATTGAATATTCTCAATCAGCACTAAAGTAATACCCTCCATTCTTCAAACTTTGCCAAAACTTGTAAAAGCAAACTATCAATAGGAATGACATCCTATAAAAACCGTTCTGTCATAAACCAAGATAATACTTTTAACAAATATAGTTATATCGTTTTCAAAAAATGTAACAAGGCAAGTCCAAAATCGATCAACCAACTATTGGTTCAACCTGCTCCCACAGAGATGCAGCAATTGGGCATCCATCTTAATTCTTGCTACTCAAATTCCTCAAAACTCTAGCTATCAGAATCCCTACCAACAAGTCAGATTCTCTAAGCAAATGAAGGATTCCAGAATCAGTCGATTTTTAGTGTTATTTTTAGTGTAATTAAATTTTCTAGACAGTTGAGTCTTATAATAAGAATCACTTAAGCTAAATCTGTTGTTCCGTAGGATGGGTGGTAACTCCTGCCACAACTAGTCAGGTTAGTCGATCGCAAATTTGAGCCTAATTCGGTTGCTGATTTGACACCTTTGATGCTAGGCCTTGTAATGCTAAGTTTGATGCTAGAGCAGTGCTTCTAGTTCACTCAGCAGCTTTTCAGCCTTTTGAAGCGATCGACGATTCAGATTTGCGGCTCGGAGGCGTTTGATCACTCGATCGGCACGACTGCGAAATTCTTGATGCTCTGGTAAGGAATAGGGTGTTGTTTCGGCTTGAAGCTGTTGCACTCTCGCCCTCACTTCTTCATGTGATAGTCCTTGCTCAATTGCCTCTCGCAACAGCGTTTCTCGTTTCACCTCATCCTTCACTCGTCCAATTAAACGCGCTTTGGTATATTCAATTTTGCCTGCTTGAATCGCCTGTAAGATGGGCTGTGGCAAATTTAATAACGGCAATCGGTTTGTGCGGAAACTCTCTGGGCTGAACTTGCCAATCACCTTAAACACCGCTTCAACAGACTGCCAGCGATCGGCATTTATGTCATTCTTCGCATCATAATCCGGGTTGATGCCACGTGTTTGCTCACGATGCTGTCGCGCTTTCCAATTAAGCAGGGCAATCACTTCCGATCGAGATAGATTAAGCGTCACCTCCAACATGCGGAGCACGCCTTCTGTCTCCTCGACCGGATTCAAATCTTCTCGTTGAAAATTCTCCAGTAGCTCTAACTGGATCGCCTCTGCATCTCCAATATCCCAAACCTCTACGGGCACCGTTTCAAGCCCAGCTCGCTGACAGGCCACATAGCGTCTGCCACCTGCCACAAGATAGTACCGTCCCTCTACCGGACGCACCCATAAGACCCCTCGAAAGCCATATTGCTCGATCGATCGAGTCAGAGAGTCAGTTTTTTCACTATCAAAATATTGACGGATCCGGGCAGCAGGCACCACGATATCCGCTAATTTCAGCACCATTGCCGTAGGACGATGATTTGATAAAACTTCCCATTGCGACTGAGACGATGAATCAGCCTCTTCCAAATCGGCAATTCCGGCTTTGACTCGCTGCAATGCATCGCTGAGTTTAATCGCCATTCAACACCTCCTGCATCACCAATTGATAATCTTTCCAGGCATCTTGAGCCTTGGGATTTTTGACCTGATAAACCGGCACCCCTTCTAGAAAGGCATATTGGTAGGCTTTGTATTGTCGCACCCAATGCTTGAACACCGAAACGCCTTCTGCTTGAAGGAACTTTTTCGCTTCTAAAATCTCGCTAGACCCTGCTTGAGTTGGAGCCTTGGTAATTAAAGCTTTATGAATCTGGCTACCCACCTGAGTCAGCAGTTGGGCAGTTTGGGCCGTAACCCTGAGGTCATCCCCGCTCGTTGTAGTGGGCAATACAATTAGAGTAGCCGTTTCGATCAGCGCCTTGAGATCATCCGCATCGGGCCTTGCTTTCGTATCAATCACATAGCAGCAAGCCTTCCCGGAATAACGAGCCAATTGGATTTCGTTAATCACCCGAAACTGGCTGTTTTCAGGCGCAGTCCGACCGGCCCAGGCAATGGCACTGCGGTTCGGATCGCTATCCACCAAGACCGTTTCGCCCAACTGTCCCAAATAATCAGCAAAATGAACCGCCGTCGTTGTTTTAGCCACTCCGCCTTTCAGATTTGTAATGGCAATAATCAGCGGATTTTGCGGCGAA
The DNA here is from genome assembly GCA_002796835.1 of Elainella saxicola E1. Classification (GTDB taxonomy): domain Bacteria; phylum Cyanobacteriota; class Cyanobacteriia; order Elainellales; family Elainellaceae; genus Elainella; species Elainella saxicola. Next base: position 17,040 of record LUGL01000097.1, on the reverse strand, counting down.
GGCTGACGGGCAACAACCGGCATTTCAGCTCGATCGCTTTTCACAGAACGGGATTTAGATTTCACTGACATGACGATCGTATTGAGGAGGGCAAAGCAGGGAGCCTACCAAAGAGAACAAAACCAGATGACACAAGATTCAAATCGGCTTCATCTTATCGACAAATCTTCCATTCGGATCAAGAAAATTATGATTTCAACAGACTTTAAGCAGATGATCAACAGAATCATGAACCACGGATAATGTTATCCGCAGGCTCTCAACAGGCCAGAATCAATTCGATTAGTATCAAAACCATAATCCTTTAGCAAACTCTACTTGAACTGCTTATGACGCTTCAAATCATTGGTGCAGGCTTCGGGCGCACTGGCACCCTTTCGCTCAAGGCAGCCCTTGAAGAACTCGGATTTAATAAGTGCTATCACATGGTTGAATTGCTGCAACATCCTGAGCAGGTGAGCTATTGGGAAGCAGCCCATCACCAACAGCCTGTAGACTGGGCATCTCTATTTCAGGGGTATCAGGCGATCGTCGATTTTCCTGGCAATATTTATTATCCACAGCTCATGCAAGCCTATCCCCAAGCCAAGGTGATTCTGACCACGCGCGATCCGGATAGCTGGTATGAGAGCACCAAAGCCACCGTCTATCAGGCTGGACCAACCCCCTTGCAGAAGTTGCTAATGCTGTTCCAATTGCCTTTTTCAGCCCGATCGCGCCAAATTGGCCGCATTTTTCGCCTTGCCGATCAGGTTTGGCAATCAGGCTTTCAGGGCAAATTCGCGGATAAAGCCTATGCCATTCAGGTTTTTCAGCAGCACATTGAGCAGGTGAAGCAAATTGTACCTGCCGATCGTCTGCTGATTTATCAAGTGAAAGAAGGCTGGGAACCGCTCTGCCGCTTTTTAGAGAGACCCATTCCAGATATGCCTTTCCCGCATTTGAACGATCGAGCTTCCTTCGGCGAGTTTTCTAAACAATTGATTCAGGGCAACTAGAACTACTAAAAAGTTGAGGGCAGCATGACTAACCCTCAACTCTTAATAAACTTGATTTTTAGCGGAATCTTCGATCGGTTCCAATTCAGCAGACGCATTGGAAACTAGAGGATTTCGCCTTTTTTTAGGGGTTGAAAGACAGGCTTATTTTGCAGCGAAAGTTGATCAACCCGAACCCAGCGTGGCATGGAATGACCTTCAAAAAGCACCAGACAATATCCAGGTAGCTCGATTGCATTCCAAACCCAAGGATGCTGCACACGCCCCAAACGCCCCGATTGCGTCATTACCCGATCGCACGGTTTGAATTGCTCCATGCAATCCGCTATTTCGCCACGACTTCCTTAAACTGCTTACCCGCAGAAAAAGCAGGAACTGTCGTTTCTGGAATTTGAATTGCCTTACCAGTTTGAGGGTTGCGGCCTTCTCGGGCTGCCCGTTTGCGGGGTTCAAACGTTCCGAAACCAACCAGCGTCACCTTGTCACCATTTGCCACCGCATCCATGATGATTTCCACAGTTGCAGTCAAAATGGCATCAGCATCTTTTTTGGAAGTTTGGGCCTTAGACGCGATCGCGTCCACTAATTCTCCCTTGTTCATCTCGATAACCTCTCATCAGAGTGAATTCTAGGCATTGTAGTACATCTCTCTCAAGAGATCTAGTACATTTGCTCAAATCGAGCAATTTTGGCCCCAGTATGCCAGTTTTCCCCTGGATTTTTTGTCCCCCTAAAGATTTAGAGACCCGAACAGGGCGGGTCGTAAATGCCACAAAAATGCCATCAATCCGATCGACAGACTGGTTTAAATCCCCTTCTAGAGGCATTTATCAGTCGTTTATCGAGCAGTAAGATAAGGGGAACAAGGGAAATAAGATTTCATAAGATCCAGCAATAGCAGTGGACTTGACTTTGGAGAGCAATCGATGATTCAGTCAGTTTTGGTTGTAGGAGCTACCGGCGGCGTTGGTCAATTGACCGTTGCTTATTTGTTGGAACAAGGGTATCGCGTTCGGATTCTCACCCGGAATGCTGAAAAAGCAAGACAAATGTTTAACGATCAGGTGGAAATTGCGATCGGCGATATTCGCAATCCTGAAACTCTGCCCCATGCCATACAGGATATCCAGGCCATTCTCTGCTGCACTGGTACAACTGCTTTCCCCTCCGCTAAATGGAATTTTAACTTCGCTTCTCCCCCCAACAGTCTTCAGCGCTTGTTAGAGTGGGGCAAACTCTATACCGATCAATCCTATCGTCTTGCCAAGGCCCAAAATAGTCCAGAACAGGTGGATGCAGCAGGGGTAATCCATCTCGTTCAAGCAGCTCCTGCAAATTTGCAGCGATTTGTGTTTGTGTCTTCCATCGGAGTTGAGCGCAAGGATAAGCCACCCTATGGTATTCTCAATGCTTTCGGGGTACTAGATGCCAAGCAAAAAGGCGAACAGGCAATTATTCAATCGGGACTGCCCTATACGATCGTTCGTCCCGGTCGGCTGATCGACGGACCTTTTACTTCCTATGACCTCAATACCCTATTGAAGGCCACTACCCAGGGCAAATTGGGTCTTGTGATTGAAACAGGAGATACTTTAACAGGACAAGCCAGCCGCATTGATGTTGCTGCCGCCTGCGTTGAATGTTTGAAATATCCCAGCACAATAAACCAATGCTTTGAGTTAATTAATCAGGGCGATCGGCCATCTGTCATCGATTGGGCAGGATTGTTTGCGCAATTAACCCCTGCCTCGTCACAAAATCAGGTCGTTCGGAGTGGCAGTTAGCGAAGCTGCTCAATTTCGGCAATACTCAAACCTGTCGTTTGACTGATCGTTTCAACGTCTAAAATGTTAACGAGCGATCGGGCAATCTGCCTTGCTTTTTCTTGGGAGCCTTCTGCGCGTCCCTGCTCCAATCCCTGCTCCAATCCCTGCTCCAATCCCTGCTCCAATCCCTGCTCCAGTCCTTTTGCTAGCCCCTTCTGTTCTGCCTGTATCTGAGCCTTCAAAATGGCGTTGCGGCTATCGTGCAAAAACATCTCTCGTTTCTCCAGGAGCTCTAACTCTTCTCGGCTGAGGTTGCTTTGTTGGGCGACATCAAAGGCGCGTTTGATCTCAGGCACTTCTGCGATCGAAGGCGGCACAGAATCCAATTTGTTTGCCAGCTTCAAAAAATACAGCCACTTATCCGTCACGCTAGTTAATTCATCGAGCTGCTTATTGAACTTGGGCAGTTCCACAAACACCAACTCAATATCATCACTGTAGTCGGTCAACTCATCTTTTTCCTTAAGGCGGTAGCAGGAAATCACCTTCGGGCTGCCCTCAAACATCTCAAAGTCAGTAATCGTCAAGGCGATCACCGGGTTAAGGAAGGTATAGTCTTCCCCAATGGAAAGTTGGATTGAGAATGCCTTGGCCGCATTGTAAAGCACCCGTTTCTCAAAGCCCAACACATTCAGCACCTGCATTTCAATGATGACAGTCTTGCCATCGTTTAAGGTCGCTTTCACATCCAAATAGGAATCCTTCATGCCAACAATGCGAGGCGCTTGGTAGGGATCGAGAATTTCCAAGCCCTGAATCATTGGCCTCTCTTGATAAAGAATGGCATTGAGAAAACCGATCAAAATATCTTTGCTGCTGTTAGCACCAAAAATTTTCTTAAACGCAAAATCGGTTTTAGGGTTAATAAACTTCATGGTGCAGCTCTTAATAAAAAGCTTAAGGGTAATGCAATTGTACCATTTACCTCAATATTTCAGAATTGGACGATCGATTAATCCGTTTCAACCTGCATTCTTAGCTTTAAAAACTTGCAATCCTAGCGTAAACGCTCGTAGGAACATAAAAAATGACAAGGCAAACCAGAGTAAATGTATATTCTGTAACTGCCAGCTCAATAGGGCGATCGGCAGAAAGCCCAGCGCTGCAATTACGGTCGATTGGCGTAGAATTCTACCCTGCGTCAGACCCAAAAAATAGCCATCCAGCATGTAGGCAATCGATCCAAATCCCAGCACAGGAAACAGCCATAGAACATATTGTTGGATCTGAGCGAGTACATCAGCATGACTAGTCAGTACACGAAACAGAGATTGAGATCCAGTAATGAAGGCGATCGCAAACAGAAGCCCACAAACTAAACTTGCAGAACCCGACATCCAAACGAGTTGTTTTAGTCGATCCGTTCTGCCCTGACCTTGTAGCATTCCAGCCATACTCTCAGTCGCAAAGGCTAACCCATCAATAAAATAGGCCGCAAAAGTGATCACTTGGAGTAATACCGTATTGGCTGCTAGAGCGATCGTGCTGATGGCTGAACTTAAATTCGTAAATAGCGAGAATGTCGTAACTAATGCAAACGTACGAATCACAATTTCACCATTGAGAATAAAGGCTGCTTGCAAAGCCGGAACATCCCAAACTCTTGGCAGCACAGTCTGTACCTGTTGCCATCGCAGTTCACGGACAATCAGCAGCAGGCCTACCCCCAACATCAAATATTGACTCACTGCCGTTGCGGCCCCAGCTCCAGCGCTACCCCACCCAAAACGAACAATAAACCAATAATCCAGCACCACATTGGCCAAACTGACCACTGTAGAGAGCAGCAGCACTTTACTACTTTGCGATCGGCCTAAAAACCAACCTACAATCACAAAGCCAAGCAAATTTGCAGGTGCACCCCAAATTAACGCATCATAGAACGCCTCTCCCGTCGCTTTCACATCCGGCGTAGCACTCAATAGCAAAAAGCCGATTGTCTTAATTGGAGCCCGAAACAGCAGCAGCAGTAAGCCCAAAACTAGAGCGATCGCACCATTTCGTAACGCGATTAACAGAACCGTATCAGGTTCATTCCGTCCGATCGCTTGAGCAGTCGTGCCCGTAGTCGCCATGCGCAAGAAGTTGAGCAGCCAGTAGATATAGTTAAATAACACCGTTGCCAGTGCCACCCCAGCCAGATGTCGAATTTCTGCTAAATGGCCCAGGAAGGCCACATCGATCAGGCCAGCAAGCGGCACCATCAGATTTGAGAGAATATTGACGATCGCCAACCGAAAAAACTGATCCAAAAATCCTGGAGATTGCTTTACGTCATTCACTTAACATTCTCCAGAACTTCCTCGGTTCCTTGTTGAATCAATGGTCTGACCTTCATAGACAAACCTGCAGGAGGAGCCATCGTCAAGCTTCGCCGCACTGGTTTTATCGGTCGGTGATCAATCAAGCCAAACTGCCAATGCTGCAACAGCGTTGCCAGCACTAATTTCATCTCTAGCAAAGCCAATGCCGCTCCGATACAATAACGAAGCCCCCCACCAAAGGGCAAAAACTCGTAGGGTGCAAACTGCCGTTCCAGGAAGCGATCGGGCCGAAACTGCTTCGATTGGGGATAGAGTTGGGGATTGTGATGCACCAGATAGGTACAGGGAAACAATACAGTTCCCGCAGGCAACTCATAACCCAGAATTTCCATTGGCGTGGTCAAAACCCGTACTCCCGTCGTGAGCGTAATTGGGTAGATTCGCAAGGTTTCCTGACAAACTGCCGTCAGATAGGGCAACCGCGCTATTTCAGCCGGATCAGGATGATCGCCCAATTGCTGGAGTTCCGCTCGCAGTTTGGTTTCAACTTCCGGCAGAGCATGAACCCAATATAATGCCCAGGTCAGCGCCGAAGCCGTCGTTTCATGGCCCGCTGTTAGCAGTGTCATCAGTTCATCGCGCAGTTCCACTTCCTGCATCGGCTGTCCAGCTTCATCGCGTGCCGACATTAATAGACTCAAAATATCAGCGCGATCGGAGAGCCCAGTCGCTTTCCTTTCACGAATTTCTTGATAGATCAGGTCATCTACCTGCTGCTTCAAGCGTACAAAGCGACCCCAAGGACTCCAGGCTCCCCAATCTTTTTGCAAAGCAGGAAAGAAAATCAGCGATGCGGCCAACGGAGAACCCAACGCATCCAGCATTTGACTCAGCAAAGACTTGAGTTGATTAAATCGATCGCCCTCCTGCAATCCAAATACCGCCTGCAAAATGACGCTCAGCGTAATCTCCTGCATTAAGGTTCGCACCTGAAAGGTTTGTCCAGTCTGCCAGGAAGCCGTTGCCCGCTGCGTAATCTGGCAAATCAACTGATGATAGACCCGTAACCGCTCACCGTGAAAAGGCGGCATCAACAACCGACGACGCTGTAAATGCCGATCGCCATCCAAAACTACCAGAGAAGCATCACCCAGCAAAAACCGTAAAACCTGTCCCCCACTACCAGACCGAAAGCGATCGGGCTCAGCCGCAAAAATTTGTTGAATGCCGTCAGGATGGTTGACATATACTACAGCCGGAGGGCGATTTTGACCTACCGCAAATATATCTCCGTAGATCCGGTAATAATCTTCGAGATATTCCAGCGGACGGCCAATCAGCTTGAGCATCCGAATGAAACGGGGAGTTTGGGGACCGGGGGGAAGTGCCATTGTTTACCTCTCGTTTGCTCAGCAATTGCTGGATTTAGACTAACCGTTCAGCTAAGAAACCGACATTTCCTCTGCTTCAAACCAGGATCGATCGAACTCACAACCCAAGTGGGCCTGAATGCGCAGTAGATCTTGTTCAGCATTACCCAGACAGGTGGTGGCTCCTGGAGAAGGCGTAATATTAAAGCAAAGACCATTGCCGGGATCGATCTCTGCCTGTCCTAAAATTAGTTTGTGCTGCAACCGATCGATCAACTGGGGCCGCACTCCTCCCACGCCTTTGGCAAATTCCAGATCTTCCAACTGAAGCGAGGGCACGATCTTCCGTGCATCCTGTAAGAACAGGCGACGATTCACCAACGGCATCTCAAACGCCATATTCTTAAAAATATAGTTGCGAATATCTTTTACCTTAAACAAATCCCACATGACGCTAGCCACCGTTTTATCCAGCCTCAGCACTTCTAGATAATCAACAACTGTCTTGAGATTATCCCGTTCTAGCAAGGGCAGCGGCAATGCAGTCGGACCAAATCTCGTTTTACCAGGGGTTGTCACATCAGGATCGCCATGAATTGCTGCAAACGGCAACTTGTCATTCTGGACCGTATAAACTTTACCATTCAAGATTTGCGGCGTGAAATAGAAGTTACCTGCTACCGGCAAACAGGAATATTCCAGACCAATCCCCATACGATGTGCAAATAGCAGGCTATGCCCCCCTGCTGAAACCACGACGAATCTCGCAGTCAATGTTTCCTCTGCCGTCACAATCCGATAATTTGTGCCGATCGGCTCGATCGCTTGAACAGGCTGTCCCAGCTTCAAATCCACCGTTTTATCTGCAACCAGTCGAGCCTGATCGACGAAAGATTGGGATAATTCACCATAATTGATCGCAGTATATTCATCCGCAATGGCGATCGCCACCACTTCCTCTGGACGCTCTGTCCCATCCACTCGAATGACGTTAGGTTCCACGTCAGCAATCTGTGACTTTTCTAGAAACTGCATTCCCGTGAAATGGGGTTTGAAGACTTGATAGCGTTGCCGCAGGAATGCACATTCCTCAGAGCCTACCCCAATCACCATTTTCGGAAAGTGGTAAATCACCTTTTCCCGTACGGTCGGCGGCAACTCAGAACCGTAACGCACCAGCATCTGAGCCGATCGCCGGACTTTAAGGGCTTTTTCCAGAGTGTAGTTCGTCTCGATGTCGCCGCAGTGAATCGTTTGGCTGTTATTCGTTGCTCTAGAGTTGACGGAAGCCACACGAGGATACTTCTCGACGAGGGCCACCCGCTTCAAATCCGTGAAGGCCGTCAACGCATACAACAAAGCGGTTCCAGCAACTCCACCCCCAACGATCACCACATCATAGACTTGACTCACGATTCTCCAACCCTTGACTCTAAATTGTCGATAAAGACGGTTCTCAGCTCTAGTATAGAGGAGGAGAAATGGCGAAATCGTCCCCCAGGTGGGCGACCTTACAATTTGGGGTATAGTGAAAGCTGTTATCCCCCTTCCATTGCATCTTCTCGATCGGTATCTATGGCAAGTCTGGCAAACAAAATTGCGATCGTCACTGGAGCCAGCTCTGGGATTGGGGAAGCAACGGCTTATCAGCTAGCCCAGCAAGGAGCAACCGTTGTGCTGGCGGCTCGTCGAATTGAAGCGCTACAGACCGTTCAACAAACCATTCAAGCCCAAGGGGGAACAGCCCTCGCCATACCGACCGATCTCTCTGACCCAGGCCAAATTCTGGCTCTCGCTCAACAAGTCGCAGAGAAATACGGTCAAGTTGACATCTTAGTGAATAACGCAGGGATTGGATCCGGCAAATTTTCAGAAGTTACCTGCGAAAAAATTGATCATGTCATTCGCACCAACTTATTAGGCGTGATGTTGCTCACTCAAGCCTTGCTGCCTGGAATGTTGGAGCGTCGCCAAGGCACCATCATTTCGGTTGCCTCTGTGGCCAGCCAAATTGCGATCGATTCGCTTTACTCTGCCTCCAAATTTGGAATGCGAGGCTTTTCGCTGGGACTACGGCGACAGTTACGCAATACAGGGGTCGAGGTTTGCCTGGTGTCACCTGGATTCATCCGGACTGCAATGACCGCTAACCGTTCGGGTAACCTGCCTGGACCAGAAATTGTGGCACGGGCGATCGCTCAATTAGCAATCCATCCCCGTCGAGAGGTTGTCATTCCCCGCTACTACCAGGCTTTCATATGGGTAGAACAATGGCTGCCGGGACTGGTGGATTTTGTGATTAGTCGAGCCAAATAGTGCTTTTACGCTAAGGCAACCCGATTGCACCTATCCCTTGGGAACGCGCACCGCATGCTTTGAAGGCTGGACTGGCGTGCCGCGATACTTGGAATAGACTTGAGTAAACTCTGCGCCAATTAACAGAATTTGGGCTGAGTAGAACACCCAAACCAGCAGAACAACCAACGATCCAGCCGCGCCATAGGTTGAGCCAACGCTGCTATTGCCTAAATAAAGCCCCAACAGAAATTTGCCGATATTGAACAGCAAGGCGGTGACTGCCGCACCCACCCAAAGATTTTTCCAGGGCATCTCGGCATCTGGCAAAAACTTATAAATAGCGGCAAACAGAACTGTGATCACAGCAAACGAGAGCAAGAAATTAAGCAGGCTGCCCAAGACCACATAATCGCCAATCCACCCCGTAAAAAAGTGACCCAGAGCCGCTAGAACCGTTGATAGAACCAGCGAGACGAGCAGCAGAAACCCAATTACCAATACCATCGCAAAGGAGAGAAATCGCGCTTGCATAAAACTTTTAACCCCTCGTCCTGGCTGAGGTTTGACTTCCCAGATGGTGTTCAGTGCCGTCTGCAATTGACCAAACACGCCGGAGGCCCCAAATAAAAGCACAGCCACACTGATTAAAGTTGCGATCGTACCGCCCGATCCAGGCTTCTGAGCATTCTGAATCATTGCTTCGATCGCGGCTGCCCCTTCTCGCCCCACTAGCCCTTGAATTTGTCCAACAATCTCACCATGCGCTGCCTCTTCCCCAAACACAGCTCCGGCAATTGCGATCGCAATCAGTAGTAATGGAGCCAGTGAAAATAGGGTGTAATAGGCCAGGGCTGCTGCCAAAAGGGGCACATTATCCTGATTCCATTCTGTAATGGTGTCTTTGATTAAGCGAACGCCAGTCTTCAATCGCATAATTGGATTATGTCATCGTCGATTTGCAGCCATCCTCTACGATTTCAAATCCAGTCAGCACCGTTCTTAGGGTAGAATTTTGCCCAATCCATCTATCTTTTGTTGATTACAGAATGAATGTCTTAGCGAATTAAATCAGCAGATGAAGAATAGACTAGATAAAACCGAGGATGGATGATTCTGCGCCAGACTATCTGCTGAAATTCATCTTTATTGCTAAAATACTGAAGAATACTCATATTCGAGATATTATGAAGCGCACTTAGGCTTGTCTCTGTTTGCTCCCCTCAACCCAAAGCTTAAATTCAGTTGTCAACAGTAAAGGATGAAAGTATGGTTTCTTATGCATTAAAGCAAGCCCCCGAAATCGTTTTAGATGTGCCTGGGCGTGACTCGCAGAAGCAGCGGCAGAAAGCGTTAGACCAATTGCTCGACAAAATTAACGAAGATGAAACCCTCCGATCGAAGCTAGCGGATGGAGCCAGCCATAATGACTTGATTGTGGTGACGGAACAAGTTCCAGTCATTCCACCTAAAGAAAACGAGGAGCCTGATAACTCAGTTGAAGAAGTGAAGACATTGGTGCAATCAATCGTGGGCTATGGTTTCATGCGGGTGAAGATGGAGCAGGATCGCTATGAAGCCCAATCTGTCCTAAAAGAATTTGAGGCCATTTTTGATCCGGAAATCGAATTAACGGAAGAAACGGTAGCCGATCTGAAGAAGAAATCAAAGCTGCTGATCGGATATGCCGAGAGTAAAGCGTCCTTTGGTGATGTGCGCAGTAATGCCGAACAGTCGCGTGTGAGATTACAAGAAATCCTTGATCTGGAACGCAGCGTAGAAGAGTCATAAAGCAACTTTGAGCCTTGCGCAATTTGACACGATTTAAGATAAGCCCAGAGCCCTAAAATTCGTGCTTCACATTATCCATTCCATGAAGTGGTAAGCCAATGGTATCCGTTATCCTAGCTAACCAAATTTCTTTAGATGATGTAGAAACTCGATTTGGGTTGACGTTTGTTAGAGAGCCAGATTTCTCTCCAGAATTTTTGGCTCTTGATATTGTCCTTCCAGAGTCCCATCTCCAAGCACTCGATCGGGTACAGGCTAATTTCCTAACGCTGCTGAAGCGATCGATCGTTTTAGAAAACATCGTCAAGATGGTTGTCTTAGCTCCTTTACTCGATCTGGCAGGCTTTTATGAACTGCCCTATCGCATTGAAGCCGAAACTAGCGTTGAATTAGTTGCAGAAGATCGAGATGAGGTCATCCGAGGTCGTATTGACGTGCTGGTGCTGAATCGACAACTCTGGTTACTGGTGATCGAGTCCAAACGTACTTCCTTTGACATCACAACTGCCATTCTCCAAGCGCTAACCTACATGTTGGGCAACCCGGATCCCCAGCATCCAAGCTATGGCTTAGTTACCAATGGACATGGATTTCTGTTCATTAAGTTGGTACAACAACCCACCCACCAGTACGCCTACTCCCATGTGTTTTCCCTGGTGAATCGCGGCAATGACCTGTATACAGTGCTGCAAATTTTGAAGCATTTAGGGAGTATCATTCGAGCTTAAGCTGGTTTTTCTGAAATCTTCTTCAAGTTATCTCGATATCGTTCATTCAACTGTTCAACCTTCAGACCACGAGTCCAATATTCCACCAAAGCTTGCCCCAAAGCCCAGGCGCTATGTTCCGGAGCTGCGGTATCGCCTTCGATTAATGTCCATAGCATCTGCAAATCAAACGTCAGGTTGCCATCTTGATTCAATAGGCAGAACAGATCGTAGGTCATTTGCAACTTGCCAACCACGATCGGCACTTGCTCCACCGGAATTTGTTCGATCAAAATTGGCAGCACAATCGTATTGCGCGTCAATTGGCGAGCTAACAGCGTTAAAACTGGACTTTTCAGCAACGCTGTTAATCCCTGAGTTGTACTCATTTGAAACGCATAGCGATCGATAATCTTGGCGGCTGCAATTGTCCGAGCATCCAAATTACGCAAAAAGCGGGCAAGGCGGAACTGTTTGGCAGGAGCGATCGTTTCCATAATGGCGATCGACAGAGCCTCTGCACCCCAGGCTCCTCGTCCAGTTGATGGGTCAGCAGTGATCTCTCCCGTTACCAGGGGCAACACTCGCTCACAGTACTCTCCCAGCAGTTTAGCCCGATATTCCGTCGCCTCTCGCATCACGATTTCTTTCGGACGGGTTCCCCATTGCCAATCATAGGGCGGCTGCCATTCCCGTACCGGACGCAGACGATCGACCTGAGTCACAATCGCGATCGTTGGCAGATCAGGACAGTCTGCTTTCAGAGCCTTCAGAAAATCCACATCCATTTGCAGCGCCGGATCGAGGGCAGGCGTAACCAGCAATAACAAATCCGCCGTTTTAGCATATTGCAAAACTTGCTGTTGCAAATCGGACCGATTTACCTGCTCATATCCCGGCGTATCCCATAAAGTCAGCGTTTCGCCCGTTTCGGTCTGCCACTGGTAGCTCTGGATCCGATCGGTACTCGGCAGAATATTCACGGCAGCTAAATCCGCTTGAAACAGCGTGTTAATCAGGCTACTTTTACCGGCACCCGTGCGGCCTACCAGTAGAATATTCACCGGCTTTTGTTCGATCACCTCAACCGGTTCCGCCTGCGTCAAAATATCCCGTAACGTTTGAGTTTTCGCAGCAGGTAATGCTTCCGGAAGCGTTGCCTCTAACGGTCGCATCCCACTATAGAGCGTTACTGCCTGCTGCCACAGATTTCTCAACGCCACTTCCCGCAAGGACTGCCCCAAATTTACCAAAAGCTGCTGATTGGCCCGATCGGTCATGGGTTGACTTACCTGACGTGCTGCTGCCGCCACCGGATTCAATACCCACTGCGCCCAACTCCAGGCTTCCCATAGCTTACGGGCCGATGGCTCTAACTGGCGGTATACCTCATAAGCTTGATAGCCCTGGCCGATCGTCATTTGATTCAGCACGGGCGATAGCTTCTGCATCCACTGATCCATATCATCCACCGTACCGCGAATCAGCCCATAAGCCTGCGGAATATAGATATTCAGTAACGGATACTTCTCTTCTGGATAATAAATATGCGCCACCGCCGCTACTAATTCTCGACAGCGTCGCCAAAAGGTTTCCCAATCTTCCCAAATCGGCAAATCAGACTGCGCCTGCTCTAAAATCGCTTTTAGCACCGCCTCCGTTTGTCCGCTAATATCTGAGGGTGCCGTCTGATCAATTGCAGCTTGCAGTTCCTCACTCACCTGCGTCATCGCTGCCTCAACTTGTTGGACGACAGGCTGGGTCCACCGCACCAACAACTGCCGCCAGCCCACCAACAGCAGCGTAAACACCGCCCAGATCCAGTTCAATCCCCACTCATGGATCTGCCTTCCTGCCGCCACCAGCAGAAACCCCACGATCAGGACGATCGGTAGAACCAAAACGATCCATTGCCATTGCTTAAAACGCACCATAGTTATTCAATTCAAAACTCAAAATATATTTTGATATGACCTCAGTAGATCGAAAATAAATTTATTTTGATAATCATGCTTGTATTCGCTCCCCCTAAATCCCTCTTCAGAAGGCGGACTTCAAGACACTTTCGACTCGGTTCCCCCTTTTTTCTACGCCGTAGGCGCATCCCCGCAGGGGCTTAGGGAGCTAGGGGGGATCTCAACAGGCTTTGTGATCCACTGAACCTATATTACTGCATCAACACTTTAGCAGAGCCTCTCTTCACTCCCATCGCTTTCCTTGAAATTGCTGTTTCGCCGATCGAAACGCCTCCTGCATCACGGATTGAATTTGCTGTGGATCGGGCTTCTTGCCGCCCATTAAATCCCCAAAATAAACGCAAGCCGTTTCTCCCAAGGCCCAGGTGTAAGCTGCCGCCCAGGAAGCCGCAATCACGCTGCCCAGTCCCGGCACGAATTTGATCAGCTCTCGTCCGATCGCCTGAGCTAGAAAGCCTCCTGCGATCGCGCTAACAATGCCGCCTGCCTGAGAAGGAGTAAGGGTTTGACCATAAAGTTTGCCGAGCAATCCCACCATCGAAACTTGCAAAGCCGTCAAGACAGGCATCGTGGCAAAGGGCAGAGGCACTGCCGCTAAAGTAGCTGCCATCACTGCAAAAGCCGTCATATAGCGACGACTCACATCGCGATAGAGGTTGCCAATTTGTTGACCGACTCCTGCATCCAAAAGCTGATAAATTGCACGTGATTCGGCTTCGGGTAGTAGCTCCATCAATGTATCCCGTAATGCTTCCATACCATAGAAAACCGGATCGTAGCCATCTTCTTCTAACGTAAAATCAATTAAAATGGCTCGATCGTACAATCCAGCAAAGCTGCGCTGCTGTTCTGCAAAGGCTTGATTGATTGCTTCCAGGTCAGGTGGATAGACTGGATGATTTTCCAGTGAAGCGGGATAGAGTTCATGCAAGCAAGTGACTACCAGCAGACAAGGCAAGTGAGGAAACTGTTTGCGCAGACGCTGAGCAATTTGTCGCAGCGAATCCGTAGCAAAATCAGTAATTTTCACCGTCAGCACCAGCACTCTGGCCCGTTTTTGGGGCTGCTGCAATTCATTCACCAATTCTTGCACGATCGCATCGGTCGCCTGAGTCACATCGCCCAGTCCCACCGTATCAGTAAAAATCAGCAGCGGCAGATCATTCGAGGGATAGGCATAGCGTTCAATATGCTGCGTATGGGGCCGGAATCCCTGACCAACAATTTCCGCCGAAACACCTGTCAGACCCCGCACGATCGAGCTTTTACCTGCCTGGGGTTTTCCTAACAGCAATGCCTCTGTGGTTGGCAACTCCGATCGCACCGTCTGCAAAATTTCGGCCACCTGGGCTTCGTCGATGCTGAACCATTGCGTCACCGTATTCGCAACCAGATCAATTGGTAACGTCTTTCGAAATCGAGTCCCCATCCCTTGCCATAGGGCTGCTGCTCGATCGGTCCAGTTTTGCCGATTCGCCTGCTCCTTTTCTTGATTAAAGGCAGGTTCGAGCGGACCAGATTCGATTGGGTCAGATTGTGAATGGGGAGACGGCCCATCATGTGGCTCAGCCATGGCTCGGCACTCGACTGAATAGGGACGTTTGTATTTTAAAGGACACAGCCAGCAATGTTAAAGTAGGTGTTCCCCTACCTCAACGGCGAGAAAGCCGCTCACGGATCATGCCACTGAATGCAATCGCACTCAACTAGCTCACACGAAATCAGCAAAGCTGAACCGCAGCGACTTCGCAGATTCACCTTATTGCAACGTTAGCTTAACGTTCTCGCCACTTTTTGCTTTTTCGCCCGTTGTCACCGCCTTCACAAATCCGATCGTTTTTGCCACCCAACCCGCTGGTGCATCCCAATATTCAGCCTTCTCGACGTTGACCTTCAGGAGCGCGATATCTGGCTCATCTAGCTCCTTGGGGAACCAGGCTTTCAGTTCCGGCTTCCAGAGTTCCTGCATTTTGCTGCGATCGCGCACCAGTTCGGCTTGGCCCGACAATGAAACATAACTTTGACGATCGGGGGCTGAAAAGCTGACATTTACCTGATGATGCTCAGCCTCCACAACTTTATGGGAATCGCCATAGGTAAAGAACCAGAGGCCACCATTGGCTTCAATTTCACCATTGCTGGACATGGGACGACTACGCAAACTGCCATCATCGTCGAGCGTGGTCAGCATACAGTAATCAATTTTCTTGACCAGCTCTCGCAGTTTTTGGAGCTGCTGATCCTGATCTTTCGGTGCTGTTGATGCAGTCATTCGGGTATGCCTCCGCTCAATCTCATTGCTGAACCAATCCCCTTGAGTTCAAGGCGATCATGCCGATCGTAGGATGGGATCCTGGCAAAAACGTCTTTCGGAAGGCAGGGATACTTAGATTGAAAGGGATGCATTAAAGAAGCCGCAGTTCCGCAAACTGATTCAAAATCCAAAATTCGATCCACTCCATCGCCCAATCCAAAATCCAAACTCTAAAATCCAAAATTCGATCCTTCTACACGCTTGTATTCCAGCGACCTTTCTTCTATGCTAAACAATGCTGGTCAACCACCAGCACGAACAGCTTAAGGTGAGGCGCTGATTAGTAGTGCAGCGAACACTTCTAACCAGCTAACCCGTGGCTCCTGTGTACGCAGGAGGTTGGGCTATGGGCAATTTTAGCCCATCGGCCTCGCTATTGCTCATCAGTGGTCACGCACCACACCTTGAGCTTTCCTCTCCAAACCCCACAAGTGAGGTGAAATAAGCTGATGAGCACAGAGTTTAACGAACTGCTGCCCCTTTCACATGGCAACCAATCACATGCCGATAAGTCCCAAATCTGGATTATTGGCACGCGCGATCAGGTGATCCACACAATGAACGAGTTCTGCGTCAAACGGATTGCGACCGATCGAGCAAAATTCACGCCGATCATCCCTGCCCCATTTGAAGGCAAATACATGACTGTCTTGATTCGTTAAAGTCCAGTGGAGGCGCGCTAAAGTTCGTTGGGACATAGCGTGCCATGCCCTTACAGAATACTGCGTAAAGAGCGACCGGTATTTATCGATTATTCTAAGTTTATGCTGAGAAAATTTTGTGAGGCCGATATTGGTTGGCATGAATTGTATACTCAGATCTTGCACCTCTTGCAATAACCCGCTCGCAGATAAATCGCGAGCTAATGAATTAACCCCACTAAAGTGGGCTGGAAGGCTTAGTCTGCTTTAGCAGAGTTTTACGATTAGTCCGCAATTTACTGCTATCCATTACGCAAAAGTGCGTAGAAGTGTTACAGGACGTGGCTTTTGCTGGATGAGTGTGAGATTATCATCCTATGACTGTATCTACCTAGCCAACAGGATTGAGGTGAACTATGCAAGCTTGGTTAAGCTAGGAGATTCGCAACGCTGCATTCAAAGATTTTCGACATGGCCAACGATTCCGATCGGTTTTGGACATATTKAGTTGTCACCCTGATAAAACAGTGCCTCAGGCCAGTCAGGACCGAACCGAAGCTCAAAGCATCTATCGGTTTTGGGCAAATCCACAGGTCAGTGCCAAACGAATTATGGCAAGTCAAAGGGGCGCTGTCTTGGGACGGGTGAATCGTTCAGATGTCGTATTAGCAGTGCAAGATACAACTGATGTGAACTTTGGCACCCATCGCAAGAAAACAACGGGCTTAGGCTTCTTTGGACGAACGGTAGAACAAGGAATCAAAGTCCACAGTTGTCTCGCCGTGAGTGGAGAAGGAGAACCATTAGGCTTATTACACCAACACACGTGGAGTCGTCGTCAACGCACAGGACGACGGA
>LUGL01000096.1 GCA_002796835.1 Elainella saxicola E1 | reverse complement strand
ATATAAGCGCACCATCATCAAATTGACACCTGCCTCATCAATGAAAACCAAGTCCTCTGCACGGATGTCTCGAATCTCTTCGCGATACTCCCGTCGTAATTGCTGAACTCGGTCTGTTTTAGCTTGACTAGCGTACAAAGGTTTTTTTTCGAGTTAAATTCAACTGTTGTAAAGTACGACAAAGCGTACTTGGACTCACCTGAATCTGGGCTTGTTGTTCGAGTTGAGTACACAATTCTTGTAGCGTTGCATCATTATCTTGTTCCACCAACTGCTTAACCAAGTCGAGATGATTCGCTAGCTTGCTGTCAAATCCACCGGTATGAGGCTTTGGCTCAATCGTTCCTTCTGTTTGATGCCGTTTGAGCAACAGACGGACAAAATTAGGACTGACCTTGAATCGCTGGGCTAATTCCCGTTGCGATCCTTCTTGTTGCTCATAGGCATCCACAATCTTCTGACGCAGGTCTACAGAGTAAGCTTTCATCTAGCAATCATCTATGGTAGAGTTTATCATTATCCACTGTACTCTATTGAGCCGAAAACCGCTATAGAAGCACTACGGAATTCACATCGTGTTTGTGTACAGTATCTTGATAGATTTCATTTGTATGCATATCAAGTTGTGACACCTATCAATCGCAGGTCAAATAAAGAGCTCCCTAAACGATGTTCGGAGATATGGGAATTTAGTGATATGAGGGATCTGTTTTCTGAATCATTATTGATTTTTGACGGACAAACTCCAGCTGTACTTCGATGCCTCGTTACCCTTCGTGATCTGCAACTGCACATTGAAGGAATGTTAGCTCGTTTGCCGCTACGATACTTTCCTCAAATTTCAGAGACGCTACTTCATTTCATTGAAACTGTTGGGTATGTTGATCTATACGAGGGAATCAAATTTGATAGTGAAGCAAAGCTTGGCGATGAAAGTATGAAAGATTTTATAAAGAAGACAATTGCCAATCATCAAGGAAAGCCAGAGTATAAAAGAAGTAATGTAATCAATAAATACGTTGCTTTTTACTATATGCTTCAAAATGCAGTAAAATTACTTAATCAGTATGAACTTCAGTTAACTCAAGTTCTTGGAAGTGAAACCTTATAATAACTAAATGATCCGTTAAGCTGAAAACCTCTTAATACTACCTGTGATCGATTTAAACTCAGTTATTCAGTTATGTAAAGCCTCAGTTTGAATTGGCGGTGTTTTGAAGATTAGATAAATTTGCATAATCTCTACTCAACATTTAAGGTGAGTTACGCTTAACTTTAGAATATTGGGTGCTGCCATCAAGACTACAATCGGGAGTAGAACGTTATGGGGCAGTTATTCGATCGCTTTAGCCGCTTAATTCGGGCCGAGCTGAACTCTAGGAAAAAGGATTCCGACGAAAATTATCTAACAGAAGGAAGGGCTCTAGTTGCTGGAGGAGCAGTTGCAGGGGCTTCCATTGGCAAAGTTGGCATGTTAGCAGGTGGAACAGGCTATAGCCTCGGAGCGGTTCCCCTTGCTGCCGCTGGTGCATTAACAGGTGCTGCCCTTTATGAAGCTTTGCGATCGATTCTTGAAGGCGACACTTCTTCAACAGGTGAAGCAGCGATCGGAGCAGCGGCAAGAGCAGCCACTTCAGCAGCAATTGGAGGAGTCGGTGTCGCTGTTGGCGGAAGTGCGATTGGAGTTGGAATGGCTTCCATGGCAGCAGGTGGAGCCGTTGTCGGATTAGGGTTGGTTGGCTTAAATCGTTTGCTCCAGCAAGGCATCGATCCTGAAAAGCTTTTGGATAGTGCGATCGAACAAATGGAGAGTAATGCAGGAAATGCCCGTCGAGCAATTGTTGATGTTATGGCTGCCCAAAGGCGACTTCAACAGCAATATGATCAAGCAGAAGCAGAGTCCAATAAATGGAAGCAACGAGCACAACTCGCTCTACAAAAAGGAGATGAGCATCTGGCAAGGGAAGCCTTAATCCGCAAGAAAATGCACAAGGAAAACCTCAACTGCCTCAAAGTGCAACTTAATCAAGAGCCCACTTCTGTTGAAATCCTAAAGAAAAATCTCACGTTGTTAGAAACCAAAATCGCTGAAGCAAAAACGATGAGAACTCGTTTGAAAGCTCAAATTGCGGCTGCTAAGGCGAATGGACAACTGCAAAGCACATCGAGTAGTGTTATGTCTGTGTTTGGGCGCATAGAAGAGAGAGTGCTGCAAATGGAAGCCCGTGCCCAAGCTGCTGCTGAGTTAGCTGGGGCTGATCTGGAAAGTCAATTCGCCCAACTTGAATCAGGTAGCGACGTAGATGATGAACTGGCTGCGATGAAAGCCCAACTGCTAGGTGGCACATTACAACTCCCTAACCCACAAACAGCGGGTACGACGCCCAGAAATGCCACAGTAGATGTCGAATTGGAAGCCTTGAAGTCTCAGCTCGATCAGCTTTGATGCTTGAACAACCGAGGAGATGTCTAAACATATCCCTGAAATCCTTAAAGATCATATTCTTCCCTTTGACTGGGACGTAACCAAAGTTTGGAACCTCCAAGGAACCGTAGAAATGTTCAGCAGAGCACGTTTTGATTATCTGCTAGATCTACCGCTTTGGTCCTCTGTTCCTGGGAAAGGCATGTTATTTGATATTTCTCCAAGCACTGTTATCCAAAACCCAGCAGCATCTCCGCATCAGGCAAAACGTTTGGCAGCAGCCGACACCTCCTATCCGCTAGACTTCCTCCTGCATCACGATCGACCCTGGATTCTGGATGGAGTCCACAGACTGGCAAAACTCTACATCGAGCAAGCTGAAATCATTCAAGTCAGATTTCACAGTTCAGAATCGATCGCCACTATTGCGATAGAGGAACTCAGATAGAAAATTCGATCGCGATCGCACTCAACTTTCTCCAAAAAGTATCATACAATCCTTCAATTAGCAGCCTTGCGTCGTTCAGATAGTTTCTCGAAAAATATGGAGAGAGTGTATGGATAAAATATCACTATTGTCTATACTCCGCGAATTAGAATGTGAACTTCATCAGCCGGAATGTCGCAGAAATCGAGAACGCCTCATGCAATTACTTGCGCCTGACTTCAGAGAGTTTGGTCGATCGGGAGCATCCTACACCCGCGATCACATATTGACTAAGTTGCCATCAGATCCAGAAGTACTCAAAATTCATGCCCAAGACTTCGCTGTCCAAGCGCTTTCAGACTCGATCGCCCTACTCACCTATCGATCGGCTCATACCGGTCAATCGGGAGAGTTATATCGCCACACTAATCGGTCATCCATTTGGCGTTTTGCTTCGACAGGCTGGCAGATGGTGTTTCATCAAGGCACACCTACAGACCCTTTTGAAGTAGCTTAAATGGCTGACCCTATGGCATAAGCAAATTTGATCACGGCATTCGCTATCCCAGTTGGGTTACGATCAGAAGCAGAGAGCTTGACGATCGCTCAGCATAAAAATTCAACAGACTGAAGTTGTAATGAAAGCACTTAAAGTGATGGCAACGATCAATGAAGAGGGGCAACTAACTTTAGATCAGTCACTTACAACAGATAAAAATAGCCGTGTGGAAGTCATTGTGCTAATTCCAGAGGAAGAAACCTCAGATGATCAGTCGCAGGCAGAAGTTTTAACAGATTTTCGCCAAGCTTGGCACCAAGCCATGACTGGACAAACAATTCCTGTTGCTCAGCTTTGGGAAGGGCTTGAAAATGGCTGATCGGCCTCTGATTCAAGTTGAAGCCTCGTCAACATTCAATCGAAACCTCCGGTCTCTTGCCAAAAAATATCGCAATATTCAGAATGACATACAACCTGTCATTGAACAACTTGAGCAGGGAGAATTACCAGGAAATCAAATTCCTGAGGTTGGTTATGCAGTCTTCAAGCTGAGAGTCCGAAATGATATTCGAAAAATCATCATAGGATATGAAAAATGAATTTGCTTGGAATAATCTAATCCTCAATTTCCTTGCTGAAATACAATTCGAATTCGTTTAATCTATTTCCAGGCGGCAAGCACAATCGATCGTTCCTTTCCTATTCCCCAAAACACCCCTACAACAAAGTGGCTTAAGGTTTCTAATGTTTTTAAGCAAAGCCTAGCGTCATAATTTTGAACAATGAAGTTAATTGAATCCATAGAATTGCTGTGGCGATCTCACTAATGTTGTGCTAGCTTGGCGATGAAATGGGATCTTTCTATGGCAAACTTAGCAGAACAAAGCAGGGCTGTGCTGCTGGTCGATGCAGACAACATTAATGCCAAGCAGCTTGAATTAGTCCTACAACATTTGAGACAGGATACACATCTGTTGAAACGGGCCTATGGCGACTGGTTTGAAGACAAGCTGAAGGGCTGGCGATCGATTTTATCTGACCAGGAAATTGAACCGATTCATGCCCTACCCACCACTTCCGGGAAGAACGCCACAGATATTCGGCTGGTTGTGGATGCCATGGAGTTGTTTTACAATCGCCATGTTCGGCAGTTCTATATTGCCAGCAGCGATCGAGACTTTACGCCTTTGATTCGTCATCTGAAACAGGTAGGCGCAACGGTTGTGGGTTATGGGCGACAAAATGCCCCACAAGTTTTGAAGCAAGCCTATCAGCAATTCATCAGCTTTGAAGACTTAATCAATCAGGCGAATCCGGCTACGCCAACGCTACAGGTGATTGATGGCAAAGCGATGGAAAGCAAAGCTACGAACGGAAAAGCGACCGGAGAAGCCGCCAACAGCAAAGCGAAAAAGACAGCAGCAACGAAAACAACTGACCCCAATCAGACCGCAGCAAAACCCTATGCTAAAGAGCTACTGAGAATTGCTAGAGCGGCCTATACCTCGTTAAGCCAGAGCGGTGATTGGATTACAGCGGCGCAACTGATGACCCAACTCCAAAAGCAATGCCATGCAGAACTGAAGCGAAGCTTCTCCTGCAAGCTATTTGGCTACCCAGATTTTATCAAGCTGCTGAATGGGATCGGCATCTTTGAATTTGATGCACAACAACAGTCTACTAAACAGCCGATGAGCCGCAAACTTCGCCTAAGACATGCCGCTTGAAATTACCTCAAAACCACTCGGTAGAACTATCTGCGAATCGGTCCAGTTCAATCAACCGATCGACCATCGCGTCGGCCAAGTTCATAAACACCGCTGCCAATGCAGGCAATAATCCCCATGCTGATCGTCCAGCTGCGACCCAGCCCCAACTCAATCCCCCAATTGCATAGCCACCCTGCCACCAAAAACGGCACAATGCTCAACAGCGACGCATAAAAGGCATTCAACGATTCACTCGCTTTGCGATTCCGTTCAAATTCAGCTTGAGAGGTATAGAGCGATCGCTCCGCGTGATTCATCCAACGGGCCAAGTGCTCCATCACCCATTCACTCACCGGGAAGAAACCCAGGTAAAGGGCTAATCCCCACAAGCTGATACCAGCGAGCAAGGTCATGTCCAGCTTGAATTGAAACGGAAAAATCTCAGTCAGCATGGCAAACAGCCTGATTGGAAGGGCAATGTTTAGTTTATTAGCTTAACCTAACTGATTGTAACGTTGTTTAAAGATCTGAGTAGAAACCTCCGATCGCAAACCAGGCCGTTCACTTTAAGCCAATGCCGTTGCCCATTGGGACACGACCGCCGCAGAACCATACCATTGTCTGCCTGGACGCGGAGAATGCCAGACATTGTCTAGCGTCAAATTTTCAGCCCCTTCCAGATGGGCCGCCTCAATTGGCGTAACGCCATCGCCCCAGCAGCTTCCTGCGCCGATCGTCATTTCATAGCTGCTGTAGGTGAACCAATTGCCCAGGCTACGAGTGCCATAGGCTGATTTTCCTGCCACGCAGACATAGCGAACGCCGGAATGAAATGCGCCAGGATAATTCTCTTTAACGAAATTTAAGTTGCGCTTGGTCCAGCGTTCCTGGCTGACATGAGGGGTTCCCAGCGTCACCAGCGTTTTGACGATCGGATGCGCCTTCCACAGACAAACCTGGTCGCGATTGCTGGGATGAATATCGTAGGGCACTTCTCCCAAATAGATGCGGCAAATCCACCCCCCGGCTGAATGGCCAACCAAATTCACCGCCTCACTGCCAGTCTGCGCCATCACCTGTTGAACGGTACGATCGAGCTGCTGCAAAATCGGCAAGACCGATCGACCTCCTAAAGTAGGGAACCAATCCTGCCGTCGCAGCGGCACCGTGACTGCCGGATGATACCCTAGCGTTTGTAAACTCTGCTCCATTTCACGATAAGGCAGAGCACCTGCAAGATAGCCAGGAAGGATGATCGTGGGAAGGGGCATGGTAAATGATAGGGAAAATAGATGGCTGGGGATGCCGCACTCAGCAGGGCTAAATCAAGCGAGGCCAAATTAAGCAACACCGAATTAAGACAGGATTATAGGGCTTGGCCGAGCCAGTCAATCATGGCCTGATTCACCACTTCTGGACGTTCATCGTGGGGGCAATGGCCCGTATCTGGAATTGGGATAAACTTGACGCGATCGCTCTGTTCGGCCAGGGTCTGGTACAGAGTTGCGCCCGTAATTGGCGTCCAGGGGTCGGCTTCTCCCCAGAGAATCAACAGTGGTTGAGTGATGCGGGGTAACAGATCTTCAGGTTTGGGACCTGGAGGAGCCGTGAGAATTTTGGCGAAGACTTGCTGCGCGCCCTCGTCGCAGGCCGGCTGATAAATCAGGTCAATCAGCTCATCGGTGACCGCAGTCCGATCGCGATAAACCTGATGCAGCGTACGGCGTAAGCGCGGTTTCTGGCGAATTAAGTTAAACAGAAAGGGACCGATCGCTGGAGAACTCACCAGTTTCGTAAAGCTACCCATGACCAGACGTAGCGGCGGATTCAGCTCTTCGGGACGGTGATTGAGTCCACCTGCGGCATTGAGCAACACCCCGGCCCGCGCCATTTCTGGCTGATCGGCCAGCAGCATCAGGCACAGCAATGCCCCGATCGAATTCCCGACAAAGACAGCAGGGGCTTGAATATGGGTGGTCCAAAAATCTTTCAGCAAGTCTTGCCACAGTTCCATGCGGTAATCTAGCAGGGGCTTCGCCGATTTGCCAAAACCCAGCAAATCCAGAGCGTAAACTCGATATCCTGCTGCCGCTAAAACCGGAATATTACGTCGCCAATGGCCGATCGAGGCTCCAAACCCATGAATCAGAATCAGGGGAATCCCTTCACCTTGAACCGCATAGGCAACGGAATGACCTTGCCAGGACCAAAATTGGGTTTCGATCGGCAGAGAGGGAGGAGTTGGCGCAGGAGAAGTTGATGCAGGAATCTGAGTGGTCACAATGTTAATTTATATTTCTTAAACTATGGTCTATCGTAGCAAACTTGCGCCGGGAGGACTGTGGTGCTGGTTCGATCAGCCGTTTGGGTCCTGGCGATCGGACCAGAAAGCAAAAATCCCCTGCCGCAGCAAGGGAGTCAACCTGAATTATTAAGGAGAGTTTTCTGACAATGATTGAGCAAAGATTGGGCAATGCTCGGCGGGAGCGAACCATGCTGACGTGAACTGCTTTACTTGCTATTGGTGAGCGGCCTGTTCATTAGCTGATGATTCACTGGCTGATGATTAAGGATCGAGCAGCGATCGAAACATCATCTCTTCAATCCAATCCTCGGTTTCCTCATCTAAGGGAATGAAAAAGCCATTATCAAACCATGCAAACCCAGGAAAATCGAATTCATCGAATTCATCTTCATCGAATTCATCCAGATCCTCAAGGTCATCCAGCTCGTCAAATCCAACTTCTAGCTCGTCATCCAGCAAACTGTTGCCATTTGGATCAAGATTCCAGCACCGTTCTAGATGATCGAGTTGACATTGAAGAATCACTTGACGCAGTAAGCTCTGACGCTCGTGATCGTCATTGTGGTGGATTGACATAGCTCCTGACCTCCAGGCTTGAAAGAATCACGCTAGTAAGCAGATGCGGTCCGTTTGCTTCAGTGCCATTGCTTACCAACAAGTTCAGCATAAACAATCGGCCTATCAGTTCAATTCCTGCTGTAGGAGTCACCTACCTGGGTGATAACCTGATCATCCAACCGCAACAGGAGCAGGCGCGAAGGAACGTTGCGCTACAAACGATTTGGCCTCTTTAGGCTTGACGTAAACTTGCTGCTGTTGTCTGAGCTGTAGGCGATCGAACTGTTCACGGGAAAGGTGGGCCGTAAAGGTTTGGCCATCCTCTAACGTCACTTCAACCTGAATTTCCCACCCCAAATGAATGATGCGACAGACCGTTGCAGGAACTGTCGTTGCATCAGGTTGCAGCTCAATAATCACATCATGCGGACGGAG
This sequence comes from Elainella saxicola E1, assembly GCA_002796835.1. Classification (GTDB taxonomy): domain Bacteria; phylum Cyanobacteriota; class Cyanobacteriia; order Elainellales; family Elainellaceae; genus Elainella; species Elainella saxicola. The sequence goes on along the minus strand of LUGL01000096.1, from coordinate 12,122 downwards.
AAACACTTCATGGCCCTGGGGCTGATAGCCGATCCGCTGGAAAATTGCGGCGCTGCTGGGCAACACATTCACTGGACCAATAAAGCTCATAACAAAGGGAGAAGCAGGGTTGTCATACAGCTCTGACGGGCTACCGATTTGCTCAACCCGTCCATGGTTCATCACCACAATTTGATCCGACACTTCCATCGCCTCTTCCTGGTCATGGGTGACAAAAACCGTTGTGACATGCACTGTATCGTGCAGATTTCGCAACCAGCTACGCAAATCCTTCCGCACTTTGGCATCTAATGCGCCGAATGGCTCGTCTAGCAGCAACACTTGAGGCTCCAGCGCCAATGCTCTAGCTAGAGCAACCCGCTGCCGTTGGCCACCCGAAAGCTGGGAAGGATACCGATTCCCCAGTCCTTGCAGCTGGATTAATTCCAGTAGCTCCTCAACCCGACGCTTAACTTTGGCAGATGGCATCTTCGCAATTTCCAGGCCAAAAGCGATGTTCTGCCGCACCGTCAAATGCTTGAACAGCGCATAGTGCTGAAACACAAAGCCGATCCCACGTTTCTGCACGCTCTCGAAGGTAGCATCGCGCCCAGTCAGAAAAATGCGGCCACTGTCGGGCAGTTCCAACCCAGCAATCAGGCGCAGCAAAGTCGATTTTCCAGACCCAGAGGGACCTAATAGCGCCACCAAGGATCCGGTTTTAATCTCCACACTTACCCGATCGACAGCAGCAAAATCACCAAACTGCTTAGAGACGTTATCTACCACAATGCCCATAGGTTGGTCCTTTTAGCGATAAATCAGAAGGGTCGATCGATAAACACGATAACCTGATCAAGATAATGGTGTTTTATCGAATTCTCATGTAAGCTTGATTCAAACACATTCGAAATTTAAATGGAGTGTGTTTGAATCTTAATTGAAGTGTACTTGAATCTCGATTGAAGTAAATCACTTTACCCCTTGCTTTATCAACACTTTGCATCGGAAAGGAATTGATGTTATGAGGCTCAGAATCAGTCGTTTTAGACTGCGCTCATTGTGGGGAATGTTCTCCCTGTTTCTGGTTGGCTTAGGGTTATGCTTCACGCTGGCTGCTTGTACCTATGGCTCAAATACAACCACTGCCAGCTCACCTAGCGCTGGTGATGCTCCAGCAGAAGTTCGTTTAACGCTAGTCGGCTATGCCGTGCCAAAAGCAGCCCATGATGCCATCATTCCTAAATTTGTAGAGAAGTGGAAAGCAGAGCATAATGGGCAAAACGTGATTTTTGACCAGAGTTATGGCGGTTCAGGCTCTCAAACCCGCGCCATTATTGATGGTCTAGAAGCGGATGTTGTGCATTTGGCCCTGGGTGCAGATGTGCTGAAGCTGGTCAAAGCTGGGTTTGTCAACGAAGACTGGAATAAACGAGTCCCCAACAATGGCACAGTTGGTGAAACGGTGGCTGCGATCATCGTACGAGAAGGCAATCCTAAAAAGATTAAGAGCTGGGATGATCTGACCCGTGATGACGTCACCTGGGTAACTCCCAACCCCAAAACCTCTGGTGGTGCCCGTTGGAATTTCCTGGCTTTATGGGATTACGCCCTGAAGCAACCGGGTGGTAGTGAAGCGAAAGCCCAAGAGTTTGTGTCTAAGGCTTTCAAAAATGTGGCAGTGTTAGCCAAAGATGCCCGAGAGTCTACAGATGCCTTCGCCAAGCAAGGTCAGGGAGATGCCCTTGTGAACTATGAAAATGAGGTGATTCTGGCTAAACAGAAAGGGGAAAATCTAGACTACGTCGTTCCTGAAGTCAACATCTCGATCGACACCCCTGCTGCAGTTGTGGATAAGAATGTCGATAAGCATGGCACCCGCGAAGTTGCAACAGCCTTTACAGAATTTTTGTTTACCCCCGAAGCTCAGCGTGAGTTTGCCAAAGTTGGGTTTAGACCGATCGGTGATGTCGCCAAAGAACCAGAATTTGCCAAAGCTTTCCCGGCAGTGAAAGAAATGGGACGAGTTGAAGATTTTGGTGGCTGGGGTGAGGCTCAAGCAAAATTCTTTGATGACGGCAAAGTATTCGATCAAATTCAAGCTTCGATCAAGTAGTTTGAGGCGATCGCAACCCAATTTGTTCTTTCTGTAAATTCTTTGTTGATCGGGGAACATCTTGTGCAGGTAAAGCATTCAGTCAATTATCTTTGCGATTGGTCAAAATTCTCCCACCCGCAAGATCAGGCAACTGGATGTTTTACCTTTACAGAGGCTGAATCAATGAGCAATTTACAGATCGTTTTATTACTAACCCATTGATTCAACTATGACAACAACCCTGCCCACTCAGTCTGAGCGGAAAAAGTTCTCCCCACCGTCGATTCCCTGGGTGGTGACATTTGTTTACCTGATTGCGATGTTGCTGGTTCCGACGATCGCTCTGATCTTGAAAGCAGCGACGCTCAGCCCTCAACGCATTTGGGAGATTGCCACCAGTCCGGTTGCTCTATCGGCTTATGATGTCACTTTTGTGACGGCTCTGTTTGCTGGCTCAATTAATGGACTTGCGGGCTTAATCATTGCCTGGGTCTTGGTCCGCTATGATTTTCCCTTTAAACGAATTTTAGATTCGCTGCTGGACCTGCCATTTGCCTTACCGACTGCGGTTGCCGGTCTGACGCTGGCGACGGTTTATAGCGAAAATGGGTGGATTGGCTCCCTGTTTGCGCCTTTTGGCATCAAGATTGCCTTCACCAGGCTAGGGGTCTTTGTTGCCATGCTGTTTATCTCGCTCCCCTTTGTGGTGCGGACGGTGCAGCCCGTACTTCAAGAGTCGGAACGGGAAATTGAAGAAGCGGCCTGGGCTTTGGGTGCGTCGCAGTGGCAAACTTTCTGGCGAGTGGTGTTGCCTCCCATCATGCCTGCTGTGCTGACTGGCGTTGCGTTGGGCTTTGCGCGAGCAGTGGGCGAATATGGGTCTGTGGTGATTGTTGCCTCAAACCTGCCATTTAAAGATTTGATTGCACCAGTACTCATCTTCCAACGATTAGAAGAATATGATTATGCTGGAGCTACAGTGATCGGCACAGTCATGCTGCTAATCTCACTGCTGATGTTACTGGCCATTAACTTACTACAAGCCTGGGGACGTCGCTATGGCAATTGAGCCTCTCAGCAACCGGATTCAACCAATTCCTGTTCCAAAACCTGCTCTGATTGAGTGGCTGGGTAGATTAGGAAAGTTGGTGAAAACGGTTGTAATTGAGGTTCTGCTGATCTGTTTCACCCTGGTCATGTTCCTGATTTCGGCACTGATATTGTTAGTCGTTAAGCTATTACAACCCTGGAGACGCCCGCGTGGTAACTGATAATTTGGTCGATCGCCCCCAGCAACTTCCCGCTCCAACCCCTGCTCCAGTCGATCGGTCTAGCAAACTGGAGAAACTAGCGAAACCCCTTTTGATTGGCTTTGTCATTCTTTACTTAACGCTGGTGCTGTTTATTCCAGCCCTGAATGTTTTTGTCCAAGCTTTTTCTGGCGGAATTAGCGGCTTCCTGAATACATTTCATGAGCGCACCTTTCTTAACGCGTTAAGGCTGACTCTATTGATGGCTGTGATCTCTGTGCCGCTCAATACGGTCTTTGGACTTTGTGCCGCTTGGGCAATTGCTCGCAACAAAAAATTTCCAGGTCGAACGCTGTTGATCAGCATTATTGACCTTCCTTTTTCAGTTTCGCCCGTTGTGGCTGGTTTGATGATCGTGTTGCTCTATGGTCGAAATGGCTGGTTTGGCCCCCTTTTAGAAGCCAACAACATCAAAATTATTTTTGCGGTGCCAGGTATGGTTCTGGCTACCATCTTTGTTTCTTTGCCATTCGTGGCCCGGGAAGTTTTGCCCGTGTTGGAGGAAATTGGCACAGAGCAAGAAGAAGCGGCAAAAACCTTGGGTGCAAACGGTTGGCAGACTTTCTGGCGAGTCACATTACCCTCGATTCGTTGGGGCTTGCTGTATGGCGTACTATTGACCAATGCCAGAGCGATGGGGGAATTTGGTGCGATCGCAGTTGTATCGGGTAACATTACCGGCAAAACTCAAACCCTACCGCTGTTTGTGGAAGAGGCTTACAAGCAATATCAGACTCAGTCGGCCTATACAGCTGCCGTATTACTCGCCTGTTTGGCAATTGTGACAATGGTTGCCAAGGCCATTTTGGAACAAAAAACGGGGACCAAGAATCAAGCAGGGCATTAATCCAAAGGCGAGCGAACCAGACCTATTTTGATTCAGAGACTTGAATCAGGAGATTAAAAGAGCCGATCGCCGAAGCTTCTTCTTCCCATTCACGTCTGTTTTTCAAATTCAGGCTGAGTTGGCCCGGATGATTTGCTTGAAAGGTGAGAATGCGCTGGCCGCCGCTCCCCATAGCTACTGGACTCGACAAATCAAACCGATCGTCAACCAGCCGCAAAATCTCAGGCTTTAGCATGGGTAAAGACCAGCGGTAACCTGTGGTTGGATTTTCAGACAATTGCAGGATGAGCTTCTGCCCAGATGTTAGAGCTATGGTTTTACCATTGTCTACATTAGAAAGGATGATGTCAGACATACACTTACCTTGAATCTTGTAAAAGAATCGATCGAGCAAAGATGAACTCGATCGAATATGAGTTTGTGATTCACTCAAGTTAGCAAAATTTTAATGCGGAGAGGAGTCGTGCTGAGCCCCTCTCCCATACGTTTCACGCCTCAGTTTTACCAGACATACCAGTTTTACCAGACGTACCAGTTTTACCAGACGTACAGTGTGGTGACCTTACCGTCATCCCCTTCGTAGAAATTTACGCCTTTGCCGATCGCTTTAGCATGGGCTGCAATGATGTTAAATGCAATCATGGCGCTGTCGGAGTTATCTGCAAACTTACGCCAACCCAGACCTTCAACATACATGTAACCATTGCGATCGACACAGTTATTCCATTGCCCTTGCACTTTTTTGTCGTTTTGCCAACCTGCCGCTGCATAGCTTCCTTGCGCGAGACTGCTAGGCGGTTCTTCAGTCGGACGCTCCTCAGTCGTATTTGATTTCGCAGTTTGGGCAGGCAGTTCTTGGGTCGGATAGGCGAGCGAGCCATTACCATTACTGCTGCCAGACTTAGTAGCCATTTCTTGGCAAGGCTTACATTCTCCGCTCACCATTGCGGGCATTGTGTCAGTTGAATTACTCATGATCAGTCTCCTGAATAAATAGGGTGTAGACAAAATGATTGAAAGTTATGATTCGATCGGAATCTACCAGGCATAGACCTGAGTGATAATTCCGTTGTCTTGATAGACAGAAACAACATGATCCTGAGCTTTGGAAGCTGCTAGCTGTGCCAGCATATCTAAATGAGCATTCACACTTGCGGTGCAAAGTCTGCGCCAGCCAACGTTACTAAAGTAGACGTAGGAATTGAGATCTGCATTGTTTGTCCACAGCCCTTGAACTTTAACATTGCTCAACCAGCCTGTTTCGACAACGCCTTCTACCGCATAGATTGAAGCTTCAATGCCGCATTCCCCATAGGCAATTCGGAAGAAGCCCTGTTCACCAAAGCCCGTGCCCCAACTGTTTTTGCAGATCCAGCAGCCTGCGTTGTCATCATAGCCCACGATCGATACACAGTGGCCACCTGCCAAGTTTCCGGTGACATGGCGATATACACCGCTCTTATAGGAGAAGAAGTCCTGATAGACGCTGAAACAAGCGCTGAGTGCTCCTCTGGTAGACAGCCACTCCTTCATGGCAGCAATATCGCTGATTTTTTTGAAGCTGGAGATCTTCACCAATCGATTTTGCCAGTCGGAACACAGCGTACAGTTCTGATCGCCCGCAGTGTAGGGGAAGCAAGCATCATCGACAATCCCTTGCTTGGCACATTCCATCGCCTTATCGGGCCACCAGCCATTGCCGCAGGTGCGTCCTTGCGATTTGGCATAGCAATAGAAGAGATGAGCCTCTGACAGATTGATGTCGAGGTTGGGGTTGTTGCGCTGCCGCCGGAACGTTGACTCGATCGTTGCTACCGTTCCAAATGCCACACAAGATCCACAGCCACCCTGGTTTTTGACATCGGTGACAAAACCGCCCGATCGCAAATCATAGGCTGCGGGATAGCCGAAGCTACCGGAAGACAGGGCCTTGAAGGTGGCATATAGGCTGCCAGCAATTTGTTCCTGCTCTTCTAAAGAAGCCTCACCCGGACCGGGGGTGTAACCGCAGAGCACTTGCTGTTCTTCAAACGATAGGCGTGAAACTGTTGTTTCACCCGCTTGCCAACCTGCATTTGCAAGTTCGATCGCTGCCTGTACTTTTATGGGATCCATAATCATCTCCTAGTTTTTTGTGGATTTGCAATGGTTTAGCGTTGCCCTTCCCCGTTCTTTGGCATTTGTGGGCAAGCAATTCATTGCGAGTTGGAGATGGAGAATCTACAATACAAAGATCTCCATCTTGGGGATAGGTCGTAGCGTTTCTGTGTCTCTCGTGCCAACGGATTGCACAGAGCGCTACGCTTGAGCCAAAGCTTGTCATCGACTCACCATCAATCACAACACGCGATCGGGGTTGATTCAAATTGATGAAGGCCGCAGAAAAATCTACTTCTGGACATTCTCCGGTATACGGTTACGTGAAGTATCCAGTTACTTGAAAAGGGGGTTAATCCATGATCTCAAAACCGCTAATTGAGTCGATCGGTCAACTTGAAATGAGTTCTTGAAAAAGTGAATGAGTTTATCTAGTTTGAATTGTATTTTGGCTTAACGTTGGAGTGGCTCGTTCGATCAAGCATATTTTTTTCTAATGCGCTGATGATTATCCCAGAAGGTTTGAGTCTTGATCAACTGCCTCATTTTGTCATCTCTGTAGCAAAGCTGGTTTCATCCTAAGGGTTGTAATGATGCTACGGCAGTACCCAGCAGGGTGATTTCCATCTGCCGAAAAAGACTTTTAATGTAGCGGAAACGATTAGTCCTTATACTCGTAGTCATTCCGATTGCTGATACGAAAGTCATATTTCTTCATATGTGATCGAAGTGCTCGCGGCAAGGGTTTGCAACACCATATCCGATCGCTTTGTCTTCTCCTATAAATCTTAATTCTTTGCCGAAAGTCAAAATTGCTGTTTCACAAGCAGAATAGATAGAATACAAGACGTTCTGCCTGCAAAGCTCAAATTCACCCTTGCCCTATTATCAGCAATATCATCCGGCATTCTCATCCAGTTATCTTGGCAAGTTAAAAGCCAAAATCTTGGCCTGCCCTTACTTTACCGTCAACAACCTGAATCGGGACTTCGTTGGCACCAAAGGGTTTTCCATTGTCTTTCGACGATCGCACCTGACTGAAGTCCAGCAACAATTTCCCTATTTCAAGTCCTATTTAGATCGGGTGGCTCAACCAGACTGTAATGCATTTTATCTCAATCCCTTATGGCTTCAGCAAGGCTCACGGGTCGATCCTCATATCGATCGCTCTCTGCGCTCCTACTGCGAGGCCATCACACCCCCACTCGTCGTTAGCGTTTTATATGTAGATGTCCCTGCTGATTTACAGGGTGGGGAGCTCGTGCTGCAAGCCAACAAACGCCAAGTTGGAAAAATTCGGCCCCAGGCTAATACGCTGGTGTTTTTTCAGGGAGATTTAACCCATTCGGTCAATCCAGTTACCAGTGTGGGTGTACGGCTAAGTCTCGTATGTGAACAGTACAGCTTGACTGAAGCAGAATTGAGCGAAATTCCAGAACTCCAACTAGAGTCGAGGGTGATTCGAGCTGAGAAAGGCAAAAATAAGCGACCTAAAAGAGGGTATTAGCAAGAAGCACGAGCAAGAATTAGCCGCGACCAGAACTGGATATTCATCCTCCATCGATGAATGAATGTCGCTATTTGGATTAGTGGACTCCCTGGAGTTCGGCAACCATCGTAGCAGGCTGCCAATAGGCCCGCATTGATCGAATTTTGCCATCTGGGTTGAATTCAAACAGATCAATGCCTGCAAAGGTGACTTCGCGTCCGTTGTGGCCGATGCCGCGTCCGGTCCATTTCACAGCAGCCTCATTGCCATTAATCGAGGTGAATTCTTCGTGGAGTTCCACTCTGGCAAATAAACCAGCGATGCCTTGAAAAAACTGGCGCAATCTCTCATGGCCTTCTAAGGCAGGTCCGTCAGCTGGATCGTAGCTGATGCTATCTGGAGCGAAACAGGCCACCATATTCTCGACTTTGTTCTCAGATCGAGTAGCGGCGAAGTATTGTTGAATGGCAGTTTGAATCGTTTCAGGCGAGAGAGTCGTTGAAGTAGACATTTGTGACAAGACCGAATGAGTGTTTTCAAATTGACCTAGTTTAAACAGAAATACGGGAGAACTTTCTATTTGGATTTCTCCTTGATCAGTCACTTTGGGTGAATGCTATGCGGCGCAACTTCTGGATTGGTTTCGCGATCGTCCTGCTCATTCTCTTCAGTTTTCCGGCACATCGTCCGGTTGCCCAACCCAATCCAGCGTTGGCTCAGGGGCGAGGTGGGGCAGTCGCTTCGGTCGATCGGCGAGCCACGGAAATCGGCATTGAGGTCTTGCGATCGGGCGGTAATGCGATCGATGCGGCAGTGGCGACGGCAGCAGCTTTGGGTGTCACGGAACCCTTTTCAGCGGGCATTGGCGGTGGTGGATTCATGTTGATTTACCAGAAAGCAGCCGATCGGGTGATCACACTGGATGGTCGAGAAGAAGCGCCTGCCTCGGCGACGGTCGAGATGTTCAAAGATCCGGATAGTCCAATGGGAGAGCCGCTGCCCTTTTCACCCAATCGCATCAGCAATGGAGCCGCTGTAGGAGTCCCCGGCACGTTGCCCACCTGGGAAGAAGCCCTGAAACGCTACGGCACGATGAGCTTAAGCGAGGTTTTGCGTCCGGCGATCGACCTGGCCAGAAATGGCTTTGAAGTCGATCAAACCTTTGCCAACCAGATCCAGCAGAATCAGGCCCGCTTTGCCGCGTTTACTTCCACCCAAGCGCTGTATTTACCGAATGGTCAGCCCCTAGTCGTTGGCTCAGTCTTCAAAAATCCTGACCTGGCAAAAACCTATGAACTCATTGCAACCGAAGGTCTGAACCCTTTTTATCGCGGTGAAGTCGGAGAAGCGATCGTTCAAACCGTGCAGCATCCTCCTACGGTAGCTACCCCTCCTTTTCAGGTGATTCCCGGCGGCATGACCATGGCAGACTTAGATCGGTATGCGGTCCGATCGCGTTCTCCTTTAGTCACCAACTATCGCGGCTACAAAATTTACGGCATGGGATTGCCGAGCAGTGGGGGAACAACGAGTCATGAAGTGATGAATATTGCTGAGAATTTTGATTTGTCTGGCTTAGATTCCGTGAAGGCATGGCATACGATCATCGAAGCAGAACGGCTCGCCTTTGCTGATCGCAATCAGTTTATTGGCGATCCGGAATATGTGGATGTGCCGCTGGTTGGCTTACAAAGTGCGGGATTTGCTCAAACAAGACGGGCGTTGATTGGCGATCGCGCACCGGAGAAAGAATTTCGAGCCACTGCAGGCAATCCACTACTGTTTCAGGATGATCCGAGTCCGAGTATGACGGCTTCTACGCCGAGCGCTCAAATCAGAGTGCAGCAAGCCGGTTCAACCACACATCTAACGGTGGTCGATCGGATGGGTAATATTGTTTCTTATACATTCACGATTGAATCGATCGGCGGTTCTGGTATCGTGGTTCCTGGCTATGGATTTCTATTAAATAATGAATTAACTGACTTTGATCCGATGCGTCCCCATCCCAATAGTCCGGAGCCGGGAAAACGTCCGCGCAGCAGCATGGCTCCCATGATTGTGTTTGCGCCGAATGGTGAGGTGATCGCCTATGGTTCACCCGGTGGTTCCACAATTATCACCACAGTTTTAGGCATCAGCTTCAACTTAATGGATTTTGGACTTTCTTTAGCAGACGCGATCGCCGCACCTCGGATTTCTCAGCGGAATGGCGGGGTGACACAGGTGGATAGCAGCTTTGAACAAACCGATCTGGGTAAGAGTCTGACTACACTCGGCCATATATTGGAACCCGTCCCGGAAATTGGAGCTGCAACAGGAATTACGATCGCCCCAGACGGCCTGATGACGGCTGCTGCAGAACCGGTGCGACGGGGTGGAGGATCGGCGATGACGGTCGATCGGTAAGAGGCTGTTCTCGTTTCCAAAGGGGTATCTGATGTGCAAATATTGCCTTGGCAATGAAAAGGAAGGCTAAAATGGATGTAGAGGAAAAGGGAGGTGGTTATGGAGAAACCAGATGCTCGACACCTATCCATCGCCACCCAGACCTATCTGCGGCAACAAGCGATCCGATTACGCCAGCAAGAGTACTGAGTCGGAGAGATCAGTGAATACCTAGGAGTGCATCGCAACATGGTTTCTGAGTGGTGGTGGGAATATCAGCACTATGGAGTATCAGCCCTGGAACAAAAAGCACGAGGCCGAAAAAAGGGAGAAGGTCGGACTTTAAGTGCTGCAGAGGAATCAACGATTCAATCTGCGATTACAGGGCATTTTCCAGAAGATTATGAGATTGATAGTGCGCTGTGGACGAGAAGCGCAGTGTAATCGTTGATAGAGCAGCTGTGTGGAGTGAAGATCCCCGTTCGGACAGTTGGAGAGTACCTGAAGCGGTGGGGCTACAGTGTAAAAAAGCCGTTAGTGCAAGCTTATGAGCAAGACCCCAAAGTAGTGCAGCAGTGGTTAGAGCAGGACTATCCGAACATCGAGCAACGGGTAGAGCAAGAGCAAGCGGAGATTGAATGGGGAGACGAGTCTGGATTGAGTGTGCATGAGACAGGGGGCAGAGGGTATGCGCTGATTGGTCATCCTCCTGAAATTCGTCCAATGCAGGGACAACGACAACGAGTGAACTACATTGCCAGTGTGAGCAACCAGGGCAGGGTTCAGTTCATGCCCTATTGCAGCTCATTTGATGCAGGGGTGTTTATCGAGTTTCTCCAGCAACTGATTGCCCAGCACCAGCACAAGCTGTTTTGGATTGTGGACCGTCATCCGGTGCATCGTCAGCATTCGGTGCAGCAATGGTTAGCGGAGCATCGGAGTGAGATCGAGTTGTTTTATTTGCCCAGCTATTGCCCTGAGTTGAATCCGGTCGAGTATCTCAATGGAGATGTCAAGCAGGGAGTGCACGCAAGACCACCAACTCGGAATTTAGAGCAGTTGGAGCAACGAGTAAGCTGAGCGACATTTAGTTTGCATCATCAAGCTGCGATCAAAGCATTGCCTTTGTTTTTCACTTTGCGTTTCCACTGAATCACCAGTTCTCCTTGATTCAGTAATCTGTCGAGCAAGGAGTGAAGTTCCTCCACCGATTGAAATAAACGATGCGCAGTAAACTCTTTGCACGAATGCCACACCAGCTCAATCAAGTTGAAATCTGGACTGTAAGGGGGCAAAAACAGCAGTTGCAGAGAGTCTGTAAAATAATTTGTGTCAAAGGATAAATCTCCTGGGAAAGTGAACTACTGTACTTTTATCTTCAGGAGACTCCGATGACGATTCGACCCGAACTACTCGATGAACTGCTCAAAGACTTCAGCAAACCGGAAGACTTAACCGGAGAGGGAGGCATCCTGCAACAGTTAAGCAAAGCGCTGATTGAACGATGTCTAGAAACCGAGATGACTCATCATCTGGCTGACCCCAGCTACCAAAGTGAGGGAAAGGCCAAAACTAACCGTCGCAATGGTCATTCCAAAAAGACCATCAAAGGGGAGTTTGGCCAAGCCACCCTTGAAATTCCTCGGGACCGAAATGGAGAATTTGAGCCGCAGATCGTCAAAAAGGGTCAGACCCGGTTTGATGGGTTTGATGGCAAGATTCTTTCCCTTTACGGTCGTGGCATGACGACTCGTGACATCCAGGACCAACTCAAGGAGATGTATGGGGTAGAAGTCTCTGCTACCTTGATTAGTGAGGTGACTGATGCCGTTCTCGATGAGGTCAAAACCTGGCAGTCCCGTTCCTTATCAACTGTCTATCCTCTGATGTGGCTGGATGCAATTGTGGTGAAGG
>LUGL01000224.1 GCA_002796835.1 Elainella saxicola E1 | reverse complement strand
TCCACGTGTGTTGGTGTAATAAGCCTAATGGTTCTCCTTCTCCACTCACGGCGAGACAACTGTGGACTTTGATTCCTTGTTCTACCGTTCGTCCAAAGAAGCCTAAGCCCGTTGTTTTCTTGCGATGGGTGCCAAAGTTCAAATCAGTTGTATCTTGCACTGCTAATACGACATCTGAACGATTCACCCGTCCCAAGACAGCGCCCCTTTGACTTGCCATAATTCGTTTGGCACTGACCTGTGGATTTGCCCAAAACCGATAGATGCTTTGAGCTTCGGTTCGGTCCTGACTGGCCTGAGGCACTGTTTTATCAGGGTGACAACTCAATATGTCCAAAACCGATCGGAATCGTTGGCCATGTCGAAAATCTTTGAATGCAGCGTTGCGAATCTCCTAGCTTAACCAAGCTTGCATGGTTCACCTCAATCCTGTTGGCTAGGTAGATACAGTCATAGGATGATAATCTCACACTCATCCAGCAAAAGCTATGTCCTGTAACACTTCTACGCACTTTTGCGTAATGGATAGGCGTGAACGGCGGGCTAATCGAGAAAGTACGCTAAGCGCACTGAAAGCCTCTTATAGTCTGCTTGAGCAGACTTTCTCTGTTAGCTCGCGATTTATCTGCGGGTAGGAGAATAACGTAGTGAACCGTTCTATTGACACAGAATTTTGAGCTGACTCGAAGTTTTTTGGACAGACTCAGAAACAGCCCCAAAACAACACTTCACCCCAATCACCTCCTCCGATCGATCACCAAAGGATTCATCACCTCCTCTCCAAAATCCAAAATCTAAAATCCAAAATCGCCTCACCTCCTTCGATCGATCACCAAAATACTCATCACCTCTTCCGAATTCGGAACGGGCAATAAGCGACTCCAATTTCCAGCATCGGCAACTCGGCAAACATGCAGCTTGTGAATCATTTCGCGCACACCTGCGGCAGAACCGATCAGAATCAGACGTATCCTTTCGCGATCGTCTCTTGGATCCGCGAATAAACGTTGCGATGAATCTGTAAAGAACGGCAAATCGGACAGAAACTCTTCTGCCATAATCATACTCCTGTGAATTTGGGCCTGGAGGAAAGCCCAAAAACCTAGCCACCCCGCAAAAACAGACGCAAAACAGAGTGACTAGACGGAGTGTTAAAATACTCCGTTAGCCGCCTTGCTGCCTTAATCAGCTTAGGAGGTTAGTCGCTTATGGCTGCTGCGAACAGTCGTAGGCGACGCTAGATTTTTGGGTGATCGGGCTGCATGGATGCAACCTTAATCTGACACAATACCGAGATTAGGCGAGAAATGCAACCGCAATTTATCTTTTAGAACGATCGGTTGTAGTGGTTGCAGGTGCGATCGCAATTGGACTTGCCAGGACCACAATCTTGTACCTGATCTGATTAATTGCTCAGTAGCCCGTCCGCGAGTAAACTGCGGACTAATAGCGAAACTCTGCTCAAGCAGACTAAGAAAACCTTTTATACCAATTTTACTTGAAGGCACATAGAATATAGGGAGAATCGATATCCTTGGGAAGAGGTATGAGTCGCCCATTCAAACTTGAAATCGCGGAGAGCGAAGCAGAACTGAAAAAACGGCTACAATTCGCCCGTGAGGCAATCCATAAAGAGAAGCTCCAAATGCTGTGGTGGGTCAAAAGCGGGCAGGTGAAGCAGCAACAAGAGATCGCACAGCGCTTGGGTCGCGATACCTCAACTGTGACCCGATGGCTCCAACAATACCGCCATGACGGACTCAAAGGGCTGTTAGAAATCCGCAAAGCCCCTGGAGCAGTGCGCAAGCTCAGTGATGAGGTATTGGCAGATTTGCAGCAGCAACTCAACAGGCCAGAAGGGTTCAGCAGTTATGGTGAAATCGTGGAATGGTTGGAGATCAAACACGGGGTAACGGTGAAGTATGCAACGGTTTACCAATGGGTGAGGTATCGTCTAGGAGCCAAGCTGAAAGTGGCTCGTCCTATGAGTTATCGGCAAGACTCGCAAGCGGTAGA
>LUGL01000223.1 GCA_002796835.1 Elainella saxicola E1 | reverse complement strand
AACCCTGTTGGTGCAGCAATTACAGCACGCCAAGTTGCACCTGCAATTGCCAGCCCTGCTGGGTAAACTTGACCGCTTTGATCTGTTGATTGTTGACGATATTGGATATGTCAAAAAGAGTGAAGCGGAGACTTCCGTGTTGTTTGAGTTGATTGCTCATCGCTATGAACGACGCAGTTTGCTGGTCACGGCTAACCAGCCGTTCAGTCAATGGGAGGCGATCTTCTCGGACTCGATGATGACGGTGGCCGCGGTAGACCGACTGGTGCATCATGCTTTGATCCTGGAGATCCACGCAGAGAGTTTCCGCAAGCAATCGGCCACGAGCCGATCTAGCTCAAAGTAAAGGCAAAAGCACGATCTGACTCTTCGTCAAGCGTTGCTGCTCAAAGAGCAACCAGGCAACGAAGTATCGGGCATCCTGCCGCTCGATGCTCACCGATTGGGCTGCATTTTGAGGGCTGTAGTATCCTCACTACAGTCCATTTTTAGTCCACTGTTGTAGTACAAAACTGTTAGTTGTCGTTCTAGAATGTCTTCTTTTTTCTGTTCCAAAACCGGAAATGTAATTGTCGCCATTCGGCAAAAGTAGTTGACATTAGACAGGTTCGGTTACTGTTTGTGGCGTTAGCGTTTATCTTGGTCAATCTCTGGGTGTATTTGTTGTGGTTCTTTGTCAGTCAAACTCAGTGTGGAGGACGAGTAGTTTATCGAGAGTTATTTAGCCTCAAAACCATGCTGGAATTTCTCTCACTTGCCGTTGAGCGACATTTTCCACCCATCACGGTTGTCTATTTGCCTACCTCGGAATAATTTTGTGATCTACTGATCTCTTCTAAGGTTGCATCATTATCCTGCTCCACTATCTCTCTAATCAGGTTGTGATGTTCATCTAATTTAGCCGTAAACCCACCCGTATGCGGTTTGGGCTCAATCGTCTTTTCAGTGCGATAGCGTTTAAGCAACGTTTGGATAAATGCCAGACTCACCTTGAATCTTTTAGCTAACTCCCGTTGTGATCCTTCCTCTTGCTCATAAGCATCTATAACTCTTTGGCGCAAATCAACTGAATATGCCTTCATAAATCAGTAACTCTACTGTTAACAGTGTTTTTTAGTGTAATGCATTGAGTTGAAAACCGCTATAAGCGGATGGGCAGACCCATCGCTTGTGATAATTCCACCATGCGTTTGATGAACTGAGTTCGGTCACTACGGGTTGCAGACCCCCCATCTAAATTAGACCTCTTGCAAATTAGTTCTTCTGTACCAACTACTAAAACAGAAAAAATAGAAAAATCAGGACATAACCATTTATTCAAGTGTCCTGATGATGAATTACACCATAGCTCAAACTCTCTCTGATCACCAGTTTAAGCGTCGCTTTGGCGTACAAAAAACGACGTTCAAACTCATGCTCAATACCCTCCAATCTCAGTGGAGGACAGAACCTAAGCCGGGAGCAAAACCCAAGTTGGCCCTTGAAGACCGGGTTCTGGTCGCCCTGGAATATTGGCGAGAGTATCGCACCTACTTTCACATCGCTAGCAGTTGGGGCGTGAGTGAAGCCACAGTCTGCCGCATTG
>LUGL01000095.1 GCA_002796835.1 Elainella saxicola E1 | reverse complement strand
TGTACTGGTACAACTCCACTGCGGCCCTTGTGGTTGATTTGGGTGGGACTGGAACCCCCTTCATTGTCTACCCTTTGGCAGCAATACTTGCGTCGATTTGCCATAGACCACTGGTATCGCTTTGCCAAACAGCGATTGCATTGGACGTTGCCTCAATTAGCGACACCTGAATCTTCACAGCGTTGGAGCGACTTAATGCCCCTATTGACCTGGCAGCTTTGGTTAGCCCGACTAGAGGTGCAAGATTCCCCACTTCCTTGGCAAAAATCTTCTCCTAATTGCTCACCGGGTCGAACGGCAAATGCCTTCGCAGCCGTTTTAGCTTTAATTGGAACGCCAGCGCCTGCTCCCAAACCTCGTGGAAAGTCACCCGGTTGGCCACCGGGTCAACCTCGTTCACGTCGCATTCGTTATCCAACTGTCCGAAAACGATTCAGCAAACCCAAAGTAGCTACTAAAAAGTCTGCTTAATTTCTGCCTGCTTCGATTTTTTCTGTTTCACTCAATCCCACTGAAGGGTTGGGCTTTTTTCACCTGTCTTTAGTCTAAACTTCAGTAACAAACATATTTGGGATTAGGCGATCTGGAAATGGGGAATCGAGGGTTGAGGTGCAGCGGCTTGCAGTGAGAGTTTGCGTTGATGCAACAAGGCTTCTGCGGTTTCGCTGGGAACCGGGGGTGAAAAGAAATAGCCCTGCCCATATTCACAGCCGAATTCTTGCAGTTGCCTCAGTTGCTCAGCAGTTTCAATGCCCTCGGCGATCGCATTCATCTCCAAACTCTGGGTTAAGGCTATGATAGTCTGCACAATTTTGGCCTGTCCCTGGTTCAGCTTTTGGACAAACGATCGATCGATCTTCAACGTGTGAACTGGCAAGTGATAGAGGTAGCTGAGGGAAGAATAGCCTGTGCCAAAATCATCAAGGCTGAGCCGAATGTTTAGCGTTTGTAACTGCTCTAGTTGGGTCATCACTGCCGTCGCGGCTTCCATTAACACACTCTCGGTAATTTCGAGCTTGAGACTTGATGCAGCCAGTTGCGTTGCCGTTAACACTGCCTCAATTTGAGAGACAAAATTGGGCTGCAAGAACTGACAGCTCGAAACATTAACGCTCATCATCAGCTCATCGTGGAGCTGAAATTGATCCTGCCACTGACGTAGTTGCTGACAGGCTTGCTGCAAGACCCAATGACCGATCGGCACAATCAGTCCCGTTTCCTCAGCAATTGGAATAAAGTCGAGCGGTGAGATTAACCCCCGACTTGGATGAGCCCAGCGCAATAGGGCTTCAAAGCCGATAATCTGATGCGTGGATAAAGAAACAATCGGTTGATAGTGGAGCTGGAACTGGGAACTTCCTTGAGTTGACAATTCTTCAACAGCGCGACGCAAGTCAATCTCAAACTGCAAGCGAGTGACAGTTTGCGTATGCATCGTCTGATCGAAAATCACATAGCGTTCCCTGCCTAGCGCCTTTGCCCGATACATCGCTGTATCTGCATCTCTCAAAAGTTCCTCGGCATGTTCATAGTTGTTTGAGGAATGGGAAATGCCAATACTGACTGAAGCGAACACCTCATGGTCTTTTAACTGGAGTGGCGTCGCCAGCGCTAGCTTTAGCCGATGGGCTAACTGCTGAGCCTGGGTAATACCCTCACTGTTGTGCAGCAAAATGGCAAATTCATCGCCTCCCAATCGGGCAAAAGTTTCCTGGGAGCCAAGACACTGCCGCAAGCGACGAGCAATCTCGACCAGCAGTTGATCGCCGACATTGTGCCCCAAACCATCGTTGATTAATTTGAACTGATCGACATCCAGAAACAAAACTGAAAAATGATCATGCTTGTTCTGCTGGTGGTGTTGTAGGCGTTGCTGCAATTGCTCAATAAACAGCAGTCTATTTGGTAGCCCAGTCAAACTATCAAAAAGGGCTTGTTGCTTTAACTGCTCAGCCGCCCGCTGTCCTTCTACAGCAATACTGGCCAAATGTGCCGCAGTTCTCATCATTTCCAGATGGTGATCAGTCGGTTCACAGGGAACACAGTGAGACAACGCAAAGGTTCCTAAGACTTCTCCGGTTTGAGAGAAGAAAGGGAGCGACCAGCAGGCATGGATATTGTGACTCAAAGCAAAATTACGGCAGCTGTGCCAGACCGGATCGGTTGCCACATTTGTCACAAAAACGGCTTCTCCCCGATGGGCCGCTGTGCCACAGGAGCCATTCCCTTCACCAATGACTAATCCATCCAATGCCTCAGCAACTTCTTGAGAGAGGCTAGGTGCTGCACCAGCCCGCAGTTGTCCCGCTGCCCGATCGAGCAACAGGATCGAGCATAGAACCCCAGGAGATTGCTGTTCTAGCAACAAACAAAGGCTATTAAAAACTTGCTGCAAGTTCATACCAGCTGCAATACTTTCCAAGATGCGAGTCTGGGTTTGTAAGAGCGCTTCAGAACGCTTCCGCTCAATAGCTGTCGCTAAAACATGGGTGACAACCTGCAAAAAGTGAATGTCTTCTGTTGTGAATTCATAGGGCACGATCGTGTGCGCACAAAGTAAGCCCAATGCCTTAGTTTGTCCCGGAATCAAAACACGGATGCTATTTGCCTCCTGGGGAAAATTCACAGCCTCACAAGCAGGAGCAGCCAGGGAGTTTGTGCGAATGATGACCGGCTGATCGGTATTCCAGCAAAACCTGAACTGATTTTGTGAGTTCATTGGCTGGTCAGAATTAGCTACATCGCCAGTACTGGCAACCGGCTGGATAGTAATGCCATCTGAAAGAACCTGCCATATTTGGCTATGAACGACGGGCAGGGTTTGAACGACCAATGCAGTTGCTTCATGAAAGAGTTCAGTCAGATTGGCCCCCGATAACGCTTTCTGCCCTAAACCTGTCAAAGCGGCCTGACGCTTTGCTTGCATCATCAATTGGGGTTTAGCGTTGGGAAGTGACTGATCAGGCAACTCATGGGGTGAAAACTGATAACTCATATTTTTAATGAAGCAACACCGACTGGCTTGCGATCGCGCTAGGAGTTGACATATTTAACGGTCCACTCCATTATCCAAACTGAAGATAGGCCACCTGCAAGAGTAGTGGTACGGTATTTCAAAATAAAGCAATTGAGAAGAGCCTTCTAGAGCCAGCTGTTCCAGTGCTAGCTGTTCCAATCCTGACAGTCTTGCTATTCAAACATGGTTCGAATCACCCGTTCCCCTGGATACCGATCGCCCGCCGATTCTCCCAGATCTCGCACCACAAACGATCGTTGCAACCAGCGATCGAAACCATCATAGCGAGGCGTGAAGGCAGACCGTCCATGCACAGTGCGGCGATTATCAATACACAGCAAGTCGCCCGTATCCAGCTTGACACTGCGATAGACCTGCGCCACAGCATCTTTGAGGGCTTCCAAGGCAGCATCCGCTTCCGGCGTCAGTGCCTCCATTAAGTCTTCGTCATAATTGAGAAAAGGATCACGTGGATTCCCATATAAAACGGGCAAAACAGGACCGTTGCCTTTCACAGTTTGTTCATTGCCAAATGAATAATCAATTCCTGTGCGATAGAGAGGTCTGAATAAAATTTCTCGATGCTGCTCGGAAAGCAACGGTAATGCATGGGTAATGCTAGCGTATGTAGTTTCAGCAACGCGATCGTGATCGGATCTTAAACAGAACAGCAGCAAATATTCGGGTGCATAGGGATGGAAAACCGTTTCCCGGTGAAACTGAAGCCGCGTTTTAGACCCTCCCGAAGATTGAATTCTCTCCTGCCCCTGAACGGGCGCTAAATTTTGGAACAGATCGCCATTTTTCTCCTGAATATAGGAAACCAGATGTCCTAAGCGGCTGCCAATCATCGCCAAACAGCGCTCGCTGACAAAGGTCTTCTTTTCGATCGATCGCTGGGCATTGATCGGCGTATGGACGTAGTACAGTCCTGGATCGATCGGCAGTCCTTGCAGCAGCAAAATGCCATCCGGGTTCGATCGCACCTGAAATTCCAGCAAGGCTCGGCGCACGAAGCGGGGCATCTCATCGGCGCGCATTTCGCAGTCCAATAAGAATTCCTCAGTCTCGTGGTAAGGGCTAGTACCAGGGGCCAGGAAAAGACTGATGGTTGCTTCATCAAATTCCCGACAGTCTACCACCTGCACCTCAGTGGAGACGGATACTGCTGAGAGCTGCTGCATCGTGACCTCCTTTAATCCAATTACGGTTATTCAATTGGGTTATTCAAGTAGATACACCAGTTTTACTCTGTTTTTCAGCTTATGATTGACTCGTTCATGATTGACTTATAGAGTAGCTGCAAATTCTTCCAATGCCTCAACTGAACCGACCTGCCATGCTCGTTCTACGGTGGCCGGAATGGCTTGAGTCAGCGGCAAATCTGGAAATATGGGACTGGTCAAAGAGATTCTGTATTTCCCCGATTGAAGTAAATAAATGCTGAGGGTGCCATTGCTGTAAATCCACAGTTCTGGAACACCGATCGCTTCATAGGCATCCAGCGTCGTTTTAGAGGTGACATCCGTTTCAATCGCCAAATCCGGCGGTGGATCCTCTGGCGCTAAGCGACGCCGACCGATCATTCGCTGATAATTTTGAATATAGAAGCAAGCATCAGGCTCAATGCCCGCCGTTCCTGGTTGTTTAAAAGTGGTAGAACCAAAAGGTTCATATTTTCTGCCGCTCCGCTTCAGCAAAAGCTTGACAATATCTGAGATCAAGTCATTGGGCTTTTCATGTTCAGGCAGGGGAACCATAATCTCCAGAGTCTGGTTGCTATACGCAATTCTGGCGGCTCGCTTTTCGCCAAGTTCTTGCAAAATTGCTTCAAATTCTTCCCAGGTCACCGCTGGAATAGTCACCAGGCTGCCGGGAGCAAGCTGCATTTGGCTAATGGGCTTTTTGACAGGGATGATAGTTGCCATAGGCATTGGATGGGTCGAAGCCCGATCGATTGCGTTGAGTCTAGCGTAGTCGATTTGACGGCAAACCCACCTCTCTAATTACGGTTCACCCCAATTCCTCAAACGCGGCAACTGCCTAAACTGGAAACATCGAGTCCGAACAAAGTTAAGTGCTTGATGCAACCCAGATCGAACTTTTAGAAAAATTCAGGTTAACCGCCCTTCCTTGGTTCGGTAAACCCACCTTCATCGATCGGCAAAAGGCACACAGTATATAAATAGTGTCGCCCCTGCCACACGGTGGTGTTCTGCGTCCTGACGCAGTTGAGGTGAAACGGGAGCTGCCCCAGGTGACTTCGCAGCACCAGGGACCCGACCTCCCGAAATGATTGATTAACCAGGAACAGATTTCTGTATCTAGAACCGGAGCATTAGTTTTATGGCAAAAGTTGTTGGAATTGACTTAGGTACGACCAACTCCTGTGTGGCAGTGATGGAGGGAGGAAAGCCCACCGTTATTCCAAACGCAGAAGGAGCCCGCACGACTCCCTCGGTTGTCGCCTATGCCAAAAATGGCGATCGTCTGGTTGGACAGATCGCAAAGCGTCAGGCCGTGATGAACCCTGAAAACACCTTCTATTCAGTAAAGCGGTTCATTGGTCGCCGGTTTGACGAAGTGACCCATGAAACGACCGAAGTTTCCTACAAAGTGCTGAATGCTAGCGGCAACGTCAAAATTGACAGCCCTGCTCAAGGCAAGCAGTTCGCACCAGAAGAAATTTCAGCCCAGGTGCTGCGCAAGCTGAAGGAAGATGCCAGCAAGTATCTGGGTGAAGAAGTGACCCAGGCTGTGATTACCGTCCCGGCTTACTTTAATGACTCTCAGCGTCAAGCCACCAAGGATGCGGGCAAGATTGCCGGTCTGGAAGTGCTGCGGATTATCAACGAGCCAACCGCTGCTTCGCTGGCCTATGGTCTGGACAAGAAGAGCAACGAAACCGTGTTGGTGTTTGACTTAGGGGGTGGTACATTCGACGTTTCCATCTTGGAAGTCGGCGATGGCGTATTTGAAGTGCTTTCGACCTCTGGCGACACTCACCTGGGTGGTGACGACTTCGATAAAAAGATCGTGGACTACCTCGCCGAAGAGTTCCGCAAAGACGAAGGAATTGACCTGCGCAAAGATAAGCAGGCGTTGCAACGTCTAACTGAAGCTGCTGAAAAGGCGAAAATCGAGCTGTCGAGCGTGACTCAAGCCGAAGTTAACCTTCCCTTCATTACTGCGACTCAGGATGGTCCGAAGCACCTGGAAAAAACCCTGACTCGCGCCAAGTTTGAAGAGCTCTGTGCTGACTTGATCGATCGCTGCCGCGTACCGGTCGAGAGCGCTATGCGGGATGCGAAGAAAGATAAGAACGGCATCAATGAAGTGGTGTTAGTGGGTGGTTCGACCCGGATTCCTGCGGTGCAAGAGTTGGTGAAGCGGATTCTGGACAAAGAGCCGAACCAAACCGTGAACCCAGACGAGGTCGTCGCCATGGGTGCGGCAATTCAGGCTGGCGTCTTGGCTGGCGAAGTGAAGGATATTCTGTTGCTAGATGTCTCTCCCCTTTCGTTGGGTGTGGAAACATTGGGTGGCGTGATGACGAAGATCATCCCTCGCAACACTACGATTCCGACCAAGAAGTCTGAAGTGTTTTCTACTGCCGCAGATGGTCAAACCAATGTAGAAATCCATGTGCTGCAAGGCGAACGGGAGATGTCCAGCGACAACAAGAGTTTGGGAACCTTCCGCTTAGATGGAATCCCCCCTGCTCCGCGTGGCGTTCCTCAAATCGAAGTAGTCTTTGATATTGATGCGAACGGCATTCTCAATGTGAAGGCCCGCGACAAAGGAACTGGTAAAGAGCAGTCGATTAGCATTACGGGTGCTTCTACCCTGCCGAAGGATGAAGTGGAGCGAATGGTAAATGAGGCCGATCGCAATGCTTCCAGCGACAAAGAACGCCGTGAAAAGATCGACCTGAAGAACCAAGCAGACTCTCTGGCTTATCAGGCTGAGAAGCAAATGGGTGAACTAGGCGATAAGGTTTCTGCAGAAGATAAGGCCAAGGTTGACGGACTGGTGAAGGATCTGCGCGATGCTGTAACCCAGGAAGACTTTGACAAGATCAAGTCTCTGACCAACGAACTGCAACAAAGCCTGTATACGATCGGCAGCAACCTGTATCAAGGTGCGGGTGGCGACGCAACCCCTCCGTCCGATGATGATGGCACCAACGGTGGCGGTTCAACTGGCTCCAGCAGCGGTGATGACGTGATTGACGCCGAGTTCTCTGAAACCAAGTAGTAAGTTGAGAGCCCCCAGGGTAGGTAATTCCTGCCCTGTAAGCTAAAAGACGATCGCTCCTGATTAGGAACGATCGTTTTTTTNGTTGGCTATTTTTAACGTGAGTTCGACGGAGTGACAAAAGGCCAAAGGAAAGCTGAGACTGGAAATGAAGTACATAAAGCCTCAGCGATGAAACCGATCGTATCGCACCTGGATGTGACCCAAATCTTTTGCGATGTAGATGACTTCTACCAAGAGTTTGAACGACTTTGGCAGCAACAAATCCAGCTGCCCTCGATGCTAGGAGAGAAACGCAGTCGCTCCAGACTGCACCTCAGCGAAGTGATGACGATTGTCATCGCCTTTCATGGCTCTGGCTACCGCACCTTCAAGGATTTCTATACCCTGCAAGTGTTGCCGCACTGGCGAGGAGCCTTTCCCAACTTGGTGAGCTACAACCGTTTTGTAGAGTTGATGCCTTGGAGCCTGATGCTGTTGTGCTGTTATCTGTACACTCGTTTAGGAGAAATGACAGGGATTAGTTTCATCGATTCGACTCCTCTAAAGGTTTGTCATCCCAAACGGGCTCACAGCCATCGGGTGTTTGCAACTTAT
>LUGL01000222.1 GCA_002796835.1 Elainella saxicola E1 | reverse complement strand
AAACCACTGCAGTTTCCCAGTTACTGCCCCCGCAAGGAGAGGCTTATTTATTTCCGGATGTCACTGTAGTGCAAGACATTGAGTGCCATTTAGCCACTGCTCATCTGGTCCTCGCAGATGAAGCATGGGCCGTACTCACCAATGAACCTGCTTCATTACAAACGTTTGCCCTCTATGGTCAACGCTTTGGGGGCATAGAACCGCATTTCAAGGATTACAAGTCGGCAGGTTTTGAGTTGATCCGTTCTCGTTTGCGAGGTGCTTCTGCCCTAAATTGTCTATTGATGTTGCTGGCTAGTGCAACGTTGATTGCAATTTCAATTGCGGTGATAGTTACTCAGGAGGGCAGACGGAAATGGCTGGACTGGCACAGTCAACGGGGACTGAGCTTTTTACAGTTAGGGTTACGTGAGTTGAAACGCTTATGTTATCAACAGCTTGCGATTCCCAGACTCGCTATCTTACCAACTTGGAGTCCTCAAGTTGCCTATGCATCGTTGAAGAAACGAGAACGCATAGAGACACGTATTGAGTTCTCTCGGGTCACTGTTTTCCCTGCGTAAGCCGCCAAAAAGTTTTCTGCACCACTAAGGGCAAGTTGGTACAGCCAGAAGAAATTGCAAATCTGGTTCTGTTCTTGGTTTCGGATTTAGCAGCTTCAATTACAGGTGCTGAAATTTTAGTAGATGGTGGACAAACCCCTGGAGTGTAAGCGATCGCTCATTCTGAATCTTCACCCCTCATGATCAGAAGCTAAGCATTCAGCTAGAAGCCGAGCAATTTGCTCAAAACATTGTTTTGAATGCCTTGCTTAACAGAACGTGAGTTCGACAGGTCAAAAGATCGCTTCAGGCAAGGCAGGTAAACCCTCTTAACAAGGACGTGAGTTCGATAGGTCAAAAGATCGCTTCAGGCAAGGCAGGTAAACCCTTGGGTTGAAGATCGAGGGAGGGTCTGGAGTCTTGGTAGGTGTATGCCACCAGTCCAGCAATCAAATTGACCATGAAATTCAGAGGACTGCGATGACGAGAATGTTCAATTTGAGCAATGTTCTTGAGTTGGTCATTGACCGACTCGATGATCGCTCGCTTCCGCAACAGGATCTTGTCAAGCAGAGGCACCAAGCGGTTTTTCATATTCTTCTTAATCTTGGTGACCAGCTGAAGCCCTTGTTGCCATAACTGCTCGAATAAGGCTTGGGAAATATAACCCCGGTCGCCAAAGAGCTTGCCGATAATGCCTTTCGTTAACTCTGGGACTGGAGTGCGGTCGTCCACATTGGCAGCAGTCAACTGAAACGACAACAACTCTCCATGTTCATTGATGAGCAGGTGTAGCTTGAAGCCGTAGTACCAGCCCATCGAACTCTTGCCCCAAGCTGCATAAGTTGCAAACACCCGATGGCTGTGAGCCCGTTTGGGATGACAAACCTTTAGAGGAGTCGAATCGATGAAACTAATCCCTGTCATTTCTCCTAAACGAGTGTACAG
>LUGL01000094.1 GCA_002796835.1 Elainella saxicola E1 | reverse complement strand
AGATGTGGTAGCACACATACTCGGCTCGACCTGATATGAACCGCCATGCGTATTGTTGTCGCCGTTCAATGCATTCCGTTTTCCCCACACCCTCTGGATAAATATCAACGTCGTAGCTTACGAAGTCAAGCTTTTCATCTTGCGCCCGTCGTCCCGTTGATTGGCGTCCCCGTTTCCCTTTGCCTTTTTGTTGGTCAACGCTATAGTTCTCTTTGAACTGAGGTGCTTTTGCGTCCTTGGATGCACCCTGCCGATGCAAAAGGTCTTTCAGATGTTTGTTTTCGGTTTCCAGTTCTTGATTACGCTGCTCTAGCTCTGCCACGCGCTTTGTCAGGCGATTAATCTCATCGCTTAGCCTTGCTAGAATAGTGCTAGATTCATCAGGCATCACAGCTTTGACCGAGCAACTTAAGAGCAATTGCTCTGAAACTTAGCATACTTTTGAACAACTTTCACCTCGGGGAAAATAGACAGCTACCAAACCTTGTCTTCGTTGTGTCTGCACTCTCAAGCAAGACTTGCTTGCAGTCTGTCGAAAAACTGGTCGCATCGAGTTGCAGGAGTTCTGAGAATTCATCACCTGCTTCTGCCGCTTCTGATGGATCGGGGGCTGTTTCGGTACTCATCTGATTCTAGAAAGCTTTTATACGTTGTGCAAACTAGAATAAACGACATCGATCGTGCGACAACATTTTTTAACGAAACGACATTGATCGTGCGACAGGATTTTGAGGCTTCAGGAGAAGAGAAAAAAGCTGTAATTCACACTGCTCAAGCATTTCAGCCTATAAATGTCTAGCGACATCAGCTTGCAACCAGCGTCATATAGCCAGCGATCGTACAAGTGGCTTAGTATGTCATCAAAACGGTCACAAATTTGGTCACAGTTTTGGACATCGACACCTACATTAGCCAGGTTAACCAAAGGCTCAAGGCCGCTAAGGTGAGAGTCAGCGTTGAACGGCGGGGTAGCAAGCTTTGGTTGAGGGGGACGTTACCTCCGAAGTCTGGTTCAAATCAAACGAAACCTTATCGGCAGAAGTTATCTTTGGGTGTGAACGCGACTTCTGCTGGAGTACAACATGCTGAAAAGCAAGCAAAGCTGTTGAGTGCTCAGCTCGATACCAATCAATTTGACTGGAAAGAGTGGGGTCAATCATGGGAGGAGACAGAGCAGGTTCCTAAGCTTGGGACTGTGGGCGATTGGATCGCGAAGTTTGAAGCGGAATTTCGTCCAACGGTAGAATCTGTGACTTGGAAAACGGATTACCACAATGTTTTGAAACACCTAAATCCTGATCAGGAAATTTCTGTTGAGTTATTGAGGGATGCGATCGCTCGTACCAAGCCGAATACTCGTACCCGTAGACGTTTCACGCTAACCCTTTCTAAATTGGCTCAGTTTGCTGGACTTGAAGCTAACTTTAAAGCGCTACAAGGCTCTTATTCAGCGACTCAGGTAGATCCGAGGAATGTACCGGATGATCGAACATTGGCTGAAGGGTTTTATCAAATTAAAGATCCGGGTTGGCGTTGGGTGTATGGGATGTTGGTCACTTTTGGATTACGCAATCATGAAGTCTTTTATCTCGCTACAGAGGAACTAGAGCAGTATAAGTCTTATATGGTGACTGTGTTGGAAGGGAAAACGGGATCTCGACTGGTTTGGGGATGTTATCCAGAATGGATTGAGCAATTTAATTTAATGAATAAAGTGTTGCCTAATGTGACTGGCAAGGAACACCAGGATTATGGTCAACGAGTCACGAAGTTTTTTGACCGCACTTTCTCTTTTACGGCTTTGGATGTTCGTCACCGTTGGGCTATTCGGACTCTAGAGTTTGGGTTGCCCTATGAATTAGCGGCAATGCAAATGGGCCATTCAGTTAAGGTGCATGAGGAAACATATCATCGTTGGATTACTGCTGATACACATCAGAAGGTATATAACGCATTAATGTTGCGGAACGATCGCCCCCGTCCACCCGCGATTAACGGTAGGCCGCCGGAACGCTCCTCAGTTCCATCACCGCAGTCAAATTAATTTTGATGATTCGTTTGGTTGAACCCATTCGTCGATCGTCAATCCATTGAATTCCTTCTTGCCACTCACCAGAATCAATGCGACGGAGAATGCTGCGCCGACTGAAGCCTCTACCCAGCTTGGCAGATGCCTCTTCAATCGTGACCAGTTCAGCATTAGCAGGAAGTTTCGCAGGTGGCTTTTTCATGGGTTGTTTTTATTCGTGAGTCTGAACATGGGTTGACACTACGCCGCGATCGGTTTCGATGATGAATCCCCAATCTTGACGGAGCTGGCAGAGGGTTTGGATCAGGTCGTGCCAGCCTTCGAGCCAGAGCTGTTGCAGTTTGTGCTGTGCCCAGTTGCGATCGCCGTTAAGGATGGCCTGGTCGCATGCGGTTTCAAGTTGAAAGGGGTCAGGCGGGGTTGGCGGAACGATCATTCCATTCCGAGATTCCAGATGGTGCTGGAATTCCCTTTGATTGGCTTCTACAAGCGCCTGTGCTTCGATCCACTGTTCGATTAGGGCTGGGTAAATCGGTAGGGCACTGGCTCGGTTTAACAACCATTCCCGGTACGATCGGGCAACCTTTCCACTGTCCTCAAACCAAGGTTCCGTTTTCCTTGTCGCTGCTTGGGTCTCTCTCTGGACTATGAGAGAGTCTGGATCAGTATGAGAAGTATGAAGCGAGCTGGAACTGGCCTCTGATAACGGTTCTGAAGCGACATTGGGATCTTTTGATCCAGCTGGTGACACCAGGATCCGGTTGTCGTCATCGGGATCTTTTTGTCGCAATCCGGATCTTTTTGTCATCATGCGGATCCCTTTGCCCGTAGAATAATCGCGTGTTTTAACTGAAACAATCATGTTGCGTACCTTCCAGGCTTCGATCTCAAACTCAAACAGGTTGACATCTTGCAGGCGACGGGCAGCGCGTTGAACGGTACGCGGGTCCACTCCCAGCAGTGAAGCAATTTCAACCGGGGGTGGAATTTTGACCCAGCGATCGCCATAGGGGTCACATTCCCAGAGGTAGAGCCATAGGTCATATTGGGTGCCAGTAAGTTTGCAGGAGCGAGCATATTGAATCAGGTCTTTGGGGATTTGGACAAAAGAGGACACCTTGGTGCGTGTCCCGGAAGCTGGTGAATCGGGGACCGAATTTGTCATGATGCAGGTAGATACATATGGTGTGCCCCATTCCTGAACCGAGGTTGGGGCATTTTTTCAGGCGACTTGTTGCTGTTCTAGATAGAGAAGCGCAGCTTGTTCAATCAGATCTGAGAGATGGTGCTTTTCCTGAATGGCACGAATTTGCAGCCGTTCTTTCAGGTCTGGGTGCATCCGAATGGTGAGGTTTTCCCGTTTGGAGGTCAGGCTAGGATTCATGTCGAGCTTGTTAAGCATAGGTTTGGGGCAGAGGACAGAGGATTTCTCCTGAACGAAATTTAGGTCTTATTCGATCGAATGATAGTTCAATCAGATAATACTTGATTCTTCAATCAATTGATTGTGTAGGGATTAATTTTGTGGTTCCTTAAGGGAGAGGAAAGGAATTTGTAGCGCTGTCTGTGGACGAGAAGGTTTTACAACGATTAGCAACTGCCACCCAGGAGGCCAGGGGGAATCTGTCTCAACGGGAATTTGCCCAACTGCTGGATGTGTCGCAGTCTACGGTGCAGTCTTGGGAGAATGGTAAGAATTTGCCCAATCTGGAGAATTTGGAAAAGCTGGCTCGAATGCGGGGAATGTTGGTGGAGGATTTTGTGGCTTTCCTCTATGACCGAACGCGAGGGCTGACCAGCAAGGATATTCTCGATCGGATTGAGGTGATGCCGTCGAAGGATTTTGCTCAGGTGCTGCGGGTGATGGCCGATCGGTTGGATACAGCAAAGAATTCGCCGCCTGTGGTGGAGAAGCGCAAGAAGGATAAGGTGGAGCAACGGGTTAAGTTAGAGCTGCCGTTGCGGCAAGAGCAGGAGTTACAACGATTAGAAGGAGAAGAGTAGTTGCACGGGCGTAGCTGGTGCCTCTAGAACATTTTTCAGCAGGACGATAGAGATTAAGCCAGTCCCCAAAAGGCTTTTTGTCCTCCGTTGAATGAAGTGCTGGGCTCGTTGGTTTTACCCCAATAGAGTAGTTCGTGGTTTCGGTGATGAATTGTGAGGATACTGGGACGAGTCAGCGAATGGCTGATTGACTTTCGATAGGTTGACAATTTTGGCAAATAGTAGGGTGGCAAGGCGGTTGAGGATGGGTTGTGTCTATTGCTGAGTGTTGGTTACGGGGAATTGAAAGTTGGCATGATTGGATACATGTTAGAAGGAAATCGAATGAAATGGTAGTCCGATATACCTTGGCTTTGGAGCAGGTTGATCGATGCAGATGAACAGCCTGCTCGATGTTGAAAGTTTTCTAAATTCTCCGAAATTGACTGAAAAGCTCGTGTAATTTTAAGCATGTGCCTGGAGGATAGCAACGATGGATGTGCAGCGATTTCTGGCTTATGTAGCGTTGCTTGAGCAATTGCTGAACTGTCCGCAAGGTCAAGAAGGGGAGGTGTTACAGTCCCAGGCTGAGCTGGTCGATGCAGGGCTGCTGATAATGATGGAGCAATATATCGACTGGCTGGAGCAGCAAGGCAACTCAAACGCAGCTCGGCTGAGGCAATTCTCTCAAAGGTTGAAACCGATCATTGAGGGCAGGAGTGTGCAGGCTGAAGAAACACCACAAAATGCTGAACATTCGACTGAGGCTATATTAAGCAGCAACCAAGATCAACAATTTACCGATTCTCAGATACAGAGTGAGCAATCCAAGAAGTTAGAGCGAGCCATTGAACACTATAGCCTAGCCTTAAATATCAGAACCCGCGAACATTCTCCGATTCAATATGCAAGAACCAGATCTAGTCTTGGTCAAGTCTACATTATTCGAATGGAAGGAGATCGCATTGAAAACCTTAAATTGGCGATTTCAGCATTAAAAGATGCGTTACAGATTTTTCAAAGCACAAACAATTCAGTAGAAGAAATAGCTACTCGTAGAAACCTTATAGGTGCATCTGGATTACTTGTTACTGCTGCCTTCGATCGCTTTCTAGACAGTTTTCAAAGTGGCGCAAACAGTGAGTTAATTGAGTACATTAAACAAAATATTGATATTCTCAAAGATGCCATCAGAGCGCGTTATCGCGAGAATCACTCACATGATGAAGTTAGGAAGCTTCAAGATCTTTTGATAAATATGCATGGGATGCTGGCAATACTACTGAGGAGGGGAAATAGTTATTCAAGTTCTCACGGCAGCGCAACTGATTATACTGCGCTCTCAAATACAATTTCAGAAGAACGATTAGAAATATTGGATCGTGAAAAATCGCCGCAAGAGTGGGCATCTGTTCAAGCAAAGGTTGCTGATGATTATATAAGCTTATCAGCCCATGTTCATCTCACTTCTAGTGAATGCATGAAGTATCTAGAAAAGGCCATTCGACTTTGCAATAATGCTTTGGAAGTTTACAGCTATGAGAACTTCTCTCAAGAGTGGGCTTCGGTGCAGTGGAAGCTTGGTATCGCTTACTACTTAGCTATAGATTTGCATAATTATGGCTTAGATACTGGCTTGGTCACTTTAGGTAATCTATATAGAGATAGTTCTGATATTGAGCAAGAGAGGTTGAATAAGCTTGAAAAAGCAGAGCGTTCAATTACGGCACTTCAGGCTGCTGAAAGGTTCTATGTCCGAGAAAACTATCCACAGACATGGGCACTTCTTCAAAATGATATCGGTTTAGTTTATGATAGACGCAGCTACATTTACTCCTCTAAAGCGCAGTCTGACTTAGATGAAAGAAGTTGGAGGTTGTTCATTAGGGATTGGAAAGAAGCAATTGATGCCTTCAATCGTGCTTCAGAGATATTAACTCGTAAACAATTCCCGTTTGACTGGGCTGGGATACAATCCAATCTTGCTTATTCTTGTTATCGTCGTGAAGGGGATCATGCTTCTAACCTCAGACGATCGATTTCTGCCTATCAAAGTAGCTTGGAAATATTTACGCCTGAAACGTCAATTTTTCAGCATGGCAGAGTTTCTGAGGAATTAGGTGATCTCTACTTTGACCTAGCGACTTGGCGGCAGTCCCTTGAAATTTCTGCACCTGAATCATTGATGAGTCAATGTGAAGAAATGGCTGGACTGCTTGGCAATCCCGACCAACCACCAATTGAGCTGTGGTTGAATGTAGCACGTATGTATAAACAAGCTATCAAAGCCAAAGAAAGTTTGTACCAACAGTCTATAACTCGCGGCAGTCAAGAAAACGAGCTATTGAAAAGCTCTCATCTTCATTCTCGGCTCGCTTATGCCTTGGCTAAAGCTGGAGATCCACGAGCAGCAATAGTTGCTTTAGAACAGTCTCGATCACGTAGCCTTAGCAAAGCATTAGAACAGTATCAATCCAAATTTCAAGAATTACAGCAACTAGCCCCAGATCTTTGCCAGCGCTACCAAAAGCTCTCAGAGCAACTACGTGCTTTAGAAATACAACACCCTGGTCTGCATGAGTTTTCTGCTACGCGAATCAATTCATCAAAAATCACTTCGGTGCTTGGGTCGCAATTTCAGCAAGGAAGCAAGAATTTAGCGCATGAAGACCTCTATGAGGAGACACTCCGAATCCGTCAAGACTTAGATCAGATAGTAAGCCAGATTCAGCAAATTCCAGAATACGCCGATTTTCTACGCGAACCTAGCTTTGAGCAACATATTGCTAGTGCAGCCCGCCCTAGGGTTCCTTTAGTGTACTTAGCTTGTGCTTCTAGTGCAGGTTGCTTGGCACTGATTGTTGATCACACAGGTTCTATTGAAACTATCTGGTTAGATATCTTTGCAGGAGATATGACTAGTTTTTCTGGATCGCTAGTATTGAGCAACAATGGTGCTTTACATGGTTATGTCACTCAATGGCTCATGGCTTACAAACAAAGAGACACTGATCCGCAAGCCTGGAAAGATGTTCTTGAATACGAGACAGCAAGGCTCTGGGAAATAATGTCTCCTATCATTGAGCACCTCAAATCTAGAGATATTGAGCAGGCTGTACTCATTCCGACAGGTCTTCTCGGATTCCTGCCGCTCCATGCCGCTTGGACAGAGGACAACAGCACATCTACCGGGAAACGCTATGCCCTGGATGAGATTTGCTTTACCTACGCACCCAATGCCCGATCGATCAATGCTGCTCAAGAAATTGCTCAACGCACTGGAACTGATTCGATTTTGGCGATCGACAATCCCCTTAAAGATTTACGTAACGCCAGTCGTGAAGTCACTGCTGCTGTTGCTAATTTTTACCAGCCCCAAATTCTGAAGCATGAGCAAGCAACAATTGAATCGGTGCTGGATGCCCTATCCCATTGCAATATGCTGCATCTCTCCTGTCACGGTACGGCAGATCTAAGGGAACCCCTGAATAGTGGGCTTTCGATGAGCGACGGACTGCTAACGCTACGCGATCTGCTGAACCTGAGGCTGAGTGAACAGGGCGGCATCCGGTTGGCGGTGCTTTCGGCCTGCGAAACTGGATTGACCGGTATCGATCTCCCAGATGAAGCGATTAGTCTGCCTACCGGCTTACTTCAGGCTGGTGTGGCCAGTGTAGTTGCTTCCCTCTGGTCAGTTTCCGACCTCAGTACCATGCTGCTTCTAGTCCGGTTCTACGACCTCTGGCGCAAAGAAGGTTTGGCCCCTGCTGTAGCTTTACAACGAGCGCAACAGTGGCTGCGTGACAGCACCGAAGCCGAACTAGCGGATTACTTTGGCTGGCTACCACGATCGCCAGAGGCACGAACCTATGCCCATCCCTTTCATTGGGCTGCCTTTAGCTACACTGGTGTCTAGATCTGAAACCCTCCTTATGGGCAAGAAAAATCATAAAAAAGCAATTCAGAGCTTGACCCAGCGCATCGTAGAACACCAGCAAAAAATTCGGACAGAGTTAGAAAAAAACACACCTGATTATGGGCTAATTAACCATTGGGAAAAGGAAATTCGTGCTTTTGAGCGCGGCATTCAGCAAGCACAAAAACGATTAGGAAGATAATTATGCAAACTCGCGATCGACCTCTCACTATTGCCAACCCCACTCTCAATACTTTGATGCTTGAGTTAGGCAATGAATGTCAAACAGTGCTGGCATTGCTTAATCAGTTGCAGTTACCTAATCTCAGTTCCGATCAACAAACCACTATTCTTGCCGATCTGCTGGCGGCTAGCATTCACCTGCACACCCATTGTGGAGAGGAATTTCAGACCTTGATTGCTGAAGAACTAGAAGCCCTCCCCGACTCTGCTGAACTCCCTGAATCGTAAACTCATCATGTACGATCCTACCGACCTCTTTGAAGCCGCCCGTTCTATTCGCCCGTTGCTGCCAAAGCTGCTAGAAGCTGAAGCTGTTTCCGTCGATCAGCAGCTTGCAGATCTACTAAATCAGTCAACCACCGGAGAGAGAACGATCGCAGCCGCTATTCTCGATCTGTTGCAAAGTAAGCCAGCCACCCAAGCTTGGTTAGAGGATTTTCTGCGCGATCCCCAACGCGGCATGTACCATCCTACCGACCTCCTTAAAGCTGCCCGTTCTATTCGCCCATTGCTGCCAAAGTTACTAGAAGCTGAAGCTGTTCCTGCCGATCAGCAGCTTGCAGATCTACTAAATCAGTCAACCACCGGAGAGAGAACGATCGCAGCCGCTATTCTCGATCTGTTACAAAGTAAGCCAGCCACCCAAGCTTGGTTAGAGGATTTTCTGCGCGATCCCCAACGCGGCATGTACCATCCTACCGACCTCCTTAAAGCTGCCCGTTCTATTCGCCCATTGCTGCCAGAGTTACTAGAAGCTGAAGCTGTTCCTGCCGATCAGCAGCTTGCAGATCTACTAAATCAGTCAACCACCGGAGAGAGAACGATCGCAGCCGCTATTCTCGATCTGTTGCAAAGTAAGCCAGCCACCCAAGCCTGGTTAGAGGATTTTCTGCGCGATCCCCAACGTGGCAATTATCAACCCTTACCAGGAATGCCTGCCCTGCAATCAGCGACAAAATATGTTTGTCCGATCGGCAATGACTACACTTGGTATCAGGACGGTAGCGAACCCGTACCGTTCTGTCCCACCCATCTAGTACCGCTCGTGCCTGCTCAATTTTAAGGAGCTACCATGACTGCAAAAGTGCTGGAAAGCTTCGGCGGCAAATTTGCCGAACAGTGGGTTGCTACCTTACTGACTCCAGCCTTTGTGTTCTGGCTGGGCGGGTTTGCTACGATCGTGCAGCGCTACGGCTGGCAGCAGCTTGTGACTGACTTCACCGGATTTCCGGAATTGCTGCAAATTGTAATTCTTATAGGTGGCTTCTGTGTCATTGCGATGTCAGCCTTTGTAGTGCAACGGTTCGACCTGGCAACGCTACGATTTTTAGAAGGCTATGGTTCGCTCTGGCCTCGCCCAATTCACCAACGACGCATCAACTATTACCGCAGACGCAGAGACGAGATGAGTCAGCAGATTCAAACCCTTAGAGCAACTGAAGACCACAGAAAAGCAGCATTGCAGATGCTCAAAGTCAGAATTGAACTGTCAGGAGCAGATTCACTCAGCCCGGGTGAACGCGATCGATTTCTCCGACTCAACCAGCAATTGCTGACTTCAGATGAACAGGAAAGGCTGGTTCAACTGGGGCAGGAATTGGACAACTTGCCAGGACAAAATACGCTCATGCCAACTCGTCTGGGCAACCTGCTGCGATCGGCTGAACGCAAACCACTACAAAAATATGGCCTGGATGCTGTCATTTGCTGGCCCCGACTTTGGCTGTTGCTCTCGGATGCCACTAAAAAAGACCTGCAAGAAGCCCGTGCTGATTTAAATACTGCCGCTCGCGTTTGGTTCTGGAGTCTACTGTTTTGTGGCTGGACACTGCTGGGCGCATGGTGGGCGGCTCCACTGGGGATCCTCTCGGCAGCTTTTGCCTATTACAGCTGGATGATGAATGCGGCAGCAACCTACGCTGACTTGCTGGAGGCAGCCTTTGATCTGTACCGTCCCCTTCTCTATCAATCACTGCGTTGGCCACTGCCCAGTAATCCACAAGAGGAACGCCAATGGGGAGCTGCGCTCACGCTCTACCTGTCGCGGGGGTTAGACACCGATCGTCCCACATTTACCTCTCCCAAGTAGTCTGTAGGGTTGATTATCCAATTGCTCAATTGCACGGGCGCAGCCGGTGCCTTCAGAGCTTTAGTTGGCATCGGCTCACAGTGAGCGCAGCTGACTGAAACAGGTTGGGCAACAGACAGTCTGTTTCACTCAGTTTTGTTGTTGTTCCTGTTCATCTAGCCAAGTGGTGAGGGCAGCTAGGTCAGTGAGATCAAACAAAGCTTCCCCTAACTCTTCAAGTTGGGCGATCGACAAGCGTTGAATTCGTTCTTGCAGCTGAGGAGACACCGTACCCAGTCGGCGAGCAGTCAGGCGGATGACGAATGCCTCTGCTTGTTCCCGTTTGCCCTGCTGGATTCCCTGTTCCATCCAACTGGTGACAATCTGCATAATCTCCTCCTGTGCCTCTGGTTCAATGGTAGCGAGTTCCTGCCGAAAAACCTCTTCCTCGGCTGCATTCAAGCGGAGGTAGGTGTCAATAAAACCCGAAATTAACTGCATTCGAGCTGGGTCTAGTCGCAGAGTCGCCAGCAACCGCAAACATTCCTTCTTCACCTTGGGCCGATCGGCACGGACAATGTTCATTTTTGCCATTAGTGCACTGGCGACGGGGTTGGGCCGATCGATGAAGTCTCGCCAGTTGAGTCGATTGAGTTGGATCACCTCATAGTTGAATTCCAGAATTCGCTTATTGGGGAACTCGACGCGGTAGAAATCTGGTTCCGATCGCTTGGGGGAATTGTGGGAGAAGATCACCACGGGATAGACTGGCAGACCATACTTTTCATGCAGGTGAGCGAAGTAGGAGAACATGCGCTGGCCAAACTGAGATTCCGATCGTCCTTGATGTTCCGTGTGAATCAGGAAGTAGGAGTCCTGGTCTCGGAAGCGGGCCTTGACAACCAAGTCTGCTTCATAGCGTTGTCCGGCGGTGACATCGGTGAACAGTTCCTTGTCAAGCAGTTCCCATGAGCCAGGTTCCAGGTAGGTGCTAACTTCTGGCAGGAAGAGGTCTACAAACTCGAAGAAGAAGGTGGAGATGAGTTCTTTGAACAAGCGATCGTGATCAATCATGTTAGAACTCTTCTACCTCAATGGTGGTGCAGGCCATCTGAAACCGACAGCCCACCGCAGCAGCCAGTAAGATTGCCGTATCCAGCGTACAGCTACCTACCTCAAAGGCTCGAACAATTTGACCTCGACGGGCATTCGGTGTTGCCTTATCATCGCCTTGGGCTTGGGCTAATCTGGCATATTCCCGCACCAGATGCATTTGCCACTTCTCATCTCCCCAGCGATCGATCGCACGCTGTTTAATCCGCTCCAGAATGACAGCAGCGCTAATCAAGGGGCGATCGCCCAGAGGGATGAGAGAGTCTTCCAAGGTAAGAACAAAACTCAGCATGGTTGATTGTAGCGCTAAGGTTAGCTGTTCAACAGCAGGGGAGGCAGTCGATTTTTTGGCTAGAGAGCTATGGAAAATCCATATCCTCTCCGATGATCGATCGGCAGCAAGTCAGTCAAAAAATTGCTCTGAGTTCTGCCTCAGTTCAGCGCTATGAGGCTACTCGTTAGAAGATTTTCCACAGCCCTCCGCCAAAAAATAGGGATTACATAGGTGGCCTAGTCTGTAACCAATGGGGCGACAAAGGAAGAAGTTTTTTTAGATGAAGCGGGGTGTCCCATCGGCCAGTTGAGTCTTGACCGACAGGGCACCGGCCAACCTAATCGCGATCGTAGAGGTAGAGTCCTAATCCAAAGCGGGCCGCTGCTCTGCGAAAGGCCATGCTCTCGGCATTGGAGGAAGGATCGCCATAGGCCAATTCTTTGGGTTCTGTGACCGGACGATCGTATTCATCCTTGAGCATCTGCCGATGATCTGGGTCGCCAACCCAAATGGCTTTCTCTTCCTTCAGCAGTTCTGTTCCGGTTGCCTCGCGGTAAACTGTTCCTTCAGCCGTGGGAATGGTCAGCCTCCCGGTCAGGAAAAGCCGATCGCCCGTGGTCACAATCTGCCGGATCTCCCAGGTCCAGCCAGGGCAATACTTATCCAAAATCCGGTTGGCTTCATACCAGGGCAAATAGTCGATCGTCGTTCCGCCCTGTCTGCGCTGCTGCAAGATCGATCGGGGAAGGGGACGCGACAAAGCAGCCGTGATTTGGTTGAGGGTCCATTCGCCGGGTGCAGTCGGTGGAATCAGTCGTTCTTCGGTTTGAATCTGTTGGTAAGCTTGTTGAACCATGATGGCTTGAAAATAATCGGTGAGAAGAGGGGCGCGACTCCCCCATTTAGCGCAATGGATTTAGAGAACGATCGCGATTACACCCACTGGTATCTCTAGATCGATCGGCTCATCCTGGCTAGAGCGTTCCAAATCGATTGTTCCAGCTCGTGCATTCAGGCAAACTTGCCAATCCTCACTACTATCTTCAAAATGGACGCGCCATGCGTCCTCAGCAGATTCGGTGCTATCAAAAACTAGCGTGATTCTCATCAGATGTTCTGGGAGTATAAGGATAGATTGGGCAGATGCGGCTCTGCCCTGGCCGGTGGTTAGCGTTGGCAACTGCTCAAAGCGATCGGGGTTTGGGAGACTCGGACCAGATTGCCGGGAGCCAGTTCCAGCAAATAGAAGCCCTGCATTTGAGCATCCCAGTAGAAATAGCGGCCTGTCAGAAAGCCATAAGCCGCGATCGTGCTAGTGGGTCATTTGGCATGTAGATAGCCATTTTTGGGGAACTCTGTGATGATAAAACAAAGTCTCTTGGTTTCTGACTATGACCCGCCATCAAAAACATCCCCTCCGCGATCTGAGCCTCGAAGAACGTCGAGAACTCGAACGAATTGTACGTGCCACCAGTGAGTCCGCAGACCGTGTGGCACGTGCGAAAGCTTTGCTAGCCGTTGCTGAGGGACAGAGTTATACTGCAGCAGCCCAAACCAGTGGACGACGTTCAGGGGATGCAGTCGGGCAACTGGTGGCACGATTCAACACCGACGGGTTGAGCGCACTCACTCGTCGTCATGGGGGTGGAGCGAAAACCCACTATGAGAGTGCCCAACGACAGCAGATTGTTGAGTTAGCTCAACAGCTCCCGAACTTAGAAACTGATGGTGTTTCCCAGTGGTCATTATCAACGTTGCAACGGCGGTTAA
>LUGL01000093.1 GCA_002796835.1 Elainella saxicola E1 | reverse complement strand
TCCGCAACATCGAGTCCATTAGCACTTTTACCGGCAGTGGAAATGATGTTGTTAATCTCTCTGCTGCCTCATCTAGCTTTGTGCGCACAGATGCGGGGAACGACACGATAACAGGTGGAGTGGGCACAGACCGTCTTGAAGGTGGTGAAGGAGATGACATCCTCAATGGCGGAGATGGGAATGAGCGAACCTTCTGGGTGCTAGGTGGACTGTTAGGCGGAGCAGGCAATGACACGCTCAATGGCGGAGCAGGCAATGATGACCTGTGGGGAGAAGATGGTAACGACACGCTCAATGGTGGAGATGGAGATGACTTGCTTGACCCTGGAGCAGGGATTGATACTGTCAATGGTGGACTAGGGTATGACCATCTTGAGCTGTACCTTGCTGACCTCAGTACTGCTACAACAGTCACCTATACTACGGCAACAAATGGAACAGCATCTAACGGAGACAAGTTCCGCAACATCGAGTCCATTAGCACTTTTACCGGCAGTGGAAATGATGTTGTTAATCTCTCTGCTGCCTCATCTAGCCTTGTGCGCACAGATGCGGGGAACGACACGATAACAGGTGGAGCAGGCACAGACCGTCTTGAAGGTGGTGAAGGAGATGACATCCTCAATGGCGGAGATGGGAATGAGCGAACCTTCTGGGTGCTAGGTGGACTATTAGGCGGAGCAGGCAATGACACGCTCAATGGCGGAGCAGGCAATGATGACCTGTGGGGAGAAGATGGCAATGACACGCTCAATGGTGGAGATGGAGATGACTATCTGACTGGAGGCACCGGAGTCGATCGCTTCACTTTCAACGCATCCACCGAAGGTATCGACACCATTACTGACTTCAACATCAGTGAAACAGATCTAATTGTCGTCTCTGCATCTGGCTTTGGTGGCGGGTTAGTCACGGGTACGCTAGCTGCTAGTCGATTTGTCCTTGGCACTGCTGCTGCCGATGCGAACGATCGATTCATCTATGACTCCGCCACTGGTGCACTGCGATTTGATATCGATGGCACAGGAGTCACTGCTGCGGTACAAATTGCCACATTAAGCAATAAGCCCGCACTCAGCAACACCAATATTAGTGTTATCGCTTAGTCAGCAACTGAATAATCGAAAGCGATCGTCTTCTCGAATGTTAGGGGCGATCGTTTTTCTGCTCTCAAGATTCCTGTCACCGCGTTTGAAGCTGCTGGAGTTGGGCGATCGAAAGCCCCGTTAAATACAGTTGAAACCCTGTTCCTAAATAAAAACATGAAGATCACAGGCTAAACACCCAACCAGCGGTAGAATCACGAGGATTTCATCTGTTTAATCGAGGAGTTCTCCCCTATGAAACCCTTTCACCTGACTATCCTTAAAGCAACAATCCTCAAAGCGGCATTATCCGCTAGTTTGCTGGCTGGAGTGGTGGCCAATGGATCGATCGCCCAGGCCCAATCTGAAATTCGGCATGGCGTCTTGGCCCTGACCTGGTTATCCCAATGGGAACAGCAATCGGATATCACGCTCTCCAAAGGGATGTTGGCCGAACTCGAAACCGATCCGAACTTCGATGGCGACTATCAGACCATTTACAACGTAGCCGCCAACATTCTGGATGGATACAAAGTTGTGGAACGTGCTGGATATTTCCCTGAAAACGCAGGCATTCCTCGCGATCAACAGCTTGCCTATTCTCAAGCCGTCTATTACTTCTATTTACTGCCCAACAGCAATGGCTTAATTCTCTACCGCACCCCGGCAGAAAACACCGCTCGCTATATGATTCGCCGTCCTGGCGTTGGCTTCCTCCTTCAATAGCACTCCTCACTCCTCCGCTCCTCTTCAGAGACTAGCAACCGATACAGAAACAATCGACCGATCGCTGTACTTTTACTGGCAGCGCTTTTTCTGTTGAGTAAAATTCCATGATGCTTGCGACCGAAGAACTGCCCCGCAACTGTACCTTCTCCACCTCCGACTGGAAGGCTTTGGCCCCCTTCTGGTATCCGGTTGCCTTTTCTCAAGAGGTGACCACCAAGGAACCCTTTGCCGCCCGTCTGCTCGATCAACGGCTCGTGCTCTATCGCCTCAGCAATGGTGATTTAGTGGTCGCTCGCGATATTTGTTTGCACCGAGGTGTACCCTTGAGCCTGGGCTGGGTAGAAAACGATGAACTAATTTGTAAATATCATGGGGTGCGTTATAACAAACAGGGACAATGTATCTGCATTCCAGCAGAACCGAATGCGGCAGTTCCTTCCCGCTTGAAACTCACCACCTATCCAGTCATAGAACGCTATGGGTTGGTCTGGGTGCGTCTTGTCGATAATGGTCCCGTGCATTTCCCAGAAATGAAAGAATGGGACGATCCAGATTACATTCAGGTCATTCCCAACAGCGTCGAAATGAATGCCGCTGCCGGACGTCAGATTGAAGGTTTCCTGGATGTCAGCCATTTTGCCTTTATTCACTCCGCCTCTTTCGGCGAACGCAGCAATCCAGAAGTTCCCGATTATCCAGTCGAGCGGCTGCCCCACGGATTCCGGGCCGACTACATCAGCACCGTCAGCAACTATCCCCATTCGATGAAGCACCTGAATCCACCTGGATTCCTCTGGCGCAGATTATTCGAAGTGTGGTTGCCCTTCACCGCCAAACTCAGCGTATTCTTCCCCAACGGTCAGCTCCATATTTTGAATGCCGCTTGTCCCGTCTCAGCTCGCAAAACTCGCCTGTTTGTGCCGATCTGCCGCAACTTCGACAAAGATGCACCCCTGCAAGACACTTTAGACTTCAACCATCAAGTATTCGCCGAAGATCAAGCGATCGTCGAAGAACAATATCCCGAAGATCTGCCGATCAACCTACAAGATGAAGTGCATATCGCAGGCGACAAAAGTTCGATCACCTATCGCAAAGGCTTAGCGGCACTGGGGTTGGGGCGATCATTCACGGCTTAACGCTGACTCAACACTCAGAACCTCTGTCTCCAAAAGCGATCGGCTGTTCCTGAGCTAATTGATGGCGACGGTCTTTCATCCATTGGAATGCCACCAAATTCAACAGTAGTCCGACCAACAACAAAAACACCATCAGAGCAATCTGATACCAGGCGATCGGCTGCACCAACAAATCGGCAATGAGATGCAGCAAATTCATAACCGAATAGAAAATGGTAATACCAAAATGAATTTTTCGATAACGTCTTGATTCGTAAAACAGTGTGGTGATCATCAGGATCATTGGAATCGCAAAAAAGCCCAGCATCAGCCAGAGGATAGATGTAATTTCGGCAATATTCTGCGCCTGCGATTCTGCCACAGACAACCCATGAAACAGCGGCATTAACCCCAATTGGGTATGAAAGAGCGTGCCCAACAAAAACACCGCCCACAGAGTAATGATTTTCTCACGATGATTGATGCCCATTTATCCTGTCCTCCAGTTGCGATCGAAGCATGTCCTAAAGCTTGTAGCCGATCTGCCGCAACAATCCCTGACGAGCCTTGATATCCTCTGCGCTTTCCACTCCTTTAGGCGAGAAACCATCCACAACGCCTAAAATGCCGCGCCCCTGAGCCGTTTCAGCTAGAATCACCTCAACCGGATTGGCCGTGGCGCAATAAATCGTACAGACTTCCGAACATTGCTTGATCGCATTCAGAAAATTGATCGGATAGGCATCGCGCAGCAAAATCAGAAAGCTGTGTCCTGCTCCGATCGCCTCTGCATTTTGAGTAGCCGCCGCTTGCAAACTGTCATCATTGCCCACAACGCGAATCAGGCAGGGACCGGATGCCTCACAAAAGGCAATGCCAAACTTCACCTGAGCTGAAATGCCCACCATAATCTCATACAGGTCTTCTACCGTCTTGATGAAGTGCGTTTGACCTAGAATGAGGTTAGCCCCTTCGGGAATGGCGATCGCAACTGACTTGAGTTCCATAATTTCACCCCTCGTTGCGTAGAACTCAATGAAAACTAGCGTTATCAATTCAATTGTCGTCTATTTCTCTGGATTGGTTGGCGGTTGCTACATATTTCCTTACGCGATCGCGTGATCAAGCAGGTGCTGGTTGTTTTGAAAATCAGGAGAAAGCCATGCGTGCCATGATTCTGACTGCTCCCGGTACTCCCCTCCAGGAAGTCGATCGCCCGATTCCAACCCCTCAATCAGGCCAGTTGTTGATTCGCGTCCACGCTTGCGGCATCTGCCGAACCGATTTGCATGTCGTGGATGGGGAATTAACTCAGCCGAAGCTACCGCTGATTCCAGGTCACCAAATTGTTGGCACGGTAGTAGAGCATGGCCCGGATGTGAGT
Organism: Elainella saxicola E1; assembly: GCA_002796835.1. GTDB lineage: Bacteria > Cyanobacteriota > Cyanobacteriia > Elainellales > Elainellaceae > Elainella > Elainella saxicola. The sequence continues at coordinate 53,375 of LUGL01000093.1, read as the reverse complement.
GGGGCTTTCCCGCCTGGAACGCGAGTGGGTGTCCCCTGGCTCGGTCATACCTGCGGGCACTGTCGCTATTGTCGATCGGGCCGCGAGAATCTTTGCGATCTGGCCCAGTTTACGGGCTATCAGTTGGATGGGGGCTATGCTGAATACACCGTTGCCGATGAGCGCTTCTGTTTTCCGATTCCGCTCGGATATCCTGACCTACAAGCGGCTCCCCTGCTCTGTGCGGGCCTGATTGGCTATCGATCGCTGATGATGACCGGAGATGCTCAACGGCTAGGACTGTATGGCTTTGGAGCCTCGGCCCATCTGGTAATTCAAACCGCTCTGCATCAGGGACGGCAGGTTTTTGCATTCACAAGGGCTGGCGACACAGAAGGCCAGCAGTTTGCGCGTGATCTAGGTGCAGTTTGGGCAGGCAGTTCCGACGAGTTGCCCCCAGAGCCATTGGATGCTGCGATCATTTTTGCGCCCGTGGGTGCTCTGGTTCCCGCTGCCCTTAAAGCAGTTGCTAAGGGTGGTACGGTGGTCTGTGCAGGCATTCACATGAGCGAGATTCCCTCATTTGCCTACGAACTGCTGTGGGGGGAACGGGTATTGCGATCGGTTGCGAATCTCACCCGTCATGATGGGGAAGAATTTTTAGCTTTGGCTCCCCAAGTCCCCATCCAGACCCATGTGGAAACATTCCCCTTAGCTGCCGCCAATGAAGCATTAGATGCACTGCGGAATGGCAAAATTCAAGGAGCTGCTGTTTTGGTGGTCGATCCAAGGACATAACATTTACGCGATCGGTCTTGTCTAGTCGATGCTCAACCTATCTGTAGCAGCCATCACTGGTGGTAGTCTTAATCAGGCAATTGATCGAAATATTCTCAGGACGCAGTATCAGCGTTCATGCTGTATATTATTGCCTAGTCCTGCCTCTCGACAAAATCTTGTGAAGCGATGACACATGCTGCCAACAACGGTGACCTGGCTGAAGCGCAAAATCACAACATCGACCAACTCGACCTGCAAATCATCGAGTACTTACAAATGGATGGTCGAATTTCCTATAGCTTGATCGCGCGTGAGTTGGAAGTTCCTGAAGCAACGGTGCGATATCGCGTGAAACGGCTGTTGGATGACGAAATCATCAAAATTAGCGCCTTTATCAATGCGGGAAAACTCAAGTACGAAAACGTTGCTTATATTGAATTGGATGTTCATCCTAGCTTTTTTGAAGCGACGCTCGAATTGTTGGTCAGCATGGATAAAGTCAGTTACGTGGCCTCTGTGACAGGCGAATACAATGTGATGATGGAGTATGTATATAACGATAACAATGACTTGCTGAACTTTCTCAACTCAATGAAAGCAAGAAATGATGTAATTCGTATTCACACGAGAACGATTTTGAAAATTCACAAGGCGCAGTATCCTGCTCGCGTCAAACCATAGCTGGATGATAATTAGGTGAGTACAATGAAGTTGTAGATAGACAATAGTACGGACATCTTGTCCGCGTTGGCGCAGCCTCTCTGTCAGGAGAAACGAGACGCTCGCACTCTATCTGAAAATTAATCTAATCGACCTACTTACAGGACTATGAAATTGCTTTACCGTTAGAAATCGGTAGTGGCTTCGCCTGAACCGGATCGATTAAATTGCTGTCCAGCAGGGACTCCAGGTGACGCTGAAGCTGCAAAAAATCAGGATGGTATCGATCGCCATATTGGGGTTCTGAAATGACCACTTCCTCAATAATTTGTCCAGGCTGGTTGCCAACCACGATCAACTTCTGGCCCAGCAAGATCGCTTCTTCCACATTGTGCGTCACCAAAACCATCGTAATATGCATTTCTTTCCAAAGGGTTAACAGAAAGTCTTGCAGTCGCCTTCTGAGCTGCACATCTAATGCAGAAAAGGGTTCATCCAGCAAGAGCACCTCTGGCTTCACTACAACGGAACGGGCGATCGCAACTCGCTGTCTCATACCGCCCGATAACTGATGCGGATACAGCTTGCGGGACTGAGAGAGCCCCACCGTATCCAAAATTTCATGGACTAGATGTTGATAGGTTCCAGGTTTATCGCCCCGAATTTTGAAACCAAACCCAATATTTTGTTCGACGGTCATCCAGGGATAAAGATTGTGATCCTGAAAAACCATGCCGATTTTAGGGGTAATTTGGGTTAAAGGCTGCCCATCAAAAAATACGCGACCGGAGGAGGGAGGAAGGAACCCACCCAATAATTTGAGCAAAGTGGATTTGCCGCCACCCGATTGACCCAGAATCGTCACAAAAGAACCTTTCGGAACTGCAAGATTGATATTGGCAAGCACTAATTTTTCCTGCTTCTGGTTGCCAGGAAAACTTTTGCAGAGATTTTGGCAGGATAGAATGGGCAATTCCACTTGACCTAAACCCTCCACCAAAAGAATCTGCGCTGAATCAAGAGCAAGAGGCGATCGACCGCAAATCCGGTAATGCCAATAATGCAAATGCCTAGCAGAATCAGGTTGCTGTTAAACAAATTCCGGCCCGTCATCACAACCGCACCCAGTCCATCCCGCAGTCCCGTCATTTCAGCCGCCAAAACGGCCATCCAGGCTGCAATAAAGTTGAGCCGCAGCAGCGTAAACACGCTAGGCAGCACAGCAGGCATGACCACCATCCGCCAGATGTTAAACCGACTGCCCGCCAAATTTCTGGCAGTAATCAGCAAGTTCTCCGGGATGCGTTTGATCTCTGCGACGGTTGCAATGGTGAGCGTAAAGAAAACGCCCATGAACACGATGAAAATCGCAGTCAGATTACTGATGCCAAACACAACCAGCGCTAAGGGAACCCAGGCAATGGGGGCGATCGGTGCAATCAAGCCCAGAATTGGCAGAATGAACAATTCACTCCATTCCGACAGGCTAATCAACATGCCGCAGAATATGGCCGCGACAAAAGCGATCGTCATACCCGCGAATACTCGCAGCAGCGTCACAAAAACCGACTGGTAGATGGTGGAGGACTGGGAGCCCAATCCGATTTTGAAGTCACTTTCAAACAGAACTGGAACAAATTTAGAGGGAGGTGGAAGCACTTGCGTGATTGGATTAATTGGATCGGATCCTACCCATTCCCAAACTGCAACCAAAAGCAGACAGGAGCAGATACCACAAATCAGAGAGAGACTGGATTTTTGCCACTTTTGCCATTGATTCACCGTAATTGACATCTTCCACTACTCTGCTACTGATTATGGTTCAACTGCGGTTCAATTACTTTTCTAGTTTTTCGATCGTCGAAATATCGAAGATCTTACTTGCAGGCACATCTGCTTTGATGTAATTCAGTTTCACCATTTCATCAACCACGCCTTGCACCGCTTTCAAATCAGGGGTAAAGGTGATGGGAGCAGGCTGAGTCTCAAAGGCTTTGAGCAACACTTTATCATCAACCCGGTAGTAATTTCCTCCTTTCAGCAATGCAACGGCTTCTTGCGGTTTCTCATTGATGATTTTGGCTGCACATTGCATTCCCTTCAAGTAAGATTCAACGACTTCAGGACGTTCCGTCACCGTTTTCTCAAGTGTGCTGACAACTGTATTGGGCGTATTCGGCGACCAAATTTCAGCATTGTCGGTCACAACCGTTGCAGTTCCATTTTCGACAAACTGGGTCGTGTAGGGTTTAATATGACTCAGCATATCTACTTTGTCCAGCTTAAATGCATCGACCATGGCCAGCAGGTCATCGAAATAGACCATCTCGAAACTATCGGGCGAGAGCCCTTCTTTTTCAAAAGCATCGAGCAGGATTAACTCCAACGTATCCCCTCTGAGTGTAGCTATCTTCAGCTTTTTATCTGGATTCTCCTTCACATACTTTGCTAAATCTGCGACTGAATTGATGCCATACTGGCTCTTGGCGATCACCTGCATCACACCCCAGCCTCCTGCTGCTGAGATGGTCTTGATCGGTACACCACTACTCGCTGCAAAGAAGGGTAACGTAAACGGATTAATATTAAAATCGACTGCGCTTCCGGCAAGTGCAGCGTTGTTGTCACCTGGGTTGGTAAAAGCAACGGTTTCAACCGCCAGTCCATTCTGCTTGAAACAGCCCGATTCCACCCCGACGAACAAAGGAGCCATATCCAGGGCAACGAGATGTCCCACTTTGACGGGTGTTAATGCTTCAGAACTATTGCTGACAGGTTGAGCCGTGGAGGTTGTCGCTGTCTGTTGGGTACTGGCACAAGCTGTAATCACGCAACTCACTAAAGATAAAGTGAGGAAATTTCTAATCCACATCGCTTGATTCTCCATCGCTAAACCATGACAGCAAAGAAACTGCGTGGACCCTAAAAACCGCTACGTTACCGCTCAGCTTCTGTTAATAGAATTCTTGTGCTTTATATAGAGGTAAGTTAGTTCATATCAGCAACATTTTTTGTAGCTCCTTACACAGATCTAGCAATAAAATACGGCTTCAATTGGCGAAATCGTAATTTTTATTTTTTTATTTGCTGATTCGCTGACAAGGGTTTAGGATTTCGAGAGGAACTAATTTGTATCCCGATCGGCGAGAATGGTTTTAGATGGAATCGCGCAGCATGGTCAGGTTTGATATTCACTCAACTGCACTCCTGGTGATTGATTTTCAGCAAGACTTTCTAGCGGGGGAACCGCTGCAAACGGTTGGGGCAGATGAAGTGCTACCCAAGGCAAAAGAGATATTGATCGCAGCCAGAGCCGCGAAATTGCCCATTATTCACACCCAGGAGGTGCATCGGAAGCAAATGGTTGATTTTGGTCGAGAACTTGATGGAAGCGAACCTGTTCATTGTCTTGAAAATAGTCGAGGAACAGACTTTCATCCTGATTTGTATCCGATCGATGGAGAATTTATGATCGCCAAACGTCGATACAGCGGTTTTTTTGCCACCGATCTGGATTTGCTGCTGCGCGGGCTAAACGTGAAAACCTTAATTGTGATGGGAACCTTAACTAATGTTTGCGTTCACTACACCATTGTCGATGCTCATCAACATGACTACTTCTTTTATGTGATTGAAGATTGCTGCATTGGCTCTGACTGGGATGCCCATTGGTCTGCACTCAAGGCCATGGAGTATTTGCAGCGGAACTCTAGGATCACGCATTTAGAATGTCTGGAAGCACTCTCCACGTTGAATTCGTTACAGACCGTAGGGTAGTCAATGCGCTCATCTCGGATTATCAGTCGTGATGGTGAGGATGTTCAGTTGCCTGGGTAGACTGCAATTCTGAAATCTTCTGCTGAACAGCCTCTGGTTCCAGGAGTCCTTTCTCGATCAGCAGCTTTTCGCAAGCGGCAACCCACTGTTCATAGTAAGTTTTTGTGCCAGGAGCCTCTCGCTCCACCGCAGAAATTTCATTCACGAGATAGTTAGTCCACTCGGCCCAGCTGTAGTGATTTGCAGCCGCAAGCTGGTTGACGATCGCAAACGCATGAGCCTCCCAGGGGGCTTGAAACACGGGTTCTTCTGAGTCGATCGGTAATTCAAATGAGGCGTTATTCATTGTTCTAAGGAATGGGAATTAAATAAGTTCGATATTGGGTAGGGGCAGGTTTTGTTGTCAAATCTATTGCAGGATGCAGATTGGTCTGCTAAACCTGCCCGTACAATTTGCGGATTCAATTCAAAATCCTAAATTGGTTCTAAATGGTCGTCAAATAAATCAATATGAAGCGTATCTTTGGCGGAAGCCTCTGCGCCCCACAATTCCTGAGCTGCAAAACAAACGCTATACACATGCTGCGGTTTTGTATCTAGCCGCATACCCAGCGTATCTGGAAAGACGTAAACGCCATGATCTTTTGTAATGGTTCCAACTTTTCCGCGCACATAGCGAGGCAGACGAGTATAGGTGGGGACATGTACGACTTTTGCCCGCACCCGATCGCCCACCTTGAACTTTCCGGGTTCAGGACTATCAACTCGGCAGCTAATGCCAGTGCGAAGTAAGGCTTCGGCCTGTTCGGCAGACATACATTGATTGCTGGTTTCAATGGCCATTGGTTTAAGCTTGAGTGAATAGCAGGGATAAAGGTTTCGTCTCGATGTTACGAAGATGGAGTGTCAGCCTGGGCAAGTTGCGCCATCCGCTCCTCAATCTCGGACTGAGTCAGGAGATCATGTTCAGTCAGCAGCAATTCCAGAGCATACAGCCAGCGCTCATAGTAGCGAGAGCTGAGGTACTTTCCAGGTGGCATCCGCTCTGAAGCATGACGAGTTTCATCGACCGGAAAGTAGTTTCCAAACGTCGCAAAACTCATTGCAAATACTTTCGCTTCCCACTCCGAGTGAAAAACAGGTTCATTTTCCTCGATCGGAATTGGGCCTAAATTATGCATTCCACCCATGTCATGCGGACCATTCATTGCTGATTCTCCTAAGCGGCTTGCTCATGTGGGGAACTAGGCAGTTGAACCTTCGCTGTGCCGATCATGGCGTTCCGAGTTACCAGTGAGGCCAGTTCTGATTCAGTCATTGTCTCGGTTCCAACAGGACGTTCAGGCAGGACCAGATAGCGTAAATCGGCATTGCTATCCCAAACGCGCACTGCTACTTCTTCTGGAATTTCCAGACCAAATTCTCGTAAAACGCCGCGTGGGTCAATCACGGCACGGGATCGATATGCAAATGATTTGTACCAGGTTGGGGGTAAACCGAGAATTGCCCAGGGATAGCAGGAACACAAGGTGCAGACAATCAGGTTGTGAACTTCTGGCGTATTTTCAACCACAACCATATGTTCGCTAGAAAATCCTGTCAGATTCATCTCCGCGATCGCACTGGTTCCATCTGCCAGCAGTCGTTGCTTGAACTCAGAATCAACCCAGGCTTTGGCAACAATTCTGGCTCCATTGTGAGGACCAATCCGATGTTCATAAGCATCAATAATGGTATCGATCGCCGCCGGATCGATAATTCCTTTCTCGATTAGTAACGATTCGATCGCTTTAACGCGAAGTGCAATATCAGCGTCAGGCTGCTGGTTGTGAGAACTCATCTTTAATTAGGTTTCAAGAGAATGGAGACATTGCTTAAAGCGCATTATAGAAGAAGGGAGATGGAATTTTCATTCGCGTTTTGACGAGTCTTTCAAGACCTCAATGATGTCTAGCAGGACTATGAAACACGACTGCTTTAATACGATTACCAAACGGAGAACAAGAGAATTCCGATGAATTGAATTTTCTCAGAAAATCTTATCACTCTTTGAGAAATAACCAATGATGAATGAAAGAGTAATTCATGGTAAAAATTAAATTTTTCCATAACGATAGCAATCCTATTTGAATTGCAAAATGGAGTGTGAGCGTCTCGTTTCTCCTAACGGAGAGGCTACGCCAACGCGGGCAAGATGCCCGCACTAAAATCTTACGCCTCGTTTAGAACTGCTCTGTAACAAATGCAAATATAGTTAAGAGATTAACTACTTTGTGTCGATCGCTACAAACTGCGTTTCTTCCGTTCCCTATGATTCACTCATGCTAATGATTGGCACTAAATAATCGGCTTTGAGTGAGTTGGATTCGATCGATCAGCGGAATATTACGCAGCAGAAATTTTACATCCAAATGATCTTGTAGAGTTAGCGATTGTTTCTCTGCAAGCCTTGAGCTTTGCAGCAGTATTTTTAAGCACGATTGGGAGGAGCAAATGTGCAACAGGTTCGGCAGGCGAGCATTAAACAGCGTATTCCCGTTACAATCATCACTGGATTCCTAGGTTCAGGAAAGACGACCCTGGTCAACCATATTTTGCGGGAGCAGCATGGTCAGAAAGTGGCTGTGATTGTGAACGAGTTTGGTGAGATTGGTATTGATGGTCAGCTGATGATTTCAGATGACAAAGAGCAGCTTGTGGAATTTAACAATGGCTGTCTGTGCTGCACCGTTCGAGGGGATTTGATGCGCACCCTGGAAGACTTGATGCAGCGGACCGATCTGGATGCAGTTTTAGTGGAAACCACTGGTTTAGCCGATCCGGCTCCAGTTGCTTCGACATTTATTGTGCCGGACGAGATTAAGACAAAGTTTAGCCTGGATGCGTTTGTCACAGTGGTTGATGCCTGTAATTTGCAGCGCAATCTCACTGATAACTGCGAGGTTCAGGAGCAAATTGCCTTTGCTGATATTCTTTTAATTAATAAAACAGACCTGGTTTCAGTCCATGAGCTTGCTCAGATCGAGCAGCAAATTCGATCGCTCAATCCGATCGCCAAGATTTACCATACGGAATTTGGAGCAGTCGATTTGCCGCTAATTTTAGGAACGGGCGCGTTTAATTTGGCGGCCAAGCTAGAGGTCGATCCAATGTTCCTTAACGACCTGGAACATGAACATGATGCAGCGATCGGTTCCTTTGCGCTGACTTCGAAACAACCGATCGATCTGAATAAGTTCATGTTTTGGATGAATGTGTTGGCTCAGGAAAAAGGAGAAGATTTGTATCGCACCAAAGGCTTGTTCTATGCCCAGGGTTTTTCAGAGCGAATGCTGTTTCAAAGTGTGAGAATGTTGACCTCCGTTCGCCGAGATAGACCTTGGAAACCCAATGAAGAAAAACTGACGCAACTGGTAGTGATTGGACGTGACTTAAATCGCGATGAATTTGTGGAAGGATTTGAGAAGTGTATTGTGCCGAAAGTTGAAGAAAATCTAGAAGACTACCAATATTTCTTAGGAGCTTTCTAGAAAAAATACCTACAGTGCGAGCGTCTCGCTCGCGGCGGGCAAGATGCCCGCACTACGAATTGATCAAGAAGCTGTGTATCTGGACAACACGACGATGGGAGAATGCAGATGAAGCAACGACGCAAGCTGCTTAGCCTGGTGCTAATGCTAGGGCTGAGTAGTTACCTGGTGATCGGATCAGCAAACCCTGCTCATGCGATGCATATTGCCGAAGGATTCTTGCCAGTGCAATGGGCTGTTTTTTGGTGGGTGGTCTCGTTGCCATTTTTTATCGTGGGGTTGCGATCGCTCACCCGCATTACCCAGCAAAATCCTGAATTAAAGTTGCTGCTTGCTTTGTCTGGAGCTTTCACATTTGTATTGTCGGCATTGAAAATTCCTTCTGTCACGGGCAGTTGCTCTCATCCAACCGGGACTGGATTAGGCGCAATTTTATTTGGCCCCTCAGTTATGTCGGTGCTGGGAGGATTGGTGCTGCTGTTTCAGGCCGTCTTGTTAGCTCATGGAGGTTTGACGACGCTGGGTGCCAACATGTTTTCCATGGCGATCGTGGGTCCCTTTGTGGCCTATGGGATTTATCATTTGGTGCTGCGAAGTGGCAATCAAGCCGTTGCAGTTTTTCTGGCAGCAACCTTGGCAGATTTAATCACCTATCTGACGACGGCTGTACAGCTTGCGTTGGCGTTTCCAGCGCTACAAGGAGGTTTCATGGCCTCATTCATTAAATTTGTCGGAATTTTTGCCATTACTCAATTGCCGCTTGCACTCTGCGAAGGGCTGCTGACGGTACTNGGTGTGGAATTGGTTACAAAAGCATGGACAACAAGAATTGCAAACGCTAAAAGTTCTGGAGGAACAATAGATAATGCATAAATCAATGAGTTCCTGGTTGTTAATCGGAGGCGTGATTGCCTTGGCCCTCGGCCCACTCATGGTGCTTCAGGGACATCAGTTTGGCGCAACGGATGGTAATTTTGTCACCGCGATCGAGGAAAATCACCCAAACTATCAACCCTGGTTTAAACCAGTAATCAAAGACTCTGGACCTGAAGTGCAAACCTTTTTATTTGCAGCCCAAGCGGGAATTGGAGCAGGTGTCGCGGGTTATATTTTAGGACTGTACAAAGGACGATCGGAGCGACGGGAGAAGAATGAGCAGTAAGCCAATTATCAGTATTGCTAGATCTTAAACAATGGGAATTCAACAAGTTCGATGTTTGGTAGGGGCGGGTTTTGCTGTCAAATTCATTGCAGGATGCACATTGGTCTACTAAACCCGCCCTTACAATTTGTGGGTTGACCAAATCTACGATTCTAAGCATGAATAAGTCGAGAGATACAGTCTACTCAAGCAGACTAGGAAAGGATTTCAGTGCGCTTTAGCGTACTTGTTTTATTAGCCCGCCGTTCACTCGCGGGTGAGGCATGGCTTTTGAAGGAGCATAAGCATCAATGTCGTCTCTCCAAATTGATACGCTGGCCTATAGCAGTCGACTACGACAACTACCGCCCGAACATAAACTGCTGTTTGCGATCGTCCTTCTGATCATTACCTATGTGGCTCAGATCCCGGTACAGTTGGCGATCGCAGGCTGGATTAGCGTTTGGACCGTCATATACGCAGGCATTCCGACCTTAGTTTATCTGCGGTTACTCTCCATTACCATTGCCTTTTGGCTGACCAGTTTGCCTGCGTTAGTGATGAGCGGCATCGACTTACCGCATCTGCAAACGATACAAACAGATGCCTGGGCCGGGTTTCGTTGGGGAGATTACTACCTTTACTTAAGTCATCAAGGCGTACAGCAAGCAGCAGAATTGGGAGCAAGAGCGATCGCTTCAACGGCCTGCATTTATTTTGTCATCCTCACAATTCCCTTCACCGAAATTCTTAGCGTGCTGCGTCGCATCGGTTGCCCCACATTGCTGACGGAACTGATGATGATGATGTACCGCTTTATTTTTGTTCTGTTAAAAACTGCCAGAGAACTGTGGACGGCTCAACAATCGCGCAGTGGTTATCGGACTCGAACCCTCTGGATGAAGAGTTTAGGCTTATTAATCGGACAATTACTGCGGCGTACCCTGGAAAACTATCGTCAGGTTTCACTCACGCTTAATTCTCGTGGTTTTACCGGAGACTTTCGCGTCTGTCACTCTCGTCAATACAAACTGTCTAAACGATATGGCTTTGAGGCGCTGTTTGGCTGCACGCTGCTCGTGATGCTTACAGGATGGCACTATGTTACTGGAATTTGAGAAAGTCGATTACACCTATCCCAGCAGTCCCCAGCCCGCTCTCCAAAGTTTGACGCTGCGCATTCCCAAGGGCAAACGCTGTGCGCTGTTGGGACATAACGGCTGTGGCAAAACGACGCTGTTTTTGTTGGCAAACGGTCTTTATAAACCTCAAAATGGGGCAATTCACTGGCAAGGTTCACCCATGCGTTACGATCGCAAGTCTTTGATGGATTTGCGTCAAAAAGTGGGGCTAGTATTTCAAGACCCGGAACAGCAGTTGGTTGCTTCAACCGTAGAAGAAGATATTTCCTATGGTTTGTGCAATCTTGGCTTACCGGATCCAGAAGTGAATCAGCGAGTCGGTCAGGCGATTACTGCGTTTAATTTATCTGAACTGGCGACTCGTCCAGTGCATCATTTGAGCCTGGGCCAGAAAAAACGAGTTTCTCTGGCAGATGTCATGGTGCTGCAACCCGAACTGTTGCTGTTGGATGAACCGACTGCTTATCTCGATCAGCGACAAACCCGTGATCTGATGGCAAAGCTGCGGCAAATTCAGGCAACGGGAACGACGATCGTCATGGCAACCCATGATCTTGATTTGGCCTACTGCTGGGCCGACTGGATTTTTGTGCTCAACCAAGGTCAGCTTATTTTAGAAGGAACGCCTCAAGATGTATTTGCCCAACGAGAAATTCTAGAGCAACTTCATTTGGGAGTGCCTTTAGTCTTTGATGTGTTGGATAAGGTGGCAGAAGCTTTGTCTAATCAATCTGAGCAAGCCGATTATCAAGTGATGAATAAAATTCCTGAACCGTTGCGAAACCGGATTTTAGATGTATTTAGATACAGTTAAGTCACCCAGTACAGAACGGCAGAAGTTTGGTTGCCATAGTGCGGGCATCTTGTCCACGTGAGCGAGACGCTCACATTCTAAACGGTTAGCAGATTTAAGCCGAGATTTACTAGGAAGCTACACAGCCACCAATAATCACGGAAACCTCTTTCAAAATGAGTTCAATAGGAGATTTGAGGGAGTATGAATTAAACTCTGATCCAAAAAATCTACATTTATTTACGGAATTACTAAATTTTGCGTATACCCTGAATTGAATTCAGAAAATAGTATCGGTTTATACGATCGCCCTCATCTTTTGCAATTAACATCATTGTCAACGGAAAGACGAATCATCAGTTGGAAGTTTCCTGTATATAAAGCTTTCAGTTGTTTTCACCGCATTAGCATTTTGACTGCATTAGTAATCATAAGTGAGTGAGTAATGAAGCGGCGTAGGCTCTTTCAATATATTGGATGGGGTAGTGTTGGATTGATGGTGAGTGCCAGAGGGCAAGTGCTTGCTGCGTCTTCGCCACCGATCGCTGAGAATAATCTAGGCCTGAAAACATTTAATTTTCAGGTGCCTACCATTGATGCTGAGGGACAGTTAAAAGCCTCTCAGTGGCATCAAGCAAAATTCTTTTCAGAACCACTGGGGACTCAAACCAGTTTAGACATGGTGATGATCGCTCCAGGTCGTTTTAAAATGGGGGCAACGCGAAGTGAAGTGGGTGCTCAAGGGCAGGAAATTTCTCAACGATCGATCGCCGTTCAACCCTTTTTCCTCAGCAAATATCCAGTGACTCAGGCCCAATGGGCAGCCGTCTCAAAGCTGCCGAAGGTGAAGCGTGATCTGGAGTTTGATCCCTCTTATTTCAGTGGTGCAAATCATCCGGTTGAAAGCATCTCCTGGCTCGATGCCGTTGAGTTTTGCGATCGTTTATCTAAACAGACTGGGCGGAAATATCAGTTACCCAGTGAAGCTCAATGGGAATATGCTTGTCGGGCAGGGACACAAACTGCGTTTAATACAGGTGAAACCATTACAAGTAATTTAGCTAATTATGTAGGCACCTACACCTATAAGGCTGAAACTAAAGGCTCATACCGACAGTCAACCATGCCAGTCGGCAGTTTTTCACCCAATGCCTTTGGGCTGTATGACATGCATGGCAATGTCTGGGAATGGTGTAGCGATAGCCACGCTGGAAATTCTCAAATTCGCGCCATTCGCGGCGGCAGCTGGCTAGACAAACCTGCAAATATGCGATCGGCCAGTCGATCGGGATATGCGGCAACCTCATTAAATCGCATCATTGGATTTCGCGTGAGTTGTACCTAGATTACTGAATGAATACGAGGGAGACAGATCTGTAATGTTAGTGCAGAAGATTCCAGTGACCGTCTTAACTGGATATTTGGGGGCCGGTAAAACAACCCTCCTGAATCGCATTCTCACCGAAGAACATAATAAGCGGATCGCCGTGATCGTGAATGAGTTCGGCGAAGTGGGAATTGATCATCAGCTTGTGATGAGTAGCGATGAAGATATTATTGAGATGAACAACGGCTGTATCTGCTGTACAGTCCGAGGTGATCTGATTCGCATCATCAATGCGTTGATCGAGCGGCGCGATCGCTTTGATTATCTGGTGATTGAAACGACCGGATTAGCGGATCCGGCTCCGGTAATTCAGTCATTCTTTGTGGATGAAGGGCTACTGCGCAACACTCAGCTCGATGCAGTGGTCACCGTTGTTGATGCGAAACATGTCTGGGAACATTGGGACAGTAGCGAAGTACAGGAGCAAGTTGCTTTTGCGGATGTGGTACTGCTCAATAAAACAGACTTAGTCTCGCCAGAAATTCTCCGATCGCTAGAGATGAAAGTTCAGAGCATGAATGCGATTGCCAAAATCTACACGACGCAGAATTGTGATCTGAATTTAGATGCAGTATTAGCTTTGAAAGCTTTTGATCTGAAAAATGCGCTGTCGATCGATCCGCAATTTCTGGATGAAGATGCCCATGAGCATGACGAATCGATCTACTCAGTTGCAATTCTAGAACCGGGCAGCGTCGATAGCGACAAACTGAACCGCTGGCTTTATCAGCTCGTTCAAGCCCAGGGCGCAGATTTATTCCGCATCAAAGGCATTGTCGATGTGGATGAAGAAGATCGGCGCTTCGTTTTTCAGGGCGTTCACATGACGCTGGATGGCAGACCGGGCAAACCCTGGAAGCCGAATGAACCTCGTCGGAATGAACTGGTGTTTATTGGCCGAAATCTGGATGAAGCAGCACTGCGATCGGGCTTTCAGGCTTGTTTTGCATAAACTGTATTTTGCGTAATCACTTAGGAGAAGGGACATTTTATGAAGATCCAGCACAACCTTGGGGGGATAGAAGGACTCGCCTCGATCAACTATGAAACGCTGGTGTTTGTTGAACCCTGGGAAAAGCGCATCTTTGGCATTCACACCGCCATGATGGCATTAAGCAATCACCTCAACACCTCGGAGCCGCCCTATCCGATCGAGCAGGTGCCCACTACCTTTAAGTCGTTTTGGACCTGGGGCCATTTGCGCAAGGGCGCTGAAGCAATGAATCCCTTTGACTACTTTCGGTTTCGCTACTACGAAAAGTGGTTAGGTGGAATTTCCGGCTTTTTTGTCGAAGAGGGGTACATCACGCAAGAGGAGCTAGATACGCGCACGGCCCAGTTTTTAGAAGACAGCGCTAAAGCAGCAGCCCCGCTGCCCTCAGGCGGCAATCCTGCGATCGATGCCCAAGTTGAGCAATATTTGCGACAAGGGGATTCTCCCAAGCGTCCCTATGCAGGCACTCCCAAATTTAAGGTGGGGGACAAGGTGAGGGTGAAGGATATCTATCCCGTTGATCACACCCGCTTGCCGGGACAGTTGCGCAACACGGTTGCTACAGTAGCGCTTGTGTATGAAGGAGCCTATACCTATTTCTTCCCTACTGTAGATGGAATTGGCACACCGATGCCGGTTTACAGTCTGGTTTGGGAACCGGATGCGATTTGGGCCGCAGAATTAGTTGAGCCAAACTCGTCGTATTACAACGACATTTTTGAAGTATATCTGGAAGCTGCTTAAGGAATAGGAATTAGACAAGGTCGAGTATTTGGTAGGGGTGGGTTTTGTTCAAATCCCTTCAAATAAGGTCAAGTCATCAGCTAAACCCACCCGTGCAATCTGTGGATTTATTGAGTTCATTATCCTAAGCAGTGGTTCGTTTGAGTGTGAAAGTTGCAGGAAGTATTGCAGGTGAAAGAATATGCCAAGTGGATACGATGGATTTAAATATGGTGCCGATCGCGAAATTTACAGTGCAGCAAAGGTGAAAGCGCTGGAATCCTTGCTAATCGAGAAAGGGATTATTACCGGAAACACGGTTGATACAATTCTCAGCTATTTTGAAACGGAGATGGGGCCTTTCAACGGTGCGAAGTTAGTCGCAAAGGCCTGGGTCGATCCAGCTTTTAAGGCAAGGTTGCTGGCGGATTGCAATGCCGCCTGTGCTGAAATGGATTTTCCGCCTGGGATGTCTGGAGCTGAAGGTGAGCATATGCGGATTGTGGAAAATACCCCAGAGGTCCACAACGTGATTGTCTGTACGCTCTGCTCCTGCTATCCCTGGCCAACGTTAGGACTGCCGCCTTACTGGTTCAAAGATCCAACATTCCGGGCCAGAGTGGTGAGAGAACCCCGTGTCGTGCTGAAAGAATTTGGCGTGGAATTAGATGATTCGGTTGAGGTGCGAGTTTGGGATAGTAGTGCCCAGATCCGCTGGTGGGTGTTGCCGATGCGACCAGCTGGCACTGAGGGCATGAGCGAAGCGCAGTTGGCTTCCTTACTGACCCCAGAGGCAATGATGGGAGTGGCTACCGTCACGGTTAACCGTTAACAGGATGTATCCCCTATGTTCACCAAGTTTGAGCATTTTGCTGCGACCAGTCTGATGGACAGTCCTGGCAATGCCCCGCCGCGTAAAAACGGGCATTTGTCGTTCGATCGAGACTGGGAAAAAACGGCCTTCGCCATGGCAATTGCCCTTTCCAAAAAAGGACATTACGAATGGGAAGAGTTTCGCCAAATGTTGATTACCACCATTCACGAATGGGAATCTACTCATGCCCTGGATGATCCGGAATGGGACTATTATCAGTGCTGGATGGCCGCGCTAGAGAAACTGGCGATCGCCACTGGGGTGGTCAGCGAGGTAGAACTTGAGGTGCAAATGCAGCCGCTTCTGAATTGCAAAGGTAACAGCACTCCAGAAGGGCCTGCGTAAGGTGGGCAGTGCTCACCCATCTTCAGTCGGTGCCATGCACTTCGAAAAAGTTGAACAACGGAAAGGTGAAGCATAAGGGTCATCGACTGCCGTATAGCAGAGGTAACGATCGAACGCTTCACCTATCTGAAGAATCAGTTCATCATGGAGAATTTTCAGCTCAAAAGATTGTCCTTTTCCCTTAAAGGGGAGTGATACTCGCGATTCGACCGCCCTGCCGCTGTACTCTTTGCATGTGGGGTGTTAATTCTTCATAAGGAATGATCACCGCCTTGTTGACCCGCCGCACTTTTGGATAGCCCGGTCCACTGATTGCGGCAACTTCCACGCGGAATAACCGACCCGATCCAAATGCTTTTGAGCCTCCAAATGCGCTCATAGAAGCATCTCCTTTGGCCGCAGGCAGGAAGGCAAATCCACCTGCACCTCCTGAAGGCGGCACGATCGTCGAAGCGGAGTTGCGAGCCAGATCTTTCACTAAGCGAGGAGCTGTGCCCGTAAATTGTGCTAAATCGCTGCTGGCAGCCCCTCGATAAAGCTGCAACAACCGGGTAAAGCCAACCGATCGCTGTCCGACGCCAGTGGTAACCAGATCGCGATAGTAAGGCACAATGTTTTCGCCAAAGAAGGCTTGATACTCAGCAGAGTTGATGTAGGAATCAATATCTGCTTCGTATCCTTTGTCTTGATACAGATTCATATGCTCTGTAATTTCGGCCTGATCGTAAGGTGCCCGTCCTAACAGATGCTTGAAGTTGAGTTCGATCGTCCGGCTTTGGAAGCTGTTGTGGAAAAACTTTTGCTTATAGAGATCGGACTTGGCAACCTGGCGCACAAATTCCTGCACCGTGATTTTGCGATCGCGCAGCAATGACTCAGCAATGACGAGGCGCTCAGATTTGAGCAGATGCGGATTGCCCAATACTTGCTGATAAACAGCCAGAATGACCGCTTCAACATCGCCCTGAGTTGCATTGGGACGCAATTCTAATGGAGCAGTCTCACTCAAAGCAGAAGTTCCCAGACGAGATGCTGCTGTTGTAATAGCCACCTGTAAATCTCCTCCAATCATTCAATAATAGAAAGCCAACTAATCTTAATTATCAATTGGCAATTCATGCGCTGATTAAGAAAGGGTAACCAAAAATGGGAAAGTCTGCCTTACCCATTCTCAATTACCCGCAATACCCATTTGTTCTAGACGGCTGTAACGCTGACCACTTTGCTGCCAGCACGGCTGAGCTGTTGCAACTTATTGGTCAATTGGTCATAGGAGACCAGAATTTCGGTTGTTGTCTGCCGCACAACAGCGGATCGGGAGGAAGCCGATTGCAATACGCGCAGACGGTAAACATCGCCACGGCTGCCTCCTACTGCGCCTGAGATCGAGGCGGGAGCAGGAGATTTGATGGGGGTGGCAATATTTTTCGCCACTTCCCAGGTCAATTTGGGTTGTTTTTGCCCTTGTGACCGATCACTATTGGCATAGCCCCGATAGAGATGCATCAAACGGCTAAAGCCGATCGCCCGTTGACCAGGATGATCGACTTGAAAATCCCGGTGGTAAGGCACAATGTTATCGCCAAAACTCTGCTGGTATTCCCAGGAATCGAGATAAGAAGCAATCTCAGCTTCATATCCCTTGGTATTGTACAGATCCAAATGAGTGGAAATTTCAGATTGATCGTAGGGGGCACGTCCTAAGAGGTGTTTGAAGTTCAACTCAATAAAGCGAACGTGGAAGTTAGGATATAAAAACTTTTCTCGATAAAGTTCTGATAGGGCGATCGCCTGCACAAAACCACGTACTGAAATATTTCCTTGCACCAGGAGGGATTCAGCGCCCACCAGCCGCTCACTCTGCATTAAATACTCGTTGCCCAGCACCTGACGATAAGCCGCCCGAATCACCGCTTTGGCATCATCTTGAGTCCAATTGGGACGCAATTCAACGGGTTGTGATTCTTCAAAGGGTTTAATCCCTAATTTCCCTGCTTCTTGTAAGCCAACCATATTGTTTTCCCACTCAACTAAACGAATAGAAAAAATTTTTCAGTAATTCTTTTCGATGATTTTTAAACGCTTCGCCGATCAAGTTGCCCGAAAAAGTAACCAACCCTTCGCCATTAATCATTATCCATTATGTCGATAAAGCCACTTACCTTTCCGGGCAAGACCTGTACCTAGCTCAGCGCATTGATGATGTAGTCGATGTAGGAGTTAGCTTCCAGTGCCGGGTCACCGCTCAAACCATGGTTGGCTTTGATGTATTTGAGGGCTTCAACATACCAGCTGGGAGACAGTTCGAAGGTTTTATGCATTTCAGCCAAACCTGCGAGCAGGTAATCATCAGCGGGGCCAGTGCCACCTGCGATTAAGCAGTACTGAATCATCCGCACATAGTAGCCGATGTCACGAGCACACTTGCTCTTGCCGCGAGCATCGGAAGCATAGTTGTTACCAGACATGCTGGTGGTGTAGGGAAACTTTTGGTAGACCGCATTCGCAGCACCCTCGGTCAATTGAGCCGCTTTCGCACCCAAAGCTTTTGCTGCTTCCAGATCCGCAGTAGCCAAGCGAAGGCGACCAAAAGCAACTTGAAGTTCGGTGTTGCTGAGGAAACGGCCCTGGGAATCAGCAGCTGCAACTGCTTCGGTTAATTGTGTTTTCATTGGCGTAATATCTCCACTAATGTTTTACAAAGTTTTGGTTGGAATATCTGTTTGTTGAAGTGACAAACACTTCAGAATGGCGCACAAATCAAATTAGCCAACCGCAGCAGCAGCGCGATCGAAGTAGCTAGCCAATTCAGCCATCAAGGAGCTGCAATCACCCGGTTGGATGTTGTTGCGATCGTTTGCAATTGCAATGGCAGCATCTTTCATTTTGAGAATGCTGGTGGCCATGGACCCGGTTGGAACGCCCAGAGCTAGATAGGTTTCACGCAGACCATTCAAGCAGCGATCGTCTAAAACACTAGCATCGCCGAGGAAGACAGCATAGGTGACATAGCGCAAGATAATTTCCATATCCCGCACACAAGCAGAAACGCGACGATTGGTGTATGCATTACCACCAGGAGCAATCAGCTGGGGTTGTTCAGCAAACAGTTCGCGTGCTGCATTTGCCACGATCGTAGACGCATTGCCGGTAATCCGGTTGACAACATCAGTGCGCTTAGCACCATCTTTAACAACAGCAAGCAACGCATCAATTTGAGCATTGCTAACTAATTCACCCCGTGTATCAGCTTGGGCGACTACCTTGGTAAAAGCGTCTAGCATTGATTCACTCTCCTAAAAATTTGCTCAATTTAATATTTATGGTTCTGTTTCAAAACTGAGTAGATTCAACCTCCATGAAGCTACTGAAGCAGCTTTAGTAGGTTGTTTTGCCACACAACCGTGATTGATACCGCAAACCTCCCATCCTCATAAAACAGATGGATACCGATATCAATGTCAAACTCTCCAAGAGAATCCAACATTCCACCCGAATAGACTCAACGATAAGTTGGGTCATGCCGTTAAATAAATTTGGGGAATCTAAACTCTTGACTGGTTTAGCTAAGGGCTTAGTGGTTTTTGGATTACCCCTCATTAAAACAATCTATTTGTGCAAAAATTGTGCAGTTTGAAAACATTGAGCAAGAAGTTGATTAAAACATATTAAGAGAGTCTGAATTCCTTGCGGTAAGAGCTTTCCAATACTTCCCTCATAAAACCTGAATCGTAACTAATTCTTAACATTGAATCAGTTGTGAACAGGGTGAGGGATTTCTAGAAGCTGTCAGAATGCTTGGAGTAAAAGAAAATTCGCCTATTGAGGAAGAACGATTTTTTGTTTGACTTAAACATTAAAGTCTGTAACATTTTTTCGGACTAGCACAGATTGAAATCCCCTTCCCCCTTTATGATAATCGGGATACCCTTTTTTGAAGTTTAGTAAGATAGGAGCTTATGTAAACGTGGCAATTCCTCTATTAACTTATCCGCCCTCCTGCCCGAACCAGCGCGTCGCTCCATTGGGGGCAAGAGATGACGAAGCAATTATCTACTCATCCGACGATCTGTTCTCCCCCTCAGATGTCGGCGACTTGATTAATGCTGCCTATCGCCAGATCTTCTTCCATGCGTTTAAATGGGATCGCGAAATTGTCCTTGAATCTCAATTGCGCAATCGGCAAATCACCGTACGTGACTTTATTCGTGGGCTGCTCCTCTCAAATACTTTTATTGACAGCTTCTACGATAAAAACAGTAATTATCGCTTTGTTGAACATTGCGTCGAAAAAGTATTGGGACGACGAGTTTACAATGAGCGCGAGAAAATTGCTTGGTCAGCGATTGTGATGACCAAAGGGGTGAAAGGATTTGTTGATGAGCTGCTGAATAGCGACGAGTATATTGAAAACTTTGGGGAAAATACCGTTCCCTATCAGCGTCGCCGCATTCTCCCCAGCCGCGCCACAGGTGAAATTCCTTTCAATATTACGTCTCCTCGCTATGATGCTTATTACCGCTCCAAATTGGGCTTCCCTCAAAATGTTTGGCAAGAGGTGGTTCGCAACTTCCGTCCTTACGACCAGCAGCCCAAAACTGGCGATCCAACTTTGTTCGTCAATATGGCAAGAAGTCTGAATCCGGTCACTGCTGCCCCTAGCAGAACTTCGGTCTATGATATTGACATCGCCAGCAAAGTTCCTTATCGCGCTCGTTGAAGCGTCAGGATTGATGCCGATCGCTTTTCAACCATAGGGTGTCGTATAGGCTGATGTGGGGCATCCCATGCGATGCCCTGGGAGCCTTAATTGAGTCAATGCACCTCGAAGCCTAGTCAAGACTCAGTTCGAAGAATCGGCCAAGATTAGCCACAGTTGAGCAAACTGATGAGGGAATTGATCTACGGCATTGGGCGAGCTGCAAAAGAGGCAACTCTATTGTAAAGATCGAGCCGCAATAATGTTAAAATACATGGCAATTATGAAACTCATGTTGGAGAGGTAGACAGATTCATGGAATTGGCTCTGCTGGCAAAATTACCCGAAGCCTACGCTATTTTTGACCCCCTGGTTGACGTGCTGCCGGTGATTCCCGTCTTTTTCTTGCTATTGGCGTTTGTATGGCAAGCTTCGGTTGGCTTTAGATAATTTATAAATAAAGAATTGTTTGTGTGATGAAAAAGGACGCTGCCATTGGCGTCCTTCTTTTTTGCAAATTTTCGAATTATCCAGGACTCGATCGATCGAATGGATTAGCTCGATCGTGCCCCAATCGTTTTTTGGAAGGCAGGCCGTCCCACCAACCGCTGCACATAGGCTTGAATGGCGGGATAGTCCTCATAGCCCATTTTCAACATCATCGGAATGTAGGCCAGCATCGAACCGACCGCCACATCTGCGACGGTGAATTCCTCGCCCATTAAATAGGAGTGTTGAGACAGGCGATCGTTTAGAGGTTTCAGCAAGCGAGGCGTTTCTTTCTCACGAGTAGCCTCCATGAAAATGCCAGGACCCAAAGTAGCATTGGCAAACAGAGACCATTGAGCATATTCGGCCCGTTGCTCCAACGAAGCAGGCTGGCCGTACTTCTCAGATAAATAGAGCAAAATTGCCCCCGATTCCCACAGCTTCAGATCGCCATCGACGATCGCAGGCACTTTACCGATCGGATTGATCGCTAAATAGTCTGGCTGAAGATGGGCTCCAGCCGCCATATCCAACATGACAAACTCATACGGCACGCCCAGTTCTTCGAGGTACCAGTGCACGATCGAGGCCCGACTCCGAGCGCCCCCATACAGTTTCAGCATAGGTTCTGTTCAGTAAATAAGTTGCAAGTTACAGGACTTGATGAGTATAGGCGTGTTGCTTGACATTGTCTTCCGTTTTAACAATCCGATCGGAGTTCAATACCCGTTTGCGATCGATCGAATAGTTGAAGTCAGTTTTGGTGGTTCCCAGTGGCACATGCTGAGTTGCCACATGACGGCTCTTATAGGTGCGGGCCGCAGCAATCGCTCGATTGACAAATTCGTCGCAGAACTGAGCTTCCGCCGGAAAGTTAGCAGGCATTTGCGGAGCATCTCCCGCCAAAACAGCGCCGATCGTTGTTGCGGTCGCCAACTCATAGGAAGTCGGAATGCCTTTCACAATGGCCTCTAACGCCGCCGAAGGAATCGGTTCCGCAACCTTGACTTGAAAGACTTCTCCATCTTCTTTAATGAAGCAGGCTGCCAAACCCACCAGTAGATAATCATCAACTGTCAGATCAGAGGCATTAGGCAAAGCGGCAGCAGTGGTCATAGGTTCTTTTCACAGAATTTTGCTGAATTCCTCTGGATCTTAAAACTTCTCTTGTCTCGCAGGAGTGCGATCGAACAAGGTGACAACAATAATTAACGTGATTTGTGAGAGATGGCGGTATTTTGCTGGAAAGCGATAGGGTTAGATTACAATACCTTTCGGTTAAGACTGGATCCCCCCTGCCCCCCTTAATAAGGGGGGTGCCAGAGGCGGGGGGATCTCCAAAAGTTAAGGTGCTATCCGAGAAGTATCTGATTAGATTAGACTTTTGCTGCCAAGGGAGTTCAAGATGCTTGCTTCTCAGCCTCCTGTTTTGGATCCAACTACCCCGATCGATCGGCCTGCTGAACCTGGGGCGATCGAGTTTTCGCTGGAAGATTGGATGCAAAATCCGCCCGATCATACCGAATGGGTGAACGGCACATTGGTCGAAAAGAGTGGGATGACGCTAAAACACAGTAAAATTCAGGGCAATTTGTATTTCCATTGGCGTCGCTACCGAGATGCGAATGGCTTAGGTGGGGAAGTGTATACCGAGGTTCCTTGCCGCACCCATCAGCAGGGCCGTGTGCCGGATGTCGCTTACCTGACGCCCGAACTAGTGGCTCAATATGGCGATGCAAAGGTATTGCCCCAGAGTTTTCCGCTGATTGCTGAGGTGATTTCGCCCACGGATTTGGCAGAAGAAGTGATCGCGAAAGCGAAGGAATATTTGGCGTCGGGGAGCGAGGAGGTTTGGCTAGTTTATCCAGAGGTGCGTTGGACGATCGTCCTGACCCAAGAAACGCAGCAGATTTTTGTGGCCGGACAGGTGGTGAAAACGCAGAAAGTGCTGCCTGGTTTTGAAATGGCGATCGATGAGTTGCTGGCGTAGGAATCTTTATTGGGGCTGGTCTTCCCAATTCCCTGCTGACTCTGCGGCACGAGGCGTTTTACGCGCCACTTCATAGGGCGATCGCGTGGGAGCCAATTCCAATTGCTGAGATTTCGACTTGCGGCTTTGCGGTTGACGACGACGTGAAACCCCTTCCTCACTGGTTTCTTCTGCAACGACTTCATACAGAACAGCAACTTTATCCTGACTGCCTCGCCGCAACACTCGTCCGAGCCGCTGAATATATTCACGTGTGGAGCCTGTGCCCGACAGCAAAATCGCCACGCTTGCCTCCGGTACATCTACGCCTTCATTCAGCACATGGGAAGCCACCAGGGTTTTGTATTCCCCTTCACGGAATTTTTTGAGGATTTCATGCCGCTCTTTCACGGGCGTTTGATGCGTGATCGCCGGAATCAAAAAATCCTGCGAAATCCGATATACCGTGGCGTTGTCGTTGGTGAAAATTAAGGTTTGCTCTGGATAATGTTGGGCCAGCAGATCGGCGAGGACGCGCAATTTTCCTGCTGTGCCCAGGGCGATCGATCGGGCTTCTCGGTGGGCTAACATGGCTCGGCGTCCGGCTTTCGACTGAGCACTGGCCTGGACAAATCGCTGCCAGCCTTGCAAGGTCCCCAGCCAGATATTCGACTGCCGCAAAAAGCCATCTCTGGTCGCAATCAGCTCGTCATACCGCTCGCGTTCTTGCTGGGAAAGCTTGACCCGCAACTGGACAATTTCGTGATGGGCCAACGCTTGACCGGCCAACTCTTCAGCCGTGCGTTGATAGACAATTTTGCCCAGCAGCGTATCCAGATCAATGTGCCGTCCATCCGATCGATCGGGCGTAGCGGTTAATCCGAGGCGATAAGGAGCGATCGTATATTCGGCAATCACACGATTAAAGTCGCTTGGCAGGTGATGACACTCATCGCAGATCAGCAGCGAATAGCGATTGCCCAAGGATTCAGCATGAATGGCTGCACTGTCGTACGTGGCAACCAGGATTGGGGTGCGATCGCGTGAACCGCCTCCTAACAATCCCACTTCCGCATCGGGAAAGGCTGCTAACAAATGGGCATACCACTGATGCATCAAATCCAGCGTCGGCACCGTAATCAAAGTGCTGCATCCGGCCACCTGCATTGCCATCTGGGCCAGATAGGTCTTACCTGCTGCCGTGGGAAGGACGACAACTCCTTGTTGCCCTGCTGCCTGCCAAGCCTGGAGTGCTTCCTGCTGATGCGGATAGGGTTGACGTTCTAAACTGGCGCTTAAATCAACAGTGGCAAAATCAGCGGCTTCATCCTGAATTTGGGTGCCTTCCTGTCGCAGCGTCTGGAGGAGCGATCGATATTGAATCGCCGGAATTCGAAACCGCTCGATCCGATCGTCCCAGGTGGCAAAATCAACCCAGGCTTTTCCTCTGGGCGGCGGATGAAGAATTAATGTGCCGCGATCGAACTTGAGGGTAGAGGGGCGACCCATGCGTTTCAAGAGGAGAACGTCTGTTCAACACTATTCAGTATAAAGACCCACGACATCCTGTGTTCCGGAATGGGAAAACTGGGACGAGAAGATCGAGATATCAATATTTCTGCAAACCTTCTTGAACCTGATTTACTCCCATGAACCCTCCAGAAAAGAAACTGCCTTTCCAGGTGACTGAAACCGTGACTCGCGGCGGCACCACCTTTGAGCTGTTGGAATATGCGCCGCTGGCTGGCAGCGAAACAATTCACATGGTGGAGCAAGTCCATACTTTAAATCGATCGGGCGTTCGTCTGCGGCAGTTACGAATTCGGCTGGCGGATGATGCGGTTCGCACAGAGCCGGGAGTGCTTCAGTTCTCGAAAGGCCGAATTGAGATGGAAAGTTCGACGGGAGTCGGAGAAGGACTGGGTGGCTTCATGAAGGGAGCTTTAGCGGCGGCTCGCACGGGCGAAACGATTTTTAAGCCGCTCTATCGGGGTGAAGGCGAACTTTATCTGGAACCCACCTTTGGCCATTACTGGATGATGCAGATTAACAACAGGACCCTCTTTGCCGATCAGGGGTTGTTTTGCTGCTGCGAGGATTCTGTGAAAGTGGACGCCCACAAAGTTGAGAGCTTTTCGGCAAGGGTAGCCGGTGGAGAAGGTCGCTATCAAACCAAAGTCAGCGGTACTGGCATTGTCGTGTTCCGCATCCCGGTGCCGAAAGCTGAAATTCTGGAGCTTGATTTGGACAACGAGACGCTGCAAGTGGACGGCTCATTTGCCTTGTTACGCACCTCAGAAGTTCATTTCAGCGTGGAAAGAGCTTCTAACTCTTTTGTGGGCGCAATGACGAGTGGTGAAGGACTGCTGCAAACCTTCCGGGGCACTGGCAAAGTTTGGATCGCCCCTACCCAACCGCTTTATGCGGGAATGCGCTTTGGCGTTGGTCCGGCAATTTCTACGACCTGAAAGATCGCGAACTAATGAGGCAATTTTCAGTGCTACCTTTTGGGAAGAGGGCATTTGATTGACAGCCTTTTTCCCAATTGCGGAAAATTATTTCATCGCTAATAATTATTAGATCGGAAGAAAGGGGTGCTGCCGTGAGAAATCGGGCTTGGACGATCGCTCTAATTAGTCTGGGAGCATGGTTTGGAGCAGGTGCAGCATCAGCACGTCCAGCGGCAGTTTTCAATCCCTACATTTATCAAATTCGGCAAGAGCTGCCGCCCCGTTACGAAATGCGGTTGCCGTCCGAGATCTTGCTCACCGCAGGTCCAGGATTAGAACCTGAAGGTTTGATCGTGAAACTACTGCCCAGCCCCAATCCAGGTCGGTTGACGATCGGTCTATTAACCTGTGAGCGCAGCGCATTTCCCTGTCTGGTTGGCGGATTCTCCGTAGACAGCAGCGCATCCGAAAGTGCCCAACAAGAACTCGATCGCCACCGTCGTCAGGGCAACCCCATCACCTTAGCTAACGGCATCCGGGGATACCTGCGAGAAGGCCCTTCCCTTAAACCAGCCTCCGATTTCTCCTCCCTCATGTGGCAACAAAACGGCATGATTTACACCGTCAGCTTTTTAGCCGCAGAACGAGAGAACATTCTCAACATGGGGCGATCGATGGCCAATCAACCTCCCCTCCGCTCCGTCCAACCCCTGCCTCAAAACTAAATGGGGAGTGAGGAGTAGGCAGGAATGATGGATTGGAAAAGGGACCGCTCTCAAAATTTATAATCAAGATAGGTAGAAATTCTCATTAAATTTCTTCCAAATCTCTTAACTGTTCACATTCAGTGATAATCTGGGAAGTGGCATTTTTAAGCGTGCAAGTTTTTAAAAAGCTGATCACTCGATAGGCGCAAGCATGGTCACCACAGCAGAAAAAACCAACGTTGGCTTCATTAGTCAGGTTATTGGTCCCGTTGTAGACGTTCGTTTCCCGGCGGGACAAATGCCGAAAATTTATAATGCTCTTTCCATTAAGGGCACCAACTCCGCTGGACAAGAAATTTCGGTTACTTGTGAAGTTCAGCAGCTTCTAGGCGACAACCAAGTGCGATCGGTGGCGATGAGCTCCACAGATGGTCTGGTGCGTGGTATGGAAGCCGTTGACACAGGTGCCCCCATTAGCGTACCCGTTGGGACCGCAACCTTGGGTCGCATCTTTAATGTGCTCGGCGAACCCGTAGACAACAAAGGTCCGGTTGGCAGCGACGAAACCTCTCCAATTCACCGTCCGGCTCCTAAGCTGACCGAATTGGAAACCAAGCCTTCCGTATTCGAAACTGGCATCAAGGTGATCGACCTGCTGACCCCCTATCGTCGTGGCGGCAAGATCGGTCTGTTTGGCGGTGCTGGCGTCGGCAAAACCGTCATTATGATGGAGTTGATCAACAACATCGCGACCCAGCATGGTGGTGTGTCGGTGTTTGCGGGCGTGGGTGAGCGGACCCGTGAAGGGAACGACCTTTACAACGAAATGATCGAGTCTGGGGTAATCGACAAAGACAACCCAGCAAACTCCAAGATCGCTCTGGTTTATGGTCAGATGAACGAACCACCCGGAGCCCGGATGCGTGTCGGTCTGTCAGGTCTGACCATGGCAGAATACTTCCGCGATGTGAACAAGCAAGACGTGTTGCTGTTCGTTGATAACATCTTCCGGTTCGTTCAGGCTGGTTCTGAAGTGTCGGCGCTCCTTGGTCGGATGCCTTCTGCGGTAGGATATCAGCCGACTCTGGGGACGGACGTGGGCGACCTGCAAGAACGGATTACTTCCACGACCGAAGGTTCGATCACCTCGATCCAAGCAGTCTATGTGCCTGCGGACGACTTGACCGACCCTGCACCTGCAACCACCTTTGCTCACTTGGATGGAACCACCGTGCTTTCTCGCGGTTTGGCTTCTAAAGGGATTTATCCGGCTGTGGATCCGCTGGATTCTACCTCCACCATGTTGCAGCCCAACGTTGTGGGAGATGAGCACTACGGCACCGCTCGTGCAGTACAGGCGACTCTACAACGCTATAAAGAATTGCAAGACATCATCGCGATCCTTGGTTTGGATGAATTGTCGGAAGACGATCGTCTTACCGTAGCTCGTGCTCGGAAGATTGAGCGCTTCCTGTCTCAGCCTTTCTTCGTGGCAGAAGTCTTCACGGGTTCTCCTGGGAAGTACGTTGCTCTCGAAAAAACGATCAAGGGCTTCCAAATGATTCTGTCGGGTCAGTTGGATGATCTGCCAGAGCAAGCCTTCTACATGGTAGGCGACATTGATGAAGCGATCGCCAAAGGTGAAAAGCTGAAAGCAGAAGGAAAGTAACATGACATTAACGGTTCGTGTTGTTGCTCCAGATAAGACAGTCTGGGATTCTGCAGCAGAAGAAGTGATTCTGCCCAGTACAACAGGTCAACTCGGTATTTTGACGGGTCACGCTCCTTTGCTGACTGCGCTTGATACAGGCGTCATGCGGGTGCGCGTTAATCGAGAATGGACGGCGATCGCCCTGATGGGTGGTTTTGCTGAAGTGGAAGACGATGAAGTCACCATTTTGGTGAATGCGGCAGAACGGGGTGATGCCATCGACCTGGAGAAGGCGCGGGCTGCCTACAACGAAGCAGTTGCCAAGCTAGATCAGGTGCAAGGCGGCGAAAATCGTCAGGCCCAACTGCAAGCTGAGCGCGCTGCCCGCAAGGCCAGAGTCCGTTTTCAAGCGGCAGGTGGCATGGTCCAGGTTTAGCCTCAAGTTTGTTTGATTGCTTAAATTCAAAAATTTGCAACCCGGTGGTCGTTGATCGATCGCTGGGTTTTTGTTTTTGATCGCATTACCTGTATACATCGCTGGACAACCTTGGAACAGTTGAGAAATATAGCGCAAACGATGCTGGTTGAATGGCTGCTGAATGGTTACTGTGTGGTTAAATTTGCGTTAAAGTACGCCATAATGTGTTGCAAAATATTTGCGTTCTTTTGCAAATGAACCTGGATTCTTGTTTCTTCCGATAAGATTCAAGATATTCTGCTTCATTCCAGGAGATCACAATGATTTTTGCTCGCTGGCTCAGGGTTATTGCCCCTATCTTCCTTAGCTTTCTGCTCTTGATCACGGCCTGCGCTCCGCAAGCTCCTTCCCGCTACTCTCAGGTTCAGAAAGAAACAACGGGTCGTAAAGCACCTGCGGCTGTTGCCAAAACGGCGGAACAGGGTTCTACCTTCAATCAGTTCTTCCCAGGAGGGACCGGCAACTATGATGTGGTGCCTACTCAAGAGAAAAAAGGTTTTGCTGAATATAAGCTGAATAAAGAGGGCAAAACTGTAGCCATGTTGACCATCAACGATACCAGCAGTTTGCCCACTGCCGCTGCTAAGTATCAAGCCAGCACTGAGAAAGTGGCGGGTTATCCTGCCGTGGATCAAGGCACAACAGCGACCGGGCTTTTAGTGAATGGGCGCTATCAGGTGAAAGTGCTCTCTCGCGATCCAGAATTTACCAAGGACGATCGCGTTGCCTGGTTACAAAAATTCGATCTGCGCGGTTTAGCAAAATTAGAGGGAGTTGCGGCTGCACCAGCGCCTAAAGGACTGAAACCTGCTGCTGACGCTAAGGCCACAGCGCCACCTATCGCAAAACCTGTTTTGGTGCCTCAGCCTGCCACTTAACTCATTTCAGGTTGATTAATCATTTCATGTTTGAATCCTGGTGTGAACTCTTCCTCACAAGATCAGTCGGGTGCAGTCGCAGCATTGAATCCCCTAAATCACTCTCATTCACTTCACACTGCTCTGGTTGATCCCTTGAGATTAAACCTCACTTCTCTTTGAGTGAAAGCTGAGTGAGAACTCGCCACGCCCACTGTTCGACAAAGGATTCATCTTAATGCTTCGACGATTGAAATCAATGAAATCAAGGAGTCGATCGTGAGTAAACCGATCTATGAGCTGGTGGATGAGTTGCCCAAAGGGGGGCTGACCGTCACCGCATTAAAGTCTTTGGATTTTGTAGTTCCTGGCCAGTGGGATAATTTAGTTGGCTTCGACAATACAATTCGAGCGGTGACAGGCGAAACCGATGAAGCGCTGATTCAGCAAATTGGTGAACGGGCCGTCGCGCTCTATAACGACAAATCGCAAGGCTATCAGCGGGCGCTCTGGCTCTATGAAACCGTGGATTCCGCCTCTGGGCTGTTGGGAACTGCCGCGATCGCCAACCGCATTGGTCAAGACACCTTTCTGGGTTTCCTCAAAAATATCACCCCAAAACCGGAACGGGCGCAGAGTATTGATCTCTCCGTCAAGCTGGTGACGGAATTGGTGGCGTTTTGCCAAATTAACGGCATTCCGGGCGACAGCATTGGCGATTTTCTCGCAGCGCTTGGAGACTATGGTGGTGAGTCTCTGTTACGGATGGCGGCCCTTGTCTGTTTTGACGGCCTGATTCCTCTGGGGGATAGCTTTATTTCCAGCGCCTTGGACACAGTCGCAAAGATGTCTCCATCCGAGCTAGGCCAAAATCAGACATTCAAAGGAGTGCAAGACCTGATTCCAGGGAGTGNATAATGCTGGCAAACTGGCATTTATTACCCAAAGCTTTGACTCTACAAAAGGCTGGATGTCCAATTTTGTCAGTTCCCATCACCTAACCCAATCGGGATTAGTGAGCAACCTCTCTAAATTTGTCGAAATCAGCAGCGATAAACTGGATTATCTGGGCGCATTCCTAGATGTGTCAGTGAAATATTATCGGCACACGGGCTTGCAAACTCTGGCACGACGGTTAGTCGAACGGGCTGTGGCAGAAATCTAGCGTTGCTGCATTTGCAGAATCATAAAATTGGCCTTGCTGATTTTGGGAATTGATTCGATCGTCAGATATTTTGCGATCGAACCCTTAGAGAAATCTACCCAAACTTAGCAAGGCTGCTTAAATGAACTACCCCGCCGCAAGCGGACGGGGTATCAGCATCAAAAAAGAGCAAGTTGCTCATCCCTGTGTAACTGGAGATAGTCATTGCCTTGGTTCTTGACGTACTGGGCAATCATACTTTCGTCTCCGTGTTTGCCGACTGTACTCGCAAAGTAACCATCACTCCAAAACTCTCCACCCCATAACTGCTGCTTTACTTGAGGGCAACGTTTGAACACTTCTCGGGCTGTGAGACTTTTAATCATCGTGACCAGTTTCGTCACACTGTAAGTCGGCACTGACTGCACCAAAAAATGCACATGGTCTTTGTCCACCCCAATTTCGACAAACTTCACCTCATAACGCTTCTCGATTTCGAGACACACTTCTCTCAACACTGCGTCCACCTGTTCATCGAACACAGCCCGTCGATACTTTGCTGGAAACACGAGATGGTAAAGCAAAACCGTAACGTTATGTCGTTTATGGATGTACTCGCTCATCCCTACATTTTACGCCGCAGAGCGGCGAGGAATCGACCCGTAGAGATTGAATGCAAATTGTAAGGGCGGGTTGAGTAGATCAATCTGCATCCTGCAATGGATTTAACAGCAAAACCCGCCCCTGCCAAATCTTGAATTTCATTCAATTCCTCTTCCTTCGAAAAAATCAGATCGTTACTTTTTCCTGCAAAACCTCCAGAAAGGCAAACACTGGCGGTGGATGCAATGCTTCTGCCAGCACGGCAACTCCGATCACCCTTTCTAATGGAACCGGCAGGGGATAGAGCTGCACAGTAGGCGGAATCGGTTCAGCGGCGAGTCGCGGCAGGATGGTTGCCCCTAATCCCTGCGCCACCAAATTGACGATCGTCGCATCCGTCTCAACCTGATAGGCCACCTTCAGCGTATGGCCAAATTTTTTCACATGTTGATAGACCTGCTGCATCATTACCGTTTCCAGAGACGGCATAATCAAAGGTTGCGCCACCAGTTCTTCCCANGGTTAGCTGGGTCTGGTTGAGCTGAAAACTGGGTGGGAATAACGCCACGTATTGATCGCGCAACACTTCCCAGGCATCTAAATCTTCGCTGGCAGGCATAAAGGTGAACCCAATATCGGCCTCGCCTTTTCGCAAGGCTGCCTCGACACCGGGATAGTCATCTTTTTCATCTAAATTGACGCTGATGGCGGGAAAGCGCTGGTGAAAGGTGGTGATCGCCTTTGGCAGTATATGGGTAGAAACGCTACGAAACGAGGCAATCCGGATCTGGCCACCCTTTAACCCTTTGGCGATCGTGGCTTCCTGAGTAATCGCATCCACATGCTGCACGACGGCTTTGGCATGTTCAACAATTTTTTTGCCTGCAGGAGTGAGTTTCGCCCCATAGCGTCCGCGCAGAAACAGCACAATACCCAAATGCTCTTCGAGTGTGGCGATCGCATGGCTGACTGCCGATTGGGACATTTCTAATCTCAAGGCCGCCTCACTAAAGTTACTGCGCTCGGCAACCGCCACGAGAATCCGTAGTTGCGATAGCTTGATCTGGCTTTGGGGACTACTCTTCATCGGCAGAGGCACGATCGGGCGAAAGGCTCATGACTAATACCAATTTTGGATTTTGGATTTTGGATTTTAGATGCTGGATTGGGCAACCGTCATCCTGGTATCGAAGTTGCTCATGGAAGCAATGCAAGTTACTTTTTGTAGCTTATGTAACAAATTTCTAGAGTAGGAGTGGCAAGTGAATTAAAAACAGGAGTTTCGTGATGAAATCATCTCTGACTTGGAAAGAATATCAACATCTTGAGTTTGACGCATCACAAGATCGGACTGATTGGGTTCCCCAGTCAATCACCTCTACGTTCCAGGCTTATTGGCACTATCTCACCGCAGTGCTATTCGCCACTGAGCCGCAAGTTTGGCTCTCGAAAACGCGATCAGGCCAAGCCCAGTGGAATGCCTACTACCCGGCAAATGGTCGCTTAGCCCAATTTGGCTCTGCAACCGAAGTTCGCACCTGGTTAGAAGAACAGTACTATCAATAACTTGATGAACTTGTGGCTTTAGCTACTGCTGTCCGCCAATTTTTTGAACCAGTCATCCCGACTAAATTCACTAAAGTTCGGATCGGTTTTGACCTCTTTGCGATAGCGGGGATTCAGTTCGATCGCCTTCTGTAAGTTTTCAGAGACAGAGTCGGCTTCTCCCTGCAGCGCATAGCAGGTGGCTCGATTATAGTAAGCGCTAGCAAAATCTGGTTTGATCTTGATGGCCCGGTTAAAGCTGGCAATGGCTTCTCGATCGCGGTTGAGTTGCAGCAGCGCATAACCGCGACTATCCCAGGCTTTTGCAGAATCGGGTTTGAGGGCGGTAACTCGATCGAGAGAGTCAATTGCGTCCTGATAGCGTTCCAGAGATAGTAAGGCCAAGCTGCGATTCAGCCAAGCTGTTGAGTTTTCTGGATCGACCTGGGTAGCCTGATCGAAAGATTGCAATGCCGCTTCAGATTGTTGCAGCGTTCCTAAGACGACCCCACGATTCACAAAGGCTTCTGAATAATCCGGTTTGACTTCGAGGGCCTTATCGAAGGAAGCTAACGCCTCGTCATATTGCTTTGATCGACTGAGGGTGATGCCGCGATTTAGCCAAGCTTTGTAGTCTTGGGGCTGTAGTTCCACGGCCCGATCGAACATGGCAATGGCCGCATCATATTGCTTCAGCTCCATGAGCACAATCCCCTGGTGATACCAGGCCAGCGGATCTTGCGGGTTCAGTTTGGTGACCCGATCGTAAGCCGACAGGGCTCCTTCAAACCGCTTCATTTCTTCCAGGGCACGACCCCGCTTCATCCAAACTTCGGCCTGATTGGGCTGACTGGCTAAGGCTTTGTCATATTGACCGATCGCCGCTTCATAATCCCCGGCAGCAAATAGGGTTTCGCCCTGCTGAATATAGTCTTCTGGCAAATAGAACAGCTCTGGCTGACTGGCTTTGAGGCGATCGACCTGGGTCGTCACGTAGGCTAACTTCTGCTGCGTGTCTGTGACAAAAATATCCGCTACATGCTGCGGCGTAATTTCGCCCATTTGCTTCAGAATCGCTTCTTTTTGGGCTTCTGCTTCCGTTTGTAATGCCTGAAGCTGGGCTAACAGTTCTGCTTCCGCCGCTAGGACTTTCTCGATCGTCTGTTCTTTTTGGGTGGTTGCGCCTGATTGCAGCTCCTCCATTTGAGCCGCATAGCGCGTTTCCAATCTTTCCAGATTTTGTCGCATCCGATCGCGTTGGGCCTGCACATCTTGCTTCAGCGTGGAGAGCTGTGCCACCAGATCGGCTTCGGCCTTTTGCAGATTTTGCAGCAGCATCGCCCGACTTTCCTGGCCACTCGTCTGCACTTGGGTCAATTGGGCGGTGAATTCCGCCTGCAACTGCTCGATCAACTGCCGCAGCTCTTCTCGCTTAGCCTGACTGCTGACTTGCAGGTCCGATCGCTGGGCCGTAAATTCCGCCTCGATTCGCTCCAGGACTTGTTGCAGCTCGGCTTTTTTGACCTCTGCCTGCGTTTGCAGACTGGCCTGCTGCATGACGGATTCGGTTTGCAGCTTGTCGAGAATTTGCCGCAGCTCAAATTGCTTATTCTGGGCCGCCATTTGCAGTTCGGTCTGCTGAGCCGCAAATTCAGAATCGAGCCGCATCAGGTTTTGCTGGATCGCTTCGCGCTGCAGCTGCATATCGGTTTGCAACTGATTCAAGCGAGCATTGAATTCTGCTTCGGCCTGGTGCAGGGTTTGTTGCAGTTCCGCCTGTCGATGTTGCACTTCGGTTTGCAATTCCGCCCGCTGGGCTGCGAATTCGGTACGCAACTGACCAATATCCTGCTTCACCAGCTCTTTCTGAGACTGAATTTCTAGCTGGGCGTTCGATCGCTGAGTTATGAGTTCTGTTGAGAGGTGGGCCAGCGTTTGCCGAATTGTATCGCGCTGAGCCAGGATGTCGGCTTGAAGCTGAGAGAGTTGAGAGGTGAGGTCTAAGCGGAATTTTTCTAGATTGGCGTAAAGTTCGTTGCGGTGATGGGCAGCATCGGTTTGTAGGTTGTTGAGACTGGTGACGCAGTCTGCCTCGATCGATCGCAGTTTCTCAATCGTCAGATCGCGTTGCTGAGCCGCTTCTTGCGCCATACTCTGGCGGAGCTGATCGACATAGCTGCCAAATTCCGTTTGCAGGCTGGTGAAGGATTGGATCGCCTTGTCTCTCTGCTGCCGGGTTTCGGTTTCCAGTGTGCCAACCTGACTGGTAAAGCCGCCCTGAATTTGGGCGATCGCCTTGACGGTCTGGTCGCGTTGCTGTTCTGCGGCGGTTTGGAAAGACTGCAAGCGGTTGGCCACATCAGATTCGAGCTGCCCCAGTTTTTTCTGTGCGGCAGCAATCTGATTTTCCAGCGTGGCGATCGTTTCTTCCTGCCGTTTGGCCGTTTCTGTTAGCAGATTAGCCAGCATTTTCTGTTTCGACTCCAGGGTTTCCTGAAAGCCTTCGGCCTCATCGCCCAGATCAGCCGCATAGTCCTCATAGTTGCGCAGCAGCCGTTTGATTTCATGCTTAGCCCCACTAATTTGGCTTTCTAAATCGCCGATTTCCTTCAGGTGGCCCTGCACGATCGCCGTCACTTCTCGAAGCACCGATCGCCGCAGCAAATAGAGGGCAATCAACGCTCCTGTCACAATTACCACCAGCGCCCCCAGCATCACATTGAACAGGGTTGCGGTGCGTTCCAGCGCGTCTAGTTTTTGCTGAATCGCCGGATCGAGACTGGGGGATTGGGCCACGACTACTGGAGATGCAGCAGGTGCAGGTGGCTCAACCGGCAACTCAACGAAATCATCAGCAGGCCCATCTACGGGCGGAGACACTTGGGCAGAAGTCGCATTGACTGGCAATAACAAGAGAGAAAGCAACATGCCACTCTGCAAGCCAGTTAAAAAATTGAAAGTTTTACGCTTCATCCAAGTCTTCCTCTGTCGTCGCGCCACGGTAGAAAACAGGCGGGCTGAGATCTCCGATCGCCTATACTTTTCAAGGGTAATCAAAATTATGCCGGATGTTGGGGGATATCCACGAGAAACCTGCTAACAATTGATTCGGTACTTGCTTCAGCCCAATGACTTGATCCTTTTCAGCCCACTACTGTTGACGCTGATTCGTCCTTTTCGGTTTGATATTTTCTTGGATTCCACCCGCCCTGTTCCGGCTTAAACGGCACTTCACCTTATGACTCAGGCATGTGAAATTGAGTTCACCACTCGAACGATCGATCCTGCTGGCCATCTTCAGTCTGAGCAGGTTCTTAAAACTGTGGGATATCAAGAGTCTTTGACCGCCGAGGTGGCGCTAACGCTAGTTAAAATTCCGGGGGGAACATTTATGATGGGCACCCCTCGCACCGAAGAAGGCTGGCATCCCAGCCAAAATCCTCAACATGAAGTGACGATCGCACCATTCTGGATGGGGCAATATCCGGTGACACAGCAGCAATGGCGGATTGTGGCGGCCCTGCCCAAAATCAAATTGCCTTTGAGTCAGAAATCAGCTTGCTTTGGCGGCGATCAACGTCCGGTTGAGCAGGTGGCCTGGGAAGAGGCAATCGAATTTTGCGATCGATTAACCCAACTGACTAGACAAAATTATCGACTGCCTAGCGAAGCCGAATGGGAATATGCCTGTCGAGCGGGCACGATTACACCGTTTCACTTTGGGGCAACGATTAGCACCGATCTGGCCAACTATTCCGGTATTGATTGGGAATATCAAGGCAAAATTTGCAGCAAAGGCTCCTATGGCGCAGGCCCGCAGGGAATCGATCGCCGCGAAACCACCGATGTCGGCAGTCTGGGTGTCGCCAACGCCTTTGGTCTGTACGACATGCATGGCCTAGTGCGGGAATGGTGCCAGGACCTGTGGCATCCTACCTATGAGGGAGCTCCGATAGATGGCAGCGCCTGGATTGAGCCCAGCGATAGTAACTTGCGAGTCTTGCGGGGTGGCTCCTGGAACAGCAGTCCAAAAGCTTGTCGATCGGCCTTTCGCGGCAAGTTAGATCCGGATAGTCATCTTTATGATGTGGGTTTCCGGGTTGTGCGATCGATGTAGTGTGGGCGTCTCGCTCACATTCTCAGTTTGGGCTAGCAGCCTTGCTTCATCTAGATTTGTGAAACACTCGAAAAGCTGAAATATTCAAAATCACTCCGAGGGCAAACTTGAGAGCTGCGGCTGGGACGATTCCAGCCACCATGCCTCCTGCGAACGCTCCAATTACTGACCCAATCCCCATCGGGACAACCGTCTTTTTCAACGGAATAGGATCCTGAAAAGCTCCTCGACTCGCATACCTCACCAATCCAACCAGCACTGTCGGGAAGCTAATCAACAAACTTGCGGTTCCTGCCGTCTTGATATCGACACCAAAGGCAAAGACAAGGGTGGGGATGATAATTTCACCGCCTGCGACGCCTAACAAGCTGCTGACCAGTCCGATCGCTAAACCAAACAGAATTCCGGCTGGAATCCACCAAATCAAAGCGGTAGGTAGGAGTGCTGGTATCTGTTGCGGCAGAAAACTTTCAATGATAAGCGCGATGCCAATTCCAACCAGTAGGACTAAAATCAGCCGTTCAAGCTGTTCGTTGGAAAGCCGTCCTGCCAAAGCAGCGCCAAGAAAAGCCGTAATCATTGCTCCAGCAATTAGAGAGAGGATGATAGGCCCTAATAGAAATACAGAGTCAACTGAGAGGATCTGACTGCGAATTGCCAGAGAGGCTGCGATCGTCATTAAGCTAATCGCCAAATTTAAGGGCACTGCTTGATGGCCGGAATAGCCAAGCACTCCAGCCAACACTGGCAAGCGAAACTCAGCGCCCCCTAAACCAATCAGCCCGCCCAATGTGCCGATCGGGACAGCGTAAAGAAATGCGAGTTTGGCATGGGTATCGCGGGAATTCTTGGCTGTTTCTCCCAGCGGTGTATTAGCTTTCTTCACCCATCCCTCCTGATTGAATGCTCAAGCCTTCATAAGTTGTCTAATTGTTTCTGAATTTTCCGCAAGGATTGATACATCTCCGGTAGGCGATTAAATACAGCCGTGGCTTTGACGAACAGTTTGTGCGGAATGGCGGGAATGCCGGTGACGATCGCCCCCGCTTCAATGTCGTGATGCACCCCCGCTTTAGCAGAAGCAATCACGTTGTCGCCAATTTTGACATGATCCACAATGCCAACCTGTCCGGCCATAATCACCCGGTTACCGACCTCAACGGCTCCAGCCAGTCCCACCTGTCCAGCCAGAATGCAGTTTTCGCCAATTTGGCAACCATGCCCCACATGCACCAGGTTATCGATTTTGGTATTGCGGCGAATGTGAGTTGTGCCCAGGGCCGGTCGATCGATCGTCGAATTACAACCCACTTCCACCCCGGCTTCCAGCACCACTGAACCTGACTGTTCCATCTTGAACCAGCCTTCCGGAACGGGCACAAAGCCAAACCCTTCCGCCCCAATCACTGCGCCGCTGTGAATTACACAATCGGGTCCAATTTCCGTGCGTTCATGAATCGTACAGTTGGCATGTAAAACGGTGCGATCGCCAATTTGCGCATCAGGATAAATCACCACATTGGGATGAATGCAAACACCGCTGCCAATTTTTGCGCCTGCCGCAATCACCACATGAGCCCCAATCGCCACTGCGTCGCCTAAAACCACACTTGGATCGATCACGGCTGTGGGATGAATTCCCGCTGACAGACGAAAAGGCTGATAGAACAGGGCAATGACTTGGGCAAATAGCTTACGCGGCTGGGCATCTGCGATCCAGGCAATACCGCGATCGGTCGCCTGCTGCTGCAACGATGCGTCCAACGGCAGCACAAGCGCACTCGCAGTCGTCGTCGCGATCTGAGCCGCAAACTTACTGCCTTCGATGTAGCTCAGCATCTGAGGTTCGGTGGCTTCGATCGGCGTCACGCCCAAAATCTCTGGATCAGTAGCCAAATCAAATGTGGTAATGCCCAGCCGATCGATTATTTCGCTTACTTTCATGCAGATTCCTCACACCATCATTAAACGTAAGGTTAAGAAGCAAACAAACAGCATCTTCACCCCTTCATCCCTTCACTTTCCTCCACCTGCAACCTCTCAACTTGCTGTTGCAAGGCTTCCACCTGTTGCTGCAACTGCCGCAGGGTTTGATGCATCTCTGGCAACCGATTGTAGATCGCTGAAGCTTTCAGAAAGGTCTTATAAGGACTGGCAGGACTGCCCATCATGATGCTGTTGGCTGCGATCGTGCCATGCAATCCTGCTTTTGCACCAGCCTGAACCTTATCGCCAATTTCAGTTTGATTTGCCACCCCGACCTGGCCACCCAGAATTACCCAGTTGCCGGTTTTGCTGCCGCCCGCCATGCCAACTTGAGCGGCCAGCACACAG
Source organism: Elainella saxicola E1 (assembly GCA_002796835.1). GTDB lineage: Bacteria > Cyanobacteriota > Cyanobacteriia > Elainellales > Elainellaceae > Elainella > Elainella saxicola. Next base: position 14,207 of record LUGL01000093.1, on the reverse strand, counting down.
TTCGGACCGATCTGACAGTTGTGGCCGACATGCACTAAGTTATCCAGCTTAGAGTTATAGCCAATTCTGGTTTCTCCGACTGCAGGCCGATCGATCGTGCTATTGCAGCCCACTTCTACCTGATCTTCCAAGACCGTAATGCCGGACTGTTCCAGCTTCACCCAACCTGTTGCGGAAGGGACAAACCCAAAGCCTTCAGAACCAATCACCGCACCACTATGGATCACGCAGTCTGCACCAATTCGAGTCCGCTCATGAATCGTACAGTTGGCATGTAAAATCGTGCGATCCCCAATTTGCACCTCTGGATAAATCACCACATGCGGATGGATCGCAACACCATTGCCAATTTTTGTGCCTGCCCGAATTACAGCATAGGCTCCAATCGACACCTGCTCTCCCAGTTCGACAGTCGGATCAATCACGGCTGTGGGATGAATCCCTGCTTCCAGGGGCAAGGGCTGATAAAACAAAGTGACGGCCTGGGCAAACAGCAGCTTTGGCTCAGCAGAACTAATCCAGGCGATATTGCGATCGGTTGCGGTTTGTTGCAGGGTTGGATGCTGAGGCAAAATCACGACGCTGGCCTCAGTAGTTTTCAACCAGTTAGCAAATTTGCTGCCCTCAATGTAGCTGAGGCTGCCTGGTGTGGCTTCGTCGATCGATGCTAAACCTGACACGATTGGGTCGCAGCTTGGATTCACCGTTAAACTGCTGCAATCCATCTGCCCTAAATGTTCAACCAGTTCACTGAATTTCATTGCGGCTGATTGGCGCATGGCGGTAGATAAAGGCAAAGTATGCCGCATGGCTGGACGAATTGAACTTAAAATATCAACTCTATGGATGAGATCGCCCCTAGCATCACTTGCCCACAGCATCACTTATTGTAGGGTGGAACACGAAGCGGTTCTGGCGAAACTCGACCTGATCGCCTACTTCTGACTGCCAATCTAGATTCGAGGCAATTTTCGTGAAACAGTCTATCGGTCATCGACTCGAACAATATACGCTGAAGCGACCGCAAGAAGTGCTGCTGATTCAAGCCACGATCGACGGAGAAGCTGATGAAATTACGATCTTCAAGGGATTTTCTAGCTCGCTAATGCGGCCTACAGCCTTTGATCCAGATGTGCCGATGCTGCCAGATGATGCAGAAATCCGATCGATCGATCGACTGCAAGCCCCCTACCACCCCGATCATCCTCGCTTCATTCAGCAGAATCTGAGCCTCGCCGAGATGCAAGGCTTACTGGAACAGATGTGTGTTTAGATCTCGGTAAGCATGATATGTTGACTGTATCGCAGGGCACAATAAACTAGTCGGTATTGACCTAGCCACGCCCGCTTTAACTTCCTCCCAATCACCTTTAGGGCAGTCTACATTTCTCGAACTGAGATGGCTCAGTTTTCGATGCGGGGAGATGTGAAAAAAGTAGCCATTAGTGAAATGTACCTATTTTAGAGAACTGTGCTATGCTCCGCTGTGAGTGTGGTGTTTGGAGTAAATCAGGAAATATGGTTCTATCTTCTGCTTCTAGCAACGCTTTAAGTCTTGCGCAAAGTGCAACCGTTCCAGCAGGTTTTGGGGCTGTAGGTGCATTGAACTTACCCACCTCGCGCCTGTTTGGCACTGACGGCATTCGCGGCAAGGCTGGGGATTTGCTAACTGCACCTCTAGCGCTCCAGGTTGGTTTTTGGGCAGGCCAAGTCTTACAAACGCAAAGCAAGGCCAGCCGCACTATCATTTTGGGTCAAGATTCCCGTAACTCTAGCCACATGTTGGCCATGGCGCTTTCTGCCGGGTTAACGGCTGCGGGTCTAGAAGTTTGGAATTTGGGCCTTTGTCCCACTCCAACGGTTGCTTATCTCACCGCTACAACAGAGGCGATTGGGGGCGTGATGATTTCCGCCAGCCACAATCCACCCGAAGATAACGGCATCAAGTTTTTTGGCGCAGATGGCACCAAGTTAGCCACCTCTGTACAGGCTGCGATCGAATCTGCCCTACGCGGTGAAACCGTTCCGACGATCGATCCAGGCAACCATTGGGGTCAGCATTATCATCGGCCTGAACTGGTGCGAACCTATGCGGAGTCGCTGCATCGTCCGCTGCTGTCGGAAGTGAAGCTGGATGGCATGAAAGTGGTACTGGATCTGGCATGGGGAGCTGCTACAGGAGTTGCCCCGCAAGTGTTTGAGCGCATGGGCGCAGAAGTGATCTGTCTGCATGACTACGCCGATGGCGATCGAATCAACGTCAACTGTGGCTCGACCCATCTTGAACCCTTGAAAGCGGCTGTCCGCAACCATGGTGCAGATTTAGGCTTTGCGTTTGATGGCGATGCCGATCGGGTAATGGCGGTAGATGCGCAGGGCCGCATGGTGGATGGCGATTACATTCTCTACCTCTGGGGTTGTGCGCTACATCAGGCTGGCCGCCTACCTGAGAATTTGATTATCTCGACCGTAATGGCAAACCTGGGCTTCGAGCGAGCTTGGCAGCAGCGGGGGGGTACCCTCGTCCGGACGGCAGTGGGCGATCAGTATGTGCATGCTGAAATGTTGAAGCGGGGAGCCAAACTGGGCGGTGAACAGTCGGGCCACATTCTTTGTCCCCATTACGGCGTTTCTGGCGATGGCTTGTTGACAGCATTGCACTTGGCTTCGCTGGTCCAGCGTTCCGGCACGTCCTTGACCGAGTTGGTCGATCAAAGCTTCCAGACCTATCCCCAAATTTTGAAGAATGTGCGGGTTGACGATCGCGATCGCCGCCTCAACTGGCAGCAAGACGATCGACTAGCCAAAGCGATTGCCCAAGCAGAAGCTGAAATGGGCGATCGGGGCCGCATCCTCGTTCGTGCCTCTGGAACGGAACCCGTGATTCGGGTGATGGTTGAAGCTGCCAGTGCCGAACTGACACAGTATTGGACCGACAATCTGGTGTTGGCCGTGCAGCAATATGCCGCTTAGAACAGGAATTGAATAAAGCGTACTTCTTCTTGTAGGGTGGACATCCTGTGCGCCCGAATAGTTCAAGAAGCCAATCTCACATTATCTAATTCACAATCCTTGGGTAGGAAAGCATTAAGATCGCTGCGAAAAGGGTTAATGCACAGCATGCTGTGCCTGTATAAGAGGTTGCGTTTCGCAAGTGATTTAATTTTCATTTCCCTGGTGTTGTGCGTGGACCCAATGCTTTCTAGAACGAAAACGCGATCGAATCGGGTACAATGACCCATCAGACTCATTTGCCTGTTTTCGATCGTTTTATCCTCGTCTCCCACACCAGGCATGAATCAATTCAACAATGCGTTAACGCTGTTTTTCAGTTTGCTCGTGGAAGCAATCCCGTTTTTGCTGATCGGGGTATTGTTTTCAAGTGCACTGCTGCTGTTCATTGACGAACGCAAACTGGTTGCAGCGGTTCCAAAACATCCATTCCTGGCTGCTCTGGCCGGAAGTTTGATTGGCTTTCTTTTTCCCGTCTGCGAATGCGGCAATGTGCCCGTGGCCAGACGGTTGATTATCCAGGGAGCTCCGGCTTCTATGGCGATCGGCTTTTTGTTGGCAGCTCCGGTGGTGAATCCGATCGTGTTTTGGGCAACCTGGACGGCCTTTCGCGATCAACCAGAAATTGTGTTTATGCGGATTGGCTTTTCTTTGCTGATCGCCACGTTCATTGGTTGGGTGTTCAGTCGGCAGGCAGATCTGAGACCTTTAATGCAGCCTGCGATTGCGCGTGCGATGCTGGTTCCTGATGCCAAAAAGGAGGCCAAAAAGACAGGCCGATCGACCCAGCAATCCTCTTCTCCACTGCTCCAATCCGGCACATTTTTCTTGGGACAGAGCGATCAGCCCCTGCAATTTGATGGCAGTTCAGCTCAAGCTGCGGCAATGACGATCAATCCAGCCCTGACGAAACCCTTGCCGGAACGGTTGCGATTGATGCTGGATAACGTGATTCAAGAACTGCGGGAATTGGGCGGCGTGCTGATTTTGGGTTCTGCGATCGCAGCGATCGTTCAGGTTTCTGTGCCGCGAGAAGTCNATCCTCAGTTTGGGGCAAGGGCCGGTTTCTTCGATTGTCGCCATGATGATTTTGGCAACGATCGTTTCGATTTGCTCTACAGTGGATGCTTTCTTTGCTCTTTCCTTCGCTTCCACCTTCACCACGGGTTCTTTGTTGGCTTTTTTGGTCTTCGGACCCATGATTGACCTGAAGAATTTTGCCCTGCTGCTGACGGTATTCCGTACCCGCGCTATCTTCTACATCTTTATCCTGGCCGCGCAATTAACCTTCCTATTAACGCTGCTGGTCAATTTGTATCTGAGTTGAGGCTAGTTTCTGCGTTGAGCATTACATCTAAGTTAAGAATTATCGAGGCAGCATGACTGTACGCACTGATCTCGAAAATGCGCCCCGTTTTCGCCCTTCTAAAAGCGCTTTTTGGTTGCAGTCCCTTCTGGATGTGGCTGCCATTCTGGCCTGGGGCATTTTGCTATTGAAATATTGGCTGACGGGCAAAATGAATGTTCTGCTCCACCCGAATTACATTTGGCTGGCCTACAGTGCAGGCTTTTTCTTACTGGGTTTGGCAGTGTTCAAAGTGGTTCAGCTCTCGACTTTATTGATCGCCCGTCTCAAGCATCGCAATGCACAGCCTTTACCAACGATGACGCCCCATCTTTCGCTATTCCCACCCGGTTGGAGTAGTTTCCTGCTGTTGTTAGTCGCTCTGTTTGGCTTGCAGTTTACGCCCCAGCCGTTTAGCAGCCAAGTGGCACTCGATCGGGGTGTAACAGAAACCTTGACCCTAACCCGATCGCAACCCCAAGCCTTTCGCGCCACCGTCAAGCCCGAAGACCGATCACTGATTGACTGGATTCGCACGCTGAATTATTACCCAGAACCCGATGCTTATACAGGCCAAAAGGTCAGAGTGGAAGGGTTTACGATCCACCTGCCAGAAGTACCAAATACTTATCTGGGGATTGCCCGGTTTGTAATTACTTGCTGTGCTGCAGATGCATATCCGGTAGGGTTGCCGGTCAAGTTGCCTAATGGTGATCGGTCTGCCTATCCGGCTGATAAGTGGTTTCGGGTGGAAGGCGAAATGATCACGGAAACTCTGTCGGGTAAGCGGCAGTTAGTGATTCAGGCGAAAACCCTTACTGAAATTCCGGCCCCTGCTAATCCGTATGAGTCTTAAAAACCTGCCCACTCATCGGATTGATGCGGGAGGTAGAGGAGAAGCCGAGGAACAGATTACAATATCTTAAGAACTCTTTGTCCTCCAAAGCATTTGTCCTGATATCTCAATCTTCCTTTACTCAGGAATTGCAAGAATCGGGACCTGTCGTGATCTGCTATTACTCTGAGGTTTATGACGGACGTACCTGTCTCTCGAATTCGCAACTTTTCCATCATTGCCCACATCGATCACGGTAAATCAACCCTGGCAGACCGACTGCTTCAGGTGACAGGTACGGTGAAGGATCGAGAAATGAAACAGCAGTTTCTCGACAACATGGATCTGGAGCGCGAACGCGGCATCACCATCAAGCTTCAGGCTGCCCGCATGAACTACCGGGCTCAGGATGGACACGACTATGTGCTGAACCTGATCGACACACCTGGCCACGTCGATTTTTCCTATGAAGTCTCGCGATCGCTGGCTGCCTGTGAAGGAGCCTTGCTGGTCGTGGATGCATCCCAAGGCGTGGAAGCCCAAACCCTGGCGAATGTCTATCTAGCGCTGGAAAACAATCTTGAAATTATTCCGGTGCTGAACAAAATTGACCTGCCGGGAGCTGACCCCGATCGCGTCACAGGTGAAATTGAAGAAATTATTGGCCTCGATTGCAGTAGCGCTATCCATGCCTCCGCGAAAGAAGGAATTGGCATCAACGAGATTCTGGAATCGATCGTCTATTTAGTCCCGCCGCCCGCAGATACGGTGGAGAAGCCCCTGCGTGCCCTAATTTTTGACAGCTACTACGATTCCTATCGGGGCGTGATCGTCTATTTCCGGGTGATGGATGGCACGGTGAAGAAGGGCGACAAAGTGCGGCTGATGGCCTCGAAGAAGGAATATCAGATCGATGAGCTAGGCGTTTTATCCCCTAACCAAATTCAGGTCGATGCGCTGCACGCAGGCGAAGTGGGCTATTTAGCGGCAGCGATTAAGTCTGTGGAAGATGCGCGGGTGGGCGACACGATTACTCTGGCGGCGACTCCAGCCCCAGAACCGCTGCCCGGATACACCGAAGCTAAGCCTATGGTGTTCTGCGGCCTCTTCCCCACCGATGCTGATCAATTCGAAGACCTGCGGGAAGCTCTGGAAAAACTGCGGCTGAACGATGCGGCACTGCAATATGAGCCGGAGACTTCGAGCGCGATGGGATTTGGCTTCCGCTGCGGCTTCTTGGGCCTGCTGCATATGGAAATTGTCCAGGAGCGGCTGGAGCGGGAATATGATTTGGATCTGATTACGACTGCGCCTTCGGTAATCTATCAAGTCACTAAGGTCGATGGCGAAGTGGTGTTAATCGACAATCCCAGCCTGCTGCCCGATCCACAGTACCGCGAAAAGATCGAAGAGCCCTACGTCCAGGTGGACATGATCACACCAGAAGAATTTGTCGGGGCGTTAATGGAGCTGAGCCAGAGCCGGCGCGGTGTCTTCAAAGACATGAAATACTTGACTCAGGGCCGCACTACGTTGGTGTATGAGATTCCCCTAGCAGAAGTGGTGACGGACTTTTTTGACCAGATGAAATCTCGATCGCGCGGTTACGCCAGCATGGAATATCACCTGATCGGCTACCGGGAAAATCCGCTGGTGAAGCTGGATGTTTTGATCAATGGTGACAAAGTCGATCCACTGGCGACGATCGTGCATCGCGACAAAGCCTACTATGTTGGCAAGGCGCTGGTTGAAAAGCTAAAAGAATTGATTCCGCGCCACCAGTTCAAAATCCCCATTCAAGCTTCGATCGGGACACGCGTGGTTGCCAGTGAACATATCCCAGCCCTGCGCAAGGACGTGTTAGCCAAGTGCTATGGCGGCGATATTTCTCGGAAGAAGAAACTGCTGCAAAAACAAGCCAAGGGTAAGAAACGTTTGAAGGCGATCGGTACGGTCGATGTGCCTCAGGAAGCCTTTATGGCGGTGTTGAAGTTGCAGTAGGCTCAGTCAGCAGGTAATTCAGCAATTTTGACTGTCGTCTCTGTTGCTACAGCCACCGTCTGCCAATCAGGACTGACGGCAAATCGTTTGATGTGGGCATGGAAGCCAGTCAGCGTATGCAGTACCTGTCCGGTGGCCAAATCCCAAATCTTCAACGTCTGATCAGATCCACCGCTAATCAAACGCTGTCCATCTGGACTGATCGCCAAATCTTCAACAAAACCACGATGTCCTTTCAGCGTTCGCACCACTTCGCCAGTCTTTACGTTCCACACTTTCAAGGTTTGATCGGCGCTGGCACTCACCAACTGCTGACCATCGGGCGTAAACTCGATCGCATTAACATAGCTGGTGTGGCCCTGTAGCGTCCGGATTTCCTGACCTGTGTTCACGTTCCAGATCTTGATCGTTTGATCAGCACCGGCACTGGCGAGAAATTGGCCGTCCGGACTGAACACAACTGCATTGACATAGCTGGTATGCCCCCGAAAGGTGCGTACTTCTTGCTGCGTTTGCAGGTTCCACAGTTTCACCGTTTGATCGGCACTGGCGCTGGCGAGAAATTGGCCATCTGGACTGAAAGCGACCGCATTCAGATAACTCGTGTGGCCGCGCAGAATGCCTAAAGACTGGCCCATGCCCAGATTCCACAACCGAATCGTCTGATCATCGCTGCCGCTCACTACGACAGACCCATCCGATTTAACCATCAAGCTTTTAATCGTACTCGTATGTCCGGTGAGATTCAGCAAAAGCTGGCCGCTGTCCACACTCCAAACCTGAATGGTTTGATGATCAGTGCCGAGAATTAGGCGTTGACCATCGGGTGTGAAAATCAAGCATTGAATTCTGCCGCTTTGCGGATCGATCGATCGTAACAGTTTGGCCGATTGTCCCTGAGTAGGCAGGAGATTGATCGGATTCATCTGCCAGATAGCCATCCCTCCGATCGCCAATAGGAGCACCGCAGCACCGCCAATCAGCCATTTCAGCGGCAATCGCTCTGGATGAACCTGACTTTGGCCTGTCTGACTACGGGTGGCCTGATGCTGGAGAAGGGTTGGGGCTGCTGCCTGTGCCTGTTCTTTTTGGGCCTCTAGTTCCGCCAAACTCTGCAAAATTTCTGCTGCTGTCTTAGGACGATCGCTAGCTCTGGGGGCAATCAGACGATCGATCAAATCGGCAAATTCACTAGAAATATGGGGTGCGGCCTGTCGCCACTGCGCCTCATTTTGCATCGAGTCATAAATCTCGTGATCCGTGGGCTGTTTTCCCGTCAGCAAATAAATCAGGGTATACCCCAACGCATAAAAGTCAGATTGCGGCACGGCCTGTCCCCGTTCCTGTTCGGGTGGGGTGTAGCCCGCTGAGCTAATTCTGGTGCCGCTGCCCGTATTGCCCATCTGGGCCAAATAGGTGTAGGTCATCTCCCGCGCCGCCCCAAAATCTACCAGCACGAGTTGCCCGTTCGATCGCAGCATCACATTTTCGGGCTTGATGTCGCGATGAAAATAGTTCTTTTGGTGCACCAGCTGTAGAATTTCGGTAAGCTGCCGTAACCATCGTACGGCCTGCTTTTCGCCAATTGGATTGTTGCCCTGCTGCAGCATCCATTCCCGTAGATTGGGACCATCAATTTTCTCCATCACAATGCAGTGCAATGGTTCAGCGTTGCCTTTGGGAAAATATTCAAAATAGCTCTGAGGTTCAATGGCTGGAATACCAGGATGGGGAAGCTGACCTAAAACAACAGCCTCCTGCTTAAACAACTCAACAGCTTTGGGATGGTGATTGTAGGTTCCTTTCAGCACTTTGAGAATTTTGGGCGTGCTGCGATCGAATGCCTCATAGACCTTGCCAAATCCGCTTTTGTCGCTCAGCAATCGCATCACCCGGTAACGCCTGAGTAAGACGAGTTCTGAACCACAACTCCGACAAAACTGGCTACCATCGTTTCCAGGATGATCAGGTTGCGTACAAACAGGATTAATGCAGAGACTCATAGGGAACCCAAGGGTAAATGCAACCAGCGGGACTGTGACAAATTGCGATAGACAGCAACTTCCTTCTACCGATTATGCCCACAATGAAAGCGTCCCTCCTTGAAACCGTGGCCCCAGCATTTTTGATTCACAATCCTCAGGTTTACTGTAAATGGAATGGTTCAATTTATCGCAGCTTGAACAGATTTTGTTAACAGAAGTCAGCCATACCGAAGTTCACACCAGCAGAGTTATCTCAGGAAACCCCTTCTCAAGCCATGATGCTAGAACAATCTCGATTAGGCGCGCAACGTGACTGGTTTTGGCGGGGTTGGCGAGTCCGCTACAGCTTTGCCCGATCGCCCCAGTCTGATCCGACCCCGTTGCTGCTGCTGCATGGGTTTGGTTCAGCGCTCACCCAATGGCATGAAAATATTCTGCCGCTGAGTCAGGCTCACCCCGTGTATGCCCTGGATATGATCGGCTTTGGCGTCTCTGAAAAAGCCTCAACGACTTATCGGGTCGGCCTTTGGGTGGAGCAGGTGTATGAATTTTGGCAAACTTTTATTGGTCGTCCGATCGTCCTAGTCGGTCATTCCCTGGGCGCATTAGTCGCCCTTTCCGCCGCAGTCGCCCATCCCGAAATGGTCGATCGCTTGGTGTTGCTGACCTTACCTGCCGCCCGTCAGGAAATTTTGCCCGCCTGGTTGCAGCCCTGGATCGGATCGATCGAAGGATTTTTCACCACTCCCTTGCTGGTGCGACCTTTGTTTCAACTAATTCGTCGCCGTAAGCTGATTCGATCGGTCTTGCAGAAAATTTACGTCAATGGCGATCGCGTCACAGAAGCATTGGTCGAAAGCTTTCTCTTGCCGGGATACGACCAGGGAGCTGCCAGAGCCTTCAGTCGATTAGCCCAGGCCCGTACGGACACGGATTTTAGTCGTGCCACAAAAGTTTTACTGCAAGAGGTTGAAGTGCCAATTCTGCTGCTCTGGGGCACCGAAGATCGGGTGATTCCCTTATCTTGGGGCAAACATATCGCCGAATCGTTGGGGGATAAACTCAAGCTGGTGGAAATTGCCGATGCAGGACACTGTTTATATGATGAGCAGGCCGATCCGGTGAATTGTGCCATTCTGGAATGGTTGGCCCACTGATTAAGTAAGAGCGATCGAGTCGTAGAAGAATCATCAAAATACTCTAGATGCATTATGGAAACTAAAACCATCACAATTCGGGTTAATGCTGAAGTTGCTCGGTTTTTCGAGGAAGCGTCGGAAGAACAGCGCCGTAAGTTGGAAGTGTTGCTCAGTTTGAAATTAAGTGACGCGACGCGCACGCATCGATCCTTAGAAGATGTGATGAGCGAGATTAGTCGGAATGCTCAAGCAAGAGGATTAACGCCAGAAATTTTGGAGAACTTGTTGAACGAGGAATAAGGTGCGCTACGTTTGGATCTGTAATAATTTTGTGTCAATTGAGCAGTTCACTTCATTATTCTCCCGCCCGCAGATAAATCGCGGGCTAACGGATCAAGTCTGCTCAAGCAGACTATGAAAGAGTTCCAGTGCGCTTGAGCGTACTTTCTCAATTAGCCCGCCGTTCACGCGCGGGTGAGTTCTGCAACCATTCGATCGCCCGTTGATATTTTGCCAGCCGTTCAAAATCGCGCTCCGTGGGGTTGGCAATGCGGGAGAGATCAGAATTGTCTTGCAAATCAGCTAGTTTGACTTGACGACCGATCGGATTCGCAGCCGCGCGTTGAATAAAGTCCTCGTAACTTTCGCCCGATCGTTTGGTGACAGAATCGATCGCAGCCAGAATTTCCTCTGAGAAACCGGCCTGCCGCAGTTGTTCCAGAGAAATGTCGCAATCCTCCACCACATCATGCAGCACTGCCGTCATTTTGGCTTCCAGGCTGGAAACAGACAGCATCACCCGTAAGGGGTGCAAAATATAGGGCGCACCTGCTTTATCGACTTGGCCTGCATGGGCAGTAGCCGCGAGGGCGATCGCCTGTTCCAGCGTACTCAAAGTTACACTCCTAAAAATTCACTCAAATATTCAGGCGCTGATACACCACATCTAAATTCTTCAAATGATGCTGCGGATCGAAACAGGCTTCGACATCTTCTGGCGAAAGATGAGCCTTCACCCGTTCGTCATTGGCGATCAGCGCATGAAAATCACCGTCGGTTTTATTCCAGGCAGCATGGGCGCAGGATTGGACGATCGCATAGGCTTCTTCCCGGCTGATGCCTTTATCCACCAGTGTCAGCAGCACTCGTTGGCTAAATACCACGCCCCCATACAAATTCATGTTGCGTTGCATATTTTCAGGATAGACCAGCAGATTCCGCACCAGATCGGTTGTTTCTACCAGCATGAAGTGAATTAGCGTGCAGCAATCCGGGAACATCATTCGCTCCACCGAGCTGTGGGAAATATCGCGTTCATGCCACAGCGCCACGTTCTCTAGAGCCGACATGGCATAGCCGCGAATAATTCGGGCCATTCCGGTCAACCGTTCCGATCGAATTGGGTTGCGCTTGTGGGGCATCGCGGAGGAGCCTTTCTGTCCCTTCGAGAAAAATTCCTCGACTTCCAGCACGTCAGTCCGTTGCAAGTTCCGAATCTCAACCGCAAAACGTTCGATCGAAGCAGCCAGCAGCGCTAACGCTTGAATATACTCCGCATGACGATCGCGCGAAATCACCTGCGTTGAGGCCGCATCCGGTTCCAGTCCCAGTTTCTGACAGGTCAGCGCTTCGATTTGCGGATCGATATTGGCGTAGGTTCCGACCGCGCCCGAAATTTTGCCGACTGCAATCCGCTGGTGCATGGTGCAAAGCCGATCGCGATGACGTAGCATTTCCGCCAACCAGCCCGCCAGCTTGAAGCCAAAGGTAATCGGCTCGGCGTGAATCCCGTGCGATCGGCCAATCATTACCGTGTCGCGATGTTGCTGCGCCTGATAGCGGATCGCCTGAATCAGGTGTTCCACTTCCCGCATAATCACGTCCAGGCTGGACACTAACTGGAGTGCCAAAGCAGTATCCAGCATGTCGGAACTGGTCATGCCCAGGTGAATGTAGCGACCTGCTTCGCCCACATATTCGTTCACGTTGGTCAAAAAGGCTATCACATCATGCTTCACCTCTTTTTCGATCTCCAGCACGCGCTGCGGGTCGAAGTTGGCCTTGGACTTAATCGTCTCAACGGCTTCTTTGGGAATATAGCCTAAATCTGCCTGAGCTTCGCAAACTGCGATTTCCACTTGGAGCCAGGTCTTTAACTTATAGGTGTCCGTCCAAAGTTCGCCCATTTCGGGCAGAGTATACCGTTCGATCAAGGCTCGCATTCCCAAGTACAACCGATATATTGTACACCTCAAAGGCGGCTTGACTTTGACCTTAGGGCAAGGTGTTTACTCAAGATAACGAGTTGAAACCGGGAAGATGTTAAGAATTAGCGACTTTGCACAACTCAGCCGAGTGTCTTCTAAAGCGCTCCGTTTGTACGATCGCATGGGATTACTCAAGCCAATCCAGGTCGATCCAGAAACGGGCTATCGCTACTATTCTGCCACGCAGCTTCCCCGGCTCAATCGGATTCTGGTGTTCAAGGAACTGGGCTTTTCGCTGGAGCAAATTGCTCAACTGCTGGATGAAAACATTGCCCCGGACGTGATTCGCGGCATGTTGCGCCTGAAGCAGGCCGAAATTCAGCAGCGGCTATTGGATGACCAGAGCCGATTGCAACGCGTCGAATTCCGTTTGCAAGAACTTGAAGAGGGTAAAATGCCAAACTACGAAGTGGTGATTAAACCGATCGAAGCTCAGTTGGTGGCAGCCGCAATGGGCGTGATTCCCAACTATGAGGATTGCGGTCCCATTATCCAACGTCTGTTTGACCAAACCTATGGTTATGTAGCCCAGCAGGGCATCAAGCCATTTGGTCCCGGTATTGCGGTTTACCACGACACCAAACTGCGCGATCGCGGCATTCCAATGGAGGCTGCCTTGCCGATCGAGAAACCGATTTCTGGCAGCGATCACATCTGGGTTTATGAGCTGCCCGCCTACGAAACGGTTGCCTCTGTCGTTCATCCCGGACCCTTTGCTACGTTGGGGCAGGCGTATAACGCCATCCTGGAATGGATCGAGAAAAACGGCTATCGCATCACTGGATCAACCCGCGAAGTCTATTTGCAATATGAACGGGGTGGCGATCAGTCGCAATATGTAACCGAGGTGCAGGTGCCGATCGAAAAGGGTTAGTCAAGGGTGTAACAGGGATACCGTAGGGGCGTTTCGCGAAACGCCCTTACAGAATATTGAGCAGCATCAGCCCGTACGGATTAAAGGCCGATCGATCGCCCCTAAAGCATCATGAATTGAGTTCAAAGTAGGATCGTTCGAGCTAAAAGAAGGAATTGCCGAGCTAAAAGAGAGAACGATCGAGTTCAAAGAGGGAATGGTCGAGTTCAAAGAGTCAAGATTTGACTTCAAAGAGTGAATGTTTGACCTCAGAGAGTGAACGATCGAGTTCAAACAGCAAGCGTTTGAGCTAAAAGAGTGAACGATCGAGTTCAAAGAATCATTGTTCGAGTTCAAACAGAGAACGTTGCAGTTCTGATACCAATTTAATTTGAAGCTGCATAGAATAGTGCTTCTAGAATAAAATTGTACGATGATACCGAGATGACTTGTTCCTCTGTGACTTGGTCAAACAACGCTTGAACCCGTTGACGTAATGCTTGTAACGATGGGAATATCTTATTCTTCAGTGGTTGTTTGAGCAGTTGCCAGAATCGTTCAATCGGGTTCAACTCAGGACAATGCGCTGGTTGCACTAAAGGAATGATGTTCTCCGGCCAGCGAATCGTCGATGCCATAGGGGCTGGAGCTTGATCCAACTGTAAAATCGCCCACTCTTCCCCTAATTCCTCGGATAGCCAGTCTAGAAACGCCTGAAAACACGCCCCATTCAGCTTTTCATACTCGTGCAACCAACAATCCCCACTCAA